>JBKJUP010000017.1:0-131491 GCA_046590675.1 Ferruginibacter sp. | reverse complement strand
ATTTGCTTTTAAGAAAATGTCGCTGCGTATGTGTTTGTATCAAATTTTGCCGTTAAGTTAAACTATTGCTTTTTGTCTTCTTTCATCCGGCAATTTCGTATATTGTTTCTCCAAAATAAGCCATCCTTAGTCGCTTATTTTGCTGCTACCCCGTGGAATGATTGTTTTGTAATAATTAATTTATCACTAAAACTTTTTATCATGTTCGACACTAATGAAAATATCAAAAAACCTGATCTCCATTTTGTAGATCCAAACGATCGTACAGAGGTAGAATATTTGCACAGCATGTATCCCTGGATTGATGAATCAGCTATCAAATCTGCCATTGAGAAACACGGGCCGGTAAGAAAACATATTGAGGATTACCTTTCCAGTTTGCATCGTACGCATACTGCTTGATTTTTAATGAGAAATAGGTATTTGATGCTGGCAATACAACGCCGGAAGGGAATTGTATTTATTTTACTGTGAGTAATAATTCATCAGTGCTTAATGGTATATGATAGCCTTGTTTCATTAATATGTTAGAAAAAATTGTGGGCACTATTTATAATCCGCTACTTGTTTCCCATTGGGATTTGATTTTCATTAGCTTTAATAAATACGGAATTAGCGCAGCCAGCTCAAGCCGGAAAGAAAAGCCGTAGGAATAAATAACGCTATAAATCATGACAGCGCAACAAATAACAATGCCGAGGACTGCATCCGCTATTCCAGTAAGAATGGCCCAGTCTTTTTGTTTTAATAATCCAAATGCCACAATTCCTTTATAAAGAAATATCAGCGCAATTGCAACTCCTTCTACAGAATAAATTGAGTCAGCCTCTATCCCGTAAATAGTGCCTCCGTAAGAATGTGTAATTAATCCCAATGTAATAAACACAGGTGTAGTTATTCCGGCAATTAAAAAGAACCATCCAAATATTTTTATCCAGACAGGTAGCAACTGCTTCCTTGGAATAATTGTTTCATTTAAAAACAAATCCGTTAAAACATCCGGTGAATTAGTTTCCATAAAAGAGTTTTAGGTGGCTTAAAAATATGCTTCACTAGTCATAAATCGAATTTTATTTTCTACGATTTACAATGTGCAGATATGTCTGTAAGTAAACTATTTGAAAGTTGTATTGCAAGCAATTAGTTCCAGAGCCAACTAAACACATTTTATTGCTCGCCGATTTATCTAAACCTTTGCTAAGTAATAAAAATATATTTTTATTGATGTTAAGTATGCTTTACATTTGATTTATCATCATAAAAACTAACAGTTATGAAACTATTACTTTCCAATCGATTTAAAACCTATGGCACATTTATGGCTCCACTGGGTTTCGCTTTATGGTTAGCAATGCAATTTGGCCTTACAAAAAATCTGATGTTGATGTTGATAGGCGATGATAGTCCCGCTATCCATACCATCAACGTTTTTATTGCAATTTTATCTTTTTTTTCCTTTCTGACAGGAATTTACTTTTTGGTATTTTCCAAAGAAAAAATCGAAGACGAAATGATACAAAGAACCAGGCTAGATAGTTTTCAATTTGCAGCCCTGGTCCAGATGGTTTGTGTAATTATTGGTTTTTTGTGGATGCAAATTTTTAAAGAACCAGCAGAGGGTGGCCTAATGCTCTTCTTTATTGTTCTTCTTTTCATTTTCTGGCTTTGCTTTATCGGTCGTTTTAACTATATAATTCACATTCGAATAAAACAACTGAATGGAAAACACTTTGAAAAATGAGCGGAGTAAAAATGAAATGACGCAGGTACAGCTTGCAGAATTAGTAAATGTTTCCCGTCAAACAATCATTTCCATAGAGTCAGGCAGATATATACCTTCGGTTTTATTGGCGTTAAAAATTTCCCGGATATTCAATCTTTATGTTGAGGATTTATTCCAGCTCGAAACTTTTGATTGAGCCAAAACTTCAAAACATAAAATCAATCACGTAGATAAGCCGTTGCTCATTTTTAATCATTGTTCTTATTTACTACACAGACCTTTAATGCATGAGAAAACCATGTAATTACCCTTTTTTTATCGCCACAATTCTAAGCCGAACATAATCGGCGTACCATTGATTGTTTTTAAAGTTGGTAGGTTTTACCAGTTGTTCAACTTCCGATAATATTTCAGCTACTATTTTATCATCGATTCCTTGTAAAAATAATTTGCCAAACATTTGTAACCAGTTGATGATTCCGTTGTAGTCTTTTAATAAAGTTTCCCTGTTAAAATGAGCTGCAAATGTTACCCTAAATCCTTTTTGCTCCAGTAGTGAAGTGTACTTCGAAAGGGAAGGGAAATACCAAACGGGTGTATGGGCATTTTCAGGAAACCCATATTTTATCAAGGTGTTTTTTAAGGCATTTACAATATTGGAAACATTTCCCTTTCCACCGAATTCGGCTACAAACCTGCCGCCGGGTTTTAAACAATTATAAATGCAGTCAATCGCTTTTTCTTTTTCCAACACCCAATGTAATGTGGCGTTTGAAAAGACAGCGTCAAATTTTTTATCATAAAAAAAGTTGTCTGCTGCCTTTATTTAAAAATTGATTAATGGGTTTTGCCCTGGCCGTCTCAATCATTTCCTGGGAATTATCGATGCCGGTAACGTTTGGACCGCTTGCTCTAACCAGCTCTGCGAGGTCGCCGATACCACAGCCCACATCTAAAATATCTTGGCCGTTTGCAGGATCCAGCAGGTTAATTACATCTTCTCCATATTTAGATACAAAATCGTGTTTTTGGTCATAAAGATGAGCGTCCCAATTCATTGCTTTTTTATTTTTTAACTGTGATCAATCAATGATGAAATGATCAATAAATATAAGTAATTGGGCGAATATTTTTTTGAAATAATGATAAGCAGATAGGGAAGATGCCAGCGCACAAGTATATTGAAATGATAGTTGGTGCTGTGTATAAATTAGCAGCCACAGAAAATATTGATGCCTGTTGAGACAGTAAATATTTCTGAACAGGTAGTTGATTTTTGTCAATTTTTTTGGAGAAATTCTTACGTCGGTGAGTTTCTTTTTGGCTCATACTTGAGTATAACAATTCCGCAATCAAATGCGGTGGCTTTTATTAAGTTCATAGCCTGTGTACTTTCGACATCCTTAAAAATTGGCATACCATTTCCTATGGCTGCCGGGTTAATAAATAGGTGCAACTCATCTACCAGCGCATGTTTTATTAAGGCTGAAACAAAGTTGGCGCCTCCATAAGCTATCATGTCTTTTCCGGCTTCATTTTTTAACCTGCTTACCTCTTCAACAAGATCGCCGTTTGTTACAAGCGTATTGTTCCATCCATTATCGGCCGGGGCCGAACTGTTGAGCGTTTTCGTAAATACAACTTTTTTTGTTTCGGTAAATTTTTTGCCAGCCGTAACCTGTGGGTCTTCTGCATTTGCTGCTACCGAGGCCCAGTATGGAATAAATCCTTCAGCCAGTTTTCTGCCAAGCAGGATACAGTCAACAGGATCTGTAATGTCAGTTACATAATCCTTTAATTGATCGTCCCAATCCCAAACCATAAAATTCATTTCTCCGTTAGGCCCGGCAATAAAGCCGTCGATGCTCATTTGTACCTGAAGTTTTAATTTTCTCATTGTTGAATTTTTATAATACAAATATCCTGATCAGTTTTCATTTTAGTGCAGTGTAATTATGACAAATACGGAGGTGTACTGCGACGGGAGCTTGCGGCGTGATTATTTATTTTGGCAGGTAAAATTTACCTGGCGATAAGATAAAACGCAATGCTGAAGACCAATAATGCTGATAATATCAAAATGATTAGAAAAGCGATTTTTGGAAATTTCATTTGTTGCTGTTCATTCATTTTGTATTTAAATAAAAGTTCAGTGATCCAGCCAAAACTGTAAAATATATTTAGTACAAACCCAACTACAAGATATACCAGCGGAATTGTTACATAGCTGATGTAAAAGCTCAACAGGCCTATCAAATACATGGCTATATTATAAGGGATTCTTCTAATTTCCCACCACAGGATTATCTCGCACCATTTTCTATTTGCAGTGGTTATTTTTACAAGGTTCATCTGGGTGATTTTCAGCGTTTCGTTTTTTTATTTACCGGAGATGCTGTTTAAATTTAACGATCTAAAATATTATGGTGGAAAATGATGCCATGAAAATATGAATTTGAATGGAGCACTTCGTTCCTCAGTGTAAACTCTGCCACCGAAGATTCCATGGAATACCAGCACCGGTAATCAAAAAAATAAACTAATCCGAGCTAATATATTATACAATCAATCTTAAACATTCGCTATTCTATGCTTAAAAATCAGGCCTTATTTATAAACATAATACAACACAGCATTTGTGTCGTCTGTAAAAAAGAATGCGTGCTCATTGTACATTAAAATATCGACTATCGAGGAAAACTTTTACTAAGCATTAAACTCGCCAATATGCCAAAGAATGCCAGATGGGTCGTGTATAAAACATTCGCTGCCCCAGTCATAAACTTTAACCGGTACCAGCCTTACGTCTGTATATTTTTTCGCCAGGTTTAAACTAACAAGGTGATTCCAGTAACTGGCTACATCATCAACTTCTAAAAAAATCATTGTATTATCTATCCAATCCTTCACATAAGCATCCTGCAAATAAAATGCAAGCCCGGCTGTTTTAAAGACAGACATATTATTGCCTAATTCAGTTTCCTCGAAACCTAAATCGCGGTAAAAATTTCTTGACAGTTCGAAATTTTTAGCTCCGATAAATGGCCTTATTGATTTTATTGTATGTTCCATGGTTTATAAAAATGAATTACAAATGTAGTGCTTAGGCAAAAAATGAAGGCTTGATTTCAATCAAGAAATGGTTTTTTGTTTAGTAAAATTTTCCCGAACCCTGCTCAGGGTTTCAGGGGTAATTTTTAAATAAGATGCAATCAGCTTCAACGGAAAATATTGAATGAGTGTACTTCTGTTATCTAATATGTATTGATATTTTTCTGCCGGGGTTAAACGATTATCAAAAAAATGAACCCTTGAAGTAGATTGCTCAAATATTCTCCCCAATTGAAGAAAGGCAGGAGATTTACCAACCAGGTGATGCAGTGATTCAATCGTTAGTTCCAGTATTTTACTGTTGCTATATGCTTTAATAAAACCGTCTGCTGGCTTTTGTGTAATGAAGCTATTGTGGTGTAAAAACCATTCATTGGCAAGGTGTAAATCAATTACATTTTCCTCCATTTCGGCATTGGAATTGTATTGATAAACTGCACCGGCTATGTTGAAGTAAATTGATTTGCATACTTCTCCCGGTTTAATTAAGATGTCATTTTTTAATAATTGCCTGCAGGTGGTGTTGGCTTCAAAAAGTTGTATATCTGTAAGGCTGTAATCGCCATTGGTTTTCAAAATAGCTGAAATCATATAGCAGGTAAAAATAATTTTATCAAACAAGCGTACAGTTAACGCAGGATTTTATTCAATGGGCAACTATTATTTTGATGGAACCTATTCTACTATTTTCCAATAGGAATCTTTCCTGGTTACTTTGCCATTTTTGAATTCCCATAAATCGCAACCCCGCACATTCAATATTTTTTTTGAAGTGGTAGTTCCGGTTAATGTCCATTCTGAAATGCCCCTGCTGCCATCTACCGATACCCAATGGCGGTCTTCTCCGTAATGAACATTCGGAATACCCCTGAAACGTCCGGCCAGTGCATCTCTTACCTTTGCCTTGCCTACAAACCGTTCGCCCCATTTTTCTGGCCCCCTCGGAAAATCAAATGAACAATCATCGGAGAAGAATTCCATAATTGCATCAAGATCGTGCCTGTTGTATGCTTCAATGATTTGTTTTAATGTGTCGGGTGTAATGATCATTATTTCCTGGTTTAATTTGAGTTGGCAATATTTGCTCAGCCTCAATTTACTATAATATTTAAATAAAAATACGCCAACCTTATTACAAAGAGATGGTATTGATCAAATGCATTTTCAGATAGAAGATGAAGATGCAAAAAACCTGGTCAAAACTCAGGCTTTGCACGTGAAACCCATCCGGGAGCATCATCGATTCCCTGCCGCAACAATAAATTCAACTGCGCCGCATGGTGTTGTACATGCCGCATATTATAAAGTAATAATTCAAACACAGGATAGTTCATACTGCCTGAAGCATTTATCCACCTGGCATTTAATTTATCCTCCGTTAAATCTGCGATTAGCTGGTAGCATTTAATCCGGCAATATTGCAGGTAGCCGAGCAATTCACTTTTACTGTAAACTTTCTCCGGCATTTCATCGCCAAACTCCGAAAGTGTAAACGGTGGGGGTGGAGAAAAAATTTTGGGTTCCATCGTGAGATAATAATCCAGGAAGAACAGCGTGTGGTAAGCATTGTACCAAAATTTGGTATCCGTTTCCCAGTGTTCTGCAGGGCAGGCTTTAATGGCATTTTCAAGCATGTCGATACTTGCCCCAAATTGTGTCCATAAACTTTCATTTAATTGGTTCTTCATAACTATAAGGCTAATTAATATTTTGATCTGTTGAAGATGGAAGCATAATCTTCATTGACATTTCAGCACAACAGCAAAGGGGTAGTATAATTTTGCCAATAAACACTGCGGCTCATTTTACTCATCGCCTGGCTGTATTGGTTCTATAATATGTTCCGGTTCAAAGTCTGTCGGCAGCAATACAACAGGAACTTCTTTATTAGATTTCAGTCCAAGGTTTTTTAGTTTTAATGCCTGTCCGACCAAATGCCCGCTACCACTATTGAGCTGGCCGATTGCCGCGGTATATGATTGCTGCGTTTTGTTAATATGCCTGCCAACATCTTCCAATGTTGATGCAAATGATACGAATTTTTCATACAGTAATTCGCCTCGCTTTACTATCTCCATGGCGTTTTTACTTTGCATTTCTCTTTTCCATAGGTCGGCCATTAATTTTAAACAGGCAATTAAATTGGTTGGACTTATCAATAAAATTCTTTTTGAATAGGCGTATGCCCAAAGATCCTGATCGGCCTGTATAGAAATTAAATAAGCCGGCTCAATGGGTACAAACATCATGGTGAAATCCAATGCCGCTTCAAGGTTGTCGTATTTTTTTCCATGTAAGTCGTCAATATGTCCATAGATTGATTTCAAATGTTCGGTTAAATGAATGGCTTGTTGATCGGTGGAGTCTGCCGATGAAAAGCGATCATAAGCAACAAGCGAAACTTTCGAATCAATGATGATAATCCTGTTGTCGGGTAATTTAACCAACACATCGGGCCTTAAATTTCTGCCGTCTTCGTCTTTGATTGTTTGTTGTAAAAAATATTCCCTGTCTTTTACCAGGCCAGATTTTTGAAGAATACTTTCCAGTATCATCTCACCCCAATTGCCTTGCTTCTTTGCCTGGCCTTTTAATGCCGATGCAAGATTGTTGGCTTCGTTGCTCACTTTATTTGTCTGCTCTATCAGCTCCTTTACTTTTTCTTCCAGTGAAAAACGTTGTTTGGATTCCTTGTCATAAGTTTCCTCCACCTTCTTTTTAAAGTTGTCAATATTTTCGCCCAATGGTTTTAGTATGGCCTCAATATTGGCTTTGTTGGCTTCTGTAAACTTGCCTGATTTTTCTTCTAAAATCTGGTTGGCAATTTTCTCAAATTGCAAATGCGCTGTTTTTTGAATGTCTGTTATTTCTTCCTTTTGTGTAGTTAGTTTTTCGGTTAATGCTGCGTTGTTAGCAGTCAACGTACTCTTGTCGGCATTTAATTTATTGTATTGTTCAGATAGCCGGGTAAACTGTTCTGTTTGTTTTTCACTCACATCTTTTAAGGCAAGGTAGCTTTCGGTAAGTGCCGAAAGTTTGGCCGCTAAAGCACTGTTGTCTGATGAAATGTGGGTAAGCTTTTCATTGAGTTGATCTAAGTGGCCAGCTTGTTTTACATTGGTTGCTATTTGCGTATTCCATTGCGCTGTAAGTGAATTGTTCTTTGCGTTTTCTTCTGCAAGTTGTTGCTTCAGTAAATTTATTTCGTACTGAAGGGTTGTACTTGTAAGTGTTTGGTCCGATAATGATTTTGTTAGCTCCGAAATCTTTACATCATTATTGTTCACAGTGGTTTCAAGCGATGAAGATTTAGCTTGTAACCCCGCAAGTTCGCTCTCCCTGGCCTCATACTTTAAACTCAGTTTTGAATATTCCTGCTGTTGTGTTAACAGCCTGTCTTCCGAAACTTTCAGGCCTGTATTTATTTCATTATACTTTGAAGTCAATGCTTCAAATTCGGGTTTAGCAACATGAGTTGCCTTATTGACCAGGTTGAAGATAATGTATGCTAAAACAAACCCTGCTGCAAGCCCGGTTGAAATTGAAATGATGTCCATTTTTTAATTGAATTGTTGGAATAGTAAATATAAAATTATGCGCCCAATGCAAAGCCCGCTGAATAACTAATACTGAAAATTTACCTGGTTTAATGGATACCCGATTTCTAATTTTTTATCAGGCAGGTTTAAATTGGTTGTAAGTGTGCTGAAATGTGATTTGATCATTTGTTGTCTTATCAAATTTGCAAGTATCATATAAAGAGCGATCGTTACTGTGCCTGCTGTTCTATTTAAAGATTCGTTTATCGAATGGGAATTTGTCAATGGCTATAATTTTTATTCGTTTAAAATCCGGGTGATTGGGATTAATAAGTAGATTGTAATCTCCCAGGGTTACTGCTGAAGGAATTTGTAGCACACAAAATTTATTGTCAGCAATAAATTGGTCGCCTATTGCTTGTGTCGTTGAAGGATGTGGAAATGTATTCCACTCGTTCGGCAAATCAGCAACAGTTCGTTTTTGAATGGATATATCATCAGGAACAAAAATGGTGGTAATCATGTAGTCATCAGGTAGTGTTGCCAGCGTAAAATGAACGGCTACTTCAGCCATCGCCAAAGACCGGTTGCTTGCCGTGTATATAAGCTCTACTCCAATAGAATTCCATCTTGCTCCTTTAAGCGCCGCACCTTTACCAGACGAGGTTGCTGCAAATTTTTCTCTGGATAATCTATATATTTCCATTTAGGATAGTATTCCGTAATTAATTCTTGTCAACTCACTAATTACTAATTCCTTTCCGTATGAATCTTTTAAAAGTTCTAATGGTTTCAAATTTCCTAACGAAAAATTAGGCGTTTCTAACCATACTTTAAACTTTTCCATATCGCCAAATACATCAAGCCCAACATTGGTAACTTCCGATATTTCAATTATTTTTTCAGATTGAATGGATTTAAAACTCTTTGAAGTTTGCTTATATCTTTGAAGCGATTTTGTGGAAATATCTAAAAAGTCTGCCCAATTATCATCAGTAAAAGGGGTATAGTGCTGAATTAAATTAAAAAGAGAATAAGGCACGCCTGCCCTTATAACAAAAATCATAAGCATTTTATTAGAGAGAAAGTCTGAATAGGTAATATCCTTTGTTGTAGAGATGAATTTTTTGCGAAAGCCTGAACGCTTCACAATGCTTGAAATTTCTTTGTCAAGCCTGGTTGTAATATTCGATGTTAATGCTGTCATAGTATGCAAAGTTTAGACACTTGTCCTTAAATTTAGGACAAGTTTCCAAATAAAACAAACGCTGTTGCTGTTAATTTTTTCCACAAGATGGGCTGCAAACAGTTGTTATTATAGCGATACCGATAGAAAATAAAACCCAGTTGGAAAAACTAAGAGCGTCTCTATGTAATGCATTGAGACGCTCTTTTATTCGGTATAATCCTGTATTACTTTCGGGGCATTTTTATTGAGGACTTGCGGCTGTTCTTCTGAACGTTTGGGCGTAATTAATTTTGCGATTATTCCGGGGAAGTACCATATTTAATACCTTGCCTGGCAAAGTATGATTTGATAATGTCAAACTTTTGATTACATGAAAAGCCACTTTCTATTTTTTTTGAACTTTCTCTTGTTCTTCCACATTCAAAACAAATTTCGATAAACTCTTTAACTTCTCCCTTTTAGTCTAAAAACAAAATAGCATTTCTCGGGAAATAACATGCCGCAGGAACAAACTTAAAAACATTTCCTTTCACTCCGATATTATAAAGAAGATATGTTAATGAATCAATCTGACCGGAATCAAGTATTTGGGTTTCGCTCATTTTCGACACAATAACTTTATTATTCTTAAAAGGCAAGCCGTCAGAACCTTCGCTAAATGAAACCAGCATAATATTTTTTGCGATGCTAAAAGGATAAAATTCTAACCTCTGTTGCAAGGTCAAATTCCCCTTTTTGATGCAATCATATTCTTTATCAACTTGTCCGAAAGAGACAATAGAAGAAAATAAAGTCACGATGAGTATGATATATTTTGGCATAAAATATAAGAATGCGGATGATCAATGTTGGTAACAGTGTGTTATTCAAGTTCTAAATTTTCAATCTTGCCTGTCAAAGTATTTGTAGAGTCCGAAATTACACTTGGTTTAAAAGGATCAACCACTTTTGTTGTGTTTAGCTGAATGGTTTTTGTATTGTCAGCTTGTGTCGAACAAGATGAAATTAGAAGTAGTATCGAGAAGAATTTTTTCATTAACGGAATGCTGCTAAAGATGAAGTTACAACGTCAGGCCCACACTTGCGGAAATGCATTTTTAGCGGAAGCTCTTTTTGTTTATTTATATAATTCCATCCAAATAGCGAAATCCAAAAACTTTTGTCATCTATATTCACACCATAGGTATAGCTACCATCAACGCTTTTAAGTGTTGCGAGTTCTACAAAGTAGGAAAATATGTTGAAAAGATTTCCGTCAAGCCCCAAGTGTGCAAATGTTTTTGTTGGACACCGTTTTCGGGTTGCAAGATTTATATTATTAAAAAGTTACTTTGCTTCGTTCTTTAAAATTCTCTCTCAAAGTTTCCAAAAACATTAATATTCCAGACAAAGTACCTTTAAAGAATTGAGCATTTTTGAAGTCAGGAACGAACTGATCACTTATGACTTTTTGTGACTCGGCATCAGAAATGAAGGGACGTATCTTATATCCGTTGTCTATTCTGATAAGTTTATTACTTGCGCTTAAACCTATAATAGTTCCAAGGCTGCTATCACCACCGACTTTCCAACCATTACCCAATGTTGTAATTAATCTGTCGAATTCTGATGATGAAGCTATGTTTGAGCCTAAAGTAACGAGAATGACTTGCAGTTTCGTTTCGTTTTCAAAGTTATAAAGGATAGAATCCAAAATATATATTTCTGGTTTTGTAAAAAGATTTTCATAATCGCTTACGTAGCCCTGTGGCGTTAAAAAACTATCTAAAAAGTTATCAAGTTTGGGTTTCATGACGAATTCTTTGTCACTTAACTTGCTGTTTTGATTAGGGATATTTTGACACGATGAACTAATTGTTCCGAAGAGGAATAATACTAAAATTACTGTGTAATAATATTTGAGATGTTTCATATAAAATGACGTGCAACGTTTGTATTTCTTAAAAAGAGTAAAAAACCCAGGTCTCTTAAGTTACCTAAGTACTCCCACCGACGCATCCAAACCGGCCATTGCCTTAGCGGCTGCAACAAATGATTGCTGCATAGCGGGCGGCATACTTTTTATTCTTGCAGTGGCATGGTTTGCATTCGGTATTATATATTTTTTTGTATTGGGGCGGTTGCCAAAATCAGCCCCGGTTGCAGTCCAGGTGTCGTTTCCGCCATAGATGGCAATGATGTCTGTTGCTTCTGTTGCAAGCCATTTTATTACCTTGGCGTTTACTGTACCATCGTATGCATTTACTGTTGCAGATTTGGGCGGAAATGCCCCGGAAGGATCTTCAGTAAAATAATGCAGGTATTTTTTAAATGGTGCAGCCCGGTAACCATAATAACCAAACTGAGTGGCCGCCTGGTAATAAAAAGATTCGAAAGGTGCCAGGCCTTCATCTGCAAAACTGGAAATATCGGCCACTTTTAAAAGCATTGAAAGATAGTCGTCCAGGGAGTTATTGGTGGGGATGCTGTCGCAGGTATTGTCATAATACTGCCAGAAAGAAAAAGGATATTCCAATACCGCATATTCAAAAGATTTACCAACGCTTCCGGTATAATCATAATGCAGGTCGGCTCCTTTTGAATACCAGGTAAGTTTGTCGATTGCTTCTTTTTCATGTTTAAGTAAAAACAACTGGAACTGCTTTATTTTATCACGGCAAACCTTAGGGCCCATAGTGTCGAGAAATGCGTAAAGTCTTGTATCTGCCCTGCTGTTATTTATCGGCCCCACGTAAGGAATGGCAAGATCAATATCTGCCGGGAAAAAATATTTATAATACATAGTGGTAGAGCCGCCCTTGCTAATACCCGTACTAAGCCATTTACCTTTATATACATTCCTGAAAAGTTCATTGATGACATGAAGGTCGGCGGTTGCCTGCTCCAGGGTAAGGTATTCCCATTGTTCGGGATCAGGAATTGATTTCCCAAAATAACGGTGCTCAATGTTTAGATTATTGGCATCAAATACTTTTTCAATTTCGTTGCGGCTCTCCGGCCGCAGGCTGTAGCCCTGTGTTTCCATCACTGTTGGGTTTGTAAAACCTTTGTGTGTAAGCACAACCCGCTGGTAAAAAAATCCATGCTCCCGGTGAAAATGGTCAACAGGTTGTTTGATCATTAAAACATATTTTAAATTGGCATCACCAGCCCTGCTTATTTTTTCAAAAGATATATTTGGTAAATCATACAATGCCTGCTCCAAAGCATTTTCATCCTGCTGGGCAAATGCGCAAACCGAAATAATGCAAAACAATAAACTGATACAGCGTTTCATAATAATCTTTTATTGATGAGGTGGAATGGTTAAAACAAATTACCTATTGACCGGGTTGTAAACGAACGGTAATGGTATCATTCAGTTTTAAATTTAGTGGTTTATATCCAACCGGAATAAAAATTGATTAACAGTAAGAGCGTTAAAGATGGTGCCTGTTTTTTATGTTGATTTGCAGATGATGGGTGTTCGTATAGCCAACCTATTTTGAAACCCTGGCTGTTTGGTGCAGACTTTTTTTCTCCGACCATTGTAATGTGGAAAGAGGATCTTCGCCAGCTAACCTTCAATTTCAATAGCTGATTCATAATAATAGTCCGTCATTTCTTTGTGCACTTTTATAAAATTATCAATCCCGCCAAACCAATCCAGCAATGCAGACCGCATTATTTTTGTAGGAGATGGAGACAACATAGTATGCCAGGATGACCATTTATATTTTGTAAAATCACTACATAATTTATGCCGCTGTGCATTTGCATGAATATAGATTACTGCCTGTGTAAAATGATGATCTTTTTCTACCTCCAGTCTTTTAAAAGGCCGTTGAAATAAATTGCCCTTTCGGTCATGCTGATTGTTAAATGCCATAGAGTAAGAATTAAAAAACCGCTTCCACTCCTGTTCAAGCAATACCGATGTGGTTATTTTATCTGAGAGGTATTCTTTTTCAATTTTCTTTAGCATTTCTGCGGGTTGGGCATCCAGGTATTTTTTTATTTCTTCCATGGACCTAACCTGTATAAGAAAATGAAAGTGATTGGGCAAAAGATTCCAGCAATAGGTTTCCACAAAGGGGTGTAGGTATTTGTCGTACTGTCTTAGAAAATAAAGATAGTTTTCATCGGATTTAAATAATAGCTCGTGGTTATTGGTACGGTTGTACACATGAAATATGCCACCTTCGTAAAAATCAGCAGCGTAATTTTTGGGTTGGTTCATGGGCAGTTTTTTATTTGTTGTTAAGTTACTACTTAGAGGTGACACCTTTTTAAAAGGTGTCACCTCTGGTCGAAGTTCTTTTTGGAGATGAAAATTATTTGAGGACTATTAGTGAGGTTATGCATTTCAAATTTTCCGCCTTCGTAAAAATCATTATTGTAATTTGGTTCATGCGCTGTTTTTTATATATTGTTAAGTTATTACATAGAGGTAACACCTTGAAAAAAGGTGTCACCTCTGGTTGAAGTTCTTTTCGAATATGAAAATTATTTGAAGGTTATTAGTGAGGTTATGCATTTCAAATTTTCCGCCCTCGTGAAAACATCAAAGCAATTTGTGGATGCGTTCATGAACGGTTTCTTATTTATCATTAAGGTGTTACCTCTTAGAGAAAAGATGTTACGTGTCGGGAAGACAATCAAACTAACTGTTTACAAAACTTCTAAGGCGCATGATATAAATGCAACAACTACAAATCCCCCATCTTCTTCCTCAGCAATTTTTTTTCTGCATCTGATTGCGTGAGTGATATTGCTTTTTCAAAATTTGTTATTGCTTGTTGTTTATCCGTTAGTGCATATATCTCGGCGAGTAAACTGTAATAGAGGTAATGCTTTTTCCATTCGGTGAGAAAGGGAGAGTTGTTTAATTCCGGAAGGGTAACATCGGCGCCGTGTAATTTATATAAAACCGTCATGCGGTTAAGGGCTACAATGGCCGTGGGGTGTATCTGCACCAGCAGGTCGTAGTAGCTTAGAATATGTTGCCAGTTGGTGTGTTCAAATGTTTTTGTGGTGCAATGCTCATAGGCAATAGCAGCTTCAATATGATAAGTACTCAGGCTGTTGCCGAAAGCGGCTTTGTTCATATAGTCATTTCCTTCGGCTATTAAAGTCCGGTTCCATTTACTGCGGTCCTGCCGGGCAAGGAGAATTATTTCGCCTTCAGCATTTATGCGGCTATTTATCCGGGCTGCATGAAAACACATCAGCGCCATCGCAGCATATACCTGGGGCAATTGAGTTTGCCTGTTGTTGCATAACAATTTACACAGGTACATGGCCTGGGCCAGCAAGTCTTTGCGTATCAGTTCAGTGGAGTGCGAGGAATTATAGCCTTCATTAAAGATTAAGTAGATGGTTTTTAAAACAGCTTCGGTGCGGTTCTTTAGCAATTGCGTATCGGGAAATTGCGGCTTTATTTTTTTCTCCCTGAAAAATTCCTTGGCCCTGTAAATTCTTTTGGAAATGGTATCTTCTGATGTGAGAAATGCTTTGGCAATTTCTGCAGTGGAAAAACCACAAAGCGTTTTAAGCACCAGGCTTATCTGGTATTCGGTTGACAATTCGGGATGGCTACACGCAAACATCATCCTTAACTGGTCGTCTTTTATTTCATCTTCCTGCCACAGTTTTTCCATCTGGATAGCCAGTGTATATTCAGAGCGCAATAACTTTCTTTCGGGGTCATTAAAGTCTATCTGCGATGAGAATTTATTTTTCCGCAGTGTGTCAATGGCTTTGTTTTTGGCAACCTGCATGAGCCAGGCCGAAGGGTTGTCGGGCAATCCCTTTAAGCCCCAGGTTTGTACAGCGGTAAGAAAAGTTTCCTGTACCACATCTTCCGACAGTTCCATATTTTCTGTGCCGAATATTTTACTCAGCACCGCAACCATCTTTCCCGATTCGTGGCGGAAAAGGTGGTCGGTCAGTTTGTTGATATCATCGGGAATGTTCAGCAATTGGGGTTTCGGTAATTATTGTGAAAAGGAGTTGCTTTAAAAATACAAACATCTTTTTCTTTATTATAGAAAAAGATGTTCGTAAATAAATGTCGATGCGGCTAATTTTTTGGAAAGTCTTCATTGGCCATTACCTCTTCAATTTGTTTGATATGCCGCTCTGTATGCGCCGACATAAATAGCAATACCTGGTAGCCATCGATCATGCCAAAGGGAAGGTGTTGGTATCGGTTCCTCAGGTCTTCTTTTGTGTTGTTTACAAAATCAACATGCGCCTTTCTTTTTTCCAGGAATTCTTGTAAGGCTGCTTCATGAGGACCGTATTGGCCCGTTGGTTCAAAAGCTTTGCTGGTTTTTACTTTGTTGGTTCGGTCCGCAATCATGGACAATATCTGGTCATCACTCATTTTTACGTCACCTCTTTTTGAAGGATCTGCCGCTGTTTTTAATAAAGCATCTTCCATTGCAAAAATATTGTTTTCGGAAATGGCAATATGCTCGGTACATTCTGCAACTGACCATGACTCCGGGCTGCTTTTAAAATTAAGCTGTGCAGTACTTAAACCCTTCAGCACTTTTACCAGGTGATCTTTTGTCTGGTTCATTTCTTTAACGGCCTTTGTTCTTTCGGCACCGGTTAGTTCTGTGTCTGCAGTGCTAAAACTTAACAAGGCCAGCACCAATAGCGGAAGCATTATCTTTTTCATACTTATAAGATTTTGATTAATTACATTTTCAGTTCCTGGATCTCCCTTACTTCAACGGTGCCGGTTTCAAATTCCAGTATGGGGCAACCCTTCGCAATTTCCAACGCTTCATCAAAGCTGCCGGCTTTGCATGCCAGGTATCCGGCCACCATTTCTTTGCCTTCCATAAATGGCCCATCGCTTACTATTTTTTGTGCTCCGCTTAAAACTTTTCCTTCGGAGCCAAGTGGTTGGGCGCCAATTAATTTTCCCTGTTCCTGCAATCCGCTCATCCACTGCATCCAGTTTTGCATGTGTGCCTGCCATTTTTCCGGAGACTTCTGCAGGGCCTCATGATCGCCACCCCTGAACAGTAATAAATACTCTTTCATTTTTCAAACTTTTAAATTAGTAATAAAAAAATTAATTCACAACCTCCAGGAAAGTTGCAGATGTTGGATCGCTGTCAATATTCATCACCGGCCTTATCTCTACATTGCCGCCATACAAAAGATTGGGACAGGCTTTTGCAATTTCAGTGGCTTCATCAAGCGAAGTTGTTTTTACAATTACATAACCGCCCAGCATTTCCTTTGCTTCCAGGAAAGGGCCATCGGTAATTACATTGCCTGGCCTGATGGTTTTTCCATCAGGTATTAAACGGTTTGTGCCGCTGTAATTGCCCTGCTTTGCAATGCCACTGATCCATGTTTGCCATTCTTTCATTAAAGCGCACATTTGTTCTGCAGTAGGCTTTAGGTCGTCGTGTGCTTTTTCGTTCCTGAAGATCAACATATACTCGTTCATGATTTTTATTTTTATATTAGTAATGATTTATTTTAACAGATAATAATTATTTCCGGTAACCTTCGCTGCCGAATGCTTCACCCTTACCTGTTTGGCAGTACTGCCTTAAACTTTCGAGGTAGCGTGCCCAACTAAAGCAACATGCTGCATAAAAATCATCCTGTGCTTCCCATCCGTCATGCGAAAAACGCACACGGGTTTTACCTTCATTTTCATCCAGTAAAAAAGTAAATGTATTTCCACGCCAGTCCTGTGCTTCACCTACACATTCCCATTCAATTTTTTCATGGGGGATAAGCGCTCTTACCTGCATGGCCGGGCCTTTAAAATCGCCAAAATTAAACTGGAGTATGCTCCCTGTTTCTGCTGAACCCTCCACCTGTATTGTCCACCAGTTTTTTAAACCATTAAGGGTTGAAATGGCTTCATATACTTTTTGCTTTGGGGCATTGATGTGATACAAATGTTTAATTGAGTAAGTCATAATTTTTGTTTTTATACAACGATGACGAACCGGGAAGGGATATTTGGACAGGGGAGGGAAAAAATAAATTGGAGTAGGTTTCTAAATTGGAAATTAGGTTGTGAAAGCTGCCTGAACAAAGGAATACGATGGTGTAAAATTCATTTCTAAATATCGTAGTTCCTTCCAGTCATACTTTTGTCTTACTACGTATGGCGATGCCTAGTCATCATTATTTTCCCATTCCTTAACATCCTCAATAGGACTAGGAAGTCTACCTTCTAACCATTCTTTTAAATCCCCAGGAGTAAAACTAGTTTCTTTTGATTCGATGATCCAATATAAATAATCGTGAGGACCCCCATTCATATATGGTGGTGCTGAAACGGGATAAAAAATTGTCGGTAGCTTTTCATCAAGTGAAAGGTAATTAATGATGTGACCAAATTCCTGAACTACATTCCAGGCAAGATTATTTTTAATATCGATAGAGAGTTTAACCCACCAATTTTTATCCTCATAAATTCCAGTCGCTATTTCAATATTAATTGCAGGAATTCTTTTAATAAATTCAAGTAACTCGGTAAAATTTATCTCTTCCATAATGTTTGAGAATAGCCTGATAAATTAATGCAGATTGAGCGATCTTCGAAATTTAGCCTGTTATATGATGGCTTTATTTTTTTTTGAAATTCTTACGAAATTTGTGTGCAATTTTAGGCGAGTCTTTTTTAGTTGAAGCAAAAGCACCAAAGGATTTATAAAATTTAGCTTCCTTATCTTTTTTATCAGCCTTTAGCGATTTTGAAAGGCTTTCAATTAGTTCAATTTTACTTATAGAACTAAGTCCTTCAAAAAGACCAGCGTATGTTTCTACGATATGTTTGTCAGTATAAGTCATTTATTAACCTTTAATCAAAGCTACTTATTTTTTAGATGATGAAAACGTCAAAAAAAATCTCCCCTGTGTACCCTAAATGATGAATATGCTTCTTCCTATATCAGTCTGATTCTCCCTACTTTTTTTTGGTTGTTGATAATTGCATCCGTTACTTAAAGAACGATAAAGCTCTTAAGTATCGACATTTCAATGCGGGGCCACTGCTGTATTCAAAACCGCAGGTCGTATGAAAATGATATGAAGTTGACTGGTAAAAATTTCTGAGAACCCATGTACAGTTGACGTAGTAAATAGCCAGTATTGTTATTCGATGTTGCCAACCTGCAATTTGTATTCTTCTCCAAAAAAAATCTTTTCCTAACTCAGGAATAAAATCTTTCATCTGTCTAATAAGCCCACGCTGCAAGTCACCTTCGCTATGAGGGTCTGGAAGATTTAGAAAGTAAAAAATGTAACTGTCTTTGAATGTATTTGTTATACCTGGTTTAGTTTCTCTCAACGCTGTTGAGAGCTTTGAGTAGCTATCATGGTGCGTTCAAAAGCACCTGTTTTAAGTAAATCAACCACCCGCTAATTCACATACATTTAAATAAATTCTTCCTTTATATTTTCGTTGATCCACTCAAGACAATCTTTATAAGTTTTAAAAACCTGGTTTTCAGGAACGAGGTTCGGTATAATTTTTATCCTTTCCATCATATACCTCGGTTGTTTTGAAATGTTTACCAGCAACACCTTTTTTTGATTGTTTACCAAATCTACCAGCAGGTCTTCCATGGCATACAAGCCCGATTGATCTACATAAGGCATATTGTCCATCCTGATTACCACTGCCGCCGCAGTAGGCGGAATTTCTTTGGCCATGCTGGTGAAATCGCTGGTTGAACCGAAAAACAACGGTCCGTTAATATGTTTGATAAAAACTTCTTCTTTTAAATTTTCAGGAAAATTAAATTCGTCGGCCCATGCGTCTTCTTTGGCTAAAGGTTGCACCAGTGAATCTCTTGCAGTTAAATCACCGATTTTTTTCATAAACATCATGGAGGCAATTACCAAACCGATCCCTACCGCGTACACCAGGTTCCACACAGATGATAAAACGAGTACGAGTAACATGATCAACACTTCTGAACGTGGCATTGCAGGAATTGCTTTTAATCCTTTATAATCCATTACGCCAATTCCTACGGTAATTAAAATGCCCGTTAATACCGCAGCAGGTATCTTTGATGCCACCGGACCTAATAGCAGCAATACAATCAAAACAAGTATGGCCGCAATGATACCCGAAAGCCTTGTTTTGCCCCCGGCATTTATATTTACTGCGGTTCTGATGGTTGCACCTGCTCCCGGAATACCACCAAACAATGCTGCCATGCTGTTTCCAATTCCCTGCCCTACTAATTCTTTATTGGGGTTATGTTTTGTTTTGGTCATGTTATCAGCAACCACAGAAGTAAGCAATGAATCTATACAGCCTAATAACGCCAACGACAAGGCGCTAAAAATAAAAGGGGTAATATCACTAAAGCTAAACTTTGTAAAAATTTCAAAATGAGGTAGCGGTAACCCGGATGGAATTTCCTCAATAGGAATGTATTGCCATCCCAGTAAAAGTGGCAAAGATGTCATTACTATTAATGCAACCAAGGCACTGGGCACTTTGGTAGTTATTTTTTTAAAACCATAAACGATGATGATGGTAGCAATGGTAAGCATCAACTCCAGCCAGTTAATATGTTGCAAAGCCCTTGGCAATATTCTTAAAGAACCAACAACGCCGGACGATTCTTTGCCTGCGAGTGACTGTGATTCCTTTGCAATTTCTTCGGGGGTTACTTTCTCGGCCCTTGCAATCGTTTGCCGGAAATCATCAATTACCAGTATGTTTTCTTTGGCCTCTTCTTTTAAAATATTTTGTACTATGGATGATTCTGCCTGTAGCTTAAATTGATCTACGTAGTTGGTGTCTTTTTTGGGATAATATCCCAGCGATGGAATTATTTGGGTAATAATAATAATGATGCCGATGGCTGTCATAAAACCAGACACAACGGGATAGGGGATATATTTTATATACTTACCTAAGCCTATCAATCCAAAGATTACCTGGAAAATACCCACCAACATAAACACACTTAAAATAGCCGGCAAAGCTTTTTGTAAATCACCATCATTAGATGCAACTATGCCAGCGATTATGACCATACTAATGGCCGTCATAGGTGCGGTGGGGCCGGAAATCTGCGTAGGCGTGCCGCCAAATAACGATGCAAAAAATCCAATAAAAATGGCTCCGTAAAGCCCGGCACTTGGTCCCATACCAGAACTAACGCCAAAGGCAAGTGCCAATGGTAGTGCCACAATTCCTGCTGTAATACCGCCCAGGAAATCTCCGCCGAGATGTTTGAGTGCTGTTGGTTTCTCCATTACTCCAAGATAGCGAATCCGTTAGGGAATATGGCTATTATTTAGGCATAAAGGAATGGATGATTGTAAAGGAGACTTGTGGTAAAATGGTTGGACTGCTCTCAATATATTCTTATATAAACAGCATTAAGGTTGATAGGCTCACTTCGTTGGGGTTTCTATTTCGTGGCTTTTTGATTTGGAGAATAGGCAGCGAAAACCCCGCTGGGACAAATACCAATGTTACATGCCGTTTTTTCTCGTCAACTTCACAGAGTATCTCAAAGACCAATGTGGATTGTGCCCAAGATCAGCGTCTGCACTGTCTGGCGAAGGGTAGAGATTAAATTTTTCTATGAAATCTTTATGTGTCAACTCAAAAACTCTTTTTCCTTTGAAGTCAAGTGGAAGACATGGAAAGAACTTTTTAAGTATGTGAATTGTTTCCATACCTGAAGTGTCAACCAATTCTGCATTTAATGTCCAGCTACATGATAAACTAAAGATTCGTCCTTTTTTGTCTGCTGAAAAAAATATTATACCGTCAATTGAACCAGTAGAAACTTTTGCAGAATAAAAATCGTCAAGCGATAAATAGTCTGTAATTATTTTTGAGTGTTTGTCAAAACTGCCATTTGGGTCAGGACGAAATGAAAGCGATGTATCAAGTTGATTTACATTTTGTCCGATTGTTAAAAGCGGTTTTCCTTTGTATTGCAAGCAACAAGACTCTGGATATAATTTAGTGGTGTCAAAATTTTCCGAATTAAATATAGAGTCAAGTTGAGACAACTTTTGCGTCTTGCTATTTTTTTGATGGCAAGAAATTGTCGCTATACAAATTATGATGAGTAGTAGAGTCTTCATTAAAATGGCATTGTTAGGCACAGTTGTTATTTGTTCCATAATCTTGACCATATGTTTTTTAAATTAGAAACATTACGTCTCTCATTAGTTAGCCTTTTACTAATTTCTACGAAATCTTGAATTGTGATTCCAAAACTTTCATGAAGTTCTTCCTCTTGCATTTGTCTGAGTTCACCTTGCATGTTGTTCACAAAAAGTGAAGGTTTTCCGCTTTGATATTTTTGATCCCCAGGTGTGAAGTGAACAATTTCGACCTTACTTGTGGATTCGTATTTAGGGTCAATTCCTAAATATTGATTGGCAATAATCGACATATAGTATTCTGCCAAATTATTTCCTTTAAGTCTGGTAAATATCTCGGTCCAATCTTCTAAATTCAAGTCTTTCCAGAGCGTAAAAATCGAGAGCAATAGTTCTCGCAAAGCGGTCCCATGATGGTTTAGGAAATTGTAAACGATAAACTCTTTAATATCAACTTGGTTAAGTTGGTCGTCAAAAGGCTCTGTCTCAAGTCTTGTTGGTCTGTTTTCACAACTTTCCCAAATGTTTAACGAAATCTCTTTTATATTTTGGAGTGTTCCCATACAATTGTGCATACCCATGTTATGTGTACGTGTTTTCCACGTCATAACCTTTCAACCCTTCCGCCACAAGCAATTTATTTAGTTTATCGTAATCATCATATTCGACTAAGTTTTCCGATAAGTATTCAGGCATATTTAATAGCCCTGTATTATTGTCTTTTCGAAGTTGCCAATCGTCAGAAAGGAAGTAAAGAAAATCTTCTGTCATGTCGTTACCATTTTTAGTCTATGCCATGGTTCGTGGCACACGAAACATTCTCCGAATTTAATCACCATACAATACAGTGAAAATATTTTTCAAAAACCCAAATTCATCAATACCGGTTTCATAAAATCTGGCAGAAGAATAATGATAACTAAAATAGTCTTTTGCCAATTGCCATTTTCCATTAACGGGATTATTGTGTATGTAGTCAATTTTTTGCTTCGCCACTTTTACACTGTATATTTCTATACCTAAGGAATCTCTTTGCCATATTTCATGCTTTTTATTTGCTGCATTTACTTCGTATAAATAAGATTTGCTTTCCACTTTTAACTTCTTTAAAAACTCATGCCCGGTATATTTAAGCAAACTTCCTTTGGGTGTTTCTTTTCCATTTAGTTTGTTTTGTTGCCAAATTAAATGCATATGATTTGGCATAATCATAAAGGAATAAACTGTAATAAATCCCTCATCAGAAAGTTTTTTTAAGTAATCAATTATCAATTGCTTGTTTGAATCACTTTCCAGCAAGTACATCCATTTATGAATAGTCGCTGTCCAAAAATAAATTTCACCAAGGCTGGTATGTGATTTTCTTTTTTGTGAAAACTCCATAAAACAATTTACAACTTTAGTCTTTAAAAATTGATTGATTCATTTATCATTGAGACGGGGCGAAGATTGAAAGGTTGTTTCGTGTGCCACGAACCAAGGCGAGGGAAATACAGTAACAATTGGGGCGGTCAGGGTTTTCATGGGAATTTTTGTCATAATCTATCTTTTTAAAATTACAATTAGCGATGTCAACTTTAATACTTCATCGTTGTTGGTTATGTACTACTCTGTTTCTATAACTATGATAACATCAAAGTTTCCAATTTCAGTGTCCACAATTTCTTTCACCGCTTATCCTCTTGCTGATTTGATATTACAAAAGTCCACAAGTATTGATAGCTAATTGTAGCCGAATCTTCTTTTGTCGTAGTAAAATCTATGATTGATTATTTATGTCTTGTAGGAGGTTTACATTGATGTGTTTGGAAAAAGAGGAACACCAAAAAAATATTTATTGAAAACTCAAACTGTACCGGTAAGCTAAATTACTATGTCTTTGTTGGTCTTCTTTGAAAAAAACTCAGTATTTATTATACGCCGATGTTGTGTCTTTTTGACCAACATCCTGAAGCATTAAAGTTATTTGCTTTAAAATGAATTAAATGCATGAGCATATTAAAATCATCTTCTCAGCAATGATAAAATCTGGTTCATGAAAAATTGTACTCTTCCGTAAATCTACACAAGCTGGCTTTTACCGGCTTTCAATGTATTGATGACTTTCAATAATTTTATGTTTGTTTTTCCCTGGCTTCAATAAAGGTTTTCACTCTAAAATAGTAGCTGTATAAAATCCGGGCCAATGTATAACGAACTTCTCCGTTAGTATGAAGTAATAAAAGTCCGTTTTATTACCAACGGTACAATTAATTTACCTCTATGTTGTTGGTCAAAAAAACACAACAACGGCGTGTGCTGAATAAGTTGCAGGTTGTGAGGAGATACGAACAAAGGCGAAGGCATAAAAAAGATCAGTATTAATTTGAAACCTTATGCACGGACGCCACGTCCCCGGCTTGGCTCATTGCTCGTTGGGAGACGTGGCTGGGAAGAAATAATTAGAACCCGCCTTACACCTATACCAGGTGTCTTACCCCACAGATAGGATAGTAGCTGAGATTTGGAAATGTGAAAACTATTCCTTAACTTTACATAAAGTATATATACTTTATGTATATAGCAATTAATAATTAAATCTATGGCAAATAAATCAAGGTTCGTTATCGCAGAAAGTAGCATTAAAGCTTTTTTTAGAGACAATAGAAGAAAAGTGTATAGCAAGGAACAGCTAAGTGAGGTGCTAGTGCAAAATAGAACGTTGTGGAATTTGCCATTCTCTATGAACACAGATAAGTTTATCGAAAAATTATTAAATAGTGAAATAATATCTAAACGTGAAATAATCTTCTCCGGAACTTATTTAAAGAAGGAAAGGTATTTGATTTCAGATGCGTCTGTTTTTCAGGTAGCAGTATCATTAGTAAATAAATCTTACTTATCACATTATACAGCTGTTTATCTTCATGGTTTAACAAACCAGATACCTAAAACAATTTATATTTCATTTGAGCAAAGTAAAAAGAATAATGTTGACAGGGAATTGGAACAAAGTGCAATTGATTCTGCTTTTTCAAGATCGCAAAGAAAATCGGGTACAACTACAATTTATGAGGGATATACGCTTCTACTCCACAATGGTATGTACTCCAATCGTTCTGGAGTTTTTTCGTTAAATGATTTACCAGTAACCAATATTGAAAGAACATTAATAGATATAGCTGTAAGACCGGTTTATGCAGGAGGTGTCGATTCAGTATTGGATATTTATCGAAGAGCAATTGATAAAATTTCAATTAATAAATTAATGGCAACATTGGATAAGCTAAATTTTATTTATCCTTATCATCAGACAATCGGATTTTATCTTCAGAAAGCAGGGGTGAGTGATGATAAACTAGAGGTTTTGCGTCAAAAGAAAATACATTTTGACTTTTATCTAACGTATGAGATGATCGAAAAAGAGTACAATACTACTTGGAAAATTTACCATCCTAAAGGAATGTGATACCTTCAAAGTTCTGTACTACAAAATCAAAATAGTAATCAAAGCCTTGTAGTTTTTCATACGGCGAAATCGTGTCTTTTACACTCTGCCAGTTATCAGCATGAATTGATTTATTATTTCTAATTTCCTTAATAAAATGTGTGGGAACCTTTTTAGCTTGAAAAATATTTTGAATAAGGTCTATATTTTCCTTTGTTGTAGGGTCGATTTCATGCATTTCCATTATTAAATGGATGTCATAAAAATCTCTGGCTCTAGCTCTAGGGGTAAATGAAGCAATTACTTCTTTGTATTCTGGTATCTGTTGACATATTGCTCGAAGTTTTTCAAAGACAATCATTTCAGGAGTGTAAACATAGATTTTATAACCATCAACATCAATTGCAACCTTTTGTGCAACATGTTCAAATTTGCTAAATTCTAATTCGAAAACGGGGGAATTGTCTGGATTTACAGAAACAGCACCCCTTCTTAATTTATCAATATTCCCCTTATTCTCATCGTAAGTTTTTTTATCAATGACTTTAAACTCCACTTTATAACCACCCCAAAAATCTGACACTTCTTCACGAATTTTTTTGGGTTTATTTAAAAATTTATAGTCGATTATTACATAATCACTTTCAAGAAAAGTCTGTGTTAAAGTTGCTTCTATTCTTTTTGAGATACTAATCTCATCTTCGCTAAAGTCTCCATCGTCAATGGAATAATCTAAATCATAAGAGGTTCTTGAAATAGTATCACTTTTCGGTCTATAAGCTAAGTCAATAGCATTGCCTCCTTTTAAAACCAGTGTCTCCACTAATTCGTCATCAGAAGCAAGAGCTATGAGAGCAATTCTTTTTATTTTATTTACTAAATCTATGTCCATGTCAACTGATTTTATTAGAGTACTCTGTCACAACAGTTACATACAACGCTAGCATTGTCGCAATAAACAACAAATCTAATGCGGTAATACACCAAATATAGCTGTATATACTTAACGATTCATGGTTGATATATCAAATATTCATCTCACTCTCAAAAAACAGGAAAAACCCTATTACTTAAAAAAATAACTTACCCCTTATCTACTGACGAACCAAATAAACACCACTGGCAAATAGCTTTACATCAGCGTTTTCAAGAACCCACAATAGCCAGTTTTAAATATATTATTTTATAAACGATGCTGCTTTTCAAAATCGTTGCATGGCATAAAGTATTATATTGCCAACTTGTAAAACGAAAAACTAACCATGCATGGAGACTTTTGAACATTTAGTAAGTGCTGCCAACGCCATCATTTGGAGCAATGCATTGATTTATTTATTACTGGCTACGGGCATCTACTTTTCGTTCCGGATGCGTTTTTTCCAGGTAAGGCTCATTAAGGACATGGTGAAATTAATGGTGCAGGGCGATAAATCTGCAGCAGGTATTTCTTCCTTCCAGGCATTGGCGGTGTCTTTGTCAGGCAGGGTAGGTACAGGCAATATTGCAGGTGTGGCCACGGCTATTTTTATCGGCGGTCCCGGTGCCGTTTTCTGGATGTGGGCGGTGGCTTTCCTGGGTGCTGGTTCGGCCTTTGTAGAATCTACCCTTGGACAAATATTTAAAAGAAAAGAATTTGGCGAGTACAGGGGAGGCCCGGCATTTTATATTGAGAAAGGATTTAAGCATAAAAAATTGAGTAAAATATATGCCATTGTTTTTGCCATCAGTACCATCCTGGCCTGCGGATTATTGCTGCCGGGTGTTCAAAGCAACAGCATTGCTTCGGCTGTAAAAAGTGCCTTTGCTATTGATTATACTTACACCGGTATTTTGCTGGCGGTGTTGCTGGGACTCATCATTTTTGGTGGTATCAAATTAATTGCCAACGTGGCCCAGTTGGTAGTGCCGTTTATGGCAATCGCTTATATTTTGGTAGCGGTGGTTATTCTTGTAATGAACTTCCATCATATTCCCGGTGTATTTAAACTAATTGTTACCAGTGCATTTGGAGCACAGGCAACTTTTGGCGGTATCATTGGTGCCATGATTACAATCGGTGTAAAAAGAGGCGTGTACAGCAATGAAGCCGGCCAGGGAACCGGTCCCCACCCGGCCGCCGCGGCAGAAGTTTCGCATCCTGCTATGCAGGGACTGGTGCAGGCATTTTCTGTTTATATTGATACCATTTTTGTATGTTCAGCCACCGCCTTTATGATTTTAATTACGGGTATGTACAATGTAAAAGGTGCAGACGGTGCATTGATAGTTGATAACGGCGTGTATTACACGCAGGCCGGTGTTAAGCATGTAGATGGCAGCCCCACCTACACACAGGCAGCTATTGATAAAGCTTTCAGCGGACAGGAAACTTTTCATGAAAGCTATGTAGGTGCCGGAAGTTATTTTGTTGCCATTGCCTTATTCTTTTTTGCCTTTACTACTTTGCTGGCTTACTATTATATTGCCGAAACCAATGTGGCCTATTTAACCCAGAAACGGGGCGGCCCATTACTAATGCTACTATTGAAATTTGGTATCATGGGGGCAGTGTACCTGGGCTGTGTACGTACCGCCACCATTGCATGGGAACTGGGTGATTTAGGCGTAGGTGTAATGGCCTGGCTGAATGTGATTGCCATTATTATTCTGCAAAAGCCCGCCCTGCTTGCATTAAAGGATTATGAAAAACAAAAGAAGGCAGGCAAAGAACCTGTTTTTGATCCGGTTACATTGGGCATAAAAGATGCAGATTTCTGGGAGTTTGAATACGGAAAAGAACCGGTCAAAGAAGAGGTTGTATAAAATATTAAATCAATGAAAAAGAGATGACGGTAATAAAGTCATCTCTTTTTTTATGTAAAAAACGAAGTGGAAATTATATAGTGCACAAATAATTGATGCGAAATAAAAATGCAGAAGCCATCATGGAAAAATAATCTGTAAAAATTGTATCGATTCCAGCGAAAATTGCATAAGCCAACAAGGCAAATAATTCGTGTAATTCGGGCCATTCGTGTAATTTATTTAACACTATTCAACACCTCAGCAATCAAACCAATCAATACTTTATCTACATCGGCTTCCTTTGTGTCTGCATCAAAAGGTACCAGTCCACGGTAATTGCCTTCTTCGTCCAGTTCAAATAAAATGGTTTGATCTACATCCACTTCAACAGCTATCCTTGGCGTGTAGCCACCAGGCTTTACAAATGCGGCAAAAAGAATGTCTTCACCTTTATAGGTTACCGGTATTTCAAATGAATGCTCCATATAATATTTACAATAAATTAAAAGCAGCAAAAATACAGAGTCGTTTTGTCAATATTACTGATTTAATTTAAGCACTGTCAGCGGACTGTTGTTTACTGCAGCCAGTACGTATTTATTTGTTGGGGTGTTTATTTGTCGCATGCACCTTACATCGCCACGGATAAAGACACCACTTTGGTTTTGCGGTATTGCTGTATATGTTCTATTGCCATTGCCGGTTAGCAACAATCCGTAACTGGCGTCATACTGGCCCGTTGATACTTCGGTTTCATATTCGTTGCCCGCCAATAAAATATCTGCAATACCGTCTTTATTAAAATCATCAATCAATATGCAATTAACCGGTGCAAACTGTGCCACAACCGGTAGTTCATGTTTTATGAAATTACCCTTGCCATCATTTTCAAACCAGCAGGTGGCAGCTTCACTTGCAAGCAGTTTCACCGGGGCGTCCACCGATTTAAAAACAGCCGAAAGCGGGGCGCTTGAAAAATTTTTGTGGTATAAATAATCTTTTTTAATGGACGGAACCTGGCTGGCAATTTCAGCCAAACCAAATGCAGGAAACAATTCTTTTTTGCCGGAAGCTGCCAACTGGTAATAACCCATCACCGGATCGAAGGAACCATTTTCATCAATATCTGCATACCATAAATTCAATGGAAAAGCAGCGTTGAAATGAAACTTATTATTCAGCCCCATATTACCAGCAACAAAATCAAGGTCGCCATCTTTATCCATATCTGCCACTGCAATGCTGCGCCACATACCGGGCATATTGGCCAGACCGCTTTCATTTGTTATTTCCTTAAAGCCATTTGGTTGGTTGTTAAAAATCCTTATTGGCATCCACTCACTGGTGATTACCAGGTCGGCTCTTTTGTCGCCATCCACATCCATCCATGCCGCATCCGTTACCATACCTGCCGCAGATAAGGCAGGGCACCATTTATCCGTTACATCTGTAAATATGCCTTTGTTGTTTTGCAATAAATAACTGGGTGGCGAAAGCGGGTAACCTCTAAAATCGATGCGGCCACCTATAAAAAGATCCTGGTCGCCATCCATATCAAAATCACATGCTTTTACTACCGTAGAAATTGCTGTAAGCCTTGCTGGTATGGCATTGGGCGACCGGGTAAAATTTCCTTTGCCATCATTGCTGTACAATCTTGGTAAATTGAAATGACTGTTTTTTTCAAATTCATTGGTGCCACTTGTTACCAGTAAATCATCGTCCCCATCACCATCTGCATCAAAAAATAAGCAGCCAGTATCTTCTTCAAATTTTTCCCCGGTTTCCAGTGGCTTTGCAGTAAAGCTGCCATTGGCTTGTTGTATAAAAACCTGTCCGTTTTTATCATAACCATTGCCAACAAAAAAATCCTGCAAGCCATCTTTGTTTACATCACCCACAGCAATGCCTGGTCCCTGTGCTGAATATTTTTGTGGTAACAAACGCTGGTAATCATAATCAAAAAAGAAAGTATCAATATGGTTGAAACGGATGCCGCTTGCTTTTGTGTAATCTGTAAACAGGGTAGGGGAAGGTTGTTGTTGGTGCCATTTACCGGTTGAGTTTTTGTAGTCAACAGTCAGCAGTTGATTAGCATTTATTTTTTGCAAAACCTGGATGCTGTCAGTTGGCCAAATTACTTGTATGCTGTCAATAACCGCAGTGCTACCAAGACCAACAAATAATTTTTTATCCATGGTTGACAGGTAACCTCTTACCGGATTTTGTTCCAGCAACAATACACTGTCTTTTAAAAATAATTTCACTATCGTGCCCAGGCCATCCCTGTTACCGGCCGGCCCGTTTAATTTTATTTGTAAATAATTGGTGCCTGCATTTGTTGGGCTGATGGTGTTGTTGGCAAATAAAGAAGCCGGGCTGTTGATGTGATTTACTACCAGGTCCAGGTCGCCATCATTGTCAAGATCTGCATAAGCTGCACCATTGCTGATGGCTTTTTCATTGATACCGGATGATGCGGAAATATTGTCAAATGCATAGTTGCGGTTGTTGATCAACAGGTAATCCGGCAGGGGTACCGGGCCAAGGCTTTGTAATTTATCCTGTAAGGTTTTAGTACGGTCTGCACCTGCACCTGTAGCCGCTTTAAAGAAAATAAAATCGTTGTTGATCACATCTTTTCCCATGCCATTGGTAATGTGTAAATCTTTGTATCCGTCGTTGTTGAAGTCAGCCATCAGCACACTCCAGCTCCAGTCGGTTTCGGCACTGCCGGCAAAATTTGCGATATCGCTGAAAACGGGGAGCAGCGTATCGTTTACAGTGGCCATACCACGATTTAGCTGCAAGGTATTGTGCATAAAAGAGGGCTCGTATTTCAGGTAACGTTCCACTGCATAGCGTTCGTTGTTTAAGAAAGAGTACATCATTTTTTTGCGCTCATTATCTTCCGGCATCATATCCAATGTGGCAATATCCGGCAGGCCATCGTTGTTGAAGTCTGCGGCGTCAGTACCCATGCTGCTATAACTCTGGTGGTTGAGCGATTTTGCAATTACGTTGGTAAAACTCCCATCATGATTGTTGAGCCACATACAGTCGTTGCCGATGTAATCATTGCTCACATACAGATCGGGCCAGTTATCACCGTTGAGGTCACTTACCACTACACCAAGTCCGTAGCCATCATCCCTTATCCCAGCCGGCATGGTTACCTTTTTAAAAACCGGGTGTCCCGTTGCTGCATCGATGCCTTCATTGTGATAGAGCTGATCGTTCCTGGGCGAGTTGCCACTAAGGTCTTTTGGCAATACTTCATTCAAACTTTTGCCTTGCATCTGGTGCGTTAGTAAAAACATATCCAGTAAGCCGTCTTTATCATAATCTAAAAATGCAGCCTGTGTTGAATAGCTGCTGTCGTTTAATCCATACGCAGCGGCCATTTCAGTAAAAGTAAGGTTGTGGTTATTGATAAAAAGCAGGTTCTGCCTTTTGCCTGCTTCAACGGGGCCGCTTACGCTTACATAAATATCCTGGAAACCATCGTCGTTGATGTCAACCACACTTACGCCGGTACACCATTGGTTGGTAACAAGTCCGGCCGCGGTGGTGATGTCTTTAAATTTCATGCCACCCTGGTTCATAAAAAGTTTGCAGGTATTTTGGTTGGCCGTAAAGAAAATATCAGCACGGCCATCATTATCAAAATCACCGATGCCTACACCGCCGCCCATGTATGTGTATTCATTGTTCATCAGGTTTAGCTGATCAGATTCTGTAATGGTATTGGTAAAATCGATGCCCGATTCAGTTGGGGAAACCATTGTGAAAAGCAGGTTTTCTTTTTTGTTGGAACAGCTATAAAACGCTGCTGCCAATAAAACGGCAATAAAATAATTTAAAATACTTCTGTTCATTTGTATGAAAGTGATTAGCTAAGAAAAATCGTTTTATTAGTGTTTACAATATTGATTAATGGTATAAATATAAGGTTTAGTTGAACGCAGTTTAAATGGGAATCAATTATGCAAAAACGAGTCTAGTTATTTAGTAAAAAAAAGGATTAAGTTGTCATTTAATTCTGACAATTTTTTCAAAATGACTTGCATTGCTGAAAGTGCTATATTTATTTACGGTTATTAATAAAACCCTTCTGAATTTTAGTTATGAAAAAAAACTTCTCCGTTATTTTCGCAATCATTGCCTGGTTTGCTGTGCTTGCTCAATATTACCTGATGATAGAAAACAGGGTTGCATCTGTTGGTGAAACAACCATTCGTTTTTTTAGCTTTTTCACCATTTTAACCAATTCAATTGTTGCGGTATATTTTACAATGATTGCTCTTAAAAGGGGAGATGATGCTAACGGTAAAATAAACAAACCGGGTGTATTAACTGCGGCTACGGTTTACATTGCAATTGTTGGGTTGGTGTACCAGTTTTTACTAAGGCATATCTGGCATCCCACAGGGCTTCAAAAAGTGGTTGATGAATTACTGCACAGTGTTATACCGTTACTGGTAATCCTGTATTGGTATTTGTTCGAAGAAAAATCATTGGTAGCTTATCGGCAGGTTCTCAAATGGTTAATATACCCAATCATTTACCTGGTATTTATATTAATCAGGGGAAATTATTCGGGGTTCTATCCTTATCCATTTGTAGATGTATTGGCATTGGGGTTAAAAAAGGTTTTAATCAATAGTGTGATGTTGACAGGTGTATTTTACGCCATTTCCCTGTTATTTATTTTTGTAGGGAAATTAACAGCACCCAATAAAAAGCCAGTGGTTAACCAGGTTTAATTTTGCGGTAGTTTTAATGATTATTTAAAAGTTGTAGCACATGAATGTATTGATAGTTGATGATAATAAAATTGCCAGAACCACTATGAAACAACTGGCCAGCCAGGTAAAAGATATCAACGTTGCCGGCGAATGTGTGAATGCCATGGATGCGTATAATTTTTTACAGGAGCAACCCGTTGATCTTATTTTGCTGGATATTGAAATGCCCGGTATGACAGGTCTTGAACTCACCAGGAATCTTGGGAATAAAAAACCCGTTATTATTTTCACAACCTCCAAAAGAGAATATGCTGCAGAAGCCTTTGACTTAAATGTAGCCGATTATATTGTAAAGCCCGTAACACCCGTTCGGTTCATCCAGGCGGTTGATAAGGCAAGGGAGCTATTGGAAAGCAATACAGAAGAAGTTAAACTGAGTAATGAAGAATTTATTTTTATCCGTGATTCAAATATTGTAAGGCGGCTAAAGCTCGACGATATTTTGTATGCCGAAGCAATGGGTGATTATGTAAAAATTTATACCACACAAAAGTTTTATGCCATTCATACCACGCTAAAAACAGTAGAAGAAAGATTGCCTGCAACTGACTTTTTAAGAGTACACCGCTCCTATATTATTTCTTTGAAAAAAATTGACACCATACAGGATGGCGATCTTATTATTCATGGTAAACCAATCCCCGTTGCAGATGCTTTCAGGGCCATTTTGAATAAAAGAATGAATGTACTTTAACTTCATTTTACCAAACTGTTTATTCCTGTAATATCCTGAAGAGCGATTAAAAAATCAACGATGATCTTTCATCGTTTACTGATTGATTTACCCAAACTATCTATAAACTCATTCATTAAAATTGAGGCCCGCTTACTTTCGTCATTTATCAAATACATACATGGATAGCCTTGAGTTTAACACCGATAAGATATTTATCCAGCACGGGCTTGGTAAAAAACTGGAGGCATGGAGACAAAAAAGAAAACAGAGACTTACCTATAGATATAATGGCACAGATACTTCGGTTGTAATAAAAACAGGTAGCTCTCCGAATTAGAGGTGTCACCTTGCTACAAATAGATTTAACTTCAATACTGTAAAAAAAGGTAACACCTCTTACGACATTGTTCACTGCAAACTTTCCTCACCCAAAACAACAACAACATTTAAATACCTTTATTTTCCCATATCCATTCCCGCCATCGGATTAGCCCCTTTCTTAAATATAAATTCACTGTTTATCAAATAAGCCCCGCTTGTTACAACCACATCACCGTTTTGCAAACCCGATTTAATTTCCAATCTATCCCCGCTTTCCAAACCGGTTTCCACCATTTTCATTTTATAACTATTTTTCCCTGACTGCACCCAAACTATGTTCATTTTACCATCCCGGAGCACTGCGTTTGATGGAAGTGTAAGTGTATTTAGTACTTTGCTTTTAATGCTCACATAAGCTGGCATACCTGGTTTGAGAACTCCATTAGCGTTTGGAATTGTAACCCTGATTAAATTGAGCCTGCTGTCTGAAACTATTTCAGGATTTGTAAATTCAATTTTTCCTTTCCACTCTTTACCGGGTATATCCGGAAACTGAACAATGGCAGTTCCCGTCAGGTCGATGGCAGATAGTTGGGAAGTATATACCTGTGCCTCGGCCCACAACGAAGAAAGATTAGCCAGTTTTACAATGGTACTTCCCTCGGACACATATTGCCCTTCCATCACCGGCGGTTCTGTAATGTAGCCAGCCTCGCTACTGAAAAAGGATGTGAGTGGTGAAGCCTTTTTTGACTTGGCCAATTCATTGACCTGTCCTTCACTCATACCCCATAGCAACAATTTTGTTTTTGCACTTTGTACCAACCGATTAAAATCTATGATGGAATTATCCAACGATTGTTGTTTCTCTACTGCTACAATATATTCCTGCTTGGCATTATTTAATTCCTCGCTGTACAAATCGTACAAGTGTGCCCCCTTCGGAACATAATCGCCCATAGTTTTAAAATACAACCTGTCTATACGTCCCATGATTCGGGCATTGATGCTATTCACTTTTGATTCATCAGTATTTAAGGTAGCCGTTAAAATAACTTTATCTCCAATCATTCCATTGCGAATCGTGTCTGACTGAATATTACCCAACCGTATCTGCTCATCGTTCAGCATTATTTCATCTGCTGCCGTATTTGTTTTTTTTACTTTAATGAGTTTCATTTGACAGATCGGACAGTTGCCAGGCTTTTCTTCATGAATCTGCGGATGCATACTACAGGTGTAATAGTCATCTTTATTTTCTATAGTTGTTTCCTTGTTTTTACAGGATGTAAAAGCAAATAAAAGTGAAACGATAATTACTAAATATTTTTTCATGTTCTTTATTTTGTTTTTATGAAACTTTCACTGTCTACCAGGTATTGGGCATTTGCCGCAACGGCGTCTGTTTTTTCCAAACCGCTTAATATCTGTACCAAATGCTTATTGGTAATACCCGTTTCTATTTTTCTTGCAATAAATGCTTCACCGGTTCTTACAAAAACAACATTATCCAGGCCCAATGATAAAACAGCTTCCTCGGGTAGCCAGTTGGCAGAACGGTCGCCGGCAAAAATGGTCGCATTCACCTGGCTACCAATGGGGATTTTATACGTTGAATTATCAAAATAAACCCTCGCAGTCAGTGTTTTACTTCCATCCCGGTAAATGGGTTCTATATAACTAATGCTTGCCCTAAATTTGTCGGCAGAATCTGTTTCGGGACTGATGCGTACTTTATTGCCCACCTTCACCATGGCAGCCTCACCGGTAAAGATGTTCAGCAACACCCATGCCTTGTTGGGATTATAAACGGCAAAAATATTTTGCCCCTTCTGTACATACATTCCTTCTTTAACCGGTAATTCTTCGGTAGTAACAGTGGACTGTTGCATTGCTACCGGTTGATTGCTACCCATTCCGGCGCTGTTACTTTCGTGAATATGACCGCTGTAATTGCTGAAAATAGAAACCTTATAAGATGGTTTACCGGTCTTCAACGCCTGGGTTAATTGCTGGTTGCTCATCCCCAACAAATGCAATTTTTGTTTTGCGGCGTTTATAAGCATTGTATTCTCCGGGTCATTCTTTACCAGAAATAAAAGATTTTCCTGTGCGGTCAATAGTTCGGGACTATAGATATCCATGATCCGCTGCCCTTTGCTTATTTTCTGATAACGGTATTTTACATATAGCTTTTCAATCCTACCGGAAAAATTAGAAGAGATTACGCCTGTCTGCCTTGTGTCATAAGAAACAAATCCGTATGAATCAATTTCGATATTTTCTTCCCTGGCCAACATGTGTACCATAGGCACGTTGGCGACCACTTGCTGGTTGGAAGGCTTGAGTAATGTGTTTAACGAAACAGCGTTGGTTGCTGAAGCTGACTTTACTTCCTCCAATTGCATCCCACATACAGGGCAAGTACCCACTGTATCACTTTGAACGTTTGGATGCATAGGACATGTATATCCCTTGATTGCACTCATACTGCTATCAGTCATTTCGTGGCTATCATGCATGGAATGATTCTCCATTAATATAAGATCCATCCCACATTTGGGACATTTGCCGGGCTTGTTGCTAAAAACAGAATCCTGTGGCATTGGGCAGGTGTACATTTCTGCAGCTTTATCATTACCGTTGTTACAGGCAGTAAATAAAACTGACAATACAATTACGGCCAACCATTTTATTTTAAAAATTGCTTTCATATTCTTTATTTTATTTCCAATATTTTCATTAACTCGGCCTGCATTTGTAAGCCTTTCTGTAACTGGTCAAAGTATTCCATCTGCGTCATGTTTAAGGCTTCCCAGGCATCAAAGAGCTGAAATAATTCTTCAGTGTTCTGTTCGTAGCCCAACTGCATGGTTTGAAAATTTCTTCGTAATGCAGGGATAATCTGTTCTTCGTATAATTTCATCTGCTTCTTTTTCAATTCCAGTTCTGTGTAGCTGTTGGCTGCCATACCAGTGGCTTCATTAATAATCATTTGTTGCTGGTTCTTTAATGCTTCATTTTGCCAGAGTATGCTTTCCGCTTTTGCCTTATTCATTTTGGATGACCATTTTGTTAGTGGAATTTTCACCACGCCCATGACGGAAAACATCAGGGGCTGCCTTGCCCAGCCTGTCATGTGATTATACTGGATGCCAAATTCGGGTTTCAGTTTTGCGAGTTCTGCAGTGCGTTCCAGTTTATTAACTTCAATGCTTCTGTCAATCACTTTAATATCACTGCGCTGTTGCATTAATGCGGCAGAATCAAACATGCTCCTGTTAAAGTCGTACCATACATAGTTCGTATCAACTATAAATTCTTCTCCTGTATTTCTGTTCATGACTGTATTAATGGCAATTCGTTTCTGCACTATTTCATTGCGTAACATCAGTTGCATATTCTCAACATTGGCCAACGCTGCTTTTGCTTTATAGTAAGCGCTAATTTTGCCCAACCCATTTTTATACCTTATCTCCGCACTCTGCATCATAAATTTTAACAGCTTATCATTTTCATCCAGTACTTTTAATTTTTTCTGTAGCACAATCCAATCGTAATAATTTTTTCTGGCAACAAATAACAGTTCATTCACCACCACTTCTTTCCGCTGAATTTCAACAGATGATTGCGCATTCATGTAGTTGAAATTGGCAGTTTGCTTTTTCTTATTGGGAAACATTTGTTGTGCTGAAATCATAAACGCTCCCATGCCCGGCTGACCATCCATCGATTTCCACTTATTGGGATTATAGGGCGTTTGATAAAAACCGGCACCGAGCAGCGGTGCTTCCCAACTGTAAGCACCTTTCGCTTCTTCATTCATAGAACGTGCTTCCGCATCCAGCATTTTTAACGAAGGATGGTTAGCTTGAATGGCCGATTGAATTTCCTGCATGGTAAGTGCCTGCTGGCACATAGCCAGCGATGATATCAGCAACAATGCAGTGGTTATTTTTATTCGTTTCATACAATTTCTATTTTATTAAAAGCTATCAAGCTTAATGATGCAAAGTGATTATGGCAAGAAATGATGCCATAAAAAACTGAATAAGAACGGAGTCCCGATTAAAATACGGGATAAACTGTCGCAAATGTTGACGCCATGAAGTACATAAGCCGGTAACCAAAAAATTACACACAACTTTGCAGGCCGCTTAATGTTTTGTTTCAAGCACTTCAATTTTTCCGTGCTTCTTTAATTCGTATTCTTTCGCCATTAAAAATATCAATGGCGTTACCAGCAAAATATGTGTTGCAGAAGTGAGTACGCCACCAACCATTGGTAATACAATCGGCTTCATCACATCACTGCCCACACCATGACTCCATAAAATGGGTATCAATGCAAACAAGGAAACACACACAGTCATTAATTTAGGCCTGAGTCTTTTTGCAGCACCGGCAATTACATATTCTCTTAGATCTGCCTTGGTGATGGTTTCTCTTGAATTGCCTTTTAATGCTACCAGTTGCTCCATGGAATCATTCAGGTAAATAACCATTACAATACCTGTTTCTACAGCCAATCCGAACAAAGCAATAAAGCCCACAGCAACGGCTACAGATAAATTAACGCCCCAGAAATAAATCATCACGGCTCCGCCAATTAATGCGAATGGAATAGAGATTAAACTTAGAAATGCCTCTCTTGCGTTGCGGAAAGCGAAATACATAGACAGAAAAATGATCAACAATACCACCGGTAAGATCATCTTCAATGTTCGCTCGCTGCGGATGAGGTTTTCATACTGGCCACTCCATTCCATAAAATAACCTTTGGGTAATTTGGCAATCATCTTATCCAGTTTTTCTTTAGCTTCATCGACTGTGCCGCCCAGATCCCTTTCCCGTACATTAAATAAAACCGTTCCCCTCAGCATCGCATTTTCAGAATTGATCATCGGTGGACCTTCCGTGATTTTCACATCAGCTACGGCTTCCAAAGGTACCGGGCCATATTTCATGGTTTGCACCTGTAAGCGTTTTAAAGACCCCAGGTTATTTCTGAAATCCTGGCCAAACCGGGCATTAACGGAAAAGCGTTGTCGCCCTTCCACGGTTGTGGTAAGCCGCATTCCACCCAGGGCTATTTCCACTACACTGTTTACATCATCCACGGTTAAACCGTACCGGCTTATTTCATCCCGGTTTACAACAATGTCAATGTATTTGCCTCCTGTTATAGGTTCCACGTACAAATCTTTTATGCCGTCAATGCCTTCGAGTTCCTTTTTTACTTTTTCTGCAAAAGCATAAATCGTATCAAGGCTTTGCCCATATACTTTTACGCCTACATCGGTGCGGATGCCCGTAGATAGCATGTTGATACGGTTAATGATGGGCTGTGTCCATCCATTGGTAACCCCCGGTATCTGCAACTTGGCGTTGAGTTCATTGATAATATCATTTTTATTTAGTCCCGCTCTCCATTCAGATTGTGGTTTTAATAAAACGATTGTTTCAATCATACTGATGGGAGAATTATCGGTTGCAGTATTAGCCCTTCCGGCTTTGCCTAAAACATTCTTTACTTCCGGTACAGACTTTATTAGCTTGTCCTGTACCTGTAAAATGCGTTTTGCTTCGCTGTTGGAAACATCCGGAAGTGTAACCGGCATAAACAAAACAGAACCTTCATCCAGCGGTGGCATAAACTCCTTACCCAGGCTAAGCACCATGGGGATGCTGATGGCTAAGGCAATGATGTTTACAGCCAGGGTAGTTTTTCTCCATTTAATACAGGTACGGATGACCGGCTCGTATATTTTTTCGAGTATTCGATTTACCGGATTTTTGGATTCGGGGCTGAAACGCCCTTTCATAAAAAAGGATATTAAAACGGGGGCTAAGGTGATCACTAGTAAAGCATCCACAACCATGATGAATGTTTTGGTGTATGCAAGCGGATGAAACAGTTTTCCTTCCTGCCCGGTTAACAAAAACACTGGCAGAAAGGATGCAATTATTATAATGGTGGAAAAGAAAACCCCCCTTGACACCTGGTTGCAGGCTTTTTCAATCAACTGTATCCGCACCAACTCGGGAATAGGTTCGTAGCTCTTTTTACGCTTTATTTTATTGAACAATTTTTTCATGTGTCAGGATTTAGAGGTGTGGTTATTTTGATACTCTGATAAATACCGGTAAGCATTCTCACTCATGATGATTCCATTATCTACAATTACACCGATGGCCAGGGCAATTCCGGTAAGCGACATGATGTTGGATGAAATACCAAACATATTCAACAGTATAAAACTAATAGCAATCGTAATAGGAATCTGAATGATGATGCTTAACGCACTTCGCCAGTTAAACAAAAAGATGAGCACAATCAGCGTAACAATTGCCATTTCTTCAACCAGTTTCATTTTAATGTTGCCGATAGCCGCTTCAATCAATTCACTCCGGTCGTAAGCTGTTTTAAAGGTTACTCCTTCCGGCAAACCCTTTTGTACATCTTTCATTTTTTCTTTTACGGCATTGATCACATTATCTGCATTTTCTCCGTAACGCATCACTACAATCCCTCCTACTACTTCGCCTTCGCCGTTTTCATCAAAAATACCAAGCCGTAAATCACCGCCCATCTGTACGGTGCCAATATCTTTCACCCTAACAGGAATGCCATTGTTATTACCAACGGCAATACTTTCGATATCGTTTTTGTTTTTTATATAACCTAATCCCCGGATGATATAAGCCATATCACTCATTTCAAATTTTCGGCCACCCACATCGTTGTTGCTGGCTTTTACCTTATTCATTACATCCATCAGGCTTATGTTGTAGAACTGAAGCTTAACCGGATCTACCACCAATTGATATTGTTTTTCAAAACCGCCAAAGGAGGCCACTTCTGCAACACCGGGTACTGTTTGCAAGGCCAGTTTTACATACCAATCCTGTAATGCCCTTTGCTCACCGAGGTCAAGGTTTTTAGTGTCTAATGTGTACCAGAATACATGTCCCACGCCGGTTCCATCGGGACCAAGTGTTGGCGTAACACCGTTGGGTAATAAGCGCTGGGCATAGTTCAATCTTTCCAACACTCTTGTCCTTGCCCAATACACATCCACATCATCCTCAAAAATCACATACACAAAACTCATCCCGAACATGGAAGTTCCCCTGATATTTTTCACTTTGGGAATGCCCTGCAGATTACTCACCAATGGATAGGTAACCTGGTCTTCCATGATCTGCGGGCCACGACCCATCCATTCGGTAAAGACAATGACCTGGTTTTCGCTGAGGTCAGGTATAGCATCGATGGGATTTTTTTTAATATTGAAAATACCCCAGGTAAACAATGCTGCCGCAATCAGCAAAACGATGTAGCGGTTTTTCAGCGACCAGGAAATTATTTTTGGAATCATAGTTTTTACTTTTAAAATTTCATATTTCTTAACCTTAAAGAATTTGTAATTACAGAAACAGAACTAATACTCATTGCTGCTGCGGCAAGTGATGCTGCAATAGCAGCCTTGCTGGTGCTTTTTATTTTATCGGAAATTGTGAATGAGTATTCGTTTCATCTTTTATTTCAGCATTTTCTTCAGCACCTTTCTTTACTAAGTGCATACCGCACACAGGGCAATCACCGGGCTTATCGTAAGTCTTGTCACCTTCGCAATGCATGGGGCAATAATACGCAGCAGTTTCGCTTGCCGCATTGTGTTGAGTAGTTTGAAGTTTATTCATGTCGAATGATTTTGAAGCTTAAAAAATAAATAATTGCAGGCAACACCATAAATTGTAACAACGGAACAATGCCAACACCAAGCACAGGAAGGACTGGCATATAATTACTGTAAGACCAATCGCCTGCTGATGTATGTTTTAATTCTGCCAGGACAGCGCCTATAAATCCAACCAAAATTAAAAGTAAAATGCGTTGCCATGACATTTGCTTTACCCAAAACGATTCTTTATAAATGATTGCAAAACCCAGGTATAGCAACATAACCATAAGTGTATCTGCAACGCTTGCTACTGCACAAAAAACTGTAGCCCGCCAGTTTAAATCCATTCCTTTAAAAAAAGGCATTTGCAGCATTTCCCAGGCAAAATTCAAAAGCAGGGAGATACCAATAATGGCAACTGTTAAACGATTGAAAGCCGCTTTGTCCGTAGCTTGCTTATGCAAAATAATATAACCTGCCACTGCTAATAACAGAGCGATTAATGGTATTATTAAAATAGAGACTGATAAATGATTCATGGTACAATATTTCTTTACCTGCTTTATAATCCAAAAAATCAGCGCTATAACGAGCACAGCACCTGCAATCATTGAAATCAACATCATCTCAGTCACCTGCAATTGCTTCACATGCGGCAATAAACTTTTCATTTTTTTTGACCAGTCATAACGATCGCTTTAGATTTTCTGCAGGTCCGTTGTCGCTCTGTCTTCAATGTAACTGTTGCCCTATTATTCTTTTGGCTTTATATAATTGCCTTCTTTCATCATCTTCTCCTGATCAGCGGTCATCTTTTGTTTCACCAGTTTCATACCGCATTTAGGGCATTCACCGGGATGATCGCTCATTACTTCGTTGTGCATGGTGCAAGTAAACATTTCGTCTTTTGCTAGCTGCTCTGTTTTCGATTTGTGGTTATTACCGGAACATGCACTAAAAACTAATCCAAGTGATAAGGACATAGCAGCAATAAAAAATATTTTTTTCATAATTTATGTTTTTAGAAGAGTGGCACAGTTGACACTGTCACTCAAAATGAATAGTAAGTTTTAAATTTTACGGTTAACCCTTTTTCGTTGTTTTCTCCACCATTGCCATGCCGCATTTGGGGCACTTGCCAGACTTATCGCTGGCAACATCTGAATGCATTGGGCAAGTGTATGTTTTCATTACTTTCATTTTCATTTGCTCTTTTGGAGAAAGTGCCAAACTCTTGCCACATTTAACACATTTGCCAGGTTTATCGCTGATAACATCAGGGTGCATGGGGCAAGAATAAGTTTGTGCTATCTTCTTTGTTTCCTTCATATCCATTCCGCATTTGGCACACTTGCCAGCTTTATCGCTTGTTACATCCGGGTGCATTGGGCAGGTGTATATTTTCATTACATTCATTTTCATTTGTTCCTTTTTTGTATGCGTCAAATCCATTCCGCACCTGGAACATTTAGCCGGTTTATCACTTACTTCATCAGAGTGCATGGGGCAAGAATAGGTGCTTATTACAGTGCCACGTTTATTCGCATCTGAATTAGCTTTTGCTTTTTGGGCGAAACTGCCAAATGATACTGTTATTGCAATTAGTAGAATGATTACTTTTTTCATTTTGATTATTTTTTTATATGATAAATATTTAAGCTTGTTTTCTTTGATAGTGCCAGCAATCAGGCGATTTTTGGTACACCATATCATCGGCCCCTGTATTTTTCTGTGCCAATTTTTATTGTGGAAAACTGAAATTACAGCTACTTTTAAGCAGCGTTGTTTAAGTTAAAATCAGTAAAGTTGAATTTTGAAAATGGGGCTAATTTATAAAGTGCCCACTACCGACAGAGTGCCAGGTATTACAGAAAGAAGTAGAAATCAAATACGGAAATTGCAATTGAGGATATAAACAGAAATACCATGAAGCCTTGGAGGTGCATGGCTAACGGGATTTGCTTCTGCTAAAGAAACATAATTTACTGAAGGTATTTCAATAAAAGAAACGGGTAAGGTAATGACAGACAATTGGCCAAATTGATAGATGGTTTCATTTGCTTTATGATCATTGTCATTCTTAAAAAACTTATGTTCATCTTTACAGCAACCATCACTGTTTTTGGATGATTTCTCCATTAAACACTTCGGGCAGGCTTTAGATTCTATTGGATTAAGGTCCCAATTCAACAGCTTCCCCATGCAATAATGCAGGTGTACGGTGGCACCCGATGAAGTGCCTAAATATAAAATGGCTAATATGGCTGTGATGAACTTTTTCATTTCATTATCGTGGTAAAGGTATAACTAAATTATCTAAGAAGTCATACGCTAATTTATGAAATCGTAGCTCGACTGCAATTTCACACCCAAAAAGCCACACCTTTTCGGGTGTGGCTACCTGGCTTCTAAAACGATGAGCTGTTATTTTTTAAAATCATTGATACCATAATAATAAACTCCCTGGGCACCTGGATAAATTCCCTGTATCTGGAAATTAGCGCCTTGTTTGCTGATGGCTTGTTGTAATTCTTCAACAGATTTTACTGGTATATCTCCAATTTTTGTGATCACAAATCCCGGACGCATATTGGTTTGACTGCCAATGATGCCTTCTTTAATATCGGTAACCTGTACACCACCATTAACGCCGGCTTTAGCTGCGTCGTCTTTGCTCAACGTGCTGAATGATGCACCTAAGGATGCTACTTCAGCGGTTGTCTGGCTGGCAAAAGTTCCCAGTTTATTTTTCAATACGGCTGTCACATTTTTTTCTTCACCAGCCCTGAATAATGTAATGTTAATTTTATCACCGGGCTTTTGTCTTGCAACCTGCTCAGACAATTCTGAAGTTGTACTTACTGCCGCACCGTTTATTTTTGTGATAACGTCTCCCTTCCTAATGCCTGCTTCGGTAGCTGCTCCTGAAGGGTCTGTTTCCAACACCCACACACCATCAACATTATCATTTATTCCCAATTCTTTTTTCTTTGCCTCGTCCAGGTTTTCAGGCGCCATGCTGATACCGAGATAACCTCTTTGTACAGAACCATACTTCATGATATCGCCAATCACTTTCTTCATCAGGTTTGATGGAATAGAATAGGCATACCCTGCATAAGAACCGGTAGGAGAAGCTATGGCTGCATTAATACCAATTAATTCACCATTTGTATTTACCAATGCACCACCACTGCTACCGGGGTTAACGGCTGCATCTGTTTGTATAAAGGCTTCAATAGGTGAACTTCCTTTTTGATTAATACCAATGTTGCGGCTTTTGGCACTCACGATTCCCTGTGTAACGGTTACATCCAGGTTAAGTGGATAACCTATCGCCAACACCCACTGCCCAAGATGCACTTCATCTGAATTACCCAAGGGCATTACGGTTAATTTTTTTGCATCAATTTTAATCAATGCCAGGTCAGTATTTAAATCTGTACCAATCACTTTTGCCGTATAACTTTTACGATCGTTCAGCGTAACGGAAATATCAGTGGCGCCATCTACTACGTGATTATTGGTAACAATATAACCGTCATCGCTGATGACCACACCTGAGCCCGACGCCATTTGATCCCGTTGTTCTAAACTACCGCCTCCCTCGCCAAAAAACTTTTTAAACATATCGTTGTCGCCAAACATATCTCCGAACGGATTTTGTTGTTGCTGACGCCTGCCGGCTGTTTGTTTAAACTTTGTAGTTGTCTTTATGTGTACCACAGAAGGCACTGCTTCAGTAGCTGCTTTTTCAAAATCCACCGGGGGTGCACCGGCTTCTGTGTAATTTGTTTTAACCACCGGCATGCTTTCAGTTTGCAAAATGCTGTTAAAGCTTTTACCGGAATTTGTAAACATTGCATAACTGCCCATAACGGCGGCCGCACCCAAGGCAACGGCTGCTATTTTAAATTTACTTTTCATGTTTTATTTGTTTTAAAATTGATTGATGATTGTTTTGAAATGACTGTTTTAATTTTTTATGCTAAATGCTGAAGAAATTCGAAAGAAAACAGGCCCCGGCATTTTCAACCGGGGCAGAAACCGACCACTTTATATCTCCATAAACGTTTAACCGTTTTCACTCTTCACGTTTGGGTTTCCCGGTTCTTCACCTCAATTATATTGCATGCCTTTCAGCATAGATTTCCAAATACTATTTGCCAGGTCTCCAATGGTAGCTTCCTTATGTTGCTCTAATAAAATGTCGTACGAAAACGGCACCAACAGTTTAGTCCTGATTTTATAAATCACCTGCGCCAAATCTTCTACTGACAATCCTGCGTCTGTAAATATTTTTGTTTCAGCATTAAATGAGCTTACACTATAACCATTACCCAACTGTGCTTTTACAATGTTTAAAACTGAATTACACACAATAGCCTCCCCATCTTTGTAGAATGCCTGGTTAATCAAAAAGAGGTTTTGTGTCATGTAAATTTTATTAAATTATCAGCAAGGATACTGTTACGGTTGTAGTACTCTGTACAACCTGCTAAGCCTTGTTGTTAATGTAAAATTCTTAGTGAAAACTGAAGGAAAACTGAAAATTATCGTTTACGATTTGTTAAACTGAATCGTAAAACCGTGGAGATGATGGATGAATTGATACGACAATTCGAAATGATAAATATTGCAGATTTTTTTAACCATTTCAAGGCCCAGCCCAATGCTGTTGCTATCTGTACTTTCTTTTTGAAAACGTTCAAATATTTTCCTGTTGTCCAATGCAAAAAGCCTTCCAGTATTCTCAATAACGAGTTTATCATTTGTTAGCGAAACATGAATTTTTCCATTGATATTATTATGCCGGATGGCATTACCCAACAGGTTGCCAATTAGTATTTCTATCAATGCTTTATTGGCCTTTACCATTGCATCAGTTTGCAGATTGCTATCGATAGTGATGTGTTTTTCCTGCGCCTGCGGCTGATATTGCTGCAGGTAACTTTCAACAACCTGGCTCAGCAAAACATCTTCTGTTTCTGCAAACTGGTTATTCTCAATTTTAGTCAATAACACCAGGCTTTTGTTAAGCCGGGCCATGCGTTGACTGGCATTGGCAAGATCACCCATTAACTGAGCCTGCTCTTCATTGAGCGGAGCGGTTTGCATCAGCAACTCAAGTTTGCTTTGAAATACCGCCAGCGGTGATTGCATTTCATGCGATGCATTTTCTGTAAATTCTTTTTGGCTTATATATACACTGTGTGTGCGTTCTGTTAATGCTTCCAGTGAATGATTAAGGTCAGCAAATTCACTTACAGAAGATTTGGCAAGGGCCAGTGGTTCATGATTTTCCACTTTATAATTCCGCAGTTTGTTAAGCGTATTATAAAATGGTTTCCATATTCGCTTTGAAAGGCTTCGGTTAATCATAAACAATCCGGCCAGCAACAACAACAATAAAATGATCTGCACTTTTACAATACTCTTAATCAGGTCATTTTTATTTACCAAGGATGTTTTTACCTGCAACAGGCAGGGCCTTCCATTAATAGTAAAGCTGGATGACAACACCCTGTGTGGCACTTCTTTTTGTGAAAGTGTGTCAAAAACTTCAATGGTTTTAAACGTATCGTACGGCCTTGTGTAAGTAGTGATAGAAATGAAAATATCCTGGTCTATAAATTTAAGCTGGCCTACGGTATTGTTAAGGATAGCATCAGCAATTTTGGGTTTCAGCATTTCTTTGGTGGCTATCAAATCATCATCTACGCCTTCCTGTACAATGCGCTGCATCACTACATAAAACAAGGGTATAGCCACCAGTAAAACAAATACGGAGTATAAAAAATAATTGCGGATTGTTTTTTGTAAAAGTTTCATCAGATTGTAAACTTATAACCCATACCATACACAGATTTAATATAATCATCACAACCGGCGGCTGTTAATTTTCGCTTTAGGTTTTTCATGTGTGCATATATAAAATCAAAATTATCATATAAGTCGGCACTGTCGCCGGATATATTTTCTGCAATGGCATTTTTTGATATTACCCGGTTTTTATTAGAAGCAAGGTAAAGCAACAAATCATATTCTTTCCTGGTAATATCCACCGGCTTATCATTTACCGAAACAGATTTGGCAAGCAGGTCAATGCTAAGCTCGTTGTACACCAGTACATTGCTGCCCTGGAACAATTTGCGCCTGATAACTGCTGCAATTCTTGCACTCAGTTCCGATAAATGAAAGGGCTTGGGCAAATAATCATCCGCCCCAAGATTGAGCCCTGCAATTCTATCCTCCACTGAATCTTTTGCTGAAATAATGATTACACCATCTAACTTATTATTATCCTTTAAAGCCTTTAAAATTTTTAACCCGCTGCCACCTGGTAATGATATGTCGAGCAAAATGCAATCGTATTCAAAACTTTCTATTTTCTGCATGCCTTCAACAAAATTAAAAGCTGTATCGCAGGTATAGCTTTGGCGATGCAGGTAGGTCACCATACTTTTAGAAAGCTCTATTTCATCTTCAATGATTAAAATTTTCATCACGTTGCTTTAAGTAAAGTAAGGCATCAAATCTGAATAAATTCTGAATGATCAATCATGCAGACTGCAATTAAAATTCAAATTAATTCTTTTTATTCTGAGACTGTTTGTAAATAATTTTTTGTTAACCGGCATTGGAATGCCATTGAATCTTCAGTGGCAGAGTTTACACTGAGGAACGAAGTGCTCCATTCAAATTCATATTTTCATGGCATCATTTCCCACCAGCTGTTTTACAGTATTCAATTCAAACAGTTTACCAGGTTAAATCAATTATACTTCGCAAGGGATAAATTAGTGACTTTATAATTTCGCTCCATAAAGATAAAAAGTACAAGTCCCGCTTTGAGAGCCGGGATGAAGTGCAACTGCCCTTCGTTCCTCAGGGCGTTGCAGCTAACAAGTGCGACGCCACTGAAGCTAAATAGTAGCATCTCTGCCTGGCTCAAAAAAAATCCAACTCACGATTTTACCCCTTGTGTAATATAATAAAATGTTCAAATCAAATCAGCCAGCATCACACAACAATTGCCGCCCTTTAAGCTTATGCCTGCACAATTCAGATTAAACAAAAGCGATTGCAAGAATCAGCAATACGCCAGGCAGGTGAGTTATATCAAACATATATCTTCCCATACCAGCGAAATTATCTTGCATAAAAATAGGGCATAATATTTCAAATAAAAACAGGCCCCGAAAGGAGATCGTTAATATGCTAAGGTGCTAAAGATGGAAGCATACCTTTTAGTGGCATTTCTTAATAACCCCAATGGGGTGAAATGATTATAGTACGCATTAACAGGGGATGGCAACCCCGCAGGAGTGATATAATTAATATGACTCACAAATGATACCGTTCAAAAAAATTCTATTTCACATTTTGAAAACATCAATCGCCGGAGGGGCAAAATGGATAGATTATTAAGCCTGGTCAATCTTTAACCAACTTAAAAGGCAGGGCCATTTTAATAATCCTAATAAAAATAAAAGTAAGAAGAGTTAGTAAAAACTCAGTTTAAAGCTGAGTCAGTTTTTATTGTGTATAGAGGAAGTTTGAAAGTAATTTCACAATCATCAAATTGTGTGTCATAAATGTAAAAACTAATATCCCAGTGATTACTGAGTTGCTTTGATCGGCGAACATTTTCTATCACTAAAAAGCCCGTACAAGCACCCTTATAATTGTTATCCCGGATATTTCCTTTCAATAAATAAAGTAAGCCGTCACTCGTTTTTTCGTTTAGGTTAACAGGTTCTACCGGTTCTATATCCATTGCAATTTTCACTCTTTCCCGATGATATTTTATGCCCCTGTTTTCATTGTGTTTGTTTACGGCAACCATATACCTCCAATCGCCTTCCAGCAACAACTTACCATCAACAAAATCTATCAAAATCTTCACAACTGGCAGGTGATCAGCAATAGGGCAATCGCCTTTTATTCCGGCAACAGCTACAGCCGAAGCAGGAATTGAATATGAAAATTGATTCAAACGTGTTTGATTATTCATTGTTACACTATTTATTTGTTGCTATAAACCTACATCTACCAGTCTCGTTCTTACAGCATCAATAGCTGAACAGGCAATTTCAATCGATGAGTAAGCAAACGACTAATTTTTTATGATGAGTATCGTTATTAAATTTTAAAAATTAACCGTTGGAAATAAAACGATTCCCTTCAAACATTATTTGATTTGTGTAGCACAATAATTAATTTTTTGATTCGATGTGATGGGTTATAATTTTTTTTTAACGGATCTTTTTCGATGTGGAATTTGCACATGATTTAAGGTTGAAACTGTTGTTAATTGTTAAACTGTGGATTTACGCTTAATAAAGATTAAATGTAATTCAGCACTATGCATATGCTTCTCAGAGACCCCTGCCGGAAACGGGTTGCTTTCGTTCCCGGCTGCCTTTTTTTTCTTTTTTGGACTAGCAAAAAAGAACATTCAGGGAATAACAAATTAACTCAATGCAATGGATTTTAGGAAATTGATAGCATTTCGTAGTCCATTAAAACCTATAGGTTGCACTCTATTTTCTTTTTTGTCTTGATACAAAAAAGAAACAAAAAAAATCAAGGCTCCGAAAAAAAAGGCTAAAAATTTGAAGGACTGTCTAAATCCGATCGCTATCGGATGAAATAAGTTCAAACATTAGCAAGTAACCAAACTTCTGTGCGACCTACGTGCTATGAATAAAGCCAAACATTGGTAACATCAATTTCATTTTTTAACGCCAGGCCTTCAAATTTTCTTAACGCATTTTTTTCGATGCCGTGGAAATGCATACACTTTAAAATGAAGGGCGTTTTTATTGTTTAAACTGTGCATTTCCTCCCCTTTGGGGTCGGGGGCCAATGCAATTCACCACTATGCACAGATGCTCCTCAGGGAACCATGCCGGGAACGGGCTGTTTTCGTTCCCGGCTGTCTTTTTTGTATTCTTTTTGGACGACCTGTCCCGATTTTTCGGGAAGCAAAAAGAAAGAGCAAAGTGAATCAAATTGACGGATGACGTTAGTTAATTATATATGGCATTTCTGCACAATGAACTATTGATAAAGGATAGCAATACTTAATCAGCCGGCATTTTATCTATAAATAAATACCGCTCACGATTTTTTTCTGTTATTAATTTTGTCTCGAAATCAATCAGCATAACAGGTGCAGCAACACCCGGTTTAACAGCCTGCCAGGTTGGAAGTCCCAGGCCATTTGGGTTTCCCGTTTTTATAAAATTTACAAAATAGGCCTGCATAATTTCCGATACTTTATAGTCTTCAGGTTGCCAGTCATACGCACGGTTTGTAGGCAGGTTGCCCAAGGCATATTCTATTTCTGCAGAATGAGAAGCACCCGTAGATCCTGTGGCACCGGGCTTTCCAACATCAGCATGCATAATTGGCCGTGGCCTTGCATACATATACCGGTACACAGGTTTAATGCCGGTTTTACTTTGTATGTCACTCCATTTCCAGGTGCTGAAGCCTATAAAACGATCGCTGGCAAGATCAGTGGCAACAGGCTTTACAGCCTCATCACTGTTAACCTGGTAAATTTTCAATATGTCATCAGCATGCTGGCCATAAAGTTTTTGTATAGCCTTTTTATAATTGTCAACGGTAGCATCTGCATTTCCGATAACTGATCTGTAATTATTTTCTTCTGAGTTCCAGCCTACTAACAACGGCACCTGCGCTTGCTGCCCGCTGGCATAAATCTGTACAGGAGCTGTTGGAAAAAAATAGCCATCCACTGTTACCGGGAACCTACCCATGCCGGGTTTAGATGCTTCATCCAATAGTTTCTCGGCAGGCATTGCACGCAATTGGGCCAGCGTTTTAACAGCTATATCTTTTGCAAACTTTGTTCCCACCTGTTCTGCTTCCGGTAATGAAACGGTGGATTGTTTTCCCAACAATGAACCACTTTCTCCAATGGCTCCTGCAATAATATTTTTTGATAAGGGCGAAGCCATTTGTGCGCTAACAGAATAAGACCCGGCCGACTCACCCGCAATGGTAATCTTTTTTGGGTCGCCACCAAAGGCGGCAATGTTTTGTTGCACCCATTTTAAAGCGGCGCTTTGGTCCATCAATCCATAATTGCCAGATGCATGGTGTGGTGATTCTTTTGTTAATTCGGGATGTGCAAAAAAACCAAAAATACCAAGGCGGTAATTTACGGTGATGGTAACAATGCCGTTCCTTGCCATACTTTCTCCATCGTACCTGTACTCCGATCCATCTCCGGCCATAAAGCCACCGCCATAAAAATATACCAGCACGGGTAAATGGTCTGTCGATGACTTGGCGGGTGTCCACACGTTCAGGTAAAGGCAATCTTCACTTACGCCATTTGAACGAAATTGCATATCGCTGAAAATTGGTTTTTGCATTGCCTGCGGGCCAAATTTATCAGTCTTCAATATGCCTTTCCAATTCTTTACGGGTTGGGGCGCTTTCCATCTTAAATCGCCAACGGGCGGTTGCGCAAAAGGCACACCTTTAAAAGTGCGTACACCCGATTCATTTACTCCTTCCACAACACCATTTAAAGTTTTTACCTGTAATGAAATGTTGGCGGATGTTTGTTGAGCGGATATTTTTAGCATTATGCATGCACATAGCAAGCAGCAGAGCAGATTTTTTTTCATATCAGTAAATCTAATTAATTTTTTACTAAAAAATTTCTTTCAGCAAATATCTCACCCGCCAACCGCCATTTTTAATTCATTTAATCAAAATGTTTACCGCCACACTTTCAGCCGGAAATAAGCGCTATTTTTAGTGAAGAAATTCTCACGCTCCTCTGGATGCCGCAATTAAAGTTTATACATAACAAACAACTTTTTAATGAACGGGCCAATAAATAATATCGCTGCTGTATTAGATGGTATATCCGATGCTGTAATTGCGCTGGATGCTAACTGGTGTTTCACTTATGCCAACAAAAAAGCAGGCATTTATTTTGACAAGGATCCTATTTATCTGCAGGGTAAAAATTTATGGCAACAGTTTCCGGGTAAAGCCGATGGCGAATTTTATAAAGCCTGTTATGCTGCAATGGAGCAGCAACAGGCCATCTCCTTAAAAACATTTCATCAGGGTAAAAACTGCTGGTTTGAAAACAGTATTTATCCTTCCCCGGATGGCCTAAATATCGTTTTTTGTAAAGCTTTACCAAAAGATTATTCTGTAGATGAAAATAGCCGGGAGGAACTGGAAAAGACACAAATTGAATTACAACAATCAAATGAAAGATTTTCGATAATAACTACGGCCACCAACGATATGTTATGGGATTGGAATATTACAACCGGTGAATTATGGTGGAATAATAATTATGATAATCTCTTTGGCCATGATGATAATTTAACGATCCATCACATCAGTTCGTGGATCAATAATGTTCATCCCGATGACAGGAAAAGAGTCAAAGAAGGAATTGACCGGGTTGTTGAATCAAGGAAAAATGATTTGATCATCGGGGACCCTTACTGGACGGATGAATACCGATACTTAAACAAAGATGGTACAGTGTTGTACATCTATGATCGGGGTAAAATAATATACGACGAATCGGGTAAGCCTTGCCGTATGATTGGCACCATGATGGATATAACGGAAAGGGTAAAAGCACAGCAGGAAATAACATTATCCCATGAAAGGTATTTATTGGTTACGAAAGCCACCAATGATATGATCTGGGATTGGGATATGGTTACCGGTACTTTGTGGTGGAACGATAATTATTATCAATTATTCGGCCATGCTAAAAACATGGAATTTACAATTGATTCATGGATTGAAAATCTACATCCGGATGATAGTAAAAGGGTGTCGGAAAGTATTTACAAAGCTATTAATTCGGGCGAAAAATATTGGGCGCAAGAGTACCGCTATTTAAAAAGAGATGGCACCGTATTGTATATGCACGATCGCGGTTATGTATTGTACGACGGGTCAGGCAAACCCTGCCGTATGATAGGTTCTATGCTTAATATAACTGATCGTATAAAAAGTGAAGCGGCTGTAAAGGAAAGTGTGGAAAAGTACCGCAACCTATTTGAGAGAGCCGACGAATGTATAGTTGTACATGATGTAGCCGGATCAATACTGGATGTAAATTTTGCTTGTGTTGGTTTCTCAGGTTATGACAAGGAAGAATTAAAAAGGTTGAATATTACTGATCTGCTTTTTCCCGAAGACCTTGTACAACTGCCCATTCCAATGGCTACCTTACTGGCAGGCGAAACAACATTTAACAGAAGACGGGTAAAGACAAAGTTTGGCAATGTGCGTATTATGGATGTAAGTTCTAAAATGTTGCCAGATGGGAATGTAATTGCAATTATAAGAGATGCTACCGGAAGAAGTGAAGCGGACAATGCTTTAAGCAATAGTGAAAGTCGTTTTAGGGTGTTAACGGGCAATGCCCCTACCGGTATATTTGAAACCAACGAATTAGGTGATACAACTTATGTAAATGAAAAGATGACGGAATATACCGGTCGTAGTTTTGATGAATTACTTGGTATGAACTGGATAGAAGCAGTGCATCCGGAAGACAGGGAACACGTTTTAGCAAACTGGAAAGAACGCTTTTTGAAAAGACTGGAGTCTGCATCGGAATATCGCATCATACATAAAGATGGATCCATTCGGTGGGTAAGCGGTAAAAGCGTACCGGTCAGTAACAAAAATGGCCGGCATATTGGGTACCTGGGCACAGTGTCTGATATTACCACAGAAAAACTGGCGCAACTGGCTCTTAAAGACAGTGAAGAAAAATATCGTTCCCTGGTAGAACAGGCTTCCGATGCCATTTATATAACGGATACTGCCGGCAATATTGTTACCGTAAACAGCAGTGCCTGCAAACTGTCCCGGTTTTCTGAAAAGGAGTTGTTGCAAATGAGTGTGTATGATTTTTTAAACCCGGAAGATGTGCAAAAAAATCCATTGAAATTTGAAGAATTGCGCCAGGGGAAAACAGTAGTTATTGAAAGAACAATCCGGGAGAGAAGTGGCCACTATGTAACCCTGGAAACTACTGCCAAAATGTTATCGGATGGCAGAATACTTGTATTTGCAAGGGATATAACAGAAAGAATTAAGGCAGCACATGCATTAAAAGAAAGTGAAGAAAAATACCGCTTGTTATTTCAAAACAGCCCTTTACCCATGTGGGTAAATGAAGCAGGATCCAACAGGAATGTTGACGTGAATGAGGCAGCGATTAAGCATTATGGTTATTCAAGGGAGGAGTTTTTACAGTTAACTGCATTTGATATGCGACCCGAAGCAGACTGGGAAAGTTATAGAAGCATGATTGGGAATTTGAAAGGCGGGCTTCAAAGTTCAGGCGTATGGCGGCATTTAAAGAAAGATCAATCTATCATTAGCGTGGATGTAAATGCACACGATATTATATACAACAGCAAGCCGGCAAGGCTGGTTGCTGCTGTTGATGTAACTGATAAATTAAATTATGAAAAGGAATTAAGAGAAACATCTAAACAACTGCGTGAATTAGCCGGGCATTTACAAAAAATAAGGGAGGAAGAACGAAGAAGAATTGGCAGAGAAATTCATGACGAACTGGGGCAGCAGTTAACAGCAATAAAAATGGATATCGCATGGATAGAAAAGAAAACCCTGGACGATTCTATTGCTATTAAGAGTAAGCTTAAGAACATCATTCAGCTTTTAGATGGAAGCAATCAATCTGTAAGAAGAATATTGGCTGAATTAAGTCCGGGTATCATCGACAATCATGGGTTACTGGAGGCCATTCAAAATCAGAACCGCCAGTTTACTGCTGTTTCCGGTATTCCAATTAAGTTTACAACAACCGAATCATCCATTAAACTTTCGCAGGAAATTGCCAACTGCGTCTTTAGGGTTTACCAGGAATCGCTCACCAACATTTTGCGGTACGCACATGCTGATAAGGTTGTTTCCTCGTTAAAAATTATTGGCAACGAAATTGAGTTAATAGTAAAAGATAACGGAGATGGGTTTGACCTGGAATCGGTGAGGACCAAAAAATCTTTCGGTATTTTAGGAATGAAGGAAAGGGTAATTTTACAAAACGGAAAATTTGAATTGGAGTCTGCTAAAGGAAAGGGGACAATTATAAAAGTAACGGTGCCGTACATCTATTAAATAAAATTTGTAAACAGTTCAGGTGGATAAGAAACGAATTATTTTAGCCGACGACCATAGCTTTATTCGCCTTGGTCTTATACAGATTCTGAAGGATGAATATCCATCTGTAGATATCACTGAAGTTGGTGATGGGGAAGCATTGGTGCAAGAAGTTACTTTACATGATTTTGACCTGGTAATTTCCGACCTGGATATGCCGGGCAGGAGCGGGCTCGAAGCACTGGAACAAATAAAAATCATTAAGCCGGCATTGCCTGTATTAATCCTAAGCATTTACCCCGAAGAATTGTATGCCATCAGGGTGTTGAAATCAGGCGCATCAGGATACATGAATAAAAATGCGGCCCCTTACGAATTGATAACAGCCGTTCAGCGAATCATGCAGGGCCGAAAATATATTACGCCTGAAATTGGAGAGAAATTATTGATACATTTTGATTCTGATAAAAAGCCGCATGAAAAACTCAGCAACAGGGAATTTGAGATTTTTAAATTGCTGGCCGCAGGTAAAACCCTAAGCCAGATAGCAGGAGCGCTGGCGCTTGCGTTAACTACCATCAGCACACATCGGGGCAGAATTTTAAAAAAGATGGATGCAGCATCCAACTCAGACCTTACCCGTTATGCCATCGCTAACAATATTATTAAAGATATTAATTTTTAGCCCCGCAATCAGCCACTGGCTTTAGTTTGCGGATATTCTATTTGTCTTTAGAGATAATATCCCTTATTACAATTACATCGGAGTAGTATATATACTACATGCAGCACTGTCTTCTATACTATACAAACAAAGCATCAAATGCTATTTTCTGTGATATGATAATGTAAGTTCTTTGCAGTATTAAAACACAGATATGAAAATATTAATAGTTGATAGTTCTGCCCTAATAATAGAAAGACTGCAGGATATACTTACAGAGTCAGCTAAAATTACTGCTGTGTACGGAACTGTTTCATATAATGACTGCATAAATTTTTTTAATAAAATTAACCCTGAAGTGGTGTTGATAGACAGTAGTTTACCGGACGATGGATGCAACGATTTGGTGAAAATAATTAAAGCTGCAAATGATAAGATTTCAGTGGTTGTGATGCTGAATGGCGAAGAAGATGCCGTACAGGAAAAATGTAAAACATCGGGTGCGGATTTATTCTTTGATAAGTACCACGAGTTTGAAAAAATTCCGGCAGCAATTAATAGCATCATTGCTGAAAAACTTGAGGAACAGGTTTATGAAAAGTGATAAGCAATTTCAAAGAACAATTCAAAACCTGGCCGATGCTGTGTACATCTGCGATGCAGACGGTTACTTAACGATGTATAATAAAGCGGCGGCAGAGTTGTGGGGCAGGGAGCCTGAAACCGGAAAAGAATTATATGGCGGTGCTTTAAAACTGGCCGACAAAAACAGCCATGATTTACCACTGGAAAATTATCCGATTGTAAAAACAATTAGGGAACATAAACCGGTACAAGGTTCAGAAATAATTATTATACGCCAGGATGGCCAATGCAGGCATGCAATACAGTATTCTTCACCCACCTTCGATATGTTTGGAAATCTTACCAGTGTTATTGTCCGGGAGGTTGAAATAGTTCGGGAAATCGGGCAAGGTGAAAAAAATATAAAATCAGAAAAACCTACATTTTGCGGCTAACACGCTGTTGAATTCTATCTCAATTTCTTATACCCCCCGTAATAAGGTCCAATTGAAAAGGTGGCAAGTTGCCGCCTTTTTTTAATTCCTTTTTTAAATGGAATTATTTTGTTTACTCAATTGCCATGCCTTATTTCTGTAGCAAGCCATGTATATCAGACATAGAAAACTTAGCCTTTTTAATATTATTTTTCAGGATCAATTGCGTCGTTTAAAGCTGTAGACCGTTCAGCTTCTTTTAGTACAGCGTTGTACACAACCCTAAATTAAAATTCCGTTCCCCTTCAAGTAACAAGGCATTTAATACCAAGCCTTCTAACAACACACCCCGCATTGCAGCCCATTTGCAAGGCACACAAAAGCTACCTTGCAAAGCGCTGGAATTGCCAAAACACAGCAACCATTTTTTTTAATTCGAACAGAGAAAAGTTCTTCTTTTCTATAAAAAATTAAACCCCTAACTCGATAATTTTTTTTTAATAAAATTATTTTAACTTTTACACTGTCGTAAATTAAACCAACAATTAAGGCTACAGCACCAATTAGTAAAACGTAAAGCCCAAATTTTAAATAAAACATACCACCAGTAACACCGCCAATAAAAAAGAAACTAATAATTCTCATTCGCAGGTTTATCGAAGAAAAAAGTTTTTCCTTTTCTTCCTTAGTGTTATAAAAAAATAGTTGTGATAGCTCAATGCCAAGATCTGTAAAAAGTCCAGTTAAATGTGTAGTTCTCACTATAGCGTTAGATATTTTTGTAACCAATGAGTTTTGTAAACCCATGGCAAATAATAAACTGCAGGCTATTACATTGGGGTACTGCAGAATATAGTTTTGACCAAAAAATGCTACGCTAATCAAAATAATACTTTCAATAGCAATAGGTGCTGTAAATACAAAGCGTTCGCTTTTTCTGGAAATTATTTCTACAAGAAGGTTTGAGAAAAAAGAACCTAAAAAGAAAAATATAATGTACAGAAGGAAAATTAGTCCACTAATAAAATTGAGTTTGAATATTTCATCTACAAAAAAAGCAAAGTGCCCCGTTACGTTTGTGGTAAGTCGCTGAACGGATAAGAAGCCTGCAACATTTACAATGCCAGCCACAAAAGATAATAAAGAGGCAATTTTTAAATTGTGTTTTAATTTACGGGCTTTGCCCTTATGTCTAAACATTTTAAAGTGTTAGGGATGAGTATATTTTTTTTCATGGTTTAAGGTGTCAAACATTTTTAGTTAAACCATTTCTAAATATTCATATTGCCAAACTTTCCAAATTTCTTTTAATACGAAAAAACTGAATTCTTGAGATCTTAATATTGCTCCACTGTTGTGCATCTTTGTTCATTGGGTTAAACAAATCCAGTTCGCTGCTTATCTTATCTATAAACCTAACAACTATGTGCCCGTTTACTTTATACTGCTCAAGGGCTTTCACGGCGTTATCAATAACTCTTTTTACTTCTTCCTGCGAAGTGGCAAACAAAATTTTATTGATAAGCTTTGTGCTGTAATCGTCTAATGATAATGACATAATATTTTTTTAATGTTTTATAAACGTATTTGTCCCATAATCAGAAAAAAAAGATGCTGCATAAAATCAGCATCTTTCAAATGGTTCGTTTCTTAATTGTGACAAATGGGTTCAATGCAGACATACATGTATGCTTTTCTAATAATTGCTGCAAAGCAGTTTCAGAAGCTACGCTTGCAAGTCTACTTTTCAATTGGTGCCGATAACATTCAACAAATACTACCATTAATACAAATATCAAAATTTTAACCACAGGGAATTTAAAAATCAAAGCCATTTTTGTTAGTCGGGTTTTCAAAATATTTTACTGACTTAGTATTTATGTTATGGACTTATGTTTTGCTATTTTAAAATTTGCATCATACTTCACGAAAAAAGACAGCCAAATAACCCTCGATAACCGCATGAAATAAGGTTGAACCAACAACAATAAAAGAGCATTCGTACCCAGCCACCAAAATACCCGGTTATCATCTACGGATATACCTATTAGTACACACCAAGCTACAAATGTAGAAACAGAAAAAGCAACAGTAAGTGCATAGCTCACATAGCCCGTACCTATATAAAAACCGTCCTCAATTTCCATTTCCTGCCCACAAACAGGGCAGTTGTCATACATTTTCATAAAAGTTTTGAGACGGTAAGAACGCTTGTCCTTAAACATATTTCCTTGCCTGCAATGAGGGCATTTTTGATTAAATATCGTCCACAAATAATTATGACTTTTTCTTTTAACTATATGACTCTTATTTTCCATTGTATTATTTTTTATAGATCAATCGTATTTATCCAGCTATGCCAGTAAGGCGTATTGATTAATATACTTACAAATCCTGATGCATACCTGTAATTACTGTAATCTGTAGTAGCCTGATTTTTAAAATTTTATCACCTAAATAATCATGTTTTTTTTATGTAACCCTCAATGGCTTCACCCGTTGCAGCAATAGCTAGTTGCTCTCCTATATTCTTAATAATTATTTTTTCATAGTCGAGGTATCAATCCGCCGATTCAACCGGCTGGATAATTTTCAATACCTCTTTTTAAAATTGATTGACATAATTTTATTTTTTTATTCATCTATCCCACTGTGGTGTTCCAATAATTGAACGTAAAAAACCTGCTGCATAGGTGTAATTTTCGCAATCAGCATTACCCTTATTAATCACAGCTTTATCTTCAATGTATTTCAGTAGTTTTCTTAAATAGCTTTCAACAGCAATAATGGGAAGCCTATTATTATCATGTTTCCTTAAATTTTTAAGTATAATATTTTCACAGTCTAAATAGCCATTAGCGTTTTTCAATTCAATAAGCATTGCTTTGGTTTCTTTATCAAATACTACTCTAACCATTTTTAGCTTAAATTTTTATCCAAAATTTTAAAAGCCCTTCCATTTCGACACCCACCACATGATACCCCGGAGGTACTTCATCTTCTAAGCTGTGATAAGATGCAAGCCTGGTGCCGGGTGGCTTTTGGTCTAATTGCCTATATAAATACCTGTTATAATAATTATACAATTCTCTGGAATAATCTATGCTGCTATCAATTTTGTTAGTGCCAGCTAAATTTTCATAAAAGGAATTGAAAAAGTAAAAATGGTCATACTCCCTGAAATCTAATTGAGTAAAATTTCCATTGATAAAAGAGAGGTTATCAAGTTGTAGCATTTCCTTCGCTACTTCTGCATGGTCTATTAATCTCTTTCTTTGCTCAACACCATAAAATAGGGCATTGGGTTTTTGATGTGCAGCAGCCAGGCAAAATTTCCCTACGCCGCTTCCAATATCTAAGACCTTTGCATTGTCTTCTGCAGCTAAAAAATTGGCTGCTTTTCTTGCAACCACCAATGGCGTCCAGTGCCTTTGCGTTAGTAACTGTATGGAAGTTGGATAAAGCTTATTAAATTGTCCATCGGAACTAAACCACCTTTCTGAATATTTTTTTCTTTCGAGTGTTGGCATCTTTTAATATTAGAATTTTAAAGTTTATTGTTTGGCATATTTGCTTTTGCCATTTATTTGATATTGCTTGGGTAGTAGTAAATCATTTCTTTCAAGAGGGTCTGATGCTTCGATTAAAGCTATCCATGCACTGCTTTCAGAACAATCCATTAAAATATTCAGATTACCAGTTAGTAATTTATTATTTACACTTAATATTTTCCCTTCAACAGGCATGTGTGCTTCAATAGCATAGTCATTAAATATAATAGTGGCAATAACATCGCCTTGCTTTTTAAAACCTACAGCTTCATTAAAATTGATTCTTTGTATTTGTTTAAACCCCGTAAGTTTAAATTTGCAGATTCCGATGTATGCAATTATTCCTTGAAAATCTATCCATTCATGGTCTTTAGTGTAATACAAGTCCCTTTTAGTTGATTGTATATTATTCATGATGCAAAGTTACCTTGCTCTGATGCCCATGGCGTTAAACCTTATCAATTCAAAAAGTGATTTTTATCAATTTTTAAAAGGGTAATTTTGCAGCCATGAGTATCAAAGGCATTTTTCCAATAGATAAATGGGATTTTAAAAGTGAATCCGTTTTTACAGATTTACCTGCTGGAGATTTTGCTTTATTGACTGCTAACAAAACAGAACAAGTATATAAAAAAGGGGAAATCATTTTCAGGGAAGCGGCATATCCATCAGGTATATTTTATATAAGCGAAGGGAAAGTAAAAAAATACAAGTTAGACAGCGATGGGAAAGAGCATATCATTTATGTTGCTAATACAGGGGAGTTATTAGGATATCATGCCATACTCTCCGAAGACCGGTATCCGGATTCTGCTGCCGCAATAGAGGAAAGCCGCATTGCATTTATACCCAAAGAAGATTTTTTAGCCACGCTGCAACAATCAGAAGTATTAAGCAAACGACTGTTAAAAACATTAAGCCATGAGTTTGCAGTATTGGCAAACAGCCTTAGCATGTTTGCACAAAAATCGGTAAGGGAAAGATTAGCACTTCAATTAATTGTACTAAGAGAAAAGTACAAAGTAAATTTTCAGGTTGGTAATCCTGTGGAAATAAATATGAGTCGAGACGATTTAGCTAGCCTTGTAGGAACAGGAAGAGAAAATGTAGTAAGGTTACTTACAGAATTTAAAGAAGCAAAAATACTTAAAACAAAGGGCAGGAAGATTATTGTACTTGATGTAAATAAGCTTATCAGGATTGCTGACTACAAATAAAGCAAGTGACGGCCCTAGCAAGCCAACGCTGCAAGTCAGACACATGAGTAGGCGCATAACCCACAGCCCAGAAGTCGACCGCCCAAGAACCTGCCTTGCCCTACACACGCTAACCGTCTTTCGGTGCGACACAGACCCACATTATAGATGATCATTTAGAAAGGGTATGCGTACAACATTCATTGCCGCAAGTGTGGGCAGCACATGGTAACTTTGGATACGACTCACTATTAGCTTCAGTTTTGGGCTTGAGTTGTGTATAAGAATTTTTTCGATAATTCTTATACACATATTTCTCTTCAGCATTGCCACCGGGCAGACTGTTTTCAATATCCCTGGTTGCGGCAATACATAACGTAAACAAATACGGCATGTAGCAAACAGTATTTTTAAAAGTTAATTTCGTGAAATCGCTTTGCGAAAAGTCTGCATTTTTTATGAAATATTCGTACACTGCTGCTTTCATTTTTGTCAAATTATCCATTGAAAATTTATTTTACACCTTTATAAACCATTTTTTTGCAGTGGTTCAACAAAACACAAGGATTATTTTTTCTGCCCATTTTTTATGTACTCATTAGTTCACATTCATTAGAATTAGGTTATTTTCGTTAAGGCGGTTGCTTAAGTTTGGTACCGTGCTTTTAAGTTATTTGTTTAAATAAATTGGATGCAACACCAACGATGGCCGGCAAGACGCAGCGTTTAACAAAATGGCGATGCTTATGAGTATTTCCAGGCGATTCCTTAAAAATCAGTGATTAAAAGACGTGAGCCCAAATTAGTTTATCATCGAAAACAATCGTTACAATCAAATTCATCCACCGAAGCATCGTATACCAAGTTTGAATGTTTAGCTAATTCCAGGAATAAATATGAACCCATTAAATCACCATTTTCCGGAAACAGATATTAGCCGGTTAGGGTTACTGGTAGCAGATCATGTGAATGCTATGCTTGCTTACTGGGATAAGGATGAAATATGCAGGTTTGCGAACAATGCTTACATAGAATGGTTTGGTAAAACCCGTGAAGAAATGGTAGATAAATTGAAGTTGAAAGAATTAGTCGGATCAAATTACGAACCAGGTCGTCAATTCATTAAGAATGTATTGAAAGGAATTCCTCAAAATTTTGAACGTTTATTACCTCACCCTTCAGGTGAAGTACGTACGGTAATGGTAAACTATTACCCGGATATTCATGAGGGTACTGTGAAGGGTTTTTTCGCTCACATAGTAGATATATCCAGCGTGAAAAAGTACGAGCAGCAAATTAATACCAATGAAACAAAATTTATAAGCCTGTTGGAAAGTACACAGGATGCTGTTGCGATTGTAGATAGCCTGGGCATCATTAAAATTGTTAACCAGCAATGCGAAAAATTATTTGGATATAAAAGAACAGAATTATTAGAAAGCCCGGTTGAAATACTTATTCCGGAACGATACCGGGATAAGAGTTTCGGTAAGCAGGCTGATTTATTTTCAGAACCCGGGGCGGGTGAAGTGGGGCCGGTCCGGAGCTTATTTGGACTTCATAAAGACGGTAAGGAGTTTCCGGTAGAAGTAAATATAAGCCCCATTGATCTGGAAGATGGCCCATATATTTTAGCAACCATCAGGGATGTAAGCATTCGCAAAGAAGCAGAGGCTAAACTGGCAGAATCTGAAAATCTTTTTCGCTACCTCTATGAATATGGAAATGAAATGTACATATCCATCAGCCCCAAAGACGCCTCCATATTGAAATGCAACGAAACACTCTGCAATACGCTGGGCTACACAAAAGAGGAATTGATTGGCATGCCCGTTTTTAAATTGTATGATCCAACAAATCTGCCAAAAGTGAAAGTCGCCTTTGAAATTTTTTTAAGAGAAGGCGTTATAAAAAATGAAGAACTGAGACTTCAAAAAAAATCAGGCGAAATAATTGACATCTTATTAAATGCAAGTTCTGTAAAAGACAGCAATGGAAACATACTTTACAGCAGGGCAAGTTATATTGATGTTAGTCAAAAGAAGGACGCAGAAAGAAAGTTAAAGCAGCTCGCAGATATTATTGAATCTTCCGGCGATGCCATCATTAGCAAAACACCCGAAGGCATCATTCTTACCTGGAATAGTGGTGCAGAAAAAATACTGGGATATGCCGAAGCGGATGCAAAAGGAAAACATATATCGATGCTTTTTCCTCCGGAATTGTTGGATGAAGAAAAGAGGCTAATGCAAGAGGTGTTGCAATCAGGGCATATCGAAAAGTACCAGACAGTAATGGTTAAAAAAGATAAAACCCTGATTGATGTGTCCATTACATTATCACCTATCAGGGACAAAACCGGCAAGATTACCGCCCTATCTAACGTGCTGCGGGATATTACAATGCGTAAACAAGCCGAACTGGCATTAAAAGAAAGCCAGCAACAGTTTGAAGCATTTATGGCAATGCTTCCTGGCATGTGCTGGATCATTGATGAAAATGGCGTCTATCAATATGTTAACCGGCTATATGCCAAAACTTTTGATGACCAAAAATTAATCGGTAAATCTTTACATGAGCTCTTCCCAGCCGAAGTGGCAACGCTATACCGGAAAAATAACAGGCTGGTTTTTAAAACAAATAAAACAATTGAGAGTAGAGAATCGGTGGTAACCGCAAAGGGGCAAAAGCTTGAATTAAAAATCTTCAAATTTCCATTGGGAACAAGAGCCGGTGTAAAAATATTAGGGGCTATTGCTGTTGATATTACTGCAATAATGAAAACAGAAAAGGCGCTTAAAAAAACAAATGAGCAATTGAATATCTCCAACAAGGAATTGGAACAATTTGCATTTGTTGCCAGCCACGATTTGAAAGAGCCGCTAAGGATGGTAAGTAGTTTTTTAAAGTTGCTGGATAGAAAATATGAAGATGCGCTGGATGAATCAGCAAGAGAATATATTCGTTATGCAGTGGATGGTGCCAAAAGAATGGATACACTCATAAATGATTTATTGAGTTTTTCAAAAATAGGTTCAGACAAGGTGCTAAATACACAGGTTAACCTAAATGAAACCTTGCAGAAAATCCTTGAACTGTATCAGCCTGCTATTACTGAAACATCTGCAAAAATTATCATTCATCCATTACCGGAAATTTTGGCAAATCCTTTTCAGATGGAACAATTGTATCAAAACCTGGTAGGTAATGCATTAAAATACCGCAACAAAATACAGCCTGAAATACGAATAGGCTTTTCAGAAACAGCCAAAGAATGGCGCTTTTTTGTAAAGGATAATGGTATAGGGATGGACCCCAGGTTCGCTGAAAAAATATTTATCATATTTCAGCGACTACATAATAAAAGTGAATATTCCGGAACAGGAATTGGTCTTGCAATTTGCAAAAAAATTGTAGAACAACACGGCGGGGAACTCTGGGCCGAGTCGGATATTGGAAAGGGAAGTACATTTTATTTTACAATTCAAAAAGGGAGAAAATAACAATTATGAAAACTGTCATGCATATAATGCTGGTTGAAGACAATGAAGGTGATATCGTTTTGGCAAAAGAGGCTTTTTTTCACAGTAAAATGGAAAACATAATTTCTGTATTTAATGATGGCCAAAAAGCCATTGATTTTTTTAATGATCATCTTACAGGGAAAAGTAATGGTGCTGATTTGCCCGATCTGATTATGCTTGATATCAATCTGCCGAAAGTGGATGGTAAAGCTGTTTTGAAAGAAATTAAAACCAATCCGGCGTTTAGTAAAATTCCGGTAGTGATTTTTTCAACTTCCAATGCTGTTAGTGATATTGATTATGCTTATGCCAATTGCGCCAATTGCTACGTAACAAAACCACTTGACCTGGACGAATATATGCAAGCCGTAAGAGAAATAGAAGATTTCTGGTTTAAGACGGTAAAACTTCCAAGCAGTTAAAATTATCAGGCTGAATTTGGATCAAAATACTTTTTCTGAACCCTTAAAACCAATTTTAACTCCCACTTTTTTTATTTAATCACCTGGGTGTTTTATTTTTCTATATCGCCACATACTTTGGTTTCAAATTTTATAAATGCGGTATTAACAAACATTTTGGGCATCCGGTTTGTAATCAATGTATAAAAATAAAATTATGAAAGTTGTTATTTGTGTTTTAATGCTTGGTATTACTATAAGTGCCAATGCACAACATTGGGATAAAAAAGGAAAAGTAATGCCTTATATAACCCGAAGTATCGGTGTTAGTTTTCAAAAATTTGATGGATTAAACGGTCGTGTAGCAAATTTTCCCCAGTTTAAAGAATTGCGGGATGCAACAGGTACGCTTGGCCTTGGTTTTTTGAAAGAGGAAAAAAGAGTAATTTCTGCAGGTGGTGTATCAGTAGGTAGCAGCATGAGTGGCGACAGGGATAAAAGGAGTAGTACCGTTCGTTACATCAATGTAAATGCCGACCTTGGTTACGACCTACTTAAAAGCGACCGTGTGATGCTTTATCCTTTGGCAGGAATTGGTTTCCAGGCTTACCAGGGGATTTTTTACAAAGACAATTCATCCGTAGCTTTTAATGATGTGTTGCAATCTCCCACTGTACAAAACAATATAAGTTCTGTACGATTTAATAATTCATTTGTAGTGTATCGTCTGGGGTTTGGCGTTTCTGTTAAGTCTGCCAAATATCCTTCTAATGCAATTGGTTTGCAGGCAGGCTATACCGGTAGCTTTAAAAAGCATAACTGGCGCAGCAACGAAAACCAGGTGCTGGCCGGCGCTCCGCAGGATAAAATCAGCCAGTTTTACGTAAGCCTTGTGTTATTGAACCAGCCTATGTTTGGGCATCATAACGACAAAAAATAATTTCATCAACTACGGCTGTATCAGGTTTTAATATTTTTAAAACCTGATACAGGCTGTTAACTGAGCCATCTCATATTTAAATTCCTGTACGCTTGAGCGTTGCCCCAATCCAATATTATTTAGGCCATAAATATATCTCGCATTCACAGACAGGGATGTAGTAAGCTCATACTCCACACCACCCGTTACGCTGATGCTTCTCTCTTCAGTATCGTGTGTAACTTTTGTAGCAATGCCAGCTTCAGTTTTTTTTGCATCAATCAATAAATCAAATTGAGGTCCGGCAACCACCGCAAATTTTTCAAACCTATATTTCAAAAAAACAGGTAATGATAAGTAACTGAACTTGTAAACTGTATTGGTACTTTTAATGGTGCCACCCGTTTGCAGGTATAGGTATTCGGGTTGCAGCGAGAGGTTATCCGTCAGCGGTATAGCCAGCACAAAACCAGCCGTAAAGCATGTTGACCACGAGGTTTCAATTTTGGCTCCCGCTGAAGTAACAGACCTCGCAAAATTTAAATGCGACGTAACTGCACCTGCCCGAAAACCAAATTTTTTAAAGTCATTTTCGGTATCAAACTGTGCAAATAAACATTGCATCCAAAGCATTGCCACCAGCAGTAACGGTAAATTTTTTTTCATGTATTTTTTTACGAAAATATCTTATTTTTTTGATTGTTTAAAAAGGGTGAAAAGTCTTTTATTGGGTTACCGGCAGTTGTTTTTTATGGCATCAGTATATGCGTCGGTTTATCCCGCATTTTTAATCGGGAACTGTTCGGGTTCAGTTTTTCATGGCATCTTTTACCACCGGCTTTATTAAGTGATTGTTGCAGCCAACATTGATTTTTTTACAAACCAGGAGCCCGTGTACAACCATATTCATTGCTTGTACACAACCCGCCAGTGTTTTATAAATGCTTTATTACCTGCCAATACCCGGAATAACTGCCAGGCTTTCATTGCCGGTATCACTTACCGATTGTACCGCAAAAAAATAATTATCCTTGGAGTAGGGGAGTTCAATTTGTAACTGGTCTGTAAATATTTTCTTTTGCCAGAATGCACTGGTAGTTTCACGAATCAGTACATAATATCCTTTTACATTTCCGGTGGCAGGTGCCTGCCAGTAAAGGTTGGATGTGTTGCCTAATTTTTTTACGTCAATTTTTACCATCATTGGTTTTGCAGGAGCTTTGGCAAGATTGGCCAGGTTAGCAAGATTGAGTGCCGAGTTTTTTCGCAGGTATTCAAAATCCATATACTCCGGAAGATCGCCATATTGAATGCCGTCTTCAAGCCTTACATCCTGGTGTTGATGGGTATAATTTTCATTCATTTCTGTAATACGTACTGCAGCAAATCCGTTTTCAACATAAGGTGTATGATCGCCGCCGCGTAAAAACCGATCGTTTCGATATACCATTACCACCTGCAAATTATCAACATAACGTTCGCCGGTTTCCTTTACATAACGTGCCAACTGCCTGGCAATGCCATCATTTTCCAATCCAAGCTGGCGTATGCCCTTTGCAGTTTTATCCAGTTCATAATAAGGCAGGCCCTCACTAAAAACCCTTACCTGTGTATTGTTAATGATGTTGGTTTCGTTGCTGTTGTTGCTGCCCATTATATCATTGTTGAGCACAGCCTCAATAGCAAGGCCCTGGTCTTTTGATTTTTTGGCCATATAAGTTGCACCCAATAAGCCCTGTTCTTCACCACTAACGGTAATAAAAATAATGGTTGGCCCAAACGAATGTTTGCTCATAATCCTGGCGCATTCTAACACTGCCGCACAACCGCTGGCATCATCATTGGCGCCCGGTGCATCGTTGGTACGGTCCATTACATTTGTACGCATATTATCAAGGTGTCCGCTAATCAGGAATACCCTTTTATCTGCCGGGTCAGTTCCTTTTAAAGTGGCCACTACGTTGCCCAGCACCAAAGGTGCATCCACCCGCTGGCCATCGGGCTGTAATGTTGTTGTATCAATTATTGCAGTAAGGCGCCCACCTGACTGTTTGGCCATATCATTGAATTTATTTAATACCCAGGTTCTTGCAGCACCTATGCCTCGTTTTCTATCTGTTTGTGTGCTGAGTGTATTGCGGGTACCGAAAGCTACCATGACAGTAATATAAGATTTAAGGGAATCTGCCGAAACTTCACTCACCATTTTTGCTATTTCAGGATCTCTTTGAATAATTTGCTGTGCTGTGCAACATTGCGCAGTAGCCGTAATTACCAATACTAGAAAGATGTTTTTCATACAATAATATGTTTGTGTTTAAAATTATGGAAATAGCTTTAATAAACCGGTGTATCTATGCATTTGAATACTAATACATATTTTCGGGTTTAATACAAATTACCAATTGTATTTGTTTGGGTGAATCAGAAAAGGATGACAGCTATTATAAGCGTGCATTTAAAATCCGATCGCTATCGGATGTAGCTAGAGGTGTCATCTTTTTTACGGTATTGTAGTTCTACTTTGACATGTTTAGAAAACGTAGTTCAGGAGTACAATAATCTTAATTATTGAACGGAAAAGTTGCCATAAAAAAATACAGTACAAGTCCCGATTCAAGTGTAACATCGGGATGCCGATAAGATCGGCAAGTGACACAACGATGTGGCCATGAAAAACCTTTGCTGGTCAACAAAAAATTAAAACCGTTTGACTTGTCAAAGTAGAAGTAGTTATATTCTATTTGCTTAAAGTTGACACCTCTAATTCAGAGAGCGGCATCTATGGTCTATTCTAAATTCAAATAGTTTTTAATATTTATTAACTTTAGTTGCACCAAAAACAAACTGTGTAATGTATCATGTAACGAAAGCAAAAGTTCATACACTGCTTCATCCGGAATTGGGTAACACTAAATGGGATAAAATACTCAATGGTTTTATCATTATCCTGATCATTCTGAATGTAACAGCGGTTATGTTGGAAACGGTGTCTTCCATTCATGAACCACATAAAATGTTTTTCAGAATTTTTGATCAGATTTCTGTAATTATATTTACGATAGAATATGTGTTGCGTGTGTGGAGTTGCAATCACGATCCCAGGTTCTCACACAGCATCAAGGGGCGATTAAAATACATGTTATCAACCTACGCCCTTATAGACCTGCTTGCCATCTTACCGTCTTATATCCATGTAATAGTTGGACTCGATTTAAGGGTGCTGCGTATTTTGCGGCTATTAAGGTTCTTACGTTTGTTCCGGCTTACTTCTTATATGAAATCGGCCAGGATGGTAAGGAGCGTTTTTAAAAGCCGGGCCAATGACCTTAAATTAAGCCTTGTATTAATTTTGTTTTTGATAATAATTGCTGCCTGCCTTGTTTACTTTGCTGAGCACACTGCCCAGCCACAAAAATTTTCGAGTATTCCTGCTTCTATCTGGTGGGCTGTTATTACAGTTACTTCTGTTGGCTATGGCGATATGGTGCCAATAACAACTGCAGGTAAAGTAATGACCAGTATGATTTCATTGCTGGGCCTGGCTGTATTTGCTTTGCCTGCAGGTATCATTACATCAGGCTTCCTGGAGGAAATGCGTAAGCCTAAAAAATCAAAAGGAGATTATTGTCCGCACTGTGGCAAATTATTAAAGGAAGATTAATTGCCAAACAAAGAAATATTAAATGCCATCAAAATTTTATTTAGTTGAAAAACATATCTGATATTATGTGATAAGTTGCAGCTATGTTAATAGGACTATTATAATGTCAGCGCTTTATTTATAATGGGGTAACTTTGCAATGAGATATAGACAATATGTTTATATCAATCATTTCTGCACCGGTAATGTCTTTGCAATGCAAGCTGGTGCTTTTCTCCACTTTAAAACAACATAAGATGAGCAATGAATTAGTTCAATCGCAGTTAACCAGGTACACGTTAGTAGGATTATTTTCGGGTATTGTTGCGCTAATGGTTAATTTTCTTTTCGACATTATTTTCAGAACAATTACCGGGTTCTCATATTTCCAGGTAGTGAATGTTTCTACCATTATTTTCGGGTCTATCTTGCCGGTAACTATTGGCGGCGTTTTATTATATTTCTTCGAAAAAGTAAAAGGTGGAATGTTATTATACATCATTTGTTTTTCTGCCATTACCGCAGGCCTTATTTATTTGGAAGCTGGTTCACACATGTTTGAACAGGCATTATTACAAACTCAGTTTCATGAACTTTTTGGAGGCTTAATTTTAATCCTTGGAGTTTTTACTGCATTGATTGTTCCTTTCTTATCAAGGAACAGTAAACTTACAGCCCAGGTTATATAGCCATATTACTTTACCGGTTATTCAGTTAAACTGGATTGGCCGGTAAAGTCTTTAGTAAAAAGATTGAATTCATTTTTACTCCGCCAGCATTTAGCTATCCAGGCAATGCTGTTTTTATTTCTTTCTTTCTATTTTTTGTATGCTTCACTTTAAAATGTATTACTGGTTAGTGGCTTCCCATCTGCTGTTATTCCCTGAACTTCTATGATATATTTTCCGGGTAAGTCAGAGCTGTAAAAACTTGTTTCATATTTACCATCTTTACCTTGTTTAATAGTCCGTATTCAGCTAAGTCATTTCTAAAGTAGGATAGGCGGCTCTCTATTTGCTTTGGCGTTTCATAAACAATGGAATTAAAGCTTCCATTTAAATACACGATTGGATTCTTTTCAAGAACAAGATTAAATTTATCCGCATGGTTTTACAATAACAGAAAAAATTTGTTGTTCCTCTTCCGACTATATAGGCAATTTTAAAACATCTTTATCCATTACATAACTAGTAGTAATGACAAATGAGGCAACTTCATCTTCATTAAAATCTTGAGTACATTTACACGCTATAACTCAAAAAGTGCGGATTCAATCTTTAGCAAAAAAAGTTGGCGGCATAATTAGATGGTACAATATGAAGAAATTGTTGTAGAAAGGTATGGTTGTTGGTGATGTTATACAGGCTAAAATATAAACTGTATTTATTTAACCTATTTCATTATCCAAACAATGATAATATTAACGGCAGAACATTTAGTTATCTATAAATAAATCTACCTTGTGCCATCAAAAATAGAATGTTGTTTGGTCTGCGCTATTTCCTAAATCAGGGATTTTTGTGTAGAAAAAAAATCTCAGTAGAATAAATTTCTACATGATAAGAATGACAAAGCGATTTTTATATAAATTTTTTTATCAATCAATCAATCTTTAAATCAAAAAAACATACAATGAAAAAATCAATCTTTTTGAATTTGCTAACTGGTGGTTTATTGCTAATGACTACTACCTGGGTGTCTTGTAATAGCAGCGAAACGGATAGTACTGCTGCGACGGATACAACCGCAACTACAGAACCAATGGCTATGGCCATGGCAACACTAACCGGCACAATGCCTGATATCACATTAAACGGAACAGTTCAGTTTGAAGCTGAAGCAGGTGGACAGGTTAAAATGAAACTTGAATTAATGGTGCCTTCAAAAGCAAACAAAAGTGTAGCGGTACACATTCATGAAATGGGCGATTGTGGCGACATGGGAAAAATGACCGGTGGCCACTGGAACCCAACGAATCAAAGTCATGGCAAATGGGGCAGCGCTGGTTTTCATTCCGGCGATATAGGAAACATCAGCCTGGATAGTACAGGTAAAGGAAGTTTGGAGTTGGAATCAAATCTTTGGTCAATCGGGGGCGATTCTACCACAAACATTCTTGACAGGGCCATCATCGTTCATGGCGGTGTTGATGATTACACGTCGCAACCCTCCGGTAATTCAGGTGCCAGAATTGGATGCGGAGTAATCAGGAAATCCAATTAAGACTAAGGATAAATAATACTGAATAAAAAAAGAGACTGCCTGAATGCGGTCTCTTTTTTTTATGTTGTTAATTACAATGCCAACAATACAAAGGGCTGGATATACGTTAACCCGGTTGATGGCACTAATTTTTAGCGTGTTAAAAAGTAGTTATTCAGTAATATTAAAAAATCAATCAGTAAAAAAAATCCACATTCAAATCCAAATCCGAATATGAAAAAGCGTTTCTTTATCCTAATGCTGATTGGTCAACTTACGATTATCTCAAAAACACATGCTCAAAATATAGCCATCAATGAAACCGGCAATTTACCCGATACCAGTGCCATGCTCGATATTAGTAGCTCAACCAAAGGGTTGCTGTTACCACGAATGACAACTACGCAAAGAAATGTAATTCCACTACCTGCTACTGGCCTGGTAATTTATAATACCACCCTAAATGCTTTCAACTTAAACACGGGTACACCTTCATCTCCTAATTGGGAGGTGATATCCTCAGGAAGTGTCGGCGCAACTACAAACACAATTTCCAGCTCAGTCAATACCATAACAAGCTCGGTTAATGGCATTGCAGCAACAGCGCCCGTTGTAAACACTGTAGCTAATACCAGTAGTGCAAATAGTTTAACTACTCGGGTAAATGGTGTAGCTGCTAATGCGGTAACAATGGTAAATTCTGTAAGTAATACAAGTACTGCCAATAATTTATCTACAACTGTAAATGGTGTTTCAGGTATGGCGGTACCGATGGTAAATTCTGTCAGTAATACAAGCAGTGCAAATAATTTAACTACTACTGTCAATGGCATTGCCGCTATAGCAGTACCGCTGGTAAATTCGGTTACTAATACCAGCAGTGCGAATAATTTAACAACCGGTGTAAATGGTGTAGCTGCAAACGCAGTTCCAATGGTGAATACAGTGACCAATACCAGCAGTATAAATAATCTGACAACTACCGTAAATGGCGTTTCCGCTATAGAGGTACCCATCGTAAATAGCAATGTATTGGCAATTAGCGGAAGTAGTGTTACCAGTACAATCAATGGTATCGCTTCATCTGCGCTTGATCTAACGCCGGCAATTAGTTCAAAAGCCTGGATATTAACCGGCAACTCCGGTACTTCAGCAGTAACTAATTTTATTGGCACTATAGACAATGTAGATTTTGTAACCAAAACAAATAATACAGAACGTTTAAGAATAACCGGTAGTGGTAACGTTGGTATTGGTATCAATAACCCAACATATAAGCTACAGGTGGTTTCGGCAGCTAATCCCCTATTGTTATCCGGCGTACAAAGTGGGGCAAGTACGGATAGCATATTGAGTATTAATACTGCTACAGGCGTAGTACGTTATTTAAGCTCAGCAAGGTTTAGTAGTGGCGGAGGTATCATCACCAGCAGTAGTGGTTGGAGCCTGGCAGGTAATAGTTCTACCAACGCTTCTAATTATGTTGGTACAAGCGATAATCAGCCCCTCATATTTAAGGTCAATGGTACAGCAGCAGGGTATTTAGGCTTATCCGGGTCTTCTTATGCAACTTCCTTTGGAGTTAATTCAACTGCTGGTTACCAAAGTACAGCCATTGGTGCAGGCGCCACAGCCAGTGCTAATAATCAGTCCACTGCGGTAGGGTTCCAGTCGGAGGCAAAGGGTTTTCAGAGTATGGCCATTGGCGCATCGGCTACCGCTGGAAATCAAAACCAGGCAATAGCCATCGGCTACAATAGCAATGCGAATGCATATCAATCTATTGCAATTGGTACAGGAGCTACTACCTCTTTAAATAATAATACAATGGCTTTAGGGTCAAACGCCAATGCGACCGGTTACCAGGCAACAGCCATTGGCAACGGATCAAACGCTACGGCACAAAATTCAACAGCAATAGGTAATGGGGCTTCATCTACCATTGCTAACTATATTTCAATCGGAAATACTTCTGTATCTGCTATACGCGGCCAGGTGAATTTTACTACTTATAGTGATGGCAGATTTAAAAGAAACATTCAGGCAGATGTGCCCGGACTTGACTTTATTATGAAACTAAGACCAGTCACTTATACCTGGGATATCCATAAATTTAATGCATACACGCTGAGTGATACCTACAATGCTACACATGCAAGTTATAATCCTGATAAGGATGAAGAAGCAGCTATCATGAAAAAAGAAAGCATTACATACACTGGCTTTATTGCCCAGGAAGTAGAAAAAGCAGCACAGGATTGTAAATTTAATTTTAGTGGAGTGTTAAAGCCGGTTTCTGATAAGGATGCCTATAGTCTTAGTTATGCAGAATTTGTAGTACCGTTGGTGAAGGCTACCCAGGAACTAAACAGCGATTACGAAAAGCTAAGCAACAAAATTAATGAGCAGCAAAAATTAATAGAACAATTACTTGAAGAAGTAAAGGAGTTGAGAAAGAAAAACTAATAAAACCCTGCAACCATACCCATTACCAACTGCCGCAAATTGTGGCAGTTTTTTTTGTGCCAATACTTTTATTTTGCGACTAGATGTTATATAGATAGTTGCTCAAATAATCATTCCGGAATTTTCCTTCAGGATCATATTGTTGAACCAGTTGCTTAAAATCATTTAGTTTTCTATACCTGGATTGTACATCTTTCGGGGCCATTGTAAAAAGCTTTCCCCAATGTGGTGTGGGTTTAAATGGTTCAAGTTGTGCTTCCATGAGCGGCAGTAGCTGCATCACAGTATCTTGTTCCCGTTTCCAGGTGGTATGAATGGCTACACAAGTTTGGTTATAACATGGGCTCATCCACAATTGATCGGCTGCAATGGTCCTTATTTCCGAAACAAAAAGATGGGGTGAAATTTTGGCGTGCAATTTTTCAACCGCCATGATGGCATCGTAAGCATGAGCAATATCTACGAAGTACTCAGTTTGCAATTCCTCTCCGGCGCTGGGTTTAAAGCCCATTTTAAAATGTGGTAACCTTTCATACCAGGGGCCTGTAATACCCATTTGGTCGGTACAATTTTCGGCTGATTCATTTTCAAGGGGATGCATGTTTTTAGTGGCGGCTACTGCACCAAATAAGTCGGCAAGGGGATCGGTTACCTGGTTGGCTGCTGCAATTTTTTTAATCCATACCTCATTGATGAGTTGGTTTTTCCAATTGGTAAATAAGCTCACGCTATACCCTGCAGATGCGATGGCATTAAAGTTCTGAGCCAGTTCTTTCATTGGCAGATTAAGGTAAACCAGTTGCTGTATATCAAATGCAGGAAGCAGATCAAGTGTGATTTTTGTCAATATGCCAATAGCGCCCAGACCAACTACTGCGCCGTAAAACTCAACGCCGTTGTTTTCCTTTGATAAGGAAATTAAATCACCATTTGCATTTACAAATTCGATGGCTGATACGCCTGTGGAAAGATTTCCGTTCAGGATTCCCGAGCCATGTGTTGCTGTTGCGATGGCACCGGCAATGGTTATATGTGGTAAGGATGCAAGGTTGTGTAAGGCATACCCTTGCTCATGCAGGTAAGGCGCCAGCTCACCATAACGCATACCTGCTTCAACGGTTACGGTATTGGCCGTTTTGTCAAGTGTTACAATTTTGTTGAGCTTTTCAAGCGAAATAAGTTTTTCATAACTGTCCGCTATAGCGTTGAATGAATGTTTTGAGCCCAGTACTTTTACCCGCTTACTCTGCTGCACGATGGCCTGTACCTCCGCCACGTTTTCAGGATAGTGGATATTTGACGTGCCGTAAGTTAAATTGCCAGACCAGTTTGTTAAATGCCCTTCCATTGTGTGATTAATTTTTTATTAGTTCAATATAATGCAAATCTGTTAACAACAACCAATCAAAACTGTTGCATCCATTTTCGGATAATATTGGTTGACGATAGTGACTGTTGGTTTTTGAACTAAAGTTCGCGGTGACGACTGTTACATTCTTGTATCGTCAAAATCCAGATCCTGGTGATCCTTGTTCGACCAGTCCTGCAGGACTTCTTTAACTTTTTCTCCGATTGTTTTATGATCAGGATCTTCCGTTTTTTCTTTAGAATTCTCCTTTTTATCTCCTTCCGTTTCAGTAGAACCTGTGCTTTCCTGCGCTCCACCCCGTGCACAAAGCAGCTTGTTTAAGTATGTTATTTTATTGTGTTTAAGATAAAAAATTGCATAGGTATTAGTTTAGCCAATTTTCCTCAACGAATAAAATACATTACATTAAACAGTCGGATCAACTAAATTGAACGGCATACATGAAGGGCTTACCAATGGCATACAATATTTTAAGTCCGGCTTTATTATTCGTTTTTGATAAATCCTTTGTCCTTTAAATTTTTATATACTTTTTGTGCTACTTCCTCGCCATATATCCGACCGGCTTCCATGCATTCCTGCATAACAGCCGGCATGGTAGCAATCACTTTTTTACCCACTGATGTTTGATAGAAATCGACCAACTGTTATATGTCTGTTTCTGTATAGTACTTTTCATATACTGGAATCACCATATTTATGAGAACATCTGCATTCAACTCTTTTTTAAAATTATCCCAAAATTCATTGGGTGTATCCGGGTAGTTTTTCTTAAAATTATTGATCATATTTTCTGCTACCTGCACCCCAAGCTTTCCGGAGCCTGTTAATTCAAGCAGCTTTTTAATATTGTCAGCTTTAGTATTCGATTGAGAAAATGCAATGTTGATCAGCAGGAAGGATAGCATTAAAAGCGAAAATTTTTTCATTGTAATGTCGGGTTTAGATTATTGAAGTTGGCTTGTATAAATACCAATAATTAAATGTAGCTGATTTACTTTAAAGTTCGGCTGTTTTTGAACACCAAAAATTGAGTTTCATTGTTACCTATTTGAAAGCGGTTTGAGTTCAATTTTACAGCCATGAAAGCATTTGTAGCCAAATTTATCCGACGGATTTAACATCATACAAATCATCCAATGAAAGTGTCAATTCATACTTCATTCACCAGGTAGATATATAAGTCCGCTGCATATTTGCATACCTAAACAAATTTTATAACCATGGCATATTCATCATTTCAAAAGAGACGAACGGGAGCGAATACCAACGCACCCGTTTAATGCTCGGCGCATTTTTGTTGGGCCTGGTGACCATGGTAATAAATTATTTTATGCTTGATGAAGAGGTGTTGAAACTGTACGGCGGTGCCTTTAATTACCTGGTTGTTATTGGATGGATTGCATTATTTATTGTGTATGAATATGGCATATCAAGGCGCATCCGTAAACAGATTCGTAGTTGTGTAGCCATTAGCAATACTTTTAAATTACTCCATTCAATGGTTGAAATTTCGTTGGTAAGCCTGCTGATATTTTATATGGCAGACATACAGAAAATGGAAATATTTCTTGATTCACCATTAAAACTTGTTTACTATTTATTTCTCATCTTATCAGTGCTGCATCTTGAAAAAAGTGTCAGCTTGTTTACGGCCATTCTTGCGGCGGCTCAGTTTGCCTTTATAAGTTTTTATACTTTCCACCTGGCAGGATTGGAGAATGATGCTTTGATTCGCCGGCCTGAAAACAGCTACTACATTGAGTGCATCGTGTTGATTGTTTCAGGCATTGCTGCCAGCTATGTGGCCAGCGAAGGAAAACGTAAAGTAACAGATTCACTGCAGGTTCAACAGGCAAAGAACGAAATTGAAACCATGTTTGGCCAGCAGGTTTCGCAGGAAATTGTACAGGCACTGGTTAATAATAAAGAATCATTTGTAAAACATGAGGCCACCGTACTGGCGATGGACATCCGCAACTTCACCAAATTTGCTGAGCAACATTCACCGCTTGAAATTATGGATTTTCAAAACCGGATATTTGGTCCCATACTCGATATCATTGGTGAGTATGGAGGTGTTGTTAACCAAATAATGGGTGATGGGTTAATGGCTACTTTTGGTACCTGGGTACCCAATCCAAATCATGCCGGTATGGCATTTCAGGCCGCATTAAAAATACGGGAGAAAGTAAAAGAATTATCAAAGGATGGCATCATACCATTTACCAGGATTGGACTTGGTTTGCATAGCGGGGGAGTGATTACAGGTAATATCGGGAATGAAACCCGTAAACAATATTCAATTAGTGGTACCGCAGTTATCATTGCTTTTAGAGTAGAGCAATTGAACAAAGAGTTTGGGTCCGACTTGCTAATAACAGGAGAGGTGAGCCGAAGAATGGAAAAAACAATGACGCCGCTTTCACATCTTGGATTAAAACCAATTAAAGGATTGGAATATGAAGTGGACGTTTACCAGGCTGCATAAATAAAAAGTTGCTTTACGATCGCTATTACCGGTTATAGCAATGCTGGAATTTTACAGCAATGTTTTTCCTTACTGCAAAGTGCCGGATGATATTTATTTTATGGGTGCTCCCTGGTCTATCCAGCAACGGATAAGGTCCCGCTCTTCGGGAGTAATGCCGGTTTTATTATTGAGCGGCATTGTTTTGGTGATAACCACCCGCTGCATAATCTTGTCTTTTAATTTTTGAATATCTTCCGGCGTGTCGTACACAACACCGTTTGGCGGAGCAGTGTACACATCGTCGGTAGGGCGGGAAGAATGACAACTGATGCATCTTTTATTGATCACCTGGTTAATAGTGGTAAAGCTTACTGTCTCTTTACATTCACCGGTTATTTTTTGCGGGGCAGATATAAAAGCACTTGCCAGCAATATAACAACCGAAACAGGTAGCACCCATACATTGTATTGTCCTTTTTCTTTTAAGTTGAGCCAATGTTTTACACCGGCAGTGCCCAGTGTAATGGCTGCTAAAATGGCCCATGGATATTGAAACCCAAAGGTGGATGGAAAGTGGTTACTTACCATTACAAACAAAACCGGTAAGGTAAAATAATTATTGTGTAGAGATCTCAAAAGTGATTTTTTCCCAAGTGTAGGATCTAGTGGCAGCCTATCTTTAGCAGCTTTCACCATGGCTTTTTGCGATGGGATAATGATGAAGAAAACGTTGGCAACCATCAGGGTGCCAATCATGGCGCCAAAATGTATGTAGGCAGCACGGGCACTAAAAACATGGCTGTAGAAAAAGGCGAATCCTACTGCAATTACAAAACCAACCAATGAAAACAGCAATCCATTTTTAACCAGGGATGATTTACAAAGTAAGTCATAAATAAACCAGGCTACAATAAAAGAACCAATGCCAATGCCAATACCGGCAGCCGAAGAAATGTTCAATACATTGGTATCAATCAGCATGGCCCGGGCATTAAAATAATATACCACAAACAACAAACTGAAGCCGGATAGCCAGGTAAAATAAGCTTCGTATTTAAACCAATGCAAATGTTTGGGAATAGTCTTGGGAGCTATTTTATATTTTTCAAGATAATAAAATCCACCACCGTGAACAGCCCATAAATTCCCGGACAGTTCGTCTCTTACATCTTCGGTACGGTTTAATGCATTTTCTAAAAAAACAAAATAAAAAGAGGCGCCGATCCAGGCAATACCAAATGTAATATGCATCAGGCGTATTACAATATTGAGCCATTCCATCAGGTGTCCTTCCCATGGTGTGCCCCTTACCTGGAACCAGGTATAGGCAATCGTCATTACAATTACCAATACCAGTGATGTATAAATAAAGCCTTTGGAAAGTATGATGCCTTCTTTATGTTGATCGCCGTTTGCGCTGTTGTCAGCATTTTTTTTCAGGGAATTAAATTGATAAGTCATGATGGTTAACATCACCAATACAAAACCCAGCACAGCATAAATCAACACAGTCAGCATATTCAATAGTTTGTTAATTTCTCATAAAAACGCTACAGTAATTCAGCGTCAGTTAAATCACAATTTAAAATATTGTTTTGTATTTTTATCGATTCATTTAATAACCAGTTTAAATAAAGGCGTTTGTTAATAATACATAGCAATCAAACTATTTTTACGGATGGCACCAGGGAAGCTTTTGTGTACATAGAAGATGGGCGCATAACCGCAATAGAAAATAATGTGCCTGCCGGAAATGACTATACACTGGTAGATGTAAAGGATTTATTGTTGATGCCCGGGGTAATTGATCCGCATGTACACATCAACGAACCGGGACGAACAGAATGGGAAGGTTTTAACACAGCTACAAAAGCTGCCATTGCGGGTGGTGTTACAACAGTAATCGACATGCCCTTAAATGCATCGCCGGTTACAACTACGGTAAAAGCCTTTGAAGAAAAACTGATTGCTACCGATCATCAACTGCATTGCAATGTAGGTTTTTGGGGTGGCATCATTCCTGGAAATGAAAATGAAATAGAGGGCTTAATTAAAAAAGGCGTGTTGGGCTTCAAGGCATTTTTAACGCATTCGGGTATTGATGAATTTCCAAACACAACAGAAGACGACTTAAGAAAGGCCATGCCGGTAATTGCCCGGCATGGATTGCCATTGTTGGTGCATTGCGAATTAACGGACAACATACAACGCTCTACAGATAAGGTAACAGAATATACCAATTACTTAAATACACGCCCTAAAAAATGGGAAGATGATGCCATCGCATTAATGATCCGGCTGAGTGAAGAATTTGATTGTTGGGTACATATTGTTCATTTATCATCTGCCAATGGCATTGCATTGATAAAGGAAGCCAAAGACCGGGGTGCAAAAATTACTGTTGAAACCGGCCAACATTATTTGTATTTTAATGCAGAAACAATTGGCAACGGACAAACACAATTTAAATGTGCCCCGCCCATACGTGAACTTGCAAATAATGAACAACTCTGGCAGGCTTTAAAAAGCGGAATCATCGATTTTGTTGCCACTGATCATTCTCCCGCTACACCTGTTTTAAAAGAAACAGAAAGTGGTAACTTTATGAAAGCCTGGGGCGGCATTGCATCGTTGCAATTTGCTTTGCCCGTATTGTGGACAGCAGCCAACAAGCAGGATTGCAATATGGAAGATATCGTTCAATGGCTCTGCGAAAATCCTGCAAAACTGATTGGTAAATCAGCCAGTAAGGGAAAAATAGCAGTGGGATTTGATGCAGATCTTGTAGTAATAAACGAAGCTGAATTATTTACGGTGACAGAAAATGTCGTTCAGCATAAACATAAAATAACGCCCTATTTAAACGAGTCTCTTTTTGGGGTAGTAAAACAAACTTACATCGCAGGTGAGCTGGTATATGACAACGGAAAATTTGTGAAACTAAATGCCGGAAAAATGGTATTTTAATGGCTTGTTGAAAATTGCATTTTAATGTTTTAGGAGATAAAAAATTACCCGATTTTTCTTTTAGGCCTGGTAAAAAACTAACCAGGTATTTATAAAAATTGAAAAAGGAAAATGGGTACAATTAATTATTTCGATTGTTAATGGCTGGATAAAAAATGAATAATATGGCAGCACCTGAATTTACAAAGATGATCGACATTGCCGCTGAAAAGTTGGGCGGCGAGGCATTGCTTTGCAGCGATGATTTTTTTGCAGAGAAGGAAAACCTAATAAAGCCGGGAAGAGGTAATTTTATTCCGGATAAATATACCGATCGGGGAAAATGGATGGACGGCTGGGAGTCCCGAAGAAAAAGAGGGCCAGGTAACGACTGGTGTATCATTCAACTGGCAACACCTGGTATCATCCATGGTGTCGATATTGATACCAATCATTTCCTGGGCAATCATCCTACATTTGCCTCTCTGGAAGCAGTAAATATGCATGGAAAGGCGATAGAAGATTATGAAGATTTGGACTGGGTTGAGGTATTACCGAAATCGCCATTGGAGCCCGGGTCGCAAAATTTATACGAAATAGAAGACAGGAATGTATATACACATTTACGCCTAAATATTTTTCCGGATGGTGGTGTTGCCCGGCTGAAAGTATATGGAGAAGTAGTGCAGGACTGGAATAAACTAAAGGAAGAAAAAGAAGTTGACCTTGCAGCAGCGGTGAATGGCGCCAAATCTATACTTTGTAACGATATGTTTTTTAGCCACATGGACAACCTGCTAATGCCTGGCAGGGGAATCAATATGGGAGATGGCTGGGAAACTAAACGCAACCGCAATCCCGGTAATAAGGATTGGGTAATTGTTAAGTTGGCCCATCCGGGAATAATACACCGGGTGGTAATTGATACGTTTCACTTTAAAGGAAATTACCCGGAAAGCTGCATCATTGAGGGATGCCGCATATCTCCGGGAGAAAAGCCGGATTTTACAAAAGATGATGTTTCCTGGACAGAGTTGATACCACAGGTAAAATTAAAACCCGATCACGAACATTTTTATATAAAGGAAATTGTACCACATGAAGCCATAACACATGTACGGTTAACGATCTTTCCGGATGGCGGTATTAGCCGTATGCGCCTGTTGGGTATTCCGGAAAATTTATAATAAAATGGCAATACCATTGATAGCCGGCAAGGAATAAATGAGTGCATTTTTAATGGCTCCATAAAGATAAAAAGTACAAGAGTGCGACGCCAATAAAGCTTAATTGAAATACAAGCGCAGGGCTAATAAAACCATAATGAGGCAAACTGTATTTCATTTAACATTTAACATTCATCATTCAAAATAATCATGAATGCCTGGCTCATAAAAAAATCAATTCACGGGTTTTTATAAATTATATTTTATGACTTTACATGAACTAAATTTATTGCCGGTTGAGGAGCTCTGGGAAGCCTTATTCAGGTGTTGCGGTTCAACGGCCTGGGTAAATAAAATGATGGGCTTTTTTCCAATGGACGACCTGGTAGAAATGTTGGAAGATGCAGAGGAGCAATGGTACATCTGCTCAGAATCAGACTGGCGGGAAGCGTTTACGCATCATCCAAAAATTGGTGACGTAGATGCTTTAAAAAAGAAATTTGCATCTACAGCGCAATGGGCAGAAGGAGAACAAAGTGCAATAAACACTGCAGCAGAAGCGACGCTTGTAGCTTTGCAGGAAGCCAATAAAAAATACGAGGAAAAATTTGGCTACATATTTATTGTTTGTGCCACCGGAAAATCTGCACAGGAAATGTTGGATATCTTAAATGAACGATTGGCAAATACACCCGAAACGGAAATAGCAATTGCCATGGATGAACAAAATAAAATCACCTTACTTCGGTTACAAAAATTAGTTAAATGAGCCAGATAACCACCCATGTATTAGATACATCAAGAGGAAAACCAGCCTGGGGCGTTCGCATCATGTTGTCGCAAAAACTCGGTACAGAATGGATTACTTACTCTCATGGCATTACCAATAATGATGGCAGGATAATGAACCTTTTGCCAGATGAACAGGAACTGCCACTGGGCATTTATAAAATGACTTTTGATACACTTCATTATTTTAGTACAATGGATGTAGAAAGTTTTTACCCGTCTGTTGAAATTATTTTCGAAATAAAAACATTGGATCATTACCACATCCCTTTATTGATCAGCCCCTTTGGCTATTCAACTTACCGCGGCTCCTGATATCAACTACATACACGTCACCACTTTTTTTAAAACCAATACGCTGACATGAATTTTTCTATTACCGATCAGGATAAAACTGCGTTACTCACCCAACTACAGGCTGCCAATTTAAAATTTCAAAAAACTTATCCCGGCGATAAGCCCGACAGGCAGGCCGTACATACAGTGTATGGTGGCGCCAATTTATTTAAATCGGATACCACGGTGAAGATGGGTGAAATAGCACTGCGTAATTTAAACACTTATGCACCCAATTTTGTAGTGTTGGCAAATGTGCTTGAACTGGATGGGTATCAACACCTGCCACATCTTGAAAAAGATATTGAAGCGCTTACTGCAAAGCTGGATGCTATTACCGAAGCTGAAAGGAAAACCGAAGCTGCCTGGTTGTCTTATTCAGTGTATAATAAAATTATCAAAAAATTAAAAGCAGAAGCCATTGAAGATTTTAGAATAGATTTTGAAGATGGCTTTGGTAATCGCCCCGATGATGAAGAAGATGCAACTGCTGTAACGGCTGCCAACGAGTTGGCCATCGCAATGAAAAATAAAACCATCTCACCATTCATCGGCATTCGTATAAAACCTTTTACCGAAGACCTGAAGTATCGTGGTGTTCGTACGCTTGATATTTTCCTGACTACATTATTAAAACAAACAAACGGGGTACTTCCTGAAAACTTCGTGGTGATGTTACCGAAAGTAACCATTCCCGAGCAGGTAATCACCCTGGTTCGTTTGTTCGAAATCATTGAAAAGCAAAATGGCCTGCAGCCTGGTTCGCTTAAAATGGAAACCATGGTAGAAGCCACGCAGATAGTAATGGACGAAGAAGGCCGCAATCCGTTAATGCGGATTGTAAGAGCAGGCGAGGGCCGTTTAATTGCAGCGCATTTTGGCACCTATGATTATACAGCGTCCTGTGGCATCACTGCTAAATATCAAACAATGGCACACAGTGTTTGCGACTTTGCCCACCATGTTACAAAAGTTGCGTTAGGTAGCACTGGTATATTTTTAAGCGATGGTGCCACCAATGTAATGCCCATTGGCCCACATCGCGGCGACAATCTCAGTTACGAACAACTCAGCGAAAATCGTGCGTCGGTTCACAATGCCTGGCGCATTGGTTTTAAGCATACCACACATTCGCTTATCAACGGTTTGTACCAGGGTTGGGATCTCAATCCGGCCCAGGTGCCTATGCGTTATGCGGCTACTTATAATTTCTTTTTAAGCAGTTATGATGATGCCGCATTCCGGTTAAAAACATTTGTTGACCGTGCCGCTATTTCCACCTTAACCGGCGATATTTTTGATGATGCTGCAACAGGACAGGGCCTGCTCAACTTCTTTCTAAAAGCCATGAACTGTGGTGCCATTACCGAAGAAGAAGCATTGGTAACCGGCCTCACCATTGATGAAATTCACAGTCGCTCCTTCTACAGAATCCTGGAAGGAAGAAGGTCAAAAAAATAGTCTATTGATTTTATAGCGCATCGCATTTAACGCAGGTAACGGATTGCTCATTTCAAATTACAGCATAAGGTTTATAGAGGTGTTACCTTTTCGTTAGTTGCGTAAAAATATAAAGACTGTTATAAAAGGTGACACCTCTCACAACAAGTTGAAATGAACCGACAACGAAAAACATTAATCATTTTATTGTAACTTTAAGAAAGCTGAAAGTAAAGGTTTTTGGGCCGGGCATTAAAGCAATGTGGTACTTCAGTGGCGTCGCACTTGTTAGCTGCAACGCCTTGAGGAACGAAAGGCAGCTGCACTCATCCCGGCTCTCAAAGCGGGACTTGTACATCCGTTGTTAATCAGCACATAGAAAAATAATTATGATCCCTTTCCAAACCTAAATTGTTGAAGGAAACGGAATCAACTTTAAATCACAAGGCATCCCTATATTTTCGGAAACAGACCATAACTATGAAATTCATTTTAAACAATAAGCAAATAAGCACAGCCCTGCCGGCAGGTACACTCTTACTTGATTTTATCCGGTACCAGCAGCACCTCATGGGGACAAAAATTGGCTGCCGGGAAGGAGACTGTGGCGCATGCACCATTTTGGTCGGCGAGTTGGTCAATGATGAATTGATATACCGGTCCGCTACTTCCTGCCTCATGCCCATCGGCAATGCAAACGGTAAACATATTGTAACCATCGAGGGTGTAAACGTAGAAGGCCTCAACTTTGTTCAGCAGGCTTTTGCCGAAGAAGGCGCCACCCAATGTGGCTTTTGTACACCGGGTTTCATTGTGTCGTTGGCGGGCTATTGTTTAAATGATTCATCTCCGAAAAACACATCTGGCATCGATGCAGTCAATGGCAATATCTGCCGCTGTACCGGCTATAAATCTATAGAAAGAGCAGTAGCTAAAATTGAAGCAAAGCTCGAAGATCGAAACGGACAGGATGCCATTTCATTTGCAATTGAAAATAATATTTTACCTGCCTGGTTCGGCACAATCAAATCGAAGTTGATTGAAGTTGCTTTGCCGGCAAATGGACAGATCCACAACATTGATCAGCAACTAAAATTTTTAGGTGGAGGTACAGACCTCTATGTACAGCAACATGAAACAATGGTGAATGCGGATATTGAGTTTTTGTTCAATAAATCATCCTTGAACGGAATAGTGCAGCAGGATAATAAATGCATCATGGGCGCCTCCGCTACGGTATCTGATATGCTTGAGTCTGCAATTTTCACCACAAACTTTCCTTCACTTTATAAGTACATTAAAGTAATATCTTCCACACAAATCCGCAACATGGCAACGGTTGCCGGCAACTTTGTAAATGCGTCACCAATCGGCGATCTTACCATTTTCTTCCTGGCATTAGATGCCCAACTTATATTGAGTGATGGCGATACAAAACGTACACTGCCGCTAAGAAAATTCTATAAAGGATATAAAGTACTGGATAAGCAACCAACAGAGTTTATTGAGCAAATCTGGTTTCAATTACCGGCAGCCGATGATCTCTTTAATTTTGAAAAAGTTTCTAAACGTACCAACCTCGATATTGCCAGTGTAAATATCGCCATCCATATTTTAATGAATGGTGATATGGTTGAAAGTGCTGGTCTTTCTGCCGGCGGTGTTGGCCCGGTGCCTGCCTATCTTGCAGCATCATCTGATTTTTTAAAAGGTAAAAAAATCACGACCGATCTGGTAGCTGAATTAATTGCATTGGCACAAACGGAAATTTCACCTATCAGCGACGCAAGAGGCACGGAAACGTACAAACGATTATTACTGGCACAATTGATAAAGGCACATTTCATTACTTTATTTCCTGCTTTATCGGTTAAACAATTATTGCATACAGCATGAAGAATATAGATTCATATACGCATACAAGAGGAGAGTCCATTTATCTGGATGATATACCGGTGGTGGCAGGAACATTGTATGCCGCATGTTTTGATTCACCGGTTGCACATGGCAATATTCTTAAACTGGATATCAGCAAGGCAGAAGAATGCCCGGGAGTGGTGAAGGTATTTACCCATAAAGATATTACCGGCGAAAACCAGATTGGCGGCATTGTACCGGACGAAGAATTACTGGCCCATCACCAGGTGCATTTTTGTGGTATGCCGGTTGCATTGGTAATCGCTGAAACCGAACAGCAGGCGGAGGCCGCATTGAAAAAGATAATTATAGAAATTGAAGCCTTACATGTAATCACCGATCCAAGAGAAGCAGCGGCTGCAGGTGAATTGATTGTACCGCCACGTACTTTTAAATTGGGTGATAGCGCTGCAACATGGTCAACCTGCGAATATATTTACGAAGGCAAAGCAGATACCAACGGGCAGGAACATCTGTACATTGAAACCCAGGGAGCATACACAATTCCGCAGGAAAATGGATTGATAAAAGTTTATTCATCTACTCAAGGCCCTACTGCTGTACAAAGAGCCGTAAGCCGTGTTACAGGTTTGCCCATGCACCAGGTAGAAGTGGATGTTACCCGGTTGGGTGGCGGCTTTGGTGGTAAAGAAGACCAGGCAAATACCTGGGCTGCTTTATGTGCCCTTGCTACTCATGTATTAAAGCGTCCGGTAAAATATGCACTCGATCGCATGGATGATATGCGCATGACCGGGAAGCGTCATCCTTATTCATCTGATTTTAAAATTGGGTTAAACAAAGCGCTTAAGATCATTGCTTATGAAGTTACGTTTTATCAGAATGCGGGAGCTTCGGCAGATCTTTCACCTGCAGTAATGGAACGTACCTTGTTTCATGCTACCAATACTTATTTTGTTCCCAATGTAACGGCAAAAGCATTTAGTTGTCGTACAAACCTGCCATCTAATACGGCTTTCAGGGGTTTCGGTGGCCCGCAGGGAATGTTTGTAATAGAGTCGGCCATTGCAAAAGCGGCCGATGAATTAGGCATAACTGCTTCGGTAATACAACAAAAAAATTTGTTGCAAAACGGCGATGAATTATCATTCGGTCAAAAGGTAGAAAGCGATGCCAATGAATGTTGGGACAAAGCAATCAGCCTGTATGACTTTGAGAGGTTACAAAAAGAAGTAACCGATTTCAATGCCAGCAATGAAATATACAAGAAGGGGATTTCACTGATGCCTGTATGTTTTGGTATTTCATTTACCAACACCATGATGAACCAGGCAAGGGCATTGGTTCATTTATATACTGATGGCAGTGTGGTAGTAAGTACCGGTGCTATTGAAATGGGACAGGGCGTAAACACCAAGATGTTGCAGGTGGCGGCACAAACTTTTTCTATTGATCCATCCCGGATAAAAGTGAACAGTACCAATACATTTCGCATTGCTAACACTTCGCCTTCGGCTGCAAGCGCTACTGCCGATTTGAATGGTAAGGCAACGCAAATGGCCTGCATAGAACTATTAAAAAGATTGAAAGAAGTTGCCGCCAGCGAATTAAAAGTTGAGCCGTCAGCTATAACAATAGTAGATGAATGGGTGTATGCAAATGGCATCAAAACCACCATCGGCTGGCAGCAATTGTTGTTAACCACTTATAGCAAAAGAGTGAGTTTGTCGGAGCATGCACATTACGCTACACCGGGCATTCATTTTGATAAAACGAAAGAAAAGGGCCATCCTTTTGCCTATCATGTTTATGGTACCGCCATCACTACTGTAACTGTAGATTGCATCAGGGGCACGTACGAATTGGATGCAGTAAAACTGGTGCATGATTTTGGCAGCAGCATGAATCCTTTAATAGACAGGGGGCAAATAGAAGGTGGACTGGTACAGGGTATTGGCTGGATGACGATGGAAGAAATCATGTATGACAAAACCGGAAAATTAAAAACCAATGCACTGTCCACCTATAAAGTGCCTGATATTTATTCCGTACCAAAAGAGATCGAAATTGAATTCTTTAAATCTGATAAAGAGAACCTGGCCATCTTTAAATCCAAAGCGGTAGGCGAGCCGCCGCTGATGTACGGCATCGGTGCTTTTTTTGCATTGCGCAATGCCATTAAAAATTTCAATCCCAATGCAAGTCCGGCCTTCGATGCTCCCATGACGCCGGAAAAAGTATTGATGAATTTATATGCCGGTGTGAAGGAAATAACAACCGCAACCACAGATACTATTACTCCGGAACTGGTAGAAAAGTAAATTCAAAGTGAAATCAAAGGGAAGGGGGAAAATAAAAAAGAAGCAGTCCGAAATTCATTAAACAATGCATTTAATTCGTGTAATTAGTGCCTCAAAATTCGTGTAAAAAAATTCGTTTTATAACCACACTAAATATCCACCTATTTATACCTCCTCATCAAATGCATAAGCAACTACCAGCATGGCAATTAATACAGCAAAGCTTACAGCAACATATTGCTGTTATGTTATTGTATGTAATTGAGAGCAAGGGTAGCAGCCCGGGCAGGCAAGGCTTTATGATGGTGGTAAATGCAAAGGGAGCAATGACTGGGTCGCTTGGTGGTGGCATTATGGAGCATAAGTTTGTAGAGCTTGCCAAATCTAAATTAATAGAGTCTTTAGAAGAGGTCTCGATACACAAGCAGTTACATGATAAAGTATCAGCCAAAAACCAGAGTGGCATGATTTGCTCCGGCGAACAAACCATTTTTTTATACAGTGTTTATGAAGGTGATTCAGAAGCCGTTGCTGCAATCATTCGTTCAATGGAAAATAATGAGAATGGTACGCTCCAGTTATCACCCGAAGGAATTTCTTTTTCTGCCGATATACCAACTTCAGATTTTGAACTGGAGATTTTTAGTGAAGACAATTTTTTGTACACAGAAAAAACCGGTCACCGCAATCATCTATATATTATTGGAGGAGGCCATTGTGCCTTAGCATTGTCAAAGCTCATGAGTGGTATGGATTATTATATTCACCTGTACGACAACAGGGAAGGTCTGAATACAATGGACCAGAATGAATTTACCCACGAAAAAACATGCATGGAAGATTATGCTGCGCTATCTGATTTAATCCCCTCCGGAAATAATATTTATGTAGTCATTATGACTTTTGGTTATCGCACCGATGAAGTTGCCTTAAAAGCATTACTGGGAAAAGAGTTTAAATATTTCGGACTCTTAGGCAGCAAAACTAAGATCAGTAAAATGTTTAAAGACTTTATTGCTTCAGGCACTTCTCCACTTTTATTAAATCATATCCATGCACCGGTAGGGTTACAAATAAAAAGCCAGTCGCCGGAAGAAATTGCAATAAGCATTGCTGCGGAGATTATACAAGTTAAAAACCAATACAATGGCTGATTTTTTGGTTGTTACGGCTTTCTCGTTCTTGTTACAGTTTTATGGTCGTATGTCTGATGTAGGATGTCTGATGTCTGATTTTTTTAGGGTTGTTACGGCTGTATATTTTTTGATTTAGTTTTATAATTGAATGTCTGATGTAGGATGTCTGATGTCTGATTTTTTTCAATTTGTTACAGTCGGCTAATTATTTATTTTACTTCAAAAATAAAAAATTACACTTCCATACCCGCATACTATTCAAAGAAAAAAGAAATGCATTTCAAATCAGACATCAGACATCCTACATCAGACATTAATCAGCATTCTACATCAGACATAAATCAGCATCCTACATCAGACATCAAGATCAAGTATCATATCATAATTCATCCCGTGGTATTCAAAGCTTCCTAGCATTTTAAAGCCGTTTTTTTTATAGAAATTGATCGCTTTAATATTATCGCTTTGCACGCCTCCCCACAATATTACTTTGTTGATTCCGGCCACTTTTAATTCATCTAAAATATAGCTCAGCATTTTTTCACCAACACCCTGGTGTTGCCATTCATCCAGTACAGACGGTGCAAAAGTGGCGCATTTAATATCATCGGGTTTCAGGCCGTATTGTTCCAGGCGAGGCTTGTCATGCTGCAGGTAACCACATTTAATAATAGCATATCCAATGATGGTAGTGGTGGCAACATCTTCTGCAACAAAGCCAATGTTTTCATGCGGCCAACTATAAAAGTCCAGGACGGATGCCGCATCAAAATGATGTGGCGCAAATCGCCTTTTCGATTCATCACTCAGCTTATTCAGATATATACCCAGGTGATCGAGATCGCTGGAGCTAAGCCTGTTTAAAATAACATGTTTGTTATTGTTTGTTTGAATAGAAACAGGATGTGACATGGCATAAATTAATATGGTTTAGCAATCAATACAATGTTTTGTCTGATTTATTTTTCCATGCTTCAAAAACTTTTAATGCATCATCACGGCCAATAGAAACAATCGGAATTTTTCTGTCTTCTACAGCTACCACCATCTCTTCATAAATCATCGAATCGTCAAATCCAATATCGGCAGCATCCTGGCGGTTATTGGCATAGTAAACAATTTTTGGACGGGCCCAGTAAATGGCGCCAAGGCACATCGGGCAAGGTTCGCAGGAAGTGTAAACTTCACAATCATTCAACTGAAAAGTCCCCAGGTTTTTGCAGGCATCCCGTATGGCAGTAACTTCTGCATGCGCCGTCGGGTCATTGGTAGAACTCACCATATTACTGCCCCTGCCTACAATGGTATCGCCCTTTACAATCACACATCCAAAAGGGCCACCTTCATTATTGCTCATTCCCTGCTGCGACAACTGAATGGCTTCCTGCATAAATTTTTCTTCTCTTGTCATAGTGTTTTCAGAATTACCTATAAATATAAAAAATTGCGGGCAGATATCGAAGTACTATTCTAAAACCTTCGTAAAAAATGGTTTGTGAAAATTGATTTGTTTACAGGCATTAGTCCATGCTTCAGCATCGTTGTGTCACTCACTTGTACTGAAGATTCATTGTGGAGCGATGTGTTAATTTCGTTTAAGCTTTTCAGGTAGTTACAGGCGTTAGGTCGATGCCAGTTTAGTGAGAGTACAAAGAAGCGATTGCCTAGTTACCACAAATAACTTTCGTTGTTTAAGATTTGCGCCGGAATATAGCTGCGTATATTATTTCTGGAAGCTACTATGTAATATTCTTGTAGGTATATTGTCCCAAACACTATCAACATAACTTTATTCATTTTCGTCCAATTTATAATCGTACAGGATTTCACTATGTTCAGGATTTTTGCTTGAAAAATTTACTAAAAAATAATCTCCAATAGCTACGTCATAATCAACATGTGTTGACCTGTAGTTTTCATATACATTATCCTTGTATTTAAATTGATAATACCATGCATCCCCACTCTTTAATGAAGTCGTTAATTTGAAAATTCGACCAATTGCAAATTTTGAATTGGTCTCTATATCATCGCGTTTATATCTTCTATAAAAATATGAAAGAGGAAAAAGTGAGAACACAAGGACAATAAGTAGAAGAGATTTAATTTTCTCTTTTTTCATTTTTTGGGGTTCATTATTTTTAAATTAAAAGTTCCCAGGCGGGTCTCCACAAATAGCTTTGAGCGCTGGCGTGGGACCCGCCGCAATTACGGAAAAGCTGTTGAAATTGATATCATCCAACTCACTGAAATTTAATCCAGGATATGCCCCTTGCTAAAAAGTAAATATAAAACTTAATAGCGGTGGGAAATACGTATTAATGCCTGGGCTTGAGGAAGAATGCTCCGAAAAAAGTTAATATTATATTATTCATAATAAGGGATAAAATTGGAATAATAAAGATTAAACCCACATTCTAATTTATAAAAAAAGAATAATTTATACGTTCTGAGAATTACCTCTTTAATGGTAAAAACAATCTCTTTTTTTGAAGAACCAAAATCGGATCCAATTAAAAGTTTTATTGTAACATTTTTATGTTTTGAATAAGTAAATTTTATGATCTTTCCTGTTGCACCGCTGTTGAAATCTGTTTTATAAAAATCATTGGCTACCAGTGTATCATTTATAATAAATGCAATAGAATCATTAAATTGATTTTGAAAATAAAATAATCTGACGCCTTTTTTTTTCGACTTATAAATGTGGCTTGTTTGAGGAGTAATTAACTTTTCAATGTTTACATTAAGGCAGTCCTTCTTAGTTGACTGACCATTTGCGGCGGGATTTATCAACTGAATTAAAACGAACAATAAAAATATATTCTTAAATAAAATCACTGTTTTTCCATTTAGTTTAATATAACTACTTTTTATTCCGCTTCGTCAGGCGCAGGGCTCCAGCCCTGTGTCTTCTTTGTTACTAATGTACGTGTCTAAAGATATTCAAATCAATATCCAATTCTTTATTCTACTCCGGGTCTCACTCTAATAATATTAAAAGTTCCCAGGCGGGTCTCCACAAATAGCTTTGAGCGCTGGCGTGGGACCCGCCGCCACTTACAAAAAGCTTTTGAATTTAATATCAGCCAACTCCCAGAAATTAAATACAGGATATGCCCCATGCTCAACGCAAATATAAAACTTAATTGTGGTGGGAAAGTCGCAGTAATAATTGTGCTTAAGGGAGACTTCATTTGTAAAAATGCAGACCTGATTCAAACATATAAACTGCCTTAGTAAGGTAGTTCAAAAAAACAGTTGCAAGCTGTAGACAATACCCTTATTTTACATTTATGTATGAGAAGGTGAGCTTTGCTTTTGTCGTTAATCCAAATTCCGTTTCATGATATCCAAAGTACTGCCCATTACTTATCTTTCTTAATGTGATTTCCGTAAAAGTATCAAACCCCTTGATCTTTTCAGTTAGATCATATACGACCTGATTTTTCATCTTAAATTGTTTGTCAATTTTAACAACCGCAAATTGAGCATTACTAATATATTGGTCGTTCAAATTATTGTTATTGCTTCCAGAAAAACTTGTACTATTTGCAAGACATAGCATTATGAGATCATCATGTTGAGTATATAAAAATGGTATACTAAAACCTTTCATTTCTACCATTGTATTCCAGCCATTCTGTTTGTCTCCAATATTTCTATTTATACAAATGGATGACACAATTTTATCATTAAAAAACGAAAAGATAAGTATGTCTCCTATTTTAGTTCTGGTAAGCGTGCCATTGGATGAATACCCTTCATCGAGAACCATAAAAGAAGCGACAACATCAATTATTTCATTATCCCTTGTTATTATATCTCTTACAAAATAATATCTGCTTAACCCTTTCAAGTCCCTTACATTTTTATCAAGTTTTGTTGTTTTGGCTATAAAATTATCAGGCACCAGGTATTCATTTCTTGTAACCATGGTTCCTTTTTCATCTAAATGAATAAGACACAACTTATCATTTAAAGAAGAAGCATTATCTGCAACAAAGCCCGCTATCAATACACCCGAATTAGTTCTATCCAGAGCCAAACTTGCACCTGTAAAGGTTTTAGCATCTTTCAAAACCTCAGATATGTTACCTTTTTTTTCACCCATATGATAAATGAATGTACCTGTACTATAATTCTTATCGCGGATATCTAACAGGGTCCACGTTTCCCCGGAAGCGGCTGTTTTTAATTTGGACAATACGTTCTTTTCATAAACAATGTTCAGGTCAGTTGATTGTTTATATAATCGTTTCATATTATTGTTCCAACTTACGCTATGAATAGCGCATTCATTCGCTTTCTTACCTTTTCGTTCAATGAAGCTAATACCTCCATAAGTTGATTTTTCATTTACATCATATAAAAAATCACAATAGCTGCTTTCCGGAATAGTAAAAGTGGCCATTAAATTGTCCTCGCGAACTATGGAAAAATCAGCCAGGTTAAATTCCCAATTCAAAATATTTAGTTCTGCATCATGCTTATTATTTGCCAGCAATTCAATTTTATTACCGTTTCTGTATAAGGCAAATGGTGTTACATGGCTACTGTTTTGCAGGCTTTTTAACTCTATGTCAAACTCCCGGATTAATTCTAAATTTTTATCCATCTTAATAATATGAATAAATAAATTTTTCTTTTTTTGATAACCCGTATTGCTGTTTATTCCAATTTTATAAAATCCGTCTTCGCATTCTACTACATCATGTAATTGATAATATCGTATATGATCGTCATCATAATAAGTGTCAAGGTTTAAACCTGTTCCAAGAGTTTTAAAACTTGATTTTTGAGGTTCCATCGTGTGAACGGTAGCCAATTGAGCAATAGAGAATAAGTAAAGAGGTATCAAAGCCAACAATAGCATAAGATGTTTAGTAAACATAGAGTCTTTTATTTTGTATTAGAATAGGTAACGACAATAACCAAATATAGTTGTCTATAACGAATGATTAGTGTGCCGTTTTGCGATGTAGATAATTATCTTGTCAATCGTCTTAGATTTCTTTTACATTACTTCAATAGCGGCAGGTCGCCTAAGGGCAGACCCGCCTGGGAAGTTTTATGTTTAAGGAGTGACAGGAATTACATTGAAGATTCCGAGATGAAGGAAGACTTGCTCCGGAAGAAAGTTAAACTTCATTCAAATTAAAAATTCCCAGGCGGGTCTCCACAAATAGCCTTGAGTGCTGGCGTGGGACCCGCCGCCATTCAGGAAAAGCTGTTAAAATTAATATCAGGCAACTCCCTAAAATTTGATACAGGATACATACCACTCTTAATAGCGAGTATAAAACTTAATAGTGGTGGGAATTGCTTATTAATGTTCGTGCTGAAGGAAGATTTGCTTTGGAAAAAGAATTGTCCGCTGGTGTATGGTATCTTTGACCTGATGGGTATATGAGGTAGACAATTACCTTTTCAATCACCTTTGCTTAAAATATTGTTGACTCCTTTACCCTGCTGAAATAGCGGCGGGTCGCCTAAGGGCAGACCCGCCTGGGAAGTTTTATGTTTAGGGAGTGGCAGGAATTAGATTGAAGATTCCGAGCTGAAGGAATACTTGCTCCGGGAGAAAGACTTGCTCCGGAAGAAAGAGGTGGCTCACAATGAAAATGGTAATATGGACCGCAATCAAATGAAAAAGTTCTTAGAGTCGGGGTTTCGCCGGAATGTTTCTTTAATTTGGAGATAAAGCAGCGAAAACCTCGCCGGGGCATTATTCACGATGCCCACACGATCTTTGGTACAAGTGAGTGACACAACGATGATGCCATGAAAAACAATCGCTGGTAAAACAATGATTATTACCTGCCATTAATAACCATCAAAGCTGTCGAATGCTGCAATGGTTTTATCAAGATCATTGTAAGAAAGCGCATTGTTTAAAAACCAGCTTTCGTAAGCAGACGGTGGTAAATAAATGCCGTTGCTCAACATGTGGTGAAACAATTTATTAAACTTTGGAATGTCGGCTTTGGACGCAGTTTCAAAATCAACAATATCGTGATCGCTGAAATGTACGCTGATCATGCTGCCCAGTTTATTGACGCGATATTTTACACCATGCTTTTGCAAAACCTTTTCAATGCCATCACCCAGGTAGGTTGTCTTGGCTTCCAGCTCATAATAAATTGAAGGATTATTTTTTAGCTCTTTTAATAAAGTATAACCGGCAATCATGGCGATGGGGTTGCCGCTTAAAGTGCCCGCCTGGTAAACGTTTCCGAGCGGAGCAATGTGCTCCATGATTTCTTTTTTACCACCAAATGCGCCAACAGGCAAGCCGCCACCAATTACTTTTCCATAAGTTACAAGATCGGCGTTGATGTTTAATTTTTCCTGCGCTCCACCAGCTCCAAGCCTGAAGCCTGTCATTACTTCATCAAAAATAAATACGATGCTTTCCTCATTACAAATTGTTCTAAGCCCTTCCAGGAATCCTGCGGCAGGTAATATACAACCCATGTTGCCGGCAACAGGTTCAATGATAATTGCCGCAATTTCTCCTTTGTGTTCGGCCACTAATTTTTTTACAGCGTCCAGGTTATTGTAAGGTGCCGTTAAAGTATCCTTGGCCACGCCTGCAGTAACGCCGGGTACCGTTTGAATATTTAATGTGGCAAGTCCGCTACCGGCTTTTACTAAAAACGAATCTGCATGACCGTGATAGTTACCTTCAAATTTTATGATCTTGTTTCTGCCGGTATAGCCACGGGCCAACCGTACAGCGCTCATGCAAGCTTCTGTACCGCTACTTACCATTCTTATTAAATCTACATTGCTCGTCATGCTGATGATGAGCTCCGCCATTTCAATTTCCAATTTGGTAGGTGCACCAAAAGAAGTTGAGTACTCCGCATATTCTTTAATAGCACTCACAACAGGTTCGTGTGCATGGCCTAAAATCATTGGTCCCCATGAAGCGATGTAATCAATATATTGGTTGCCATCTACATCGTACAAATAAGCCCCTTTGGCTTTCTTAATAAATACAGGCGTGCCGCCTACACTTTTAAACGCACGTACGGGTGAGTTAACACCACCCGGAATACTTTTTTGTGCACGCTCAAATAGTGATTTGCTGCTGGTATATTGATACATATTTTAATGATTTTATTTTTTTGAATTCCAAAAGTTGAACGGGTTGTTTTTATACCGTCATTGAAAAAACTGATGTATCTCCCCGGGATATTGTATTGCTGGGGCAGGTTGTTGATCATGATTTTGATTGTAGGCTTTTAGCCTTGTAACAACTTTACAGCATCTTTAGCAAAATAGGTAGCAATTAAATCCGCACCAGCTCTTTTAAAAGATGTAAGTGTTTCAAGGATGGCTTTGTCTTCATTGATCCAACCCATTTTTGCAGCAGCTTTAATCATGGCATATTCGCCACTGATGTTGTAAACACTTACCGGAACATCTACTGCATTTTTTACTTCACGTACAATGTCGAGGTAAGGCAATCCTGGTTTTACCATCACGATGTCTGCACCTTCTTCTACATCCATCAATGCTTCTTTTACGGCTTCAATACGATTGCCATAATCCATCTGGTAAGTTTTTTTATCTCCGAAACCCGGGGCACTGTCCAGCGCATCCCGGAAAGGGCCATAAAAGCAGGAAGCATATTTTGCACTATATGCCATGATGCCCGTTTTAGTAAATCCATTCGCTTCAAAAGCTTCACGGATAGCGCCGATGCGGCCATCCATCATATCGCTTGGTGCCACAAAATCAGCACCTGCTGTTGCATGACTGAGGCTCATTTTTACCAGGGCTTCAACGGTTGGGTCATTTACAATTTCTCCATCTGCTACTATACCATCGTGCCCGTAAATAGAGTAAGGGTCGAGTGCCACATCCGTCATGATAACCATTTCAGGCACTGCATCTTTAATGGCTTTGATGCTGCGTTGCATCAAGCCATCGGGGTTCCATGCTTCTTTGCCGGTGTTGTCTTTCAGTTCGTCGGGTGCCTTGATAAATATTAATACGCACTTAATGCCCATGCTCCACATTTCTTTTACTTCCTTAATAGTTCCATCCAATGATCGCCTGTAATAGCCGGGCATAGATGGAATTTCAAATGATATATTTTTCCCTTCATCGATGAATAAGGGGGCGATGAAATCGTTTGGAGTCAAGATGGATTCCGCAACCAGGCTGCGTAGGGCAGGGGTTGTGCGGAGGATTCGGTTTCTTCTTTGTAGTATCATGGTTATTTATGTCTGGTGTATGATGTCTGATGTCTGATTTTTTTCGGGTTGTTACTGTTTTATGTTTTTTGTTGCAACCCAATTTTTTTATGTCTGATATGTGATGTCTGATTTATTTCCGGTTGTTACCTAGTTTATCTTTTTGTTGCAACCCAATTTTTTAATGTCTGATGTAGGATGTCTGATGTTTGATTTTTTTCGGATTGTTACCTAGTTTCTTTTTTGTTGCAACCCTTTTTTTAATGTCTGATGTCTGATGTTTGATTTTTTTCCGGTTGTTACTTTTTAATTCTTTTGTCACAACATTTTTATTTCATTGATACCTGATGATTGTTTATTTTTTTTAGCTCAATTATTCTTTAATAAGTTTTGCTTTGGCAGTTTTATATGTGGCGGCGAAAATCGCTGTTAGCTCATTTGCTTCAGTTATTAATTCGTCTATTCTTTCTCCTTTGACAAGTTCCGCATCTCTTATAATTTCCAACCAATAATGTGATTCATCTGCTTCTTCAAGTACGATTTCAATTTTGTACACAAAATCTTTTGACGATTTTGCCCTTATTGAAGATCGGTAATTTGCTCCGACTGAACCTGCTGACCGGATCAGTTGCTTTGCGAGTTCAAAGCCTGCTGCATTTCTTGGCAGCAACTCACATAACTTAATTACATCAATGTGAAACTGCTTTGTTCTTTGTTGTAATACTTTTCGATCCATAAGGTAGAATGCATTTAGTTGGTTACCGATTAGTTCTTTTTTGTTACAACCCTTTTTTTATGTCTGATGTCTCATTTGAAATGCAATTCTGATGTCTGATGTCTGATGTCTGATGTCTGATTTGAAATGCATTTCTTCTTACTTTGAACAGTATGAGAGAATTGATATTATTTTTTTGATTTTTAATGTCAAATAAATAATTAGCTGAATATACAATTTTAAAAAATCAGTCTTCATCCATTCCTTCCGTAAATTTGAAACGAGTAAATAACTGATCGTAACAAATCAAAGAACATCAGCCATCAGACATCCTACATCAGACATTTGCCCCGACAAACTGAAACAAGTAAATAGGTGACCGTAACAAATCAAAGAAAATCAGACATCAGCCATCCTACATCAGACATTCAATCAGATAAACTGAAACAAGTAAATAACTGATCGTAGCAAATCAAAGAACATCAGGCATCCTACATCAGAAATTCAACCCGACAAACTGAAACAAGTGAATGACTGACTGCAACAATTCAAATGAAATCAGACATCAGACATCATACATCAGACATAACCAGCCAATTTACAGGATGTAAGCAGGCTTGCAATAATTTATCTTCTTCACTGCCTGGTGTTGGTTGATAATTGTAGTCAAACCTTACTGTAGGTGGAAGGCTCATTAAGATGCTTTCTGTGCGGCCGTTTGTTTTTAAGCCAAAGATGGTGCCGCGGTCGTGTACGAGGTTGAACTCTGTATAGCGTCCACGCCTGATCTCCTGCCAATATTTATTTTCCGGCGTATAGCTTAGATTTTTTCGTTGCTCAACAATGGGAATATATGAATCCATAAATGCATAACCACATGCTTTTGCAAAGCGAAACCAAAAGTCTAAATCTTGAGATGCTGTTGGCCGTTTGTAATCATAAAAAATTCCACCAATGCCGCGGCGCTCATTGTTGCGATGTGTGTTTACAAAGTAATCGTCGCACACTTTTTTAAAGTCGGGGTAAAACGTTGGATCGAATTGATCGCAAACATTTTTATAAGTTTGGTGAAAATGCCGGGCATCTTCGTCGAATAAATAATAAGGAGTAAGATCGGTGCCGCCGCCAAACCAGCGATCGATTGTTTCGCCTGCTTCGTTGTACAACTCAAACATGCGGTAATTGCAATGTACGGTTGGTACAAAAGGATTCAGCGGATGAATGACCAGGCTTAAGCCGCAAGCAAACCAATTGTCGCCATCAATCTTCAATTGTGTTCGCATCAGGTCCGTGACTTTTCCAAAAACGATGGAGGTGTTTACACCACCTTTTTCAATAACATTGCCATTGCTGATTACCCTTGTTTTGCCACCACCGCCGTCGGCACGCTGCCATTCATCTTCCATAAAGACAGCCTTACCATCCACTGCTTCCAGCGACGTACAAATATCATTTTGTAATTGATGTATGAATGATATCCAGTTGTCTTTAAAATTTTCCATAAAATGTAATTAAAGCTTAATAGCAGCAATCTGTTGAAACGTGCGACGCCATCCGATAGATCGGATGAAGCTTAACCAGGGTTATATGCCGGGTTCATAAAAATTATTATTAAACTGTCGGCATCAACGCATTTAAATGATGTCCAGCGTTACCTGTGCATCTGTCGGAACATATTCTTTTACTGCATCTACAAAAGCCCTTGCATGATCAACAGGGATATTGGGTGTGATGCCATGACCAAGGTTGGCAATATAATTTTGTGTGCCAAATGCATCGATCATTTCCTTCACTGCTTTTTTAATTTCCGGAATGGGCGCCAGTAGTTTTGCCGGATCGAAATTGCCTTGTAAGGCCACCCTGTTTCCGGTTAACTCACGGGCAAATTGCGGCGTAATGCACCAATCAATACCAATGCCCGAAGCACTGCTTTCGCTTAGCTCTTTCAACGCATACCAGCTTCCTTTTGGAAACAATATAACCGGCACATCGTCTTTTAATGCATCAGCAATTTGTAACAGGTAGGGTTGGGCGAAAGTTTTAAAATCTGCAGGGCTGAGCGAACCTGCCCAGCTATCAAAAACCTGTACCGTATCTGCGCCGGCCTTGGCTTGTAATTTTAAATAACTAATGGTGATGTCAGTAATTTTTTGAAGCAACTGGTGCACCAGTAGCGGTTGCGTATATGCAAACTGCTTGGCTTTTTCCCAGGTTTTGCTGCCCTTGCCTTCAACCATATAACAAAGGATGGTCCATGGTGCCCCGGCAAATCCTATTAAAGGTACCCGATTATTTAATTCGCTTTTTGTAAGCGACAATGCATCATACACATATTTTAAACTGTGTTCTGCACCATCTGTAATAAGGTTATCAATATCTTTTTGTGTTGCTATTACGTAAGGTAGCGACGGGCCTTTACCTTCTTCCATCAACACCTCCAAACCCATGGCTTGTGGTATTACCAATATGTCAGAAAAAATAATTGCGGCATCCACGCCAACCTGGTCGATGGGCTGTAAGGTAATGGCACAGGCCAGTTCAGGCGTTTGTACACGGGTAAAGAAATCGTATTTTGCTTTTAACTTTAAATAATCCGGCAGGTACCTTCCGGCCTGGCGCATCATCCATACAGGTGGACGTTCTACAGTTTCTTTTCTTAAAGTTCTTAATAACAGGTCGTTCTTAATAAGTGTCATATTGTAAGAAGGTATTTAAGTTGTTTAATGTTCATCTATTCAAAATTCAAACTATAATAATCAGGTAAAATATTCAATCATTTTGCTAACAAGGTTTGCTTTGCCTGGCTCGTCGCTGATGATTATTTTATTGGAACTATGTTTTTTTATTTCATTGGCCGTGGTGTTGCCAATTGCAAAAAGTATGGTGCTTGCAGGCAATTTATTTTTTGTGAAAAAACTATCCACTGCGCTCGGACTAAAGAAAAGTATTCCGAGATAATCCTTTTCAATTTTATGTGGTAAACGAATGGTTTGATAAACCGTAATTTCATTTACATCAATATCATGTGCCCGCAAAATTTCAGGCAATTCGTCCCTTCGCTGATCACCACAAAAGAATATGACTTCATCAGTAAAACCATCCTCAATAATCAGTTCGGCCAGCGAAGCCGCATCATTGGCTGTTCTTGCAATTCTTTCTTCACCAAAATATTTTGCCACCAGTTCATTGGTGGTAGTGCCGATGCAATATATATCCCAATCGGGTTGGTTTTGTTCCAGGTAATAAGCAACTGCTTCTACCGCATTCATACTTGTAAAAACAACTTTGATGTTTTGTAAAAATGCCTGTTCAATTTCCTGCTGAACCTCTATCGATTGAATGGGTTCGGTATCTATAAATGATAAGGTATCGATTGTTATTCCGACTGCAGTGGCTTCATCAATGATGGATGCTGATAAAGGCCGTGTACTTAATATGTGAATATTATTTTGATCCATGTTGTATGGCGTCGGCTATTTTTTTAGCCCCGTTTTGTAGTATTTCATTAGCTGCAATATGTCCGAATCCTTCGGCAGCGCTGGTATCGATTGTTTTTTCAATTTCCACTTTCTCTTTTCCATCTACAGAAAAAATATTGCCACGAAAATATATTTTATTGTCTTTTATTTGGGCCAATGCACTGATGGGAGTTGAACATCCACCTAATAAAGTTCTTAAAAAATCTTTTTCAATTTTTGTGCAGGTAGCTGTCTCCACATGATTAAAAGGTTGACAAGCTTCCTGGCTAAAAGCATCGCCCTGCCTGCACACTACCATTATGGCGCCTTGTGCAGGTGCCGGTAACATCCAATCGAGGTCGATGGCATTTGCAGGCCGTAGATTAATTCTTTCGAGGCCGGCCGCAGCGAATATGGCACCATCCCAATTGCTTTCTGCTACTTTTCGCAGGCGGGTATTTACATTGCCCCGAAGGTTTTCAACAGCATGTTGCGGATAGCGGTTAAGCCATTGTGCTTTGCGGCGGATGCTACTGGTTGCAATTAAGCCAACTCCTGAAAATGGCGGGTAAATATCAGCAGCACCTGCAAGTTGCCAATGCTCAATGCCAGCTTGATTTTTATACACAAAAACATCTTTGTAGGTAGCCCTTTCCAATACTGCAGCTTGTGCAATTCCTTTTGCAAGTTGCGTAGGCACATCTTTCATGGAATGAACCGCTATGTCAATCTTATCGGTTAGTAAAGCTATATCGAGTGTTTTAGTAAAAATACCCTGAACACCTAATTCGTACAATGGAGTATGAAGGTCAATATCGCCTTCACTTTTAATAAAAACCAGTTCGGATTGAATATTATTTTTTGCAAGAAGTTGCTGTACCAGTGTTGCCTGCCAAACAGCCAGTTGACTTTCCCTGGTTCCGATCCTTAACAGTTTCCGCATTAAAATTAATTTGTACCTGTTACAATGTATTCATTGATGGCTTCAATATAATTACAACCGCGTTGATTTTGATTGCGCATTTTGATGGCCATGCCATTAATCACTTTCTGAATTTTTTCTTCAGGGTTTAGATAGGCAATTTTTGCCGGAGCCTGTGTAGCAGAATAGGTTATATACAGATTGCAGGAATGCATGGTTTGTAACCGCTGCTTTACTGCTTTTAATACAGGAACATGTTGGCGCATTTGGTGCCATTCTAAAAAATCGTTGATGTGGCGGGCAATAATTTCTTTTGCCTTTGGTACTTCAGCCTCACGCTGGTGGAGGGTTTGGTCTTTTATTTTTGAAAGTTCATCTACGTTTATCAAAGTAATATTGGCAAGTTCCTGTGCTGATTTTTCAACGTTGTAAGGAATTGATAAATCAATGATGAGTTTGTTGCCGGTATTGGCTAAGTGTTGCTCCAATATAACCGGCTCGGTTGAATTGGTAGCTACCAATATAATGTCTGATGCTGTAAGCTGTTCTGCCAAATCGCTGAAGGAAGCAAAACTGAGATCTAATTCTTTTGCTAATTCAATGGCTTTGTCATCCGTACGGTTAATAAGGGTTATATTTTTTGTACCAAGATAATCTACCAGGTTTTTACAGGTATTCTTGCCTATTTTACCGGTGCCTAATAATAATATTTTTTTATTGGCTATATCAGCAACTTTTTCTTTTATGTATTGCACCGCAGCAAATGATACCGAAACCGTTCCACCACTTAATCCTGTTGATGTTCTGATTAATTTAGAAGATTGTAAAACTGCATTCACAATTCTTTCCGTGTAAGCACCAATGAATCGATGTTCTCTTGAAAATTTTACCGCTTGTTTAATCTGTCCTACTATTTCGTAATCACCTAAAATCTGTGAATCAAGTCCGGCCGCTACTGAAAACAAGTGCTCAATGGCTTTGTGCCCGTTTTTTATATATGCAATTTCTTTAAAGGTTTGAAGTGTACCTTTTGTTTGTGTGCAGAGCAGATTGCAAAGGCTTTCCTTGTTTTCTGCAAATCCATATATTTCGGTGCGGTTACAGGTAGATAGTACAAATAATTCCTTAACACCGTGCGATGAAGCTAATGAAAGTAATTCGCCGTATTGTTCGTTGTTAACAGCGTACTGCCCCCGGAGATTAGCATCAGTTTTTTTATAATTAATACCTGCTATAAAGAAAGTCGATAAGTCTGTTTGGTTGTAAACGAGCATGTATGAATTCGGTTAACTAAAATTACTCTGCAAAAGTACTTGTGGAGCTTTAGTAAAACTAATTTCAATGTCATCAGATTGTCATTTTGCTGTATGAGTTGTATCATATTAAGATGTGATGTATGTCATTGAGCTGGTACCGGCATTTTTAATCGATTATTCCATCGACAGATTTTTATATTTTGATGAACTTTTAGCAGGGTACAGTGGTTACATTTGCAAATTATCTTAAAATTATGCATAAAAAAACTGCAGTAGTTCTTATGAACCTTGGATCTCCGGATTCAACAGAAGTAAAAGACGTACGGAAATACCTGAAAGAATTTTTGATGGATGAGCGTGTGATTGATGTGCCATTTTTGCTTCGGTATTTTTTAATCAATGGTATTATTGTTCCATTTCGGGCACCTAAATCTGCTGAAGCTTATAAAACCATCTGGACCAAAGAAGGTTCTCCGCTTGTAGTATTAACCCGCCGGTTGCAGGAAGTTTTAAAGCAACATATTGATTTACCTGTTGAAATTGCAATGCGATATGGCAACCCCACACCGGAGGCTGCATTTGATAAATTGGTAAAAGAAAATCCTGAACTGGAAGAAGTGCTGGCCATTCCTTTGTATCCACATTATGCCATGTCTTCTTACGAAACAGCCGTTGAATCTGCAAAGGAAGTGCATGCACAAAACAAGTATCCTTTTAAACTTACTTTTTTAAAACCTTTTTACAATGAGGCAAATTATATAAATGCGCTGGCTGAAAATATCAGGCCTTACCTGCAGCAGCCCCATGACCATATTTTATTCAGCTACCATGGCATACCGGGAAGGCATATACGCAAAAGTGATGTGACCGGTCAGCATTGCCTGAAAGTGGAGAATTGCTGTAGTGTAGATTCCCCGGCGCATGCACATTGTTACCGTCACCAGGTGTTTACTACAACAAGGCTTGTAATGGAACAGTTAAATATACCGACAAGTCAATACAGTATTTCATTTCAATCGAGGTTGGGCAAGGGATGGCTTGAGCCATTTACAGATATCCGCCTGGAAGAAATGCCCAAAGAGGGTATCAAAAAATTACTGATTCTTTGTCCCGCATTTGTAAGTGATTGCCTGGAAACATTGGAAGAAATAGATGAGAGAGGTAAAGCGTCTTTTATGGACGCCGGAGGAGAGGCATATATTATGATTCCCTGTCTTAATACAAATCCTTTATGGGTAAATACATTGGCAGGCTACGTGAATGATTTTGCTGATGGAAAGGAGGAGATGGTGCTTGATGGCTGATGTCTGATTTGAAATACAATTTTATGTCTGATGTATGATGTCTGATGTCTGATTTGAAATGCAGTTCTTTTTGCTTTGGGTAGCATCCGAATATTGAAAATTAATTTTTGACTCTTGACGTGAAACTCAGAACTGACTTTTAATAACAGAGAACAATGGAAATTAGCTTTAATGTTCAACGGAGGCAAGAGTTAGCCAACAGTAACAACCCTAAAAAAATCAGACATCAGACATCCTACATCAGACATTCAACCATAAAACTGAAATAAAAAAATCAACCCGTAACAGTCCAAATAAATCGCTCATGTATCTGTACGTAAAAGCAATCCATATAATTTTCATCGTTACCTGGTTTAGCGGACTGTTTTATATCGTACGATTGTTTATTTACAATACCGAGGCACAGGAAAAAACTGATGTTGAAAAGAAAATACTAACAGATCAATTTTCTATAATGATCCGGCGGTTGTGGTTGGGCATTACCTGGCCTTCTGCATTAATTACGTTGGTGTTTGGCTTGTGGCTGGCTTCATTTTACAATCCGGTTCCTACATGGCTTTGGATTAAACTGGCTTTTGTTGTTTTACTATACTTGTATCATTTCACCCTTCATAAATTATATACAGATGAAATGAAAGGCGTATTCAAATACAGCTCCAATCAACTTCGTATCTGGAATGAAGTTGCAACAATACTACTGATTGCCATCATAATGCTTGTAACTGTAAAGGAATCTATGAGCTGGGTTTGGGGATTAATTGGACTGGCTTTATTTATTCTTATTTTAATGAGTGCCATTAAAATTTATAAATTGATAAGAACCGGTAACAAAATGGGAGACAGCTGATTGCGGACGATTGACATCACGTCTTTCATCCTTTTTTTGCATAAGAACTTATCTACAAGTTAATAGTGGAGCCCATTTTGGCATGGTTTTCACATGTTGTCTTATGTATCACTAAAATAATATAAACTATGAAAAATTTCAAAACGCTTCTATTTGCTTGTTCATTGGCTGTTTTTGCATTGGTTTCCTGCAAAAAAAATAATGAAAAAACTTCCACACTTCAAATTCGTCTGACAGATGCTCCTACTTCATTGGAAGAAGTAAATGTGGAGATAAAAGAAGTTGAAGTAAAAATACGGGAAACAACCAGGGAAACACCAGCAACAGGGGCAATACCCGAAACTGAAGGCTGGGTAAAAATGGAAACCAATGGTAGGGTATATAACTTACTTGAATTACAAAATGGTGTGAATGAAGTATTGGCCACCGTTGATTTACCAACTGGTGTGGTAGAGGAGATTCGTTTGATTTTGGGTACAAACAATAGTGTGAGAGAAAATGGTGTTGAGTCACCACTTGTTATTCCCAGCGGAAGTACTTCAGGTTTAAAAATAAAAGTTGACAAAGCACTGAATGCTTCATTGGAAACAATCACAATCGATTTTGATGCTGCATTATCAGTAAAGAAAGAAGGTGATCGTGATTTTAAATTAAGACCCGTAATTAGACTCAAATAAATGAAGGCAACTTCAAAAATAAAAAAGACAGCCCTTTTAAAGCTGTCTTTTTTTGTATCTGCCTGTACAAAATTATTCATGTAGTTTCCATACCAATGCACTGGCACCTAAAATGGCGGCATCTGCTTCTTTCAACTCGCTGAAGAGCAATTTAACTTTGTTCTGGAAAATTGGTAACAGGTTTGCCTCCATATATTTCCGGGTAGGATTTAGCAGCAGGTTACCTGCTTTGGTTAATCCACCAAATAAAACAATGGCTGAAGGCGAAGAAAACATAATAAAGTTGGCCAATGATTCGCCAAGTATTTGCCCGGTAAAGTCGAAGATGCTATTTGCAATAGCATCGCCTTGCATGGCGCATTCATACACTGTTTCGCTGGTGAGGTCTTTAATTTTGTAATTACGCAGCAAGCTTTCCGACTCGGGATATGCTGTAAGCATTTCGATAGCAGTTTCCCGAACGCCTGTTGCAGATGCATACGATTCAAGACTTCCCCGAATGCCGGTTGACTTGTGTAGCCTGCCTCCAGATCTAATGATTGTATGTCCCAGTTCACCCGCAAATCCATCATGTCCCAGCACTATTTTTCCATCTATTACAATGCCGCTTCCAACGCCGGTACCCAGTGTTATGGTGATAAAATGTTTTAAATCTTTTGCACAGCCATACATCATTTCGCCCATGGCTGCGGCATTGGCATCGTTGGTAAGTTTGGTATCAAGTTTGAATTTTTTTATCATCAGGTCCGCAATGGGGATGATACCTTTCCATTTCAGGTTGGGCGCATATTCAATTGTACCTGTGTAAAAATTTCCGTTAGGAGCTCCCATACCAATACCAACAAAATTTTGAAGGCCGCCAACCCGATCTATCATCGGCATTAGCTTGGCATGCAGATCATCAATAAAATCTTCAACAACTCCGTGTTCATTTGTTGGAATGCGATCCTGTTCTAATATCTTTCCGTGTTGGTCAACAACTCCAAATTTTGCTGTTGTGCCACCTACATCTATACCAACTGCATATTTTTTTTTCATAAAACCTACAAATGTTTCCTCAGTGATTAATGACCTCCTTCGGCATTTAATTTATCGTAGTCAATTCCCTGCGATTGGAGTATTGCTTTTGCCTTGATGGCGTAAAACGCAAGATAAGCAAAACATACGATGCCTGCTATATAACTTAACTGGATGCCAATTTTATCAGCCAGCACTCCCTGGAGGAAACTAATGATACCGCCACCCATAATCATCATAATCAGCAGGCTACTTCCCTGGTTGGTATGCCTGCCCAGGCCGGCCAATGCCAATGTGAAAATACAAGGCCAAAGTGTACTGCAAAAAAGTCCAACGCTAATGAATGCATAAACGCTCACCATTCCACTGGTCGCTATACCGATACATAACGCTGTAATACCCATCACAGAAAATATCAGTAGCATACGTGCAGGATTGCCTTTACTCATTATATCGCAAACGATCATAACAGCTATCACAACCGCATACACGAAAAATGGAGTAACATCATGTTGCGCAATGGTATTTACCAGTAGAAATATTGCAAAGGCAATATAAGGCATCAGGAAACTCAGTATTTTTTTAGCGCCCATACTTACATCAAATGCGCCTACAGCTCCGGTCCAGCGGCCAATCATCAAACTTGCCCAATACAATGATATAAATGGAGCAATTTTCTCTGTAGGAGTACCAAGGTATTTTTCCATATAGGCCGGCAAATTGCTGGCTGTTGAAACCTCTACACCAACATAAACAAAGATGCCGATCATTCCCATTATTAATTGAGGATACTGTATGGCAGAAGTTTTATGTAAGAGTTTATCAGCCGCAGACACAGCTTCTTCCTCGGCCACATGATCAAGGTCAATTTTATTGGGAACTTTTGAAAATTTAATAAACAAGGCCACCAGCAAAAACGCCAATCCTACTGTGAGGTAGGGAATCTTAACGCTTTCGATGCTTGCAACAGATGAACCATTTGATACACTTCCAAATATGGCAAAACTTACCAGTAAGGGTCCGATGGTTGTGCCTAAATTATTTATACCGCCTGCCATGGTTAAACGCTGCGAGCCGGTTTTGGGGTCGCCCATAATGATGGCCAGTGGGTTGGCTGCTATCTGTTGCAACGAAAATCCTAACCCTACAATAAACAAGGCAGAGATCATTAATATGAATGATGAATTATTGGCCGCAGGATAAAATAGCAATGCACCCAAAGCAGAAATGATAAGCCCTAGCGCAATACCATTTTTATACCCGATCTTATTAAGTACATCGCTGCCAATAGCCTTTGAGATTAAGAAATATATGATGGAGCCTACCGTATAGGCAACATAAAAGGCAACCGATACTAACTGGCTTTGGGCCTGGGACAAACTGAAAGCCTTCTTAAAAACCGGGATTAATATATCATTACTTGCTGCTACAAATCCCCAAAAGAAGAAAACAGTAATAAGGGTTCCGAACTGAGACCAATTGGTCGTTTGATGTGAAACTTTGGATTGGGTCATATTAGCTATTTGATTTAAGTTGCCCAAAGTAGAATAATTTTATGACTAGGAAAAATTTTCATTACTTAATTTGTTTCTATCAAAAACCTTCTTAATTTGAACTTCATTAACAACCAATTTATTCAATGGAAATAGTTCACATTAGCGCAGAATGTTACCCTGTTGCCAAAGCAGGAGGATTGGGAGATGTGGTGGGTGCCTTGCCAAAATACCAAAACCAGCTTGGGCATACAGCTAAAGTTGTAATGCCAATGTACCGTACAAAATTTTTGTACGAGCACGAATTTGATGAAGTCCATAAGGGATCGTTTGGAATGGGAGAATATTGGTTTAATTACACGATCATTCGTGAAAGGACAAATGAACTTGGTTTTGAACTATACCTCGTTGACATCAACGGTTTGCTGGATCGGGAAAGTGTTTATGGTTATCATGATGATACCGAAAGATTTACTGCGTTTCAAATTGCTGTGGTAGATTGGATTGCGCAATGGCTATATAGGCCTGATATTGTACATGTACACGATCACCAGGCCGGGCTTGTTCCATTTATGATGAAACATTGCTACGGCTACAGGCATCTTGCTTCGATACCTACTGTACTTACCATTCATAATGCCCAATACCAGGGTGTAATGGGGTGGGATAAATCAAGATACCTGCCTAACTGGGATTCCTGGGAATGGGGTAAACTCGATTGGAACGATAACATTAATCCGCTGGCCAGCGCAGTTAAGTGTGTAACTAAAGTAACAACTGTGAGCCAGTCTTACCTGCAGGAAATGCGTTCCAGTGCCAACGGCCTGGAAGCTTTATTCGAATATGAAAAAGGGAAATGTACGGGTATATTAAACGGAATTGATAGTGTGGTGTGGGATCCTGCGCTCGACACTTATCTTGACCCTAACTTTTCAAAAGAAAATGTTGCAGATGGCAAATTGGCCAATAAAAAAGTTTTATGTGAAATGTTCGGACTTGAAATTGATAAGCCACTTTTCATTTTTATAGGAAGGCTTGTGTATGAAAAAGCTGCAGATCTGTTACCACAAACTATTTATGATTCAATTTATCACCTGGAAGGAAAAATGAATTTTTTGGTGTTGGGAAGCGGCGAAAAATCTGTAGAGTGGGAACTTGAAAATATGAAGTCGCAGTTGGCGGGTTATTATAATTCTAAAATTGGCTACAATGAAAAACTGAGTCACCAGATGTATGCCGGTGGCGATTTTCTTTTAATGCCCAGCAGGGTAGAACCTTGTGGACTAAACCAGCTATATGCTATGCGTTACGGAACAATTCCGATTGTAAGAAACACAGGTGGGTTAAGGGATACGGTAATAGACTTTGGTGATGCCGGCGGTTATGGTATTCAGTTTAATGATGCCACGGTTTGGGATATGACTTATTCAATACACAGAGCCCTTGAGGTTTATAGCAAACCTAAAATGCTAAAGACTATGCGTGAAACAATCATGCAATTGGATTTTAGTTGGGAAACAAGCGCAAAGCATTATATTGATTTATATGAGTCTGTGCTATAAACTGAATAATATTTCAATATGTTTGTAATAAGAAGTAACGAAAGCATTTAATTAGATTATAAAAAGTAAAACTTGTCATATATGGAAAGCGCATCTGTAATATCAATTGTTTTGGGCGGGGGAGCAGGCTCAAGACTTTATCCCTTAACTGCAAGAAGAAGTAAACCGGCGGTTCCCATCGCAGGTAAATACAGGTTAGTTGATATCCCCATTTCAAACTGCATTAACTCCGGAATCAACAGGATCATGGTGCTTACTCAATTCAATTCAGCCTCATTAAACAAACACATTAAAAACACTTACCAGTTTAGTCTTTTTAGCAAAGGGTTTGTAGATATTTTGGCGGCAGAACAAACTCCCGACAATCCAAAATGGTTCCAGGGTACTGCCGATGCTGTGCGCCAGTCTTTAAGGCACATCGTTAATTATGACTTTGAATATGTGTTGATACTGAGTGGTGATCAATTATACCAAATGGATTTTGCAGGTATGATCGATAACCATATAGCACATGGTGCGGATATTTCTATTGCAACCATTCCTGTAGGAAGAAGAGATGCACCAGAATTTGGCATTTTAAAGACCAATGAAGAAAATGTAATTACGTCGTTTATAGAAAAACCTTCTAAAGATGTGCTGGAAGAATGGACAAGCGATACAGGAGAAGAAATGAAGGCGCAGGGTAGAGATTTTCTTGCATCAATGGGTATTTATATATTCAGCCGTAAATTATTATTTGATTTATTAGAGTCTGAGAAAAAAGACGCTACAGATTTTGGTAAAGAAATCATTCCAACTTCGATAGAAAATTCAAAAGTTATCAGCTTCCAATATGATGGTTACTGGACTGATATCGGAAATATTTATTCGTTTTTTGAAGCCAACCTGGCACTTACTTTAGAACTGCCACCTTTTAATTTATTCGACAATCAGAAGATAGTGTACAGCCATGCCAGGATGCTACCACCTGCAAAAATCAGCGGCACTACACTTGAAAAAACAATCATTGCAGAGGGGTCAATCATCAATGCTAGCAGGATAGAAAATAGCGTGATTGGTGTTAGAAGCAGGCTTGGGCAAAGCACTAATATTTCCAGTTGTTACATCATGGGTAACGATTATTTTGAAACGCTTGCTGAAATTGAAAGCAATACTGCGAAAGGCATTCCTAAGATTGGTATTGGCGACAGGTGTTTCATAAAAAATGCGATAGTAGATAAGAATTGCCGCATTGGAAACGATGTAAGAATCAATGGTGGAGCTCATTTGCCAGATACCGATCATTCGCTTTACGCAGTAAAAGATGGGATAGTGGTATTGAAAAAAGGCGCCGTGCTACCAGATGGTTTTGTAATTTAATATTCTTAATAATAAAAAAGCATTCTTCTCGAAGAATGTTTTTTTATTGCTCAAAATGTAATGTGTAATTTATACACAGCTAACTTAATTTAAACGATTGCTATGTCTTCCAATCCAGTGGCGCCAACCAGGAAATTAAAATTCTGGGAATTGTGGAATATGAGTTTCGGTTTTTTCGGAATTCAATTTGGTTTTGAACTGCAAAACTCCAACGTGAGCAGAATTTTTGAAACACTCGGCGCAAACAAAGATGAGATTCCCATTTTGTGGATAGCAGCGCCATTAACCGGGCTATTGATTCAGCCGATCATTGGTTATTTAAGTGACAGAACCTGGCATCCTTACTGGGGCCGCAGGCGACCTTTCTTTTTTATAGGAGCCATACTGGCAACCATTGCTTTATTGGTGATGCCTAACTCATCTGCATTATGGATTGCCGGTGGCATGTTGTGGATATTAGATGCATCCATCAATATTTCCATGGAACCATTCAGGGCATTTGTTGGGGATAAATTACCACCGCAACAACGCACTTCGGGCTTTGCCATGCAAAGTTTTTTTATTGGCATAGGTTCGGTAATTGCAGCCTTGCTTCCGTGGATATTTACTAATTGGTTTCATGTAAGCAATACTGCTCCTACAGGAGAAATTCCTAATTCGGTAAAATGGTCCTTTTACCTGGGAGCGTTTGCATTTTTAGGAGCAGTACTTTATACTGTCTTTACAACAAAGGAGTTTCCGCCTGAAGACCTGGAGGCATTTAGAAAGGAGAAAAGAGAAACTACTTTTATGGACGGCCTGAAGGAAACTTTCGGTGGCATATTAAAAATGCCAAAAACCATGAAGCAGTTGGCCTTTGTACAGTTTTTTACCTGGTTTGCATTATTTGCTATGTGGATATATGCAACAAACGCTGTAACGGCGAATAAGTATAACATGAAGGTGGAAAAAAGCTTACTCGATAAAATGGAAGCCGCCATAAATAGTGACTTACAAAATGCGGCAGTGATAGCTGATGAAAAAAAAGAGAAGACATTAAAATCACTCAAGATAGATGTGAATGAAATCAGGGAGTACAGAAGTGAGGAAAACCCGGTTTCAATTTCAATTAACCTTGCAAACTATTTTTCGGAAAGTACCAACACGCAAACAACGGATTTGGAAAAGGTTGAACTAAAAAGGGTACAACAGGAATATAATGATGGCGCAGACTGGTTGAATGTTTGTTCGTCTGTGCGTAATGGCATGGCGGCAGTATTTGCATTTATTATTCCGATGATTGCTTACAGAACCAATCGACGGGTTACGCACCTCATTTGCCTGGTCATTGGTGGGCTGGGTTTGCTGTCCATTTATTTTATAAAGGATCCCAAACTAATTATTGTTTCAATGGCCATGGTTGGTATAGCATGGGCAAGCATTTTATCGATGCCTTATGCAATGTTGAGTAATGCCCTGCCTGCCAACAAAATGGGCTACTTTATGGGCGTATTTAATTTCTTTATTGTAATACCGCAAATTGTGGCTGCAAGTATCCTTGGTTATATCACCTTGAAATTTTTTCATGCCAATACGCTTAATACAATTGCATTGGGAGGCGTATCCATGATACTGGCCGGCTTTCTTACATTGATTGTAAAAGATGAGGACAAGGCCGAAGTAGTTGTTCAGGATTGATCTTTAAAATTTTTTACCAAACATAAATTAATAACAGGCTGCTTTTTAAAGGCAGCCTGTTTTATTTAAGCGAATCCTTAAGTTGGTTGAATCATATTTGCTAAACTACCAACGCTAAATTTTACATCAAACCATTTTCAGTTTCCACTTGCCTTTTTTAAATAGTATAAATGCAGCGATTGTTATGGCAGTTTCTGCAACTGGTATGGCGATAAAAACGCCCAATGGTCCCAGTCCTGCTGTTTTTGCCAACAGCCATGCCATAGGAACCTGAAAGCACCAAAAACCAAAGAAATTAACAACGGTAGGCGTTCGTGTATCACCTGCACCGTTAAACGCATTTGTCATTACCATCCCTATCCCGTAAAAGAAAAAACCAGTACTAACAATACGTACAGCCCTTACAGCATATTCTGCTACATTATTTTCCTGGGTAAAAAATGAAATAAGGCCGGGAGCAAAAACCAATAGAATGATAGAAACTGATCCCATAAAAATAGCATTGTACCAGGCGGTTCTTATCACTGATTGTTCTGCACGGCCTGGTTGTTGGGCCCCAAGGTTTTGCCCAACCAAGGTAGCCGCCGCATTACTTAATCCCCATGCCGGCAGCAAAAAGAACATGATTAGTCGCATAGCAATCTGGTAGCCTGCAGATGCAGCGCTATGGCCTGTACTAACTACCAGGCTGGCCAGCAATATCCAACTGCCTGAGCCAATTAAAAACTGAAAAGTAGCAGGCCAGGCAACTTTTATCATTGAACGGATAATGGCCCAATCTGGCGCCAGGTGTTTGAGGGTGAATTGCACCAGTCTTTGTCCATTAAATAAATGATACAGTTGGTAACATACACCGATGCCTCTGCCGATGGTGGTAGCCCATGCGGCGCCCATTAATCCAAAAGCAGGAATAGGGCCCAAACCTCTTATTAGTATAGGGCATAAAATAATGTTGCAGATATTGGCAATCCATAAACTTTTCATTGCCATCATTGCATCACCTGCACCACGAAAAATACCATTGATGAGGAAGAGCAGCATAATGACAATACTACCACCCATTATGATCTGTGTATAGCCTTTACCCGCTTGTACGGCGGCAGGCTCGGCCCCCATGAGTTTTAGAATATCATCTGCATAAATAAAGCCGGGGATACTAACCGCAGTGGTTATAACAAGTGCAAGCAGTATGGACTGCATACCGGCCTTTGATGCTGCGGCAATATTTTTTTCGCCAACCCTGCGGGCCACTACTGCTGTAGCTGCCATGCTAATGGCTATGGCCAGTGAATAAACAATGGTGATAACCGATTCGGTGAGGCCCACAGTAGATGTGGCGTGCTTGCCCAGGTGGCTTACAAAATAAATGTCAACCACTGCAAAAACACTTTCCATGCACATTTCCAGCATCATGGGAATGGCTAATAAAATAACGGCTCTCCTGATGCTGCCGGTGGTATAATCCTGTTGTTCGCCATTAAGCGATAGCCGGATAATAGAAAAAATACTGTTGATACGTTTGGTAGAAGTTTGAATATAGGTCATGATATTCTTTTAAATAACAGGTAAATAAATAAAGCACCCAACGATTAAACCGCTGAGTACATTTTCACTGTTTTTTAAGTCCTGTACTAAACAAGACCTTTAAAAGAAAATCATATTCGTAAAATTGAAGAGCTGCAAAGATTGTAAAAAAATATAAAATGAAGAAATTTTTAAAGAAGAAAATTTTTCATTGGCAGCCTATACTTTTCAAATACAATGTGGTAATGATCCATTAACTCACGTTGAAAACAAACCATCAGCGGGCTTATTTCCGACCCATGAGGCAACCAGTATTCTAGCTAGTGTTTAGCAGAAAGCGCAAGCAGGAAGTCATCGGAATTTTTTGCAGCATTTATATCCATTGTTTCGGCAGGAAGTATGGGCCTGGTATTGTCCGTCTGAAAGTGTAAATACAATGCCCGTTGCTTTTCTGTCTTTTTCCAGGTAGTTTAAAAAAGGACCCAGCCACTACCCAGTTCTATTACCTTGGTGCCGGCTTTGATAAATAATTGATCTGCAATAAATTTGTGTTTTGCTTTTTGTGCCGCTTCCAGCGACATAGAAAAATGGCCGTTGTACAAGGCTGCACTGAAATCGGCCTTTTCGCCAATGCTTAACCGAAATATTTTATAAAGTGTTGTGTAAACAAAATCAATGTCATTTTTATCTGCCATAAATATTATTTTAAAAAATTTACGACAGGAAAGAGGTGGGGAACACGCTAAATAAAATACAAAAAAAAAATCACCAAAGTATCAATATTTTATACCATCAATTGTAAACATGTGATAGCTGTTTAAGCCCTTAGATAAATAATTTAATGAGCATTTCGCCTAAAATGGTTCTTTAGTTTGTAAGGCGATTCCCGCTGTTACAAAATTTAGTTACTTTCATTTTTCAAATCTAATTTCGGGATTGATAAAACAGTTGGTCTTATGTCAATTGCAAACCATAAACTTTTTAAATATTTGTATGTATAAAATAGAGAATGATAATATAGCTGTAACAATTAATGCTAATGGAGCAGAGCTTAGCAGCATTTACGACAAGGAGGATGAAATGGAATATATGTGGAAAGCTGACCCTGATATTTGGGGTAAAAAATCGCCGGTATTATTCCCTATTGTAGGAACATTAAAGAATAATGCTTTCTTTTTTAAAGGAAATAAATATGAAATGGGCCGACATGGATTTGCAAGGGACAAAAAATTTGAAGTAACTGAACAAACCGTTTCTACTATAAAGTTTACACTTTTAAGTGATGCTGAAACACTGAAAATATACCCATTTGAATTTGATTTTTCCATTCTTTATACAATCGTAAATAAGCGTGTGTCTGTTGCTTACCAAATTAATAATATTGGAAAAGAGATCATGTATTTTTCAGTGGGAGGGCACCCTGCATTTAAATTGCCAATAGCTGATGATCTCAATTATGAAGATTATTACCTGCAATTCAATAAGGAAGAAAATACGGGCCGGTGGCCAATTAGCAAGGATGGATTAATTGAAGCAAGTCCCGAACCATTGATGATAAATACAGATCAACTGCCTTTGAAAAAGGAATTATTTTATAAGGATGCACTTGTTTTAAAAAATATTAAATCAGATGAAATACAATTAAAATCTTTGAAAGATTCCAGGGGATTTAGTTTTAAATTTCAAGGGTTTCCGTTCCTTGGAATATGGGCAGCTAAGGATGCCGACTTTATTTGTATAGAACCCTGGTGCGGGGTTGCAGATAGTGTAAACGCCAGTCAACACCTTGAGGAAAAAGAGGGGATTGAAAATTTGGAACCCGGCGAAAATTTTGAACGAACCTGGAGCATTGAAATATTTTAAAACAAAAAAACTCCGGTAATCCGGAGTTTTTTATGTAATAATATGCCCGAAGAATTAGTTAACGATTCCATTAACGATGTACTTGATCTGAACTGTTTTATCAGGGTCAGTACTACCTGGTTGTCCAACCAATAATACAGTATAGATTTTATTACTTTCTAAAGTGATCGTGCGGTTAGCAGTTATATTGTTACCATTGCTTACACTAAACATTGCATCGCCTACGGGTACTTTTAAAAAGGCGGAAATGCTGCTATAGGCCGCATTGTTATCCATTACTGTTGCTCCACTGGTAACAGTAACTGCCGGGCTACTGGAATCGGGAATTGCGTTGATATAACGCACATACGCTTCACCAGTAGTTACCGAAAGGCTATCCAGCATATCCTCCCCAATTACATTCTTGTAATTGCCGTTGGATCCAACCACAAAAGCAGAATAATATTTATCTGCCTCAAAATTCTGACTATCACTTGCAAGCGGAGTTTGCCCATTAATGTCAACGGCTTCAACTACCCTCGATCCTGTATAAATAGGAAGATATGCACCTGTATAATTACTATAACCAAGCGGCACATTTGTTAGACTGCTTCCATTTAATCTAATTCCAATGGCAGATTTGTCAATGGTAAGATTATAGGCCATTAAACCTGCAACCGGGGTGTTGGACACCGGCTGGTCATTTTTTTTACAAGCTGTAAATAAAATGGATAATACTAATACACCTGATAATGGTACGATGAGTTTACGAACAAAAGAAAACGATTTCATAGTTTATTATTTTTTATTAAAACGAAATTTTCGGTGATAGGTACGAAAAAACTGTGCCATCTGTTGTTACTATCGTCTATATTAACATTTGGTTAAAGGGGAGTAATTAAACTTTTTCTGTATGTTTTTTTGCTTACGTTAACACGTATTTCATCATTAATTTCCAGCACTTGCTTTTGGTACAATCGTGCCTAAATGACTTGTTTGCGAGTGCAATACTATTGTATTGTTTGATATATGCAGACAATTAAGCAACCCACCAGAATTTATTATCGTATGAATGTGTAAATAATGTAACTTAATATTTCAATGACTGAAACCATTCGGCTACCCAAAACGTTAATATATAATTAATGAGAAAGTTATTATTCACATTGTGTTTCATAACGATTGCGTTTACCTCTCTTGCAAATCATACAAAGGGTGGCTGGATGTATTATGAATATTTTGGCCCGGGTACCGCACAGAATACAGGAAAATATAGGGTTACGCTTAAAATATATACGGAGTGTTTTTTAAATGCTAACCAATGGTGCCCCAATATTAATATTTCCATATTCGATGCCGGTTCTAATTCGCTGATTGAAGACGTAAATGTACCTTACGGTGATTCAGTTAATATTCAAAACTGTACCCGGCAGGAATGTCATCCCTGCATCAATCCTATTCCAAATATTTGTTATAAAATAACTACTTATTCTTTTGTCAGAGAACTGCCAATTAGCCCCAATGGCTATATACTGGCGTATCAACGATGTTGTAGAGTTGCCAACATCATCAATATGGCTCCGGGTTCCAGTTCTGTTGGTGATACCTGGACCGTTTCCATTCCCGGCAACAATGGACTTGATCCGTTGGCATATCAAAATTCAAGCGCTATATTTTCACAGAACGACACTGCAATTATTTGTAAGGATAATTATTTCACGTTCGATTTTAGTGCCAGGGATCGGGATAATGATTCTCTTTCCTACGCATTTACTGATGCTTATTATTCGCCACAAAGTAATGGAGGTGGACAATGCGGAGGCAAGGCCGATAAACCTCCTTATGCCAGCATAAATTATTCGCCGCCGTATTCCGGAACACAGCCATTGGGAAGCGGGGTTACAATCGACCCTGTTACAGGAATTGTCAGTGGCATTGCTCCACCCCAGCAGGGAACTTATGTACTTACCTGTACCATTACGGAGTATAAACGCGGAACTATAATTGTAAAAGGAACCGTTCATAAATCTTTGCACATAAATGTTACAGATTGTTCATTAACACAGGCTGTGCTGGAACCGGTATATTATAGCTGCAGTAGTTTTACAAAATCATTTGTTAACAATGCCACGGGGGGAAATATTCAAACCTATTATTGGGATTTTGGTGTGCCTGGAGTGCTGAGTGATACTTCCAATTCCGCAAATCCAACTTTTACTTACCCGGATACAGGCACTTATGTATTAAAGCTGGTTGTTAACAGAAATCTTCCCTGTTCTGATTCTACCCTTGCATTTGTAAAAGTTTATCCTGTGTTTACACCGGACTTTTTAGTGCAGGGGCAATGTAAAAATACACCGATACAATTCATAGATGTTTCTACCACAACTTACGGGGTGGTCGATTTCTGGAATTGGAATTTTGGCGATGATACTTCAACAAACAATATGTCCGGCATTGCTAAACCGCAGCATACGTATTTAAATGAAGCAAGCTACAATGTTTCCTTTACAGTAGCCAATAACAAGGGTTGCCGGGATACCATTCGAAAAACTATTTTAATTACTGATAAGCCTGCACTAACGGTTACCCATGATACGCTGATATGTGTGATTGATACACTGCAATTAAATGCCATCGGAATTGGTACCGTTGTTTGGAGTCCTTCTTACAATATCAATAACACAGTTTCAAAATCGCCATTGGTAAGTCCGGACGTACGTACAAAATATTATGTTACGCTTACAGATCCTTATGGTTGTGTTGGCGGCGATTCGGTATTAGTGGATGTGAAAAGTTTTGTGACACTAAAAGCAAGAAATGATACTATCATTTGCCAGGGCGATAAAATTACATTGAATGTGGTAAGCGATGGATTGTATTATAGCTGGACCGAAAACCCGGCCAATAATAGTTTGACCAGTTCAATTATCAAAGTGCCTGATGCTACGCCGTTGGCAAATACTACTTATCGTGTAACGGGCAGTATTGGTAAATGTATAGCCCAGGATGATATTGTTGTAAAAGTAGTGCCTTATCCGAAAGCCAATGCCGGTGTAGATTTATCAATTTGTTTTGGAACATCCGCACAACTTAGTGCTAGTGGAGGAAGCAGCTATAGCTGGACTCCTGCAACATTTCTGAACAACAGGTTTACCAATAGGCCTATAGCAGTAAATCCGACATACGATCTTTCTTATATAGTTACTGTTACGGATACACTGGGTTGTCCAAAACCAGTTAACGATACTATAGCAATATCTGTAATTAAAATAAATGCCGAAGCAGGACCCAGGGATACTTCTGTTGTGTTAAATCAACCCTTGCAATTAACAGCAAGTGGCAGTATTAATTATTTATGGAGTCCTTCAAGTGGACTTAGCAATCCAAATATTGCCAACCCAGTTGCACTTCCCCAAAGCAATATCGAGTACATTGTTAAAGTAAGTAATGAAGGTGGATGTTTTGACTACGATAGCATCAAAGTGACGGTTTACCTGGTTGAACCGGGTTTCTATGTTCCTACTGCATATAGTCCTAATGGAGACGGAAGAAACGATTATTTTAAACCAATAGCAATTGGCATGAGATCCATTGATGTTTTCAGGGTTTATAATAGATGGGGACAATTGTTATACAGCAACACAAATCTTGAATTTGGTTGGGATGGCACATATAAAGGTAATCAGCAGTCGCCCGGAACTTATGTATGGTATGCGGAAGGTGTTGACTTTCGCAATGTGACCGTTAAGAAAAGAGGATTCGTTGTTTTAATCAGGTAAGGGAATTTGTATATGTTGATTGACTGAGCTAATAATGTGCTCAGTGATAATTTCATCCAGTTCATTAACCGGAATAAATGGTGATACACCATTTATTCCGGTTAATGAATCAACGTGAGTTGATTTTGGATTATACAACTCTATTACAGTTTCACAAAGTTTTCAATATTTGAGTACAAATCGTTAAGAGAAATTGCCTGGTAAGCCGGGCCTTTTTAATTGCAGGAGCTCGGTGGTGGACAAACAGTTCCTATCTCCAGGTAAACAGCCCTTGCCATTGTTAATCCTCCATAGGGTCTGTTAACTTTAACCAGTCCTCCGCTGCTGATTAGGTTTGTAAGTGCTGCCTGTCTTGATTGCGACATGTTGGTAAACATATTGTCATCAATATCATCGCCTTCAATTTTTAATAAAATGGTCATCTTGCCAACGAGTTCTTTATCAAAACCAGCAGCTTCGGGATGATTGACTATGTAGTCAGGTATGTCTTTTTTTTTCAATCTTGTAAAAATCACTTGCACATCCTGAATATTGTTTTCAATACACTTTGCCATTACCTGGCTTAATAAAGTGGTGTTTATTAAAACAATATTTGATTCGGATCTTCTTTCGTTCGCTTTGTCTGTATCTATTTTTATTGCCTTGTGCATTTGACCGGAGGCCTGCGAAAAAAGAAAAATACCCAGTGATATTAACACAATAATTTTTGACTTTAGCATTTTAGTAGGTGTCATGATTGAATAGGTTTAAGGTTAAGAAATCATTAAAGAGAAGTTCTGATAAGCTTGAAATAGCAGCAGCGGAGGCGGGTTGTTCGGCAATGTTGAAATAGTCAATCTGCCATGAGGATATTTGAAATATAGTCTAATATACAATTTCCTGCGGGTTTAATTCTATATTATTCAGGCGCATTTATGATGTTGCTTTTTGAATTATCGGTGTCACCTTTATACAAACTGACTTTAACTACAATGCCATAAAAAGATGACAACTCTGGCGACACTTATAAATGCGCCTTATTATTAAGTGAATAGCTTGTGTAAAACGTTTTGATGATTGGTGAATTTTTGCGCAACGATTGCCACAAGGGCCAGGTTTTCATTAGTTGAAACTGTAAAAAGAATGATGAGAGAAATTGCAGATCGTGTACTTCTTTAATTGGAGCAGATAAATTTGTAAATTGATGGCGTTGGATAGTAGCTAAATATTAAACCAGGTTGACATGGATAATGAAAATATTTTAAAAATGATTAAAGGTAAACTGGTAGATAATCATACCCGCTGTACACACTATCATTCACCTTTAGATGTGATTGCAATTAAATTTAAATGCTGCGGTGAATATTATCCCTGCTTTTACTGCCATGAAGAAACTGCAACACATGCCGTGGAAAAATGGCTAAAGAGCGAATTTGGAACAAAAGCCATATTGTGTGGAATGTGTGGGGCACAGATGTCAATTGACGGATATAAATCCAGCGGTTATCAATGCCCATTTTGTAAAGTTGCGTTTAACCCAAAATGTAAAAATCACGATCATCTTTATTTTGAGGAATAGGAATCGCTTAAGTTTTAATTTATTAAAAGCGGATGCTTACTGCTGTCTGTTCACTCATTAATTATTTCAAATAAAAGAAACTGAGTTTTTTCCAATGGGTTAAAGTTATTGTCTGATATAAACAACAATGTTTTATGGCCATTGGGCAGATCGGGACCAAAAGTTACACCTTCAATATTATCGATAAATATTCCCAGGTCATCCATATTCAATAATAATTTTTTACTGGTGGGCTTAAAGTTGCCATTGTCTTTTAGAGATTTCAGATCCTTGATATCAGTTGCATTAGAAACATCCGCTATAAAAAGTTTAATGGTACAGGCCATACGCCCTGTAGAAAAGGAACGTTCTATCACCAGCAACTGTTGGTTGCCAATTGCCAAAATATCCGGAACCCCATTTATTTTAAATGCATCCGGGGGGGTAGGGGCATGGGCAACAGGATCTAATTTATATGCATACTGTTTTATAAGTTGTTGCGCTGGCATATTAAAACGAAGTATTCTTATAAAAGCATTGTTGTCAACTGTATCAGCCCTTGGACCATCTTGATACAATGGCTCTTCAACATTTACATACAGGGTGTTGTAGTTATCATCAAAGGTCATTCCTTCCAACACACCATTTTGTCTCGGCCCTATTGGCATCGACTGCATTTTTAATATGGACGGCAGTTGAAAACTGCTCATGAATTTGCCATTTAATGCAACTACATTTATAGATGGATCCTCCAATACGGTATCATTTTTATTTACAATTCTTTCTCCTTCGCTACTCCAAACAATTTGATTAAATGGAGCATAATATCTTGCAGCTTCCGGATCTGGTGTATGAAATTTATCCTGTTTGTTATTGGGGTAAGTTTCACCGCTAGCCTGCAATAAATTATTAACTGCGGTGAAATAAACACTGTCAATTCCCTTTGATGAAATTAATATACGGGCCGTATAAAAGCGGGCTGGTTCCATAGCACTTCTGTCATCGGATATAAGCAGGTAGTTGCCAGTTTTAACATCCCTGTCTATGCCGGATAATCCGCCAACAGTTGTACGCTGATACTGCATATTATAAGGTAGGTCGTACTCATTGATAAAATGAAGCGATCTGATGGCGCCAACTTTATTTGAGCCTGTGGTTTTTTTAGCTGAACTACATGAGGTGAAGGAACAAATGATTATTACTGTAAAAAAAATGCTGAATGATGCCCGGGTCATATTTTCGGTTTATTATGCAAATTTGGGAAAAGTTCGCTACCTCAGTATATTTAATAATATTAAATTTATAGGATGGCAATTGAATCATATTGTTTACGGGAAAAAGTTTCCGGCATGGTGCTTGAATTACCCGGCGTATATCAAAAGCTTTGTTATGATACGCCTGCATTTTATATTGGTAAAAAATTTTTTGTTCGCCTGAAACAAGATGGAACAACGATTGTTGTTTATATAATGAAAGAGATGAGTGGATTGCTAAAGATGCAGATACTTTTTTTATTGCAGCGCATTACGAAAATTACCCACTTATGTTGATTAATCTGAAAAAGGTTGCATCAGCATAATTAAATCAACTTGTAATGAATTCATGGAAACTAGGAGCAGTTAAAAACATGCTTAAGCCATATAAAATTTGAGGAGTTAAATATCATAGTGTAAAAAGCGGTGTGGTATTTTATTCAAATTACACTACAATAAGTTTTTATGATTAAATGAAGCATTATTGTTAGCATTGTTTGTGTAATTGAAATTAAAGTGATTTGCCATTTTTTCAAGGTTAACTATATTTGTTTGATATGAAGATTCTACATGGTTTTTTCTATTTGCTCATTGTTTGCGTTTCCTGCACCAAACAGGCGCCGCTTACCAATGAAGAAGTAATTGCTGTAATTAAAGAGTTTGACGATGGCTGGATGCAAAAAAATCTTAAAGCAGTAGATTCGGTATTGTCGCCAGAGTACGTGTATTTCACGCAGTCCGGCGGTACATTCAGCAGGGATCGCCTTGTGGAAACTGCGGGCTCACCGGATTACTCGCTTGATAAAATGAACCGGCTGGAATACAATGTACACCTCTACGAAAATACAGCAATCGTAAGCACCAGGTGGCAAGGAAAAGGGATTTATAAGGGCGTGCCGTTTGATGAGGATCAGCGTTGTAGCATTACCGTTGTTAAATTGAATAACAGAGTTGAAATTTTGAGTGAACATTGTACACCAATCAGGCCAAGCAGAATACTACATTGATCATATTACTGTTGTTTATGCCCGGAGATTTTATACAGTTTAATCAATTCAAATACTTAATTTTAAGAAAACAATTTATTATGTATAATCTATCAAAATTTGCGTTGATGCTGCTTTTCCCTGTTCTCATGATTTCCTGCAAGTCAAATAACGGCGGTTCGGCAGAGTCAATGATCGCATCGGCAAATGGTATTGAAGAATTTACAAAAGTAAAATCGATGGAATTTACTTTTAATATTGAAAAAGATTCAGCTCACATGGAAAGGCATTGGAAATGGATGCCAACTGAAAATAATGTTATCTTTTATGATAAGGGAGACAGTGTGCAGTTTAAAAGAATGGATACCTCTACGGCTGAGTTAAAGAAACTAAACGGGCAATTTACAAATGACGAATATTGGCTTTTATTTCCGTTGCATTTAAAGTGGGATAAAGGATACACGATAACGGATGATAGTACTGCAATAGCCCCCGTTTCAGAAAAAATGTATCATAAATGCACGATTCAATACAACAATAAAGATGGATTTACACCAGGCGATATGTATGAACTATATACAGACGATAACCATATAATACAGGAGTGGTCCTATCATAAAACCGGCTCTAAAGAACCTTCATTAATGACTACCTGGGAAGACTATGAAGATTTTAACGGTCTTAAAATTGCAAAAGATCATAAATCAAAAGATGGTAAATTCCGGCTACACTTTACAGGTATTGTTATCGAACATTAATGGCTAAGCCATCTCTATTTTTCTAATTAGTAGTTGTTGAATTTAATGTCGCTGACCTATGGCAAGATCTATTTTTTGCTATAGGTGTCAATCTGAGTATTTAATTCTTTTGCGGCTGATTCAACAAAGGGTTCTTTTATATTACAGGTTATCGTGATGAAATCCTTGAATATTGATCATCTTTATTTCTCCGGTTACAAGCTTACTCCAATCCCTTTGTGGAGCAACACCCGTTATTTTTATATAAACAACTTCACAAAAAGTATCCAGATTTTTTTGCCACTTAATTTCGAATGACAAATAAAGCGATGAAACAAATTATTTTTTATTTAATTTTTTTGCTGCCAATTAAACTACTTGCACAAAATGCTATAAAAGTTGAGCCGGTAGAAAAAATTTATGGAAGAAAGGATGGGATGGCGCTTACAATGTTTGTACAGCGCCCTCCACAAATATCAAACGGAAAAGCGATTATATTGGTTGAAAGTGGAAATTGGAAATCGAGTTATGAAAAGGCGCAGCGATTCCTGGAGGGATCAACAATATATACCGACAAAGGTTATACCGTGTTTACTGTTTTGCCAGGTTCTCAACCAAGGTTTACAATTCCGGACCAGATTAGTGATATTAAAAGAGCAGTAAGGTTTGTGCGGTATAACGCAAAAGAGTATGGGATTGATGCCCTGCATATTGGAATAACCGGTTTTTCATCAGGTGGACATTTATCACTTGCAGTTGCAACTGCGGATGACATAATAGATGCTGCTTCATCAGATCCGGTAGATAAAGTTTCTTCCAGGGTGCAGGCTGTTGCTGTGTTTTATCCTCCAACAGATTTTTTAAATTTTGGTAAAGCGAATGCGTCACCTGCTTCAAACAAAACTGCTTTAATTTTAACAGGCGTGTATGCTGCCTTTGATTTTAAAAGATGGAACGATACCACAAGATCATTCGAACCCATTACAGATGATGCAAAGAAATTAGAAATAGCTAAACAGGTTTCTCCAATTTACTCAGTGAGCCGGGATGATCCACCCGTATTGATTATACATGGCGACGCAGATTTTTTTGTGCCATTACAGCAATCGCTAAACATTATCCAAAAATTTGAAAATGCGAAAGTTCCGAACCAGTTAATTATTAAAAAGGGGGGTGGACATGGCTGGAAAAATATTGACGTGGAAGAAAACCAGGTTGCCAATTGGTTTGACAAATATTTGAAGTAACTGGCTAAGAGAAGTTTGAAGAATTTTTTGGTTCACCGGTCCCGATAGCTCGGGAGTATTTTATTGCATCGGCATCGGCAGAGTTTACACTGAGGAACTAAGTGCACTGTTCGAGCTCATATTTCCATGGCATCATTTCCCTCCAGAGTTTCTTTGCAGAATTAAATTTAAACAGCTTCTGAAATATTCATTAAAAAATCTTATATCACTATCCAGGAGTCGCTTATTGCACCTGGAATAATTTGTACAATTGAAGTTACAGATCAATGTATAGACGAAAAGGCAGTAACTATAGAGATGATTTTCGATATTTTAAGTAAAATGTCGTAAGCATCGTTTCATAACATAATTTAGCAGTTGGTTTGTTATTACACACATTTTTAAAAAGAGAGGGTACACAATGATCCGGTTAGAACAGTTTAGCAGAAATGATTTTAAACAATTAATTGAGTGGATAACAGATGAAGAGCTGCTAACCAATTGGTCGGGTAACCTTTTTAGTTATCCGCTAACGAGCCAAAGTCTTGAGTGGTATTTACGGGACACAAATATTTCTAATAAGTCGGATGCTTTTATCTATAAAGTGGTTGATCAAAACGATAATACAATTGGTCATATCTCACTGGGAAGCATAAGCTGGAAAAATCGTTCTGCCCGTCTGACAAGGGTTTTGTTAGGTAGCAACGATGAAAGAGGAAAAGGATGCTGTCATCAAATGGTTACAGCCGCTTTAAAAATCGCCTTTGAAGAACTTGATTTACATCGTGTAAGCCTGGGCGTATATGATACCAATATTGCCGCGAAAAAGTGCTACCAAAAGAGCGGATTTATTGTAGAAGGGATACATCGGGACGTGCTATGGTATAAACAAAAATGGTGGAGTATGATAGAAATGAGTATCCTGCAAACGGAGTGGAAAAGCCTTTCAGTTAAGTGAAAATTTACTGCACTGACTATTTTTTGTTGCAAAAATACCACTTGGAAAATCCGGGGAAATTTCTCGGGCATTTCCCTGGGAACACTATTATCTAAGTGATTTTTTTATATTTTATCTATCAGTAACTTGTTGAAAATTGTCCGATATTTCATGACGTGAAATGAAACAAAGAGATATAAGTTGTGTATTTTTACCAAAACTTAATTACATGAAAATTTTTGTCGCTGGCTTACCTTACGATCTTGATGATGCAGAATTAGAGGAAATATTTGAAAAATTTGGAACCGTTACCTCAGCAAAAGTGGCGATGGATAAAGAGACTGGCAAAAGTAAAGGATTTGCTTTTGTAGAAATGCCTGATAGCGTTGAAGCAAAAGATGCCATCGAAAGCATGAATGATATTTCTCTTGGTAAAAAGCCATTGGTAGTTAAAGAAGCAGAAGAACGCAGTTCTGCTCCGGGAAGCAGGCCAGGAGGTAACCGTAACGGTACTGGTGGTGGTTTCAACCGTCCTTCAGGTGGTGGTTTTAATAATGACCGTAGGCGTTATTAATCAGTCTTCAGCCAGCTATTTGCTAGCTTATAAATTTTGCAGTTAACTACTGCGTTTAACCCTTAGGCAATCAACTCAATCCAGTAAACTGGATTGAAGTGTTTACTTATTGGATAAATAATGCTCTCAGGATATTAAGTCAAAAGATATTTTTTAATTTGAAGGTCCGTTTTTATTCCTGCTTTGTGCAATTCTCTCCCTAATTATTTACTTCCCTCGCCATTTATTTTGTGAAACAATGGCTTCGTTTCTGGTATTAGTTGTTAATCTTTTATTTTTGCCGGATTCAAAACAATTCATCTTTTTATTTTACACAAATGATTGATTTTTCAGAGGTCTCCATAAAGGAGATGGCCATACATTTTGTTGGCAATAAAAGTAAGGATGAAGGCGTATATCTTTCAAAAAAATCTTTCACATTGTTTGACGATACAGTCCAGGAAAACTTTGTTGAATATTTTACAAAACCATTTTTATCAGCAGCAGAGTTTTATAATTTTTTTCATCCAACAGATATCTCACTTAATGAAGTAAGTAGTTTCTCATCTGCCTATTTCCAGGGCAGTACTGATTTTATAGATTTTGCCGAAAAAGTTGCGCTCACTTTGTATGACAAATCTGAGCATCCCAATATTAATGGAGGCGAATTATTTGTGGTGGCTTTAGAGGGAATAAATTTAGATGGCCTAGCAACAGCAGCAATAGGCATTTATAAATCGGAAGTTAAGGATACATTTATCAAGCTTAATAAAGCAGGGAGTTCGTATGATTACCTGGTAGATGCTGGTATCAACATTAAAACGGTAGATAAAGGGTGTATCATTTTTAATACCGGGCAAGATGAAAAATATTTGATCTGTGTGCTGGATAATATCAATAAATCTAAGGAAGCAAAATATTGGATGGATGATTTTTTAAGATTGATTAATTGCCAGGATAGCTTTCATTTCACCAAAGATTACCTGGATGTTGCCAAAAAATTTGTGACTGAAAGAATGCCCGAAGTATATGACTTATCAAAAGCCGACAAGATAGACTATCTCAATAAATCCATCGGCTACTTTAAAAAAAACGATCATTTTGCGGAAGAAGATTTTTTACAGGATGTGTTTCAACATGGAGATGTAATTGAAAACTTTAATCAGTTTAAAAAACAGTACACATCCGAAAACGATTTGAAACTCGATGATGATTTTGACATATCAAACCAGGCAGTAAAAAAACAGGCAAGGGTATTTAAGAGCATCTTAAAACTGGATAAAAATTTTCACATTTATATTCATGGCAATAAAGAATTGATTGAAAAAGGTACAGATGCAGATGGGCGAAAATTTTACAAAATCTATTATGATAACGAGGCCTGATCCTTCATTGAAATTTAATTTTTTCAGACGGATTGTTTAACTAAATCAGTGGCATATAATACGAAAATTCCCTTCTTTCTTTGTATAAGAATCCTGCCGATTCTCAATGTTTAAAAAAAAGGCAAAAATATGATATTTGTCATTTTTTTTAATCAGTAATCCATGCACCTTTATCGAGCAAATCAATGATACAATGTAACAGATCAATGCAGGCAATTTGCCACAATGCGAACTGCGAAATTTTTAAAAACGCTGACACATATTTGTTTCAAAACTGTTGTTGATTTCAGAG
>JBKJUP010000029.1:0-89811 GCA_046590675.1 Ferruginibacter sp. | reverse complement strand
CGATAGTTGTTTCGGGCGGTAGTTGTGGTTCATTTTTTTTCTTTTTGCATTGGCTAAAAGTAAAAAGGCTGGTGAGAAATAGAAGTAGGTATAAGAACCTGATTTGTTTCATAAAGTGGGTTTTAGTGGTTAGAAAGATATTATTTATTTGTAATAACAAGTAAGCTTGTTTATCATAAAATTGTAAAGATCTTTAAAGGCATTTTGATCGGCCGATTAAAATGGAATCACCGTGCAAAAATCTGATCTTCCCCCCTATATGACTTTCTAAAATTAAAAAACCGGTCACAAATGTGAACCGGTATTTTAACGATTGCTTGCCAGCTATTTTATACGGAGTTTTAATCAAACTTATCCGAGATGTAAATCAAGCTGATAATATCTCAATTTGCAAATGTTGATTATTATCTTAAAAACAACATTTCCCTGTATTTTGGTAACATCCAATGTGAATCATCTACCAACAATTCCATTTTATCAACGTGGTAACGGATTTCGTCGAAATGCTTGCCTTTAATTTCCTCGCAATAGGCAATTGCTTTCTCCCTGGTGTCGGTTATTTTATTGGCTTTTTTCCTTGCCTCAATCATATCCTTTACACCCGTACTCATTTTGCTGATATGTGCGCTTAACTCTTCTATAATGTTTAACTGGTTAGCATAAGCATCTTCTTTTAAACCAGCGCTTTTCAGGCCGTTTACATTTTCCAATAAGATGTTCTGGTATTTTACCGCAGATGGCAAAATATGAGAAGTAGCCAATTCACCCATGATTCTTGCTTCAATCTGTACTTTTTTAATGTACGCTTCCAGCATAATTTCATGACGGGCTTCTAACTCAGCATGCGTGTATATTTCATTGCCTTCAAACAACGCTTTTGATTCTTTGGACAAATAAGCATCCAAAGCCAATGGAGTCGTTTTAATATTTGGCAATCCTCTTTTTTCTGCTTCCTGCGACCACTCTTCGCTATAACCGTCTCCCTCAAATAATACAGATTTGCTTTCTACTATATACTTTTGGATAACGTGCATGATGGCAATTTCCTTCTTATCACCACCTTCAATTAACGCATCAACATCTTTTTTGAATTGCTTCAATGTTTGTGCAACAATTGCATTCAATGATGTCATGGCATTGGCACAATTGGCTGCAGATCCTACGGCACGGAATTCAAATTTATTTCCGGTAAATGCAAAAGGAGAAGTACGGTTTCTGTCGGTATTATCCAACATCAATTCCGGAATCGTTTTATGAATATCCAGTTTCAACATGGCTTCATCCTGCTCGTCAAACTTACCACCAACTCTTGTTTCCACCTGGTTCAACACTTCTGTAAGATATTTACCAATAAAGATAGAAATGATTGCCGGTGGAGCTTCGTTAGCACCCAGGCGGTGATCATTACCTGCAGTAGCAATGGATGCTCTTAATAAACCTGCGTAGTCATGAACCGCCTTAATTGTATTAACAAAGAAAGTTAAGAACATCAGGTTGGTCTTAGGGGTTTTGCCAGGAGCCAATAAGTTAACACCTGTATCTGTTGCAATACTCCAGTTGTTATGCTTACCACTACCATTGATGCCTGCAAACGGTTTTTCGTGTAATAAAACCATTAAGCTATGACGTTTTGCAACCCTGGTCATCACGTCCATTAATAATGTATTATGATCAACCGCAAGATTCGCCTCTTCAAAAATTGGCGCACACTCAAACTGGGATGGAGCCACCTCGTTGTGACGGGTACGTAACGGAATACCTAGTTTGTAAGCTTCCTGTTCGTAGTCTCTCATAAAAGCGTAAATCCTTTCGGGAATTGCACCAAAATAATGATCTTCCAACTGCTGGCCCTTAGCTGGTGCATGTCCAAATACTGTACGGCCGGTCATTACTAAATCAGGGCGGGCAGTCGCCAAACCTGCATCAACCACAAAGTATTCCTGCTCCCATCCAAGGGTTGCAGTTACTTTGGTTACATTTTTATCAAAATATTGAGCTACATCTACTGCTGCTTTATCCAAAGCTACCAACGCTTTAATGAGTGGCGTTTTTGCATCCAGCGACTCTCCTGTATATGAAACGAAAATTGTAGGAATGCACAGTGTTTTACCCTCACCGATTTCCATAATAAATGGTGGAGAAGACGGATCCCATGCTGTATAACCACGGGCTTCAAAAGTTGCTCTCAATCCTCCTGATGGAAAAGATGAAGCATCCGGTTCCTGTTGAATAAGGGCTGCACCCTCAAATTCTTCAATTGGAGTACCATCACCTTTTAACGTAAAAAATGAATCATGCTTTTCAGCCGATAAGTCTGTTAGTGGCTGAAACCAGTGCGTGTAATTTGTTACACCTTTGCTTTCTGCCCAGGCCCTTAAACCATTCGCAATCTGGTTACCCATGTTGCGATCAATCTTTTTTCCACCTTTAATAGAGGTAACTAAACTTTTATAAGCTTCGTCGCTTAGAAATTGCCTGGCCACTTTTAATGTAAATACATTTTCACCAAAAATGCCCGTAATTTTTGTAGAGGCTTTTACATGAACTTCCGGTCTTGCCCGTAAGCTGTCAATTGCTTTGAAACGTAATGATTGCATCGATTTTTAAGTTTTATGTGCACAAAGTAAGATATTTTTTTCCAAATTATGTTCATTTCCTAAAATATGGAGTGTTTTTGGCTAAAAAACACCAATTTCAAATACATTAAATTTATTTATATTTATATAGCTACAGTAAAAAACAACTCATTGATTGCCATTATTTGTGGATAAATTTTTATTGGTACAGGCTCCCTTAATCTGAAAAAGAAGAACAACTATAACTCATTATATTGACGGATATTTTTTATTGACTTCTTATTTTGTCAATGACTTATAATAAGCGAAATATTATTTTAAAATGAATTGGCAATAAAACCTGTTTGCCCAGTCAATCATTTATTATTTTATTAATAGATTTAAAACACCTGTGGGAACTTCGTTAAAATAATAAACTTTCATCTTCCCATAAAAACAATTACAGGTTGTACTTTTGCACTTTCTTAAAACAATTATGGAGATAACAGCAACTACCGCAGAACAACTTCGGCTAACAGCAGAAGAATTTGAATTAATTAAGCAAAAAATGGGACGAACTCCCAATTTCACTGAACTATGTTGTTTCAGTGCCATGTGGAGCGAACACTGCAGCTATAAAAATTCAATTAAATGGCTTAAGACATTACCAAGAGATGGGAAAAAGATGCTGGTTAAAGCCGGTGAAGAAAACGCAGGGTTGATGGATATTGGTGACGGCTATGGCGTAGTATTTAAGATAGAAAGTCACAACCACCCCAGTGCTATTGAACCCTTCCAGGGCGCTGCCACTGGTGTTGGCGGTATTCATCGTGATATTTTCACGATGGGAGCAAGACCAATTGCTTCTTTAAACTCTTTACGCTTTGGCAATCTGGCTGAAGCAAAAACGCAGCATCTGTTGGCAGGCGTGGTACACGGAATTGGTCACTACGGCAACTGCTTTGGTGTACCAACGGTTGGCGGTGAAATTTATTTTGAACCTTGTTATCATACCAACCCGTTAGTAAATGCTATGAGTGTTGGAACGCTGAAAAATGGTGATACCATTTCTGCAATTGCTGAAGGTGAAGGTAATCCGGTGTTTTTTGTAGGAAGTGCAACCGGTAAAGATGGTATTGGCGGAGCCTCTTTTGCATCTGCAAATATTACGGCTGACAGTGCGGAAGATCTTCCTGCGGTGCAGGTTGGGGATCCCTTTCAGGAGAAAAAATTATTGGAAGCATGCCTGGAAGTAATTAAAACCAATGGCATTGTAGGGATGCAGGATATGGGTGCGGCCGGCATCATTTGTTCAACTGCCGAAATGAGTGCAAAAGGCAAAGCGGGTATGAAAATATTCCTGGATAAGGTACCGATGCGTCAGCAAAATATGAAAGCATGGGAACTGTTGTTGAGTGAAAGCCAGGAAAGAATGTTGATGGTAGTAAAAAAAGGCAGCGAGGCTGATGTAATAAAAGTGTTTGAAAAGTGGGATCTGCCATGTAGTGAAATAGGGGTAGTAACAACTGATGGCCTATTAGAATTTTATTTGAACGGGGAATTAGAAGCATCGCTACCAGCAGAAGAATTGGTGTTGGGCGGAGGTGCCCCACAATACGACAGGCCATATACAAAGCCGGCTTATCTTGCAAAAACAGAAGCATTTGATGCAGACACTATTCAGCAACCGGAAGATTTAAAAGCAGTTGCAGAAAAATTAATTTCTATACCAAACATTGCCAGTAAAAGCTGGATATACACACAATATGATAGCATGGTTGGCGCAGGTTCAGCCAGTACAAATGCACCGAGCGATGCAGCCATTGTAGTTGCAAAACCAACCAGTAAGGGCCTGGCATTAACAACAGATTGCAACAGCCGGTATGTATTTGCCGATCCTTATAAGGGAGCAATGATTGCCGTTGCAGAAGCTGCAAGAAATATTGTATGCAGCGGGGCACAACCACTGGGTGTTACCAATTGCCTGAATTTTGGCAACCCGTTTGACCCTGAAGTATATTACCAGTTTGTAAATGCAATCAAAGGAATGGGTGAAGCCTGCATTAAATTTGATACACCCGTAACCGGTGGTAATGTGAGTTTTTACAATCAATCTCCTGATGGCCCGGTGTATCCTACACCAACTATTGGAATGGTGGGCATATTAGATAGTGTTGATGAGAAAATGACATTAAATTTTAAAAAAGCTGGCGATCATTTATTCCTTATTGGTGCTAGTAAAAATGACATCAACTCTTCGGAGTATTTACATAAAATTCATGGTGTAGAATATAGCCCGGCTCCTTACTTTGAACTGGATGAAGAGTTTGCTTTGCAAAGAGTTGTTGAAACACTCATCAAGGATAAATTGATAAGTTCCGCTCATGACATAAGTGAAGGTGGTTTGTTTATTACTTTAACTGAGAGCTGTTTCTATCATTGCCTTGGTTACAGCATTGAAACAAATGAAGAAATACGGAAAGATGCTTATTTATTTGGTGAAGCACAAAGCCGTGTAGTGGTATCCGTGAGCGAACAACAACTCAGCGATTTCAAGCGTAAAATTTCTGCATTAAATATCCCTTTTGAAGCATTGGGTAAAGTAACCGAAGGCGACATCAATATTGATGGTGCATCATGGGGCACGATTGCAGCGTGGAAGAAAAAATATGACAATGCAATTGGCGATTTGTTAGCAGGTCAGGAATCTGAACAGGCGTTGGTTTCACTTTAATAAATAGCTCATTTACCAAAAGAATTATTACCGGTTAAAAAAATGATTATGAATAAAAAGATAGCCATCATCGGTGGCGGTAATCTTGGTACTGCCATTGCCGAGGGACTTATTAAAAGTAAGTTTTGCAAGGCCGGTGACATTACTGTAACCAAACGCAACATCGCTACTATCAAGCACCTGGCAGACAAAGGCATCAATGTATCAACAGACAATACTGCGGCTGTGCGTAATAGCGAGTTGGTGATCCTTGCTATTAAACCATTCCAGGTGAGCGATGTTTTAAATGGTTTTAAAAAACAACTTACAGCAAAGCATATCTTAGTTTCGGTAGTAACCGGCGTATCTGTCAGCGATATGGAATCCAGCATCAGCAAAAAACTTCCTGTGTTTCGTGCAATGCCTAACACGGCAATTGCAATACAGGAAAGTATGACCTGCCTCAGTTATTCCAACGCTTCTGAAGAGCAGATAAAATATGTAAGAGACTTGTTTAATACAGTTGGCAAAACAGTTGTGATTAATGAAACATTAATGGATGCTGCTACGGTACTTGGCGCCTGTGGAACAGCTTTTGCCATGCGTTATATCCGTGCCAATATACAAGGCGGCATTGAGATTGGTTTTGATGCTGTAACTGCCAACCTGATTGCTGCTCAAACAGTAAAAGGAGCTGCCGAATTACTATTGCAAAAAGGTACGCATCCTGAGCAGGAAATTGATAAGGTTACCACTCCAAAAGGATGCACCATTGCAGGCTTAAATGAAATGGAACACCGGGGATTCAGCTCTTCGCTGATTAAGGGAATTGCTACCAGCTATAATAAGATTGTAAAGGGGTAAGCTGTTGAATGGGCAATGATGACTCTCGAAATGCTACAGTTTTATTTTTGACTTTTGATTTTTGTCTTTTGCCCCACCCTATCTCGCTGCCCTTCTGTAAAAATAATAAGCTAATAACCCAAAAATAATATTGGGAACCCAGGCAGCAAGAATTGGTGGAAAGTTACCTTTTGTAGCAAACACCAGGGAGAACCTTCCGAACAAAATATAAAGTACACTTAGCACAACGCCAACGGCAAGATGAAAACCACTTCCGCCCCTAACTTTTTTGGAAGATATGGTAGCTCCGATCATTGATAATATAATTACCGAAACCGGTATCGCATCCCGGTTATATCTTTCTACCAATAACGCATTAATTCCCTCTGAACCCCTCATTTTTTCTTTTTTTATCAATGCCTTTAATTCCGGGGTTGGCAACCTGTCTTTTAAATAATCATCTTTACGAAGATCCAGCGGTTTAAAATTGTAATTCATTAATAGTATCGCATCGTACTGCATCCTTTCCTTATCGCCTGCAAAAAAACGTTGCATGACTGTATTCAACCGCCATTTTCTTGTTGCGGTATCCCATGCAATGCTACTTGCCCTAAGGTTATATTTCATTTTATTATCTGCAAATTCTTGTATAAAAAAATTACCACCCGACTTGCTGCTGGTATCATAATATTTAATACCGGCATAGGTGTTGGAATCTATTCTGAAATAATAGTTTTGAGGAAAAGACCGGGGGTCTGAAGGGGCGTAATAATCAACATACTTTGCTTCAAACGTACCCCAGATGGCATTTGCACGGGGCAATACAAACTGGTAGATGACCCATAAAAAACTGGCCAGAAAGATACTTCCTATCCAATAGGGAAAAAGAAATCGCCTGAAACTTACACCGCTGCTTAATATGGCTATTACTTCGGACTTGTCGGCCATTTTTGCAGTAAAGAAAATAACTGCAATAAATACGAAAAGGGGAAACAGCATGGCGTCGATACGCGGTACCAGGCCAAAATAGTAATCTGTAATTATTTTACTTACAGGCAATTTGGATTTTACAAAATCATCCGTTTTTTCGCTGATATCAATCACTACCACAATGGCAGTGAATAGCAATAGACAAAAGAAAAAGGTAGTCAGGTATTTTTTTAGTATGTAGCTATCTATTTTCTTCATTTATTCAATGTGACCGCAAAACTAACTTAAATCGGTCAGCCTTAAAACCTTACCCTAAAGTATTTGCGAAACTTTTACAGTGCAGGTTCTATTACACCCGACCTTCCTATTCTAAAATTTTCACCTCAGTCCTTCGGTTGGTTTGCCTGCCTTCTTCAGAATCATTGTCTGCCACCGGCTCAGTCATACCATATCCTTTTGCCGTTAATCTTTCGGCGGCAATACCTTTGCCTATCAAATAATCTCTTACCGAATTGGCCCTGTTTGTTGATAAAATGATGTTTGCCTCTGCTTTTCCTACATTGTCGGTATGCCCGCCAATTTCTATCTTTTCATCTTCCTTTCGTTTCAGGTATTCAAACAGGTCGTCCACTACAGCATAAGCCTCTGGCTTTAGTGTTGCTTTTCCGGATTCAAAAGTACAGTTGTCTAATACAAATGATTTTGGTGCTTCAAACTGTATATCTACTTTAAAACCATTTTTATAAAACTGGTTGTCTTTTAAAGCCGGAATATTTAACACATTGTAACTGGTTGAATCATTAAACCCTAAAATAAATATTTCGTATTTATCTCCCGCCGGCAGGCGAAGTGAAAATTTGCCATTTTCATTGCTAAGGCCCTGGTACTCCCGGCTATTGATGCCGCTTCTGAAAATTACAATTTCGTGATTGAGTGCAACTCCGGATTTGGCATCTGTAATGGTAACATCAACTGGTGCGTCTTTTGGTAAATTACCCTGAACAGCAGCTTGCGTAAAAGCAATTTCAGGAAGGCAAAAAAGTATCAGCAAATGAAAAAAGGACCGTTTCATATAAGGAAGGTTTATGTTCAAATTAAAGTTAACTAAAAACCGTTGACGCTTTTTTAAATTGATTTTGTTAAAAATCAACATATTTCTCCTTATAAAACGATGGTAACCTGCAAAAATTATTTACCGATGACCAACCGGTAAATTTTACAATCGTTGCTGCAGTTTAATAACCATTTCATTTTTCCAGCTCAAAAAGTCACCTGCCGTAATGTGTTTGCGTGCCTCGGTAACCAACCAAAGATAAAAAGCCAGGTTATGAACACTGGCGATGGTTAGCCCAAGCATTTCTTTTGCCTTCATTAAATGCCGCAGGTATGCCTTACTATAGTAATTACTTATTTCACAATCAATGCCATCATCAATTGGAGAAAAGTCACGCTCCCATTTTTTGTTATCAATATTGATAACACCGTTTGTAGTAAACAGCATCGCATTGCGACCATTACGGGTAGGCATTACACAGTCAAACATATCGATGCCCAAAGCAATGCATTCTAATATATTCCACGGAGTTCCAACGCCCATCAGGTATCTTGGTTTTTGCGCAGGTAAAATATCGCAGCAATGTTCTGTAAAATTATACATCTGCTCCATGGGTTCTCCTACACTCAATCCACCAATAGCATTACCGGGTGCGTTTTTAGATGCAATAAATTCAGCCGAAGCTGTACGTAGATCGTTATATGTACTTCCCTGAACTATCGGGAAAAGGTTTTGGGTATAACCATACTTATCCGGCGTTTCATTAAAGCGATTAATACACCGATCGAGCCATCGATGTGTTAGCTCCATACTTTGTTTGGCATATTTATAATCACTGGGATAAGGCGGGCATTCGTCAAATGCCATAATGATATCACCACCAATAATGCGTTGTATGTCCATCACTTTTTCCGGGCTAAACAAATGTTTACTGCCATCTATATGCGACTGAAAGACGACACCTTCTTCATTTATTTTCCTGTTGTTGGCCAATGAAAAAACCTGGTATCCGCCACTGTCGGTTAAAATAGGGCTGTGCCAGCCATTAAAACGGTGCAAGCCTCCAGCCGCTTCTAATGTTTCTAACCCAGGACGCAGGTATAGATGATAGGTATTCCCTAAAATTATTTGCGCCTTTACATCCGAATGCAATTGTTGCTGGGTAACGGTTTTTACACTACCAACCGTACCAACGGGCATAAAAATTGGCGTTAGTATTTCGCCATGATCGGTACTTATTTTACCTACCCTTGCCTTTGTTTTAGTATCGGTATGTTCTAAATTAAATTGTAATGCTGCCATAAAAAAAGCCGCAGATGCGGTTGTACTAGTTGCTTTAGCGCTTTAAGTTGATTGTGATCATTTATATTTTACTCCCACATATTCATTTTAACCATCTATCCGTAATTTCGTATTATGAATTTTACCAATTGGCGGGAGATCTTGTTTTTTTCCTTCTGCCTCATTACCTTAATACAACTGTTTTACTACCTGTTTTTTTTTATTCGCCTTGGTTATTATAAGCCAGCACTAAAAAACACTTCACACACAAATCCTGTGTCGGTAATCATTTGCGCAAGAGATGAGGCCGCAAATTTAGCGAAAAATCTGCCCGGTTCTCTCGTACAGGAATATAGTACAACACACGAAATAATTGTAGTGGACGATAATTCCTTTGATGACACCAAGTACCTGCTGGAAAAATTTGCAAAAGAATTCAAACAGCTTAAAGTAATTGAGTTAAAGCAGGAAGCAAAAATGATTCCGGGGAAAAAATTTCCATTAAGCATTGGGATAAAATCTGCCAAATACGAAATTGTATTGCTTACTGATGCAGACTGTGTACCTGCAAGCGAATTTTGGATTGAAAAAATGCAGGCAACTTTTGATGACGATACTGAAATTATTTTGGGCTATGGTCCTTATCATAAAAAAAATGGATTGCTTAATAAACTGATACGCTGGGAAACTTTTCATACTGCCCTTCAATACCTTAATTATGCGCTTGCCGGTAAACCATACATGGGTGTTGGCAGAAACCTGAGTTATAAGAAAACCATATTTTTCAGGCACAAGGGTTTTTCGGCCCATAACCACGTTGCAAGCGGAGACGACGACCTGTTTATAAGTACCGCAGCCACCAAAAAGAATACAAGAATAAATGTAGATTCAGCAGCTTTTACTTTAAGCGAACCTGCAACAACCTGGGCGCAATGGGCCAAACAAAAGAAAAGACATTATACTACAGCAAAATATTACAAGCCCATTCATAAATTTTTATTGGGAGGGTATTCACTATCCCATTTTTTATTCTTCCCTTTATTGGCCGCTACCCTTTTACTGTTTAGCTGGAAACTGGCATTGGCTGTTTTTTTAACCCGGTTAATTGTACAGGCAGTGGTGTTTTATCCGGCCATGAAAAAACTGGAAGAAAAGGACTTGTTTCCATGGTTCTTCTTCTTTGACCTTTGGATGTTTTTTTATTACCTGATCTTTGCAACTACATTGATAAAAAAACAGCGTAAAGAATGGAAATAATCACCAAATATTTCTCCGATTTTTCTGAAAAACAGTTGCAACAGTTTTCCCTGTTAAAAGATTTGTATAAAGACTGGAATGAAAAAATAAATGTGATTTCAAGAAAGGACATGGACAACTTTTATGAACATCATGTACTGCACTCACTTGCCATCACTACTCAATTTGAATTTTTACCAGGTACGGAGATAATGGACCTGGGCGCCGGTGGTGGATTTCCTGGTATTCCCCTGGCTATATTTTTCCCCGAAACCCATTTCCACCTGGTAGATAGTATTAACAAAAAACTGAAGGTGGTGAATGAAGTAGTTACTGCGCTGGAATTAACCAATGTAACCACCCAACACAGCCGTGCAGAAGATATTAAAAACAAAAAGTTTGATGTGGTGGTATCACGTGCCGTAGCCCCTTTAGGAAGCCTTTGGTTTTGGAGTAAACCCTTATTAAAAAAGGGTGGTTCGCCTGGCGGGCTTATTTGTCTTAAAGGCGGAGACCTGGCCAAAGAAATCCAGGAAAGCAACTGCAAACCCCGCATTTGGGAAATAGACAAGCGCTTTGATGAGCCTTTTTTCAAAGACAAATTTCTGCTGCAGGTACCTCATTAAAATATTCCAATTCATTTTCCAATACTCACTTTAGGGTATTGTATTTACTGCTAATTATATGACCTTTGTTGACAGATGAATATATCAGTAGCAATAGTAGAAGACAACCACGATATCCGCAATGCGCTTGAGCAAATTATAGATATGGCAGATGGTTACACCCTTGCCGGTTCATGTGTAAACGGTGAAGAAGCAATCGTAAATATTCCTTTGTACAAACCTAACGTTGTATTAATGGACATTAACCTTGGCGGCCTTAATGGCATAGAAGCAGTGCGAATTTTAAAGGAGGAACAGCGGGAAATTTTATTCATGATGTGTACGGTATATGAAGAGGATGAGAAAATTTTTGAGGCACTTAGTGCCGGCGCAAATGGATATATACTTAAAAAAACCGCTCCGGATAAATTATTGGATGCAATAAAAGAACTGTACGAAGGCGGCGCTCCCATGAGCAGCCAGATTGCAAGAAAAGTAGTTACCACCTTTCAAAATAAAAACATTTCATCAGTCAACTCAAATTCATTGAGTGCGCTTTCTAAAAGAGAGAAAGAAATACTGGAAATGTTATCGAAAGGTTTGTTGTACAAGGAAATCGCAGACCAGCTTTACATAAGTCCTCAAACTGTAAGAAAACACGTTTACCACATTTATGAAAAACTACATGTTGGTAACAGGATAGAAGCTGTAAATAAGTTTTTTGGCAGATAGATATAAGTTTGGTTTTGGTTATAAAAAAGCCTCCTTGTAAAAGGAGGTTTTTTCACTTATAAGAATTTCCAAAACCAACGATCCGTTTGGGGCGTACTGCCAATTGGAAAATCATGTGTATGGCCCGAATCAATAAAACCATATTTTTGATAAAACTTCTGTGCTTTCATATTATATTCCCATACACCCAGCCAAACAACCTGGTACTTATTGTCGATGGCATAGTTTAAAATAAGGTCCATAAATATTTGTGCAACTCCCTTGCCGTGGTATGCTTTATCAATGTAAATACGTTTTAGCTCCAACGCTTTCCACTGTTTAATATGTGGAAAGCTATCGTAATCTTCCATAAATCTTAAATAACCTACTGGCTTGCCGTTTACCTCCGCCAGGTAATACCTATCATTGTCATTTTCCAGTTCCTTTATTACCTGGTTAAGGTTAAAGTAATCTTCCAAAAAAGATTGCATGTCCTCTTCGGTGCAGGTGCCAGTAAATGTATCATAAAATGTTTGCACCGATAATGCTGCCAGTGCTTTTGCATCAGCTAAACCAGCCCGTCTTGTTGTTACCTCCATCAATCATTATAATTTAGTTTACCAATCCTACCAATATTGTCCGTATGTTTTAGTAACGGCTAATTTGTTTACGATTTTCCATAATGAAGCGCAATTACGCCACAAGCAAAAGTCTTTGACTCCACAAGTTTCAATTTGATCGTCCCGGTCACATCTTTAAATAACGGCATGCCTTTTCCCAATATAATTGGATTAACAAAAAGCCAAAACTCGTCGATTAATGCTTTATTTAATAACGATTGTGAAGCACGAGGGCTTCCAAATATTATAATATTTTTTCCCGCCTGTTGCTTTAATTTATTTATATTTTCAGAAAGTTGGTCGCCAATAATTTTGGTATTATGAAGTTCAGATTGATCTATAGTTTTGGATAATACAACTTTTGCAACACTATTGTACCATTTTGAATGCACTATTTCATGTTTTGTTGCGTTCACTTGTTCACCTGCTGTTGGCCAATAGCTTTGCATCATTTCATAAGTTACCCGTCCATAGAGTGCGGTATCTGCCTGGTCTGTCATTGTTGCAACAAAGTCAAACAATGCTTCATCTAAATTGATCCAATTCATTTCTCCGTTAGGTCCTGCTACAAAACCATCAAGCGAAGTGTGCATAAAGAAGATTAGATTTCTCATTTCATACAATTTTTTAATAATTAATGTTTTGCACCTTACATTTTTTCAAGATGTATAACTATTGTTGCAGGCATTACCGGAATATTTGTCTGCACAAGCAAAAAGGCTACCAATTCAATTCCAGCACATTATTTCTTTGATCCACATCAGCCATTCTTTTGGATGGGTCTATCTCCACTTTTTTCAAATCAAATAACCGGTGCTTTATTTCAACAGTATATGTTGGATGCGTCCATTTCCATTCTTCGTCAAACACCCATGACTTGTTTTTATCCTCCGCTGGTTTTGCTCCATACATCAGGTTAAGTGGAATACTGTGCATTTCTGTTGTGCCGTCTTTAAAAGTCAACTGCAGATCAACCGGCATGGGCAAATCGCCGATTCTTTTTAACCTTATTTTAGATACATCACCCTCTTCCCACAAACTGTCTATTGAATAGTTGATCGTTTTTGTAGTACTGCACCAATACTCTTTGTACCAATCTAATTTTACGCCGCTTACGTCTTCTGCAATCTTTACAAAGTCGGATGCATTGGGATGTTTAAAATGCCAGGCGTCATAATACTTTAATAATATTTTATCCCTTGTATCTTCTCCCACAATATACCCTAGCTGTGATAAGAAAATAAGGCCTTTTGAATAAGCGGCAATACTATAAGCCACATTCGTTTCAAAATGATCTGCATGTGTTGTAAGCGGTTCTTCCAGGCCACTCTTTGCCAGGAAATAATACGACCGGTAACTATCAAAATGTTCCGCAGGCAGCATGGCCGCAACAGAATCCAACACTTTCATGTAAGCCACATTATCAGCGTATTTAACCTTGGTAAATTTATCCCTGTAATATGCCTCCACCTCATCGCTGGCGAATGAGGTAAAACCTTCATCCATCCATGCATACAGGCTTTCGTTGGTGCCCATCATCATCTGGTACCAACTGTGCATCCACTCATGAAAAACGGTGCCCAGGCTTGGGCCGTTCAATAGTGTTGCCATCGGATACTCCATTCCTCCATCACCACCTTGTATAAAAGAATATTGCGGGTAAGGATATTCGCCAAACTTTTTTTCCATAAAAGGCAAAACAATTACTGCAGCATCTGCAACTATATTCCACGCCGTGTCGTTTTGAGGATTCTTTTCTTTGTAATTATAAATCACATTTAGTACAGGCCCTCCATTTGGCATTTTTCTTACCAGGTGAATATAATCCGGATCAGCGGCCCACATAAAGTCATGCACATTGTTGCCAACAAAATGCCAACTGCGTTTAGCCTTTGAAGTTTGTTTCAACGGTGTGCCGGGCGCATCGTATCCCCAGCCTATTTCAGCCGCATTTACCAACATACCTGTCCCACCCAACTTATAAGTTTTATCTATTGAAATGGTTACATCAAAGTCGCCCCATACGCCGTAAAATTCCCTTGCCACATAAGGAGTTGGGTGCCATCCTTCATAATCATATTCGCACAACTTAGGATACCACTGGCTCATACTGTAACGCACACCCGTTGTTGGATTATCACGGCCACTGCGCCTAACCTGGAGCGGAACCTGGGCCTCAAATTCCATTTCGAGTGTTACACTGGTTTTAGCCGCTATTGGTTTTGTAAGATCTACTTCAAGAATTGTTTCATGATATTTAAAGGGCTGCGGTACGCCATTCATTTTTAATGAAATGATTTTTTGATACCCAATTTCATCAGCCTTCAATTTACTGATCCTGTCTTTTACCCTTGAATCCCAGTCGGGCTTACCATTTATCAATTTTTTCCCAAGCTCCTGGCTGCGTACATCCATGCTGCTATTGGGCTGAAAGGCATTGAAATATAAATGATAAAATAATTTTTTTAATACATCGGGAGAGTTGTTGGTGTACACCAATGTTTGCTTACCTGTAAACCTGTTGGTTACTGCATCCATGTCAATATTCATGGTGTATTTTACATGTTGTTGCCAGCGATCGGGCTGTGCAAATGCGCTGATACTAAACAGTACAAAGGATATTGTAATTAAAGAAAATTTGTTCATCGTATAAATTTAGGTAGGGCGAAATTCGGGAAATTGAGTTGAATGTAAAAGTTAATTGAAAATTTTACTCATGTAACTATATATATTTAAACTTCGGCAACTAATTTTAACAAATGTGTAAACGACTAAAAGAATGTTTGGTTTAAGGGTACACAATTATTTTTATTATAAAAAATGATCTTGAATCAAAAGCTGCTTCATTTGGAATCGCCGCCATGAATCAATACCACAACGAATAAATAACACCTTATGATTAGTTGGCATATCGCTACGGTATGTGCCACCTCTTGTTGCACCAAAATGAGAAAAATTACCCACTTTCGCCAATAGTTCCTGTATATCATTTTTATAAAAACCGACTGCACACGTGGAATCTACACTATCAAAAGCTTTACGTATTTCTTAATAATTTATTGGTTTCAATACTAAAAACTAAGCGATGTTCCGGTACCTTCCAGTTTCAAAAGAGGAAAAAAAATCAACCAAGAGTAATCAATTAGGAAAATTTTGCGTTTAAATCATTTTCCCATTTTCTTTTACAATGAAAAATATTTCGATGAGGATAACTACGACTACTCCAATCAAACATCACTTTTTTCCACGTAGCGCATCTTTTTTTTATTTAATTATTAACCGGCGTTTTTGTTATAGAATTATTATTTCTTTTTCTAAGGTATTGTTTTCTTTAAATAATATTATTAAGTTTATACTATTGGTTTTTTAAAGTAACTCCTAGCCTATTTATTCCAACTTTATTACCAGTTTTTACTACATTAAACACATTGTTTTCGTCTTTTCAAAATGATGAAAGTAGTTAAGTTATTGCTATTTCTTCAGTCGGGGCTAGCACAAAAATAATAGCCATTTAATCCGGTAAACCATTTGCTTTACGGTTACTTTTTTTCATCAACCCAGTAAAAGCGGTGGGTTTTTGGTCCCGTGAAATTAACACACGATTTGTTTTTTAAAATCCACAATTTTCTATTTAGAACTTCAACAAAATTGATCTTTCAAAAACAAATTTTAATAATGTATCAGTTACTAAATGACGAAAACGAAAAATTGAGAAATTTATCAGGCGGCAGTGAAATTGCTTTTGAGGCTATTTACAACCACTACAGCCCGGTACTATACAAGAAAATTATTTATATAATTAAGGACGAAATAATTGCACAGGAAATATTGCAGGAGGTATTTATTATTGTTTGGGAAAAAAGAGCGGCTATAGATACTACCCGGTGTTTCTCTGCATACTTATCCTGTATTGTATTAAATAAGTGTTATGACTACTTTAGAAGATGCTCAAAGGAAAAAAAATTGAACTCGAAGTTGAGTAAGGACGGAGACTATTTATCTGTAGAAGATAAATTAATTAGTAAAGAAAATTCACTACTATTTAGTAAAGTAATTCAATTATTACCGCCAAAAAGAAGACTTATATTTAGCCTCTGCAAATTAGAAGGAAAGACTTATGATGATGTAAGTCAACAGCTAGGTATATCTCCCTCCACTATCAGCGATCATATTGTCAAAGCAAATCATTTTATTAAAATGAAATTATTACACACGATTGCCTGAAAATATAATTCATTGAAACTACCCTTTCTCACTTTTTTTAAACATAACCTTTGTTAAAACAGAGGTAATGACTGCTTCTTTCGTATTTATTTTACAACATTTTTTTACAGCATTACTTTTAAACTACAGCATAATGAAATGGCTTACACATTACTCATTATCAGCATGGTGTATTTATGTATTTTTGTTTGTAACGTGGAAATATAAAGATTAACAACTGTAATGGGCTGAACCCCTTATGGAACATTTATCAATTTAATAAATGCATTTTGGAAGTGCTTGCATTTGCTCCCATTAAAATTCACTTAGGAGGATGAGATAATGAGCTCACAATTTTGGTAAGTAATGAAATTATAACTTTGGAACAAAATAAAAGTATAGAACAACTTTTCATGCGATATATGAATGATCACGTTTCATCCGATGAGCTGAATACATTAATGTCATATTTTGATATTGATGAAAACGAGGCATTACTGAAGGAAGTAATTGCCAAAGAATTAGAAGCTTTTAATCATTCCGACTCTTCCGCCGATCCAGACACCAAAGTTATATTTGAACGCATTTTTAAGCAGATACAAAAAAATAAAAAAAAGTAATTGCTCAGTTACTTCAGGCCTTTAACCGGTTTTGTATTTAAAGCCATCTCTCCATTATAAAATATTTTTTTACCAGCAGAGGTAAATTTAATCCCGCACGTATTTGTTGGTGTAAATCTTTGTTTGACCAGAACATTAGCATTCAGGTAAGAAATAACCCCAAAAAAAATTCAAATTATATTATGATAGATCTCGCTTTGTCCTTACTTCAGGAGGAACTGACTGCCTATCTTAGTGCAAACAGTGATCCTGCAACTGTACGGATCGATAATATAGGATTGGCAGAAACATCCAACGGCAGTTCTCTAACAGATCATATTGTAATTACTCTTGTAAATATTGAAGAAGAGTCCGCTTTAAAAAACCAATCAGCAGTCAGAAGATTTGGGAGTAGCAACGCTTCCTATGAAAGTGCGCCTACCTATTTGAATTTGTATGTACTGATAAGTTGTAATTATTTTGGCGACAGCTATATTCTGGCTTTACAACGTTTGGCATTGGTAATTCAGTTTTTGCAGGGAAAAACCTCGTTTTCAGATGCGTCTTCAGGCCTGGGCATTTCTTCGAACTTAAGATTTACACTTGAACTCTACACACTAACATTTGAACAAATAAATCACCTGTGGGGGTCGCTTGGTGGCCGGCAGGTTCCATTCGCAATGTATAAGTTGCGGCTGGTCAGTATAACAGATCGTAGAACTATCAGGCAAGTTCCGCTGGTGGAAGAAATAGATACAACCGTTTCAACAACTGCAAATTAAAAATAATGTCAAGGGTTATCTATAAAACATTGTTCGAAGTTCAGCTATTGCATGAGTATTATGTAACGAATGTTGATGGCATCAACATTTTTAATGACATCAATAATAAAGAAGCTTTTTTGCAGAACAGGTTTAATAAAAGCCTTTCGTCAATAAGTAACGATGTTGTTTACCAGTTGCCAAACCCGGTTGATGAAATGTTTAGGAACCATTATTTAAAATTGGTTCCTGCTTATTCAGGCTTTTCAATATTAGCAAGGGTATATGAAGTAGTGCTTGCAGACGGTACAATTTTGTATGAGCCTTACGTAAAATTGCCTTCCAACGCCAACCTCCTCACATTGGTCTCCTTAAAAAATCACCAACTTGCTGCCGTTACAAACAAACGAATAAACCAGCCTATACCAGCCGCCTATTATTTCACCAACCTTGATATAATAAGTACCCAGGCATTTCCTGTTTTAGCTGCCGGTGTGCCCGATTTTGATGAATCATATCATTATCAACAGGGTGAATTGTATGTCGATGAAAATAACAACACCGTCCTTTATTTTCTGGATGGAAATAACCCGGTTTTTTTACCAGTTAAGGTTGACGGCTACGCCAGTAGCAGCGACGAATTGGTTGTTCCACTCCAATTTATATATAAGTTTAATGCGGGTGATAAAGTAACAAAAGCAAACTTTGAATTAACCGATAGCAAAGGAAATATTGTAAGAAGCTATCTTTTTGAAAATAACCAGCCGCTGCAAAAACAAGCAGTAAATTTCACCCATATTAAGAGCACGCAAATTAATCCCGGGGAAACTACCGTCCTAAGTTTACCACTTTCTCCTTTTAATGCATCTGTCGTTTATTCATTAAAGGTTACCATAAATGATGCAAAAATCCTGTTGCATAAAATTATTTTTTTTGATAATAAACAAGATTTGCAAAGTTGCCTGGCAATCGTAAATATTAATCCAGTTGCAGAAAATCCGCAGTTTAGTTTATATGCTGAAGATGGTTTTATAAAACACAGGAAGCTACCTGATGGCGCCGTAACCCCGGCACCGGTTTTTGAAGTACGGATAAAAAGTCGGGTTAGCTTTTGGCGATACATCAATGAAAAACATGCCAAATTGAAAGCCGATACCTATCCGGATTTTTTGCAAAGATCGGGTAGTAACAACCTGGTAAGCAAAGTGCCACGACCATTTACTGCCCTTGCGGGGACGTATGTTTTAAGAGATGAAAATGGAAAAATCATTTCAGAAAAATATCTACCCAATCCTCAATCAGATGAAAGGCTAACAATTGAGGAACAAAAAATTTATGCTGACATACAAGTGGCAACATCAGCCATGTTTCCATTGGATACCAGTTAGTGCACCAGGCGATGCTTTTATCAAAATTTATAAAAACTAAAATTTAAGATATGCCAGAATATAAAACACCGGGAGTATATATTGAGGAAATACCTCACCTGCCTCCTTCCATTGCTTCTGTCGAAACTGCTATACCGGCATTTATCGGCTATACGGAAAAGGCACCCACCGAAACAGAACCAGGTTCCACCATTCCGAAGCCTGTTAAAATATCTTCCATTTTTCAGTATGAACTTTACTATGGTAAAACGGTTAAAGAAACTGACATTGTAGTGACTATTGATCTTACCCAAAGTAGTAACCCGGTTACGGTAACTAAAACTGTAAACAAGCCGGCTTACTATATGTATTACCAACTGCAAATGTTTTTTGCCAATGGTGGTGGTGACTGCTACATTGTTTCAATAGGTAGCCTCACAGACGGCACAAACGTTAAAACAGATGATTTTACAGCAGGGTTAAAAGAAATATTAAAAATACGCGACATTACCCTTATTCTGATGCCTGATGCAATAAGCCTTTCATCAGACAATTATTATTCTTTACAACATGCCGCCATCGATCAGTGTGTTAATCTGCAGGATCGGTTTACTGTATTCGATGTATGGATGGACGACGCTCCCGTAGCTCCCGGAAACCCACCTCATGATAATGTAGCAACGATGAGGAACGCTACTATCTCTACACAAATTGCAGATCGAAAGTATGCGGCCGTTTATTATCCCCGCATTTACACACAGGTTGATTATTTATTTGATGATACGGTGGTAACCTTGACGGCCATAAATGTTAAAGGCGAAAAAGTGATCGACGCAAAACCCCTTGAAACAGCAAAGCAGGGTTTTAATAACTTATATTTTATGGCTTTAAATGGCATTGCAGATTATAGCATGTTGTTGCCGGCCTCCCCTGCTGTTGTAGGCGTATACGCTACAGTAGATGATACCAGAGGTGTATGGAAAGCTCCTGCAAATGTTGGCTTATCCAATACTATTAAACCAGAAATATCTATCACAAAAAATGACCAGGAAACATTGAATGTGGATGCCCAGGATGGCAAATCAATTAATGTGATACGCTCCTTTCCCGGCCGTGGTGCTGCAATTATTTGGGGTGCCCGCACTTTATTGGGCAATGATAATGAATGGCGCTATATCTCAGTCCGCCGGTTTTTTATAATGGCAGAACAATCCGTAAAAAATGCATCCGAACAATTCGTGTTTGAGCCAAATGATGAAAATACCTGGATACGTGTTAAGTCTATGATTCAAAATTATCTTACCCAGCAATGGAAGGCAGGCGCATTGATGGGTGCATCCGTAAAAGAGGCATTTTTTGTACATGTAGGACTTGGACAAACAATGACTGAAGTTGACGTATTTGAAGGGAGGATGATTATAACGATCGGCATGGCGGTGGTTAGGCCTGCAGAATTTATCGTTCTTCAGTTTATGCATAAGATGCTTTCGGAATCATAATTAATTACCATCAATAAATAAGATATGCCAACTCAAAATAAAAGTATCCCCGATTGCTCCGAAAGGGATAACGAAACACAACAAAAAATAAATGCGGTTAAAAAAATTTATTGTAAAAATTTAGAAGCCGCCGAAAACGACATAAACACCCTCAAAATTGGATATGATGCCAATGAAAAAATTTATAAAAGCAAGGAACGCAGATACCTCTCCACCAGGGACAACTGCCAGCGGTATATCAATACCGAAATAAGCATGGGGTCGCAACTGGTACAATCCAACGAAAAGATAAAGGCCAGTATGGCCAGCTACAAAGCCTGGGATGATTCACTTGCAGCCCAGCTCACAACAGTTTTTAAAGGCGTAAAAGACCTAAAAACCAAAATGATAGATTTGCGGGATGCAGCTAACAAATTGGAGAATTCAAAAAATGATAGCTGTAGTGTTTCACAATGGTTGATTATTACTGGTAAAGGCGAAAGCAAAGAAGAAGGCAGGCAACAGCAGGGTCCCGAAACCGAAGGTTGCAAAGACATTGAAAAAGTGATAGAAATGGTATTTGATATGCCCAAGGCTTTGTTGGCTGATGTTGACTCATTATTTAAAGCTTCATCAGACGTAATAGGCATTCAAAAATTTTGTAACACAGTAAGCCTGGTGGTATTGCACGAAACTTTATACAACAGCGCACAGGAATTCGACAAATTATTATCAGCCACCATCACCCAAAGAAAAGCCGACCTGGATATACGCCAACAGGAATTAAAAGATGCATTGGCAAAAAGAACAGGTAGTGTAATGGACCTATACAGCCAGCGATGCAATTACGCCGGTATTCATACAACACTCAATAAAATTTGTTGTCCTAAATGCGGATGTGTAAGCGGAGAAATGGATAACTGCAAACCGAGGCTAGACGAGTGTGCTGCCGAAATTTGTGAAATATGCGGCGATGTAAAATATGCATTTATTAAAGAACAGGCGCCTCCGGACGCCGCAACGGCGTCTTAAATAAATTTGTTTAATAATTAAAAGAAAAATTATGCTTTTACTTAAATACGACCTGGGAGAAGTGCTTGAATGCGAACCCAGAATAAAAGAGTGTTGTGAAAAGGAAAAAAAGCCACCTGAAACCAACGGTGGAAGCGGCGATTGTTGTTATGATGAATGGACATCAGAATTTAAGGAAATTGATGCCAAATACAAGAAAGCTGATAAAACAGTCAAGTATCTCACGGAAAGGATCGGCCACCTTACCTCGCAGAGAGACATGTGGAAAACATGGAAAGATGAGATGGACAAAGCCTGTGAATTCTCAAATAAAATTTGCCGTCAGCTCGAAATCGTAATACATCATAATTCAAGAATCAGCCAAAACGAGTTCCTCACCAAGCGGGCAATTAATTTATTGTTTTGCATGCTCCGCGATTTCTATATGCAAATTGATTTATTAAAAAAGAAGTATGATAGCCTGGTCAACTGTATCAAATGTGTTAATAATCTTACCAATTCAACGTTGATTTCGGGCCAGGGCATAATGTTAATGATTGAAGATTACGGAAAAAAACTGGATGCCGTTATTCAAACAAGGGATGCCTTGATTGAAGCAATTATCACCGCCATCAGCATCATCAACAACATCAATAAACACATTGGACACAGTAGCCATCATTTCGGACTAAATGCAATTTTAAGGGAATGGAAAAAGGTATTCAATTGCGATGGAAAACATAATGAGGAAGGTGAAGATAGACGAAGGCATGAATTTGGAATGGAAGGTTACCAGAAAAATACATCCGAGGGTGAGTTTGAAGATACCGGGTTGGAACCAATGTTCAGGTTTCCTATTTGCGATAGCCGCTACTATAAAAAAATTGATGGTAAGTATGCGGAGGATACCAAAGACTTTAACGAGTTATCAAAATGGCTCCTGGACGAAACGAAGCACCGCGATAATCTTAAAGCATTGTTGGATGGACTTACTTCTGTTATGAGCGACCCCAATGTTGATCCTTCAAAAAGATGTGCTAAATAAAAGATTCATCATCATTCAAAAAAAATAATTTATGGCAGACGATCCAAAAAAAAACTACCCCCTACCCAAATTTCATTTCCAGTTGGAATGGGGTGGCACAAGAGTTGGCTTTACAGAGGTTAGTGGCCTTGATTTTGAAACCCAGGTAATTGAATACCGGGAAGGCAGTAATCCTGCGTATCATAAAAGCAAGCAACCAGGCCTTACCAAGTATACTGATATTGTTCTTAAACGGGGCACCTTCCTGGGCGACTTTGAATACTTCGAGCTATGGAAAAAAACATTCATGTTCCAGGAAGGAAAAGAAAAATTCAGGCGGGATGTAAATATCAAGTTGCTGGATGAAGAGCATAAGCCCATCATCACCTGGTCGCTATCAAAAGCATGGCCCTCAAAAATTCAATCGACCGATTTAAAAGCTGATGGCAATGAAGTGGCGATAGAAACAATGACGCTGGTGCATGAAGGATTAATCATTGTTGAAGCAAAATAACAGCTAATGGCCAATTCGGTTTACCAGGCAGTTAACTTCCATTTCAGTGTCGATTTCAGCATTGGCAGTAAGGATGTAGATGTAAGATTTCAATCCGTTAGTGGCCTTGATTCTTCTATAGAAACAGAAACTGTGAAAGAAGGAGGCGAAAACCGCTTTGAGCACGTAATACCGGTACGCCGTAAATATGGCCCCTTGTTATTAAAAAGAGGCATTTTAAAACCAGCAGATTCTGCCTTAACAAGATGGCTACAGGATGCATTTGAACACGAAATTATAAAGCCCATTCCTTCCGTAACCATAAAACTGCTCAATGAAGATCACTCCACTTCTTTGCTTTATTGGACCGTTACAAATGTATGGCCCCGAAGCTGGAAGTTAGGTGAATTGAATGCAGAGCAAGGCAATATCTTAATAGAAACACTGGAGCTTAATTATAACATCCTGGTTACGGACAGTGCTGCTGAATCAAGAAAGACGGAATCGGCCACGGTGGCGGGTCAGCAACAATAAAAAACAATCAAGCATTCAAAAAAATAATATGCCCATAGAAATTCGTGAACTAGTGATAAAAGCAACCGTTACACAAGCGGGTGATTCGGCGGGTGGAACGGCAGGTACAGCTTCGTCCGGTAATAATAATGTATCTGCTTCCGAAGAAATTATTAATACTTGTGTTGAAAAAGTGATTGGCATATTAAAAGAAAAATATGAGCGGTAGCCTTCATAAACTGGTGATTCATTGCTTTACGGATAAAGACTTTAAAGATGAGGTAAAAGACGCCATGTTTACGGCACCCATCAACCCGGAATCTTTTACAAAAAATGTAAAGGTAGAGCTCGAAACAAGGAGCGCCACCGGTAGTGCTGGCAAGGATCCAAAATTTAAAGGAACCGGAACCGAAGAACTGAAGCTTGATTTCATACTGGATGGTACCGGTACAATGGAAGGATATTTCAGCAAAAAAGATACTTCTGTAAGCAAGGCCTTGGCTGACTTTCTAAAGTGTGTGAATGATTATGACGGCAAAATTCATCGCCCAAGGTTCTTAATCATTTTTTGGGGATCAGAAATAAAGTTTTCCTGCGTAGTATCTAATATCGATATCAATCATACACTGTTTGATCCAAAGGGTTTTCCATTAAGAGTAAAGATCAGCGCCACCTTTGTTGGATACAATTCACCCAAGGCAGAGTTTGCGCTTAAACATATCAGTTCGCCGGATTTAACCCATTATAAAACAGTCATGGCTTCCGACAGGCTCGACTTACTAACCTATAAAATATACAACGATTCTAAATATTTTTTGCAGGTAGCAAAAACAAACAATTTAAGTTCTATAAGAAATTTAAAACCCGGCATTAATATTTCGTTTCCACCTTTTGATAAAAAAGAAAATAATGGCTGATACGCTTGTTCCAAATAATTCGCTGCATGATGTTGCCAGTTATGATATTTCAGTTGATGGTAAATCGGTTGACCCCTCCTTCCAGTTGTTGTCGCTTTCAATTACAAAAGAGATCAATAAAATTCCGATTGCAAAGATGATTTTCCGGGATGGTGAAGCAGCAGAAAAAAGCTTTGCTATAAGCAATGCCGACGCTTTTGTTCCGGGCAAAAAAATTGTTATAAAGATTGGCAGAGATGCTGCCAATGATAAAGTATTTAGTGGAATCATAACGATGCATGCAGTTAAAGTGCGGCAAAATGGCAATAGCGAATTACACATTGAATGCCGCGACGAAGCGGTACGAATGACTATTGGAAGGCATAGTAAATATTATCAGCAACTGACTGATTCAGATCTTTTTAGCCAGTTAATTTCATCGTACGGATTAACGGCAGATGCAGAAAAAACCAGCCTGTCCCATAAAGAAATTGTGCAGCATCATATTTCTGACTGGGATTTTTTATTACTCCGTACCGAAGCAAACGGCATGTTGGTAAATGTAAGTGATGGCATGATAAAAATATCCAAACCGGCAACTGGTGCCAGTCCTGTATTGCAGGTCACATTCGGCGTATCAATCCTGGAGTTTGAAGCGGAGATGGATGTTCGCAACCAATGGCAAAGCGTAAAGACTGCATCCTGGGATTATAAAACGCAACAACTGTTTACGGCCGATAGCAGCTCGGCAAATTTTTCCGAACCAGGAGACATTTCCGGCAGCCAGCTTGCTAAAGCAATAAATGTAGACTATGAAATGCACCATAGCGGGCACCTGCTTGAGCAGGAACTTCAAACTTGGGCAGATGGCGCACTTATGCGAAGCAGGTTGGCTAAAATAAGGGGCCGGGCAAAAGTAGAAGGCTTTTCAGGTATCAAGCCAGGCGACATGGTAAAGATTGATGGCATTGGCACACGCTTTAATGGCAATGCTTATGTAACAGCCATTCGTCACGATTTAGGGCAAGGCACCTGGGAAACACAAGTGCAGTTTGGTTTGCACCCTGAGTATCATGTACAGTTACATAGGGATATTCCTGATGTGCCAAACGCAGGCCTGGCAGGAGCAATCAGCGGTCTGCAAATTGGGGTAGTTGTGCAGTTACAATCTGATCCTGATGGAGAAGATCGCATACTGGTAAAAATTCCAACGATTGATAAAGATGCGCAAGGCATTTGGACAAGGGTTGCAACGCTTGACGCAGGATCAAGCCGTGGATCTTTTTTTCTGCCTGAAATTGGAGATGAAGTAATTGTTGGGTTTATCAACGACGACCCCCGCCACGCAGTGATGTTGGGCATGTTGCATAGCAGCAACAAGCCTGCCCCGCTCACTGCCGAGGATGCAAATAATAAGAAAGGATTTACCACCCGCAGTAAAATGCATGTAAGTTTTGACGACGATAAAAAAATAATTGTGATAGATACGCCTGCCGGCAATAGTATAACGCTGGACGAAAGCGCTACCAAAATAGAGATCAAAGATCAAAACAATAATAAAATAACCATGGATACTTCGGGTATAAAGATGGAAAGCCCAAAGAATATTGAATTAAAAGCAGGCGTAAATCTAACCATTTCCGCTGCTGCTTCCTTGTCAATCAGCGCTGCCTCTTTATCTGTAAAGGCAGATGCTGATCTAAGTATGCAGGGAGCCACAGCAAAAATTTCATCTCAGGGTATCACTGAGGTGACGGGTTCAATTGTAAAAATTAATTAAATCAACTATTACACGAATTGAAGGAAATACATCGATGAATTAGTATAGGCGATAATAACTTCTGTGATAAAAATTTAAATAAACCATCAGTAATGCCATCTGCAGCAAGAATAACTGATATGCATACCTGCCCATTGTTAAATGGCGTAGTACCGCATGTAGGAGGCCCTATTATCGGCCCTTGTGTGCCAACCGTATTAATTGGTAGTTTGCCAGCGGCGGTTGTTGGAGATATGTTGGTTTGCGTGGGGCCGCCTGACACCATTGTAAAAGGATCGGTAACAGTATTGATCGGTGGAAAACCTGCAGCCAGGCAGGGAGATTTAACAGCGCATGGAGGTGTAATTGTAGCTGGCTTTCCTACTGTGCAAATTGGCGGATAAAAATAAAAAAACGATGCAGCAACATGTTGAATTTTTAGGAACCGGCTGGGCTTTTCCACCCGAATTTGATAACGTATCAAAACAGGTAAAACTGGTTTCGGATATTAAAGATATTGAAGAAAGCCTCAATATTCTGCTATCTACCAGCCTCGGTGAAAGAGTGATGCAACCGCAGTATGGTTGCAACATGGCCGATTTTTTATTTGAAGAATTAAGCAGCACGGTAATAGGATATATAAAAGACAGGGTACAAAACGCCATCATATTTTATGAGTCAAGAATATTGCTTGAGCAGGTTGATGTAACGCCAGACGATTCCCCGGAATTGCTGCAAGGACGGTTTACCATCAGCATTACATATTCTGTTCCTGAAACCAATTCCAGGTTTAATTATGTATATGATTATTATGGAAACGAGGCGTTGAAGCCGCTGTAAAATAATTCATCTTATATTATTAACCATTTATTTAAGCCGTTTAAAATAATATGTTTGATTGTAAAAACCTGGTACATCCTTTTCACAATGATCCCGGCTGCAGCCAGTTGCAACGGGTAATGGATAATCTATTAAACAGTGCCGCTAAAATTGATAACCGTACTCTTGCCGACCTGCTTAATTATTTTACAGAGCTATCATCACACATTAAATACGCCTGCGTTAACGACAATGAAAATATTATTCGGGAAGAAAGCTGGGAAAAATTTTTTAGCAACAGTATTCCCTTTATTATGGCAGCCGCTGCTAAAAATGACGGTGCATCCGTAAAAGATAAATTTGAATTATACCGCTACATTTTTAATAAAAGGCCTACCGCAAAAGGCTTGCAATTATTACTTCATTTTTTTTATTTCAATACTGTAAATAAAATAATCGGCTTTTATAATTCAATAAATAACACTGCCCTTCCTATTGTAACTGTGTTGGAGCAATTGGGTAATAATAAGCTGAAAATGCCGGTAACCGCATTTATTAAAGCTGCCTATAGTGCCTTTAATCTTTTAGGCATCCAGCCTATTGATTTTACACTGGTGTTAGCAACGGATGGTTTGTGGAAAATAACGGAGACCAATTTATCCGCTGGCGACGATACGATCAATGCGATTGACACCGGGCACCACCAGGTGCTGCTGGCAGTAAGTGAAGTGATCAATAATTCGTTGGGTGATCTGCTGCAGGCAATGGCTACTATTTCAACAACAGCCGGCGCAGGTATTCAACAAAGCCTTATAGGATTAAGCGAAGATTTAAATCAAAAGCACACGCCGCATCTGGCATTGTTGTTTACTTTTCTCAATACATTCACACAACTGCAAAACGACCTGAATGGTTTTGCAAAAAAACACCTTGATTTTTTTTACCAGCAGGTATTGCAACTAAAACCTACTGAAGCACAGCCGGACAAAGTGCACCTGGTATTTGAATTGCAAAAACAATTAAAGCAATATGCATTAAAGAAAGGGTTGCTGGTAAAAGCAGATAAGGACAACAATAATACAGAGATTGATTTTACCTTAAACAATGATATTGTTGTAAACAAAGCACAGGTGGCAGATGTGCGGACCCTGTTTTTAAACAATGAATATATATATGATGCTGCTTATGTAGAAGGCCTTTATATGGCGCCCAATGCAAGAACCGCAGATGGTATTGATAAAGACTTTACAAGTGACCCTAAAAATTATCCTACGCTGGGTGGAAAATATAGTAAATACATAGCGCCGGGTAGAACATCGCCGCAAGTGTATCCCGCTTCCCGTATGGGTTTTGTGCTTGCCTCGCCGGTACTGCTTTTAAAGGAAGGTGAGCGAATCATCAATATATCCTTAACCTGCCAACTGAACGATAAAATTTGCGATGATAACTCGGCTACAATTTCCCGCAGTAATAACAAGTGTTGTAGTGGTGAAACAATCACTCCAACGGCTAATGTAGAAACTTTCCCAAACTTTATTAGTTCAGCAAATTTGTTTACGGCAGTGCAGCAGGCAGTAAAGGGCACATACATTATTATAAACGAAAACCTTATAGCAGGGGCGGTCAAATTAGGCTTAGCGCCTATGTCAGCAAATTTCATCCGGGAAGAATTTTTAAAGGATAGCAGCCGCACTTCTTTTTGTTGTGCTGATAAAGAGTTTTATCTCGACGGGGCCGTAACCACCCGGGAATTATGGAAGGAATTTATCAATAAACAACGACAGGAGAAGCCCTTGTTTAACCCGGGCCAACAGGGTTTTCTTAATGTGGTGTTTAAACCTGTAAAAGCACTTACCGTATTATTCAGCGGGGACAAAAACTGGATTGATCCCGGTGCTGATATTGAGGAATTATCAAAGTCGGTGGACATCTCCGATTTTTTAGATATTTCTATTGATGGTAATCAAACATCAGGTTTGTTTACCATCAATATTAAGGCGAAACTAAATGCTGCCAAGCCTGCACTCACTTTTTTTAATAAAGATGTTTTAAAAGAAGATTTAGGTACATCAGAACCGGTAGCAAAAATTTTGTTGAACGACCAGGTAAAGCTTTCGCTTGACCAGATTATTAACCAGGAAAATGTTGCTGGTTGTTGCCTTTATAAAAAAGAAAATGCAACCGGCAGGTTGTTATCACTCTATCATTTTTTTAGAAATGTTGTAGCAACAAATTGCGTGATCGATGTGAAGGCTTGTGGTGTAAAAAATTTTATTGTGCAAAATGATGAAAGCGTACAGGATGTAAACGGACCGGTTTATCCTTTTGGTACAAGGCCCGCTATTACTGATTTTGACGCTGTAAACTCAAATAAAAATTCTGACGGAGATCCGGCTCCCGTTGAAGTTAAAAAGGTAGACAAAAAAGATGCAACCGCTCTGACACCGCCGAAGCCAAACCTGGTAGGGCCAAATTTTTATATTGGCAGTGAGGAAATATTTTCGAAAAAGTGGGAGCAGCTTTGCGTAAAATTAAACTGGAAAGACAAGCCCGCAGATTTTAATGAACATTATAAGGCCTATCTCAAAAGATTTAATTACCACAATTGCGATCCAACAGACACTAAAGAAAACAAAGAGATCTTTGGACTAAATGAATGCGATTTCCAGGTAAATCTTTCTTTGCTTAACGATGGCCATTGGCAAATGGAGTTAAAGCCTGCTACAGTAGATCCCGGTATAGGCGAAACCAACCCGGTTACCCAACATTATAACCGGCGGCTTTTTTTGGAAAAACAATGTGCGACACCTTGCGGTGATGATGATACATTCAAATATTCATTTTTTGTACAGCCAGCTGATTTTGGAGTGGCCACCAATTATGAAAATCCTTTAACAGGTTTAAAAAAATATGACACCTTATCACGAAAAGGCTTCCTGCGTTTTACACTCGAAAACCAGGATTTCCTCCATAAGGATTATGCCTTCGTGCTGGGACGTCAAATGATGGCCCTCGGAAGATTTCCTGATGCTATTCTTGAAAATGCAGTATATGCCGGAAGTGGTAATACGGTAATCGTTTATAAAAATATTGGGAATTCGATAAACGCATTTAAAAATGCTGTTAAAAAAACTAAAGATGCTGCGAAAACAATGGATGATGCAGCAACGAAATTGCTTTCAGATTATGAAGATGCCATTTTTGATAATGGCGGAGATGATGACAGTGGAAGTATTGACGATGATGAAAGGGATGTTCTTACACCCGAGGTGCTGGAAAATAAAAGGCTTTCCGGAATTACATTGAAAGATGCGACAGAGGCGGATTCACAACTGCAGTCGGTGAACGAAATATTGAAATTGTTTAATGACAAAAATGAGCCCATCAGGGAATTCTCAGTGCTAATTCCCAATGAACCATGGACACCCGTTATAAGCAATATGTCGCTGGATTATACTGCCAGTGCAACAGGTACCGATATTACCCTGATCCATTTATACCCCTTTGACAATACTTACAGGCAGGCGGAACTTACACTTCAGCCTTCGCTGTTTCCAACCTTATGCGATGAAGGCAATTTGTTTATCGGCCTAACAGACCTGGTGCCTGGCAGCAATGTAAATATGTTGTTCCAGTTGGCAGAAGCTACTTCAGATACAGAGCTTGATCCGGAAATCATTTCCTGGAAATATCTTTACAACAATCAATGGTTTGCGCTACGCCAGGGCTTTGAAATCTTAAATGATAGTACCCGAAATTTAACCACTTCAGGTATTGTTGAATTTTCATTTCCGGATAATATTTCCATTAATAACACTATAATGCCACCAGGTTTTTATTGGATAAAAGCCGCGGTTGCTCAAAACAGCAAGGCTGTGAGCGAAACTATCAGCATTGCAACGCAGGCAGTTGAAGCCAGTTTTTTTATCAATCCGGCAAACGATACCAGCAGGCTTTCGCAACCGCTTAAAGCAGCAGCCGTTTCAAAATTAAAGATTGCAGATGCTAATATCAAACAGGTATCACAGCCATATCCTTCTTATGATGGCAGGGAGCCGGAAGCAAACAGCCATTACTATACAAGGGTAAGTGAGCTGCTCAGACACAAAGGCAGGGCTATCCAAAAATTCGATTACGAGCGGATGGTGCTGGAGGCTTTTCCGCAGGTATATAAAGCCAAGTGCATCAACCACAGTTTCTTTTTAAATGCACATCGGTATGATACCGATTTTCTTGCTGCGCCTGGTTATATCATGTTGGCAGTAATTCCGGATCTTACCAAACTTCTGGCAGGTAAATCTTTTCAGCCAAAACTTCCCGAAGGAATCATAGAAAAAATACAAACCTGGTTTGCCACCCGCATTTCTCCCTTTGTAAAAATCAGGGCAGTAAATCCCCGCTACGAAAACGTACATATCTGTTTGTCGGTCATCCTCAATAAGGGATACGACAAAAGCTTTTATAAAAATAAATTGGAACAGGATACCAGGGAATTCCTGGCGCCATGGGCAGTTGGTGTGTTTGAAAAATTGAGGTTTGGTCAATGCGTAAATAAGTCGGACCTGGTGTATTTTTTAGAAACAAGAGATTATGTAGACTACATAACGAAGCTGGAAATGCACAGTGATTACGACGATGCGTTCCCTGCATCAGAAATTTGCCCGCATACGCCCCGTTCAATTTTACTTGCCGGCGAAATTCAAATATGCATTGAAGAAGCCACGAATGAAATTTCGGGAATTGCAGATTTTAACGATGTGATACCCAAGCCGGATAATAGGCCTAAACTATTAACAACAATACCCGTTTAGAAATAAATTATGCCAGATCTGTCATCAAATAGCGCCGTTATAAGCAGAACAAATTCCGGCTTTCCCGACTACCTGGATTTTGATGCATTGCGTACAAGCTCTATTCAATACCTAAGCAGCTTAACAGGAAAGGTTTGGACAGATTACAATGTACACGATCCCGGCATAACCATACTTGAAATTTTAATCTATGCATTGCTTGATCTTGGCTATCGTACCAACCTGCCTGCAATAGATATTTTTACAAAAAATCCTGCGCACGAATCCGGTGAAAATAATTTCTTTACACCTGCAGAAATACTTTCCTGTAACCCTTTAACGATTACTGATTTTAGAAAATTATTAATTGATATTGAAGGTGTAAAAAATGCCTGGCTTGAGGTCGCTGAAGATATTTCGCTCACAAATATTTGTCAGCCACGCTCCACTGATGCTGATAAGGTAAATGTTCCAAGGGCCGGCACAGCAACTCCATGTATAAATTATATCAACGGCCTTTATCATATAAAACTTCAACTGGAAGATGCTCCGGTAAGATTACGGGAAGATGTAATTACAGATGTAAAAAAGGCGATATTATCTCATCGTAATCTTTGCGAAGACTTTATCGATATCTCCGTTTTATGCAGCCTATCTGTAGGAATATGTGCCGATATAGCACTTGATGCAAATGCCGATGCAGCCGAAGTTTATGGAAATATCATGATGGCGCTAAAGGCTTTCTTTTCGCCTTCCCCAACATTTTATACGCTCCAGCAATTGCTTCAAAAAAATAAAAAAATAGATGAAATATTTGCAGGCCGGCCCTATAATCTTACTACCAGTAATGGCTTTGTAGATACAGATGAATTTGAAGCAATTACATTAAAGAAAGAAATTCATCTCTCTGATGTTTACAATGTTATTTTAGGTGTGCCAGGCGTTGCTACTGTGCGTAGATTAAAGCTAACATTGGACGGCATCAGTTTTTCAGATAACTGGCTGTTTCCAATTCCCGTTGATTATGTCACTATTTTTTCAACTTCGATTTCATCTTTGCAATTTTCAGTAAATGGAATAACAGCACCTGTTAATTTTCAACAAATCAATTTATCATTAAAAACACTTTCAATCAATACAAGCAAGCAGCAACAGCTAAAGCATAATGTGGACCTTGCAATTCCGCAAGGCAATTACCACAATGATCTTGCAGATTATTATTCTATACAAAATGAATTTCCACTTGTGTATGGTATCGGTGAAGGCGGCATTCCCGATTCTGCACCTGCAAAACGCAGGGCGCAGGCTATGCAGTTAAAAGCCTACTTGCTTTTTTTCGATCAGTTGATGGCGAACTATCTTTCGCAGCTAGGCAATATCCGAAATATATTTTCCTTTAAATCTCCGCAGTCAGCAAGTGAACAGCATACGTATTTTTCAAATGAACTTTCTACTGTTCCGGGCCTTCAGCAACTTTATCAAAATGTTGCTGACACAAATGGCAACAGCAATGCCGGTGCAAATGGCACTGTTCTCGGCTGGCCTGTTAACAGGAAGAATTTTGAAGCGATGACCAAGGCGGGTTCTTTCGGCAGCAACGATCTGAAGAAACTGCAGCAAGAATATTCAACCGGTTCTGCGGATCAATACAACATTATAATTGCCCTGCTGCAGGAAAATTTCAACAATCAATTGTATAAAATATCGGACCCTTTATCAACTGCTGACGGCTATGCATTTTTCTATATCGAAACTTCAAGTGATGATACCATTCTTACAGGAAATTTATTTTTAAAAGATAAAGACGCTACTCATTCCGTGAATCTGCAAAATGGGCGTAATCAATTGACGCTTCTTGCAAATATTGCGACGCTTGCAGATAGTTATAATAATTTGCAATCATTCAATTTTAATATCGGTCTCAATCTTCATCAGTACGTTGATTATTTATCACAAATAGTTGAGGACAAAAGTTTATACCGCAACAGGCGGCAGGCTTTGTTAGATCATTTGCTTGCACGCTTTGCCGAACAGTTTACAGACTTTGCAATGCTATCTTTCAACTTCCTTGATAAAGATTTGCTCGCAGACGAGAACATTAAAAACAAAGAAAATTTCTTATCCCATTATCCTTCGTTAAGCAGTAACAGGGGCAAGGCATTTAACTATCGGGATGATGAAGAAAATAATATTTCGGGCTTCGAAAAAAGGTTCAGGGCATATACAGGAATTGCAGGCGACGCCAGAGCCAGCCTGTGTAATTTTGAAGTAGTTGCTTACGAAAATACTTATTCAATTCAATTGATATTAGCCGATCTGGTTTTGTTTAACACGGACGGAATTTATGAAGGATTAGAAAATGCACAGCAAGGATTACAGGCAATCTTTTCATCACTTCCTGCTGCACAGAATTACCAGCTGGAGTATGTGGCTCACCACGAAAAGTACCAGTTGCAGGTTCTTTTTAATGGAAATGAACGGGCATATTATACCAACTTATTTGATGATGAAAATACTGCCACTGAGCTGGCAAGTAACCTGCAGAAAATTCTGGCGCCCGGGCTTACTGCCGAAACCATTAAAGAATCCGGTTATGTTTTCCGGCTCCAGCTTACAAACAGTACGGGCAATATAATCAGGCTATCTGAGAATTCATTTAATACAGACGATGAAGCTTATGCGGCTGCTATCGCTTACCTGCGCACACCCAATGATATTGCAAAATGGAAGATCATTTTAGCGGAAGAAAATCCCTCTGGAAAATTTTGTAGCAACGATAAAAAAAGGCCCGCTAAATTGATTGATATTGATGCGTTTAAAATCGATATTAATAATAACATTGTTGGCCAGCCTGATAAATTCAGTTTTGAATTATTAGACAAAAAAAATCATGAATTTAGATTCCGATCATTGTTGGAATTTACTTCGGAGAAGTTGGCAAGATCAAATGCATACCAGGTGCTGATGCTAATGGTTGACAAAAACAATTATCAGCTAACCAATGACAGAAAGAAAAAAATCTTGATACTAAGCAATGGTCAACCAGTGGCTGAGTGCTTGAATAAAATAGAGAATATATCTAAAGGAGAAGATTTTATAGATAAGGTATTCAACATCATAAATAATCATTACTACCTGTTGTCTGCACCTGCTTTCGCAAGCAAATGGAAGATCAACTATCAACTGGGCTTTGAAACCGATCGTATCCTTTTATTTGAAAGCGATGACGAATTTGACAATATTGATAATGCAAAAAGCAATGCTGAAAAATTTATTGATTCGTTACAAGCTGTAAACCTGGACATCATCAATTTAAAATATTCATTAACAACAACAGATAATACAACTGGTACATTTACCTGCGTGCATGTAGGATCGGCAATGGAAGTAATGCCAGAAGATGAAAAATTAAATAAGGCAAAACAACTGCTTGAGCTAAACAAAGAAATTCAACGACGGCTGCGGGAGGGCGCAAACGAGCCTTTTACAAAAGGAATAGAAATTGATACATTAAGCAGTACGGGTCATTATGTTTACCGGTTGGTGGATAATGATAATTTGTATGCGCAACACAATGTACCAGATGCTAATGACAGTAAAGCAGAGATAAAGCAATTGTACAGCAGTATGCTTGCGGGTTACCCGGTATTGGATATATGCCTTGGAGGCGATGTAACGGAAACTTTCCTGGATGCAAAAACAAAATCGCTGCGTTACCGCTATTTAATTAGGTGCCATCGTGAATTTGATCCTTTAAAAACAGATAGTATTTTATTTAAAAGCGTTACTACTTACAATTCTGCAGAAGAAGCCGAAGCTGCCTTCAATAATATATACCTGGAAATTTTTAAAAAAGCAATGGACGAAGATAATTATGGATCCGGTAAATATATCAGCCTCGATGAACCTGCTGCAATGAATGACAATTTTGACAAAAAAAATCCGGCGGAGGTTTTTGTACCGGCAGATACACAGCAGTTGGTGCAACAAGCAGACAAAGAACTTATAAAAACATTCGTTGAAACAGTAAAAACTTATCCAATAAAAATCCTGGAAGAGTGTAGTGAAGAATTTAAAAAAATATTTCCCGGTAAAACGGTCACATGCCCACCAGATGTAACGGATAACTGCCAAAACATACCTGGAAAGCTTGTCTATTATTTTTCGTTGTATAATATTGAATCAGGTTTGTATGATTGGCAGAGCGTAAATATTTATAAGGCTCCGCAGGATGCAAGGCAGGCATTTTATTTTTTCAGTCTCTTACTCAAATACAAAGGAAATTATTTTATTGATAATTTATCGGATGGCGGCGCCGCCATTTTTATAAGAGAAGTGTTGGCTGAAAGCAAAGCAAGATTTAAAGATGAAACCACAGCCTGGGGAACTGCGGGTGTTGAGAAATTCATTTGCATTGCGCAGGCGTCCGGTACTTTTCACGGAGGGGTAAATAGTAATAACTCCAGTTATACTTTTAATGTTGGTTGCGATACTGCAAATGCTGTGCATCCCTGCAAATACGAATCAGCAACTAAAAGAGATGAAGTACTTGAAAAGCTTTTTACTGCCTTTAAAAATTTTGATACAACGCGGTTGTTTAAAATTATAAAAGAAGAAGAAAGGGAATTGTTGTATGGCATAGATGGTAAGCCAATCGCAATTTTATACAAAGATGATAAAACTACCAAAACAGACTGTGAAAGAATATTAGACATATTGCAACAGGCCGGTAATGAAAATAATTATAAGATAGTCGATAGTGAATTAAGTCTTCAGAAAGGAGGGAATAAAATTGCAGCAGTATTTGATGAAAATGCAACATTAGCATCCTGGAAAAAGGAGCTATTAATGCTAGCCTGGTATTTTCCATTACGATTAGGTGATGATAAATTTTATGTACAAATAAGGTTACCTGGATTTAATACGCCAGATAATATAGAAAACATAAATTCTGACGGCTGCGTTTCGCCTGCGAAAGATAGTCCGGATGATTGCTACCTGGCATGGCAAAGCAGTTGTGGTTATGATGACTGCGCAACAGCAATGGCAAAGTATGAAATGATGAATGCGCTACTGGCAGACTATACAAATTACCAGCCTTACTTTGGGCCCGATTGCTATTCATTTGGTATTGCCCTGATGCAGCCTGCAGATGCAGTTGCCTGGTGCCCGCAGCAATATGAATATTTTGAAACTATGTTTGATGCCATTGAACGAAGTAAAAAAATCATAAACCGGGAAGGGCTTTTCCTGATTGAACATATTTTGCTGCGGCCCCGTACACAAAATGATTGCGGCTGCAATTACATAAGGCCCGGCAACTTTTTAAACCAAACCAACTGCTCCAATTTATTTTGGAAAGATGAAGCATTTATAAAAGGAATCGTGCAGGAAACGGATATTTGTTTTACACCCGGTGAGGATCCGTTTTCATTTATTGCAACCGTGGCCCTGCCGGCCTGGCCAGAGCGTTTTCGAAAAAAAGAAAATCGTGATTTGCTCGAAATGATCTTACAAAGGGAAATGCCGGCGCATATTATATTGCGTATTCTTTGGCTTACACCTTTTGATACATGCCGTTTTGAAAAACCTTATAAAGCATGGAAGACTAACCTGTCACAAACAAATGGCGTTAATGATAAGGCCGCTTGTGATTTGATGGAAGTTTTATTTAAGTACAAATTTGAAACTTTAAGCGATTGTGTTGATTGTTTACCCTGCATTCCAACTACAACTTCATTGCCTTGCCTGGATGATCCAAAAGATGAAATGAATATTAATGATGCCAATGATTGGTTAAATGAAATCAATGACCTGTATCATTGGAACAAAGAAATCCTTCCTTTACAAATCATCGATGAGCCGGCTTTCGATAAGGAAGTAACGGTTGTTACCGCGGTGCCTTTGCAGCTTAATAAGGACCAGGTACGCTTTATTAATGCCAGGTTAAAAGTGTATAAAGACAATATTGCCAACTTGTTTGCTGAATCGAATGAGAACGAATTGGCAGGCAGGGCCAATCGTATTTTCGGAGAGAAAAATCTGCCTGATAAAATAAATGAGTTGCTGGCGGCTTTGTCAAATAATGATGCCGCAGAAAGCCAATCCTTAAATCAGTCACAAAAGGATGAGCTGACAAAGAACCTGCTTGCATACTATTTAGACAATGTGTTTCTAAAGGAAAATAATATTGAAGGCATTGAGCTTATTTCAGCGGGGTTAAATAACCTGCGGCAAAATAATTTTAACCTGCAACAATTGTTTGAAGAATGGAACCCTGCAACGGACCCTAAATATCCATTTAATGCAAAAACAGCTAAGGTAAAAAAAATGATTTTAAAAGAAATTAAATGACGCACCTGATAAAAAAGCAGTTGATCGAATTCAAGCTGAACGAAGGTTCAGATGCATTTCGTATGCAACACTTGATCAGCAGCCATTTCAATCATAAAATATTACCTGCTATTGAATCAATATTCAATGATTATTGCAGAGAAGATGAAGTATTAAAACTGGATAAACTTGAAATAGATTTAGGTGCCATATCAATAGCAGAGATGGAGCAAAATAATTTAGACGAAAAAATTGTGGCCGCATTTAAAACAAAACTTCGTGAAAAACTCGCCCTGGTTACGACAAGTAAATCGGCAACCCGTGAGTCGATGGCAATGAATATTTGCAGGCAATGGATCACTTATATGCAAACCGGATATTTGCCCTGGAACACACTTGAAATAAATGAAGCATGGCATCAGCAAGTGTTGGAAGCGCTGGCAACTGACTATGCCAGCATTACAATGCTTCGAAATCTTGTTTCAAATCATTCTTCCGTTGGTCATCGAATTGCACAGCAGCATACAGAAGTTTTTCTAACGAAACTTGTTGAAATAATAACAGCAAAAAATCAGCACCAACTACCTGCTATAGCAGAGGAATTATACGTCATCATAAAGGCATTAAACAAATCTCACGAGCCACCAATACAAAGCCGGATTATTTTAATAAAAGCAATATGGCAACAGGTTTTGATCGATGCATCTGCTGATCCTAATAATTTTTCTACAGAAACATTTGCTTTAAAATTATTGCGGCCTTACATCACAGGTTTAACTATTGAATCCACCGTTCAACAAGAATCGCTTTCGCAGTTAACCTTACTGCGGCAAACATTAAGCAGTTTATTTAAAGAAAAAAATATCCCTCATTTAAATAAAACTTCTTTAACAGACAGCGCTACCCTTCTACAAAAAGAAAACTTAATCGCAATTGAGAAAGAAAAAGAACTTACTCAAAAAATAAAAGACATCCCTATAAATGAGGTTAAAAAAAGTATTGATAATGATGTAGAAAAAGAAACGAAAAAAGCGGAGAAGAGAAAAAAATCTGTCGAAAAAAAACAGGATCAAAATAAATCTGTTTCAGATAAAGAAACTGAAACATTTTCTACTTTAAAGGAAAGTAACATTGATAAAACAATGGAGGATAAGATTAATGTTGAGCGAACAGGAAATATAAGTGATCAGGGAATAGAGGAGCAACGAACCTTATTTCAAAATTTAATAAAAAATATTTTACCAGGAAATAACCTTTCGAAAGAAACGATCAGCAATAAGGCATTACAGGAGCTGATACCCGAAGAAGGCATTTTTATCAATCATGCTGGTATTGTACTTTCCCACCCTTTCTTAATTCATCTATTTGGTCGGCTTAACTGGCTGCATAATAAAAAATTTATAGACGAGGAAAAAAGGCAAAAGGCAGTTTTTCTTTTACATTATCTCGCCAGCGGACAACCTAATGCTGCTGAGCATTCGCTGGCGCTTTACAAAATATTGTGCGCTCATCCCTTAGATCTGCCAATGCCTGCGGAAGTAGATTTTGCTGAAGAAGAACTTGCAGAAGCAACAGATATGCTGACAGCTTTGATATTGCAATGGAGCAAATTACAAAACACATCCATTAACGGTTTACGGGAGGGTTTTCTACAACGCAAAGGGAAGCTTTACATAAAAAATACCGAACCGTTTTTGCAGGTGGAAACCAGTGCAATCGATGTACTGCTCGATTATTTGCCATGGAATTTAAGCATGGTAAAGCTTCCATGGATGAAAGAAATTTTAAGAGTTGAATGGAGATAAATAATGTAGCGCAGCCTCAATATAAATAATCAGCTTGTGCAAAAATATTTATTGTAGGCGGTGGCAAAATGTAAGCATGAAACATAGAAAGCGTCAATTATAACAAATGAAAACTGCTGAAGCAAAACCTGCAGCAAAGCAGGCCGCAAAAACAGAACAACCTTTTTTTAGGAAGGGCGGCGGCATGTTTGTGAATGAAACTGCTAATGAACATGGCTCATTTTTCTCTTCTGGCCGGGATTCTTTTTCACATGTTCAGCATAAGCCCATCCAGGCTAAATTAACAATCGGCAGTCCTAACGATAAATACGAACAGGAAGCTGATCATGTTGCTGACAAAGTTGTGCAGCGTTGGAGTAAAAATGATGCAGTTCCTTCCCATATTAATACAGGAACACAAACAAAAACAGTGCAGCCAAAACCCGTTGCGCCGATAGCAACTGTTTCCCCGATGATACAAGCTAAATGTGCAGGTTGTGAACAGGAAGAAAAGTTGCAGCAGAAAGAAGAAGAGCATGAGCCGGAGGCAAAGCATGGCAAGTTGCAGAAGAAACCCATTTTTGAAAGCAATGCTGAACCTCCGCCCGATGATAAAAACAACATACAACGCAAATGTGCCGAATGTGGAAAAGAAGAAAAGCTTCAGAAAAAAGAAAATAACAATGCAGGAAATATAACAAAAACCGGTCTGCAACTCAAACCCATTTTTGAGAGTAATGCCAGGCCGGAAGACCAGGTTCAACGCAAATGCACAAGTTGTGGAGAGGAAGAGCATGTACAAAAACAAGGAGGTAGCAGTTCAGCACAAACAGCAGCGCCTTCTGTTGAAAGCAGCTTAAACGCATCTAAAGGAAGTGGTAGCCCCTTGCCAGAAAACACACGCACACAAATGGAGTCTTCCATTGGCGCCGATTTTTCCGGTGTAAGAATTCATAATGACTCTGGTGCGTCACAGCTAAGCAATGATCTGAATGCACAGGCATTCACCCACGGAAATGATATCTATTTTAATTCAGGAAAATATGATACCAGTTCCACCGAAGGAAAACATTTGCTGGCGCACGAACTCACACATACGGTGCAGCAGGGTGCAAGTATGTATAGAAAAGAAAACCAAGAGCAAACTAATACATCAATACAAAAAAAGGCTCCGGCTGCGGTACCGTCTGCACCAGTGAGTTCGGAAGTAGTTGACATCTCTAAAGGAACATTTAGCCCTTCTGATAATGTAAAAAAAGAAATTGAGGATAAACAAAGCAGGGAAGGACTCGATGTACGTATAAAAGCCGGCGCATTTGCAGAAGAAGGTATTATTAAAGTTGCGAAGAAAGGAGAATCGTATCATTCTGTAAAACAGGCCTACTTGCAACTTAAAAATCCATGGTTGCAAAAAATTAATGCACTGGCTTTGCGCATTGACATAAAAAACAATATTGTTACAGGCCTGGTAACAATAAAAGGAAGAGGATCGGATGTTTCAGGATGGCTTGCAGAAATTAAAAAAGCTGAATCAGAAATTGGAATGGGATTTCATTTTTCAGATAAAATTCCTTTACAGAATAATATTATCAATAAGCTTGAAAATGGAACATTGTCACTTGGCTTTAAAGACTTCACTATAACAATTGGTGGCTTTTTCGATTTAAACCTGAACTTGGCGCTGGAGAATATGAATACGCCAGTGTTTGATGGTTCTGCAACTGTAACACTGAAAGGTGCAGAAGGTAAGGTAAATGTTGATAATAAATATAAAGGCAAGCTGGGTGGTTCAGGAAGTTTAACTATAACCGGTTTTAAAGGTTTTAGTGGTTCGGTTGAAGTAAAATATGATGCGGAAACAGGAGCAACTGATGCACATGGAAAGGCTGAATACAGTGGTGATAAACTTTCCGGCTCTATTGATTTAATTGCAACTGACGAACTAACGGCTAAAAATTTTACTAAAGATGCTATTAAGGCCGCTGGCGGAAAAGATAAAATTCAGGATGCGTCTGCACCTGCACCAGTGCCAGCCCCAACCGGTGATAAAAAGCGTGCACTTGCTGGCGCAGGACAATTACAATTCAACCTCACCACCTGGTTTGCCGGAACAGTTAATGTTGTTGTTGATGCAGAAGGACATATTACAGTGATTGGAAAGATTGCGCCACCTGCGGAAATAACGCTTTTCAAACAAAAAGACTGGGATAAAGAATTACTCAAATTTGAAGCAAAGGCTTATTACGGCATACCGGTAGTAGGCAATCTCAACCTGTTTGCAAACATAAGTTTACATGCAATTGCAAAGCTTGGACCAGCTAAGATTTATAATATAGAAATTCTCGGCACTTATTCTACAGATCCGGAAGTGCAGAAAAATATTCAGATTGCTGGGTCTATCAATATATCTGGATATGCCGGTCTTCGCCTGCGTGCAGAAGGTGGAGCAGGCATAGAAATATTGAGTCATGATCTAAAGTTTGGTGTAGGAATACAGGCAGATATTGGTGTACAAGCTTATGCGGATGCACGTCCAACAATTGGCTGGCGTGATCCTGGTGAATTTTATATTAGCGGTACACTTGAAATGGTGGCTCAGCCGATGCTTGGCTTGGGTGGCGATTTCTTTATACAAATAGAAACACCGTGGTGGTCGCCGCTGTCAGATAAAAAATGGACATGGCCACTATTCTCTAAACAATGGCCGCTTACAGACCCTATTGGTATTAACGCAACACTCAAAGATTATGTATTGGGCTCTGGCAATGTACCAGAAATTGAATTTAAAAAGCCCGAGTTTGATGCATCCAAGTTTATGACGAATATGGTGGATGATAATCTGCCGGATAAAAGTGGCGGCGCAGGTGGAGGTAAAGGAGAATTTAAAGATGATGGTTCTGCAAAGAAACCAGATGTAGCAGATAAAAAGCCAAAGAAACAACCAGAGGGCAAACCAGCCGCTCCTGGCAAAAAAGATGCACCTGGAAAACCAGCTAAGGCAAAACCAGATCCTAAAGCTGCAGCCGAAGCAGGCAATATATTTAAGGCCGCTGGCAGCCAGTTAACAAAAATTAAAGATCCTGTTTCAAAAGCAGATCTGAGATCTAAATTGAATGACATACAAAAAGCAGTTAGTGGAATAACATTTGATATAAAGTTAGATAATGATAAATGGGTAGTATCATCAACTGCAAAAGGAATCAATAATCCCAAACCGGTAAAGTACAAAGCTATTTTAACGGATACGGATAAGAAGGGCGATGGCAAGAAAGACAATATTGAATCCGCACTACAGGAAATAGATAAAGAAGGAAAAGAAAAAATTGCAGATGCAGAAGTAACGAAAACAGATGCAGATAAGATTGCGGCGGATGTTAAGAAAGATCATCCGACGGTTATTCAGTCTATTTCTGTTATTGATGGTGGTGCTACTTGGGATTTTGACTATGTGCAAAAAGCCGCTAAAAAATCAATTCCGAAAACTTCTGGGCTTTATCAACCTCCTGGTGCTCAAAAATTAATGCCTGGCGAAGCACTTCGTATTTTTAACGGTAAAAAATGGGTGCATGGTAGTTTCGAAAAATATGAAAAAGTTTCAGGAACAGATTTAATGTTCGCCAAAACTAAGGATGGCAGGTTAGGTAAGCCAGTTAGTTCATTTAATACAAATACGGGGTGGAAAAAATATACTTCGGGTGTACTCGTCGCACATTATTCAAATCTAGATTCTTTAAAAAGAGCAGGAGGTGTTACTGCAATCGTTGCAGATCCTTTGATTGCAAACAATGGGGGTAGAGCAACTCCTATTGGATTTATTTCTGGCGTGCACGTAAAAGGACATCTTTTAGGGGCTCAGTTTGGCGGATCTGGTGAAACGAAGAATATTGTTCCTTTGTTTCCTCATGTAAACGATCCGGACATGAAAGGAGTTGAAATGAAGGTTAGGAAAGCCGTTGACAATCTTGAAATTGTAAATTATAGTATTACTCCGTCGTATAAAGGTGCAGATTTGATTCCGGATAATATTTCAATTCATGCGACAGGTGACGGAGGTTCTTCAATTAGTGATACAATTCCAAACAAGCCATAAATTACGAGTTATGTCTACATTTAATGAATTGATCTCTCAAATAACTGCCGGTACTAACCTTGTAGAAAATAATATTACAATGGATAGATGGAATAAAATTGAAGAAAACATACATTTTAAATTTCCTCTGGACTATGTAAAATTTATTAATTACTATGGAACAGGCAGATTATGTCAATTAATATGGTTTCTCAACCCTTTCTCTGCTTACGATAGATTTAATCTTTTGCATTTTCTAAAATATCAGGAGCAAGTATTTTACAAGTTGAAAAACGAATACGGTGTAGAGTATCCATTTAAACTTTTTATGGACGGGAGTGGATTAATACCTTTCGCATTCAGTGATAATGGAGATACTATTTACTGGAATATAAAGGATGATAATAAAAAAGCTTGCCCAATAATCATTCTTGATGGACGTAATACAAGATCGGAGGAGTATCATTTAAGCTTTAATGAGTTCTTGCATAAAATTCTTAACAAGTCACTAAATTCATTAATACTTATAAATGATGATATCGTCGGTAAAAATTTCGATCCGTTGACTAGCATAATTTAAAACGTGAAATGTTATTTTAAAAAAAATGTTATCTATGTCATACCTCTCACGCTTATACAATCACCGCAATGCGCAGTCTGTTGAAGGGAAAGACAAACCTTTTTTTTCTAAAAAAGAACAGGCGAGCGAAAAACAGCAAAAGAATAATTTCTTCCAGGCAAAGTTATCTGTAAACGAGCCGGGCGATAAGTATGAGCACGAAGCAGACAATGTTGCCAAAGCAGTGGTAAATAATAAAACAGCGAAACCTGCTGTGCAGCAGAAAGAAATAAGTAGTATTCAAAGGTTGGCTACTTCTTTAGAAGATGAAAAGCTTGGCACCAATGATAGGCGAATGGAGCGTGATAAGGAAGATAAATTGAAAGGTTCTGTTCAACGTAGCGCTTCGCCTGAAAAGGAAAAAGACAAAACCATTCAGAGAATGGATGCACCAAAAAAAGAAGAAGAAAAGCATACGGTGCAAAAGATGGAATTACCCGAAAAGAAAAAAGAAGAAGGCATGCCCCCTGTGCAGAAAATGGAATTACCGGAAAAGAAAAAGGAGACAGAAATGCCGGTACAAAAAATGGGTGCTGAGCATGAAAAAGAAAAAGTACAGAAAAAAGACAATCATATAAAAGAGGAGGAGAAACCAACTGTGCAGAAAATGGATCATGAACATGAAAAAGAGAAAGTGCAGAAGAAAGAGGATCATAAGATGGAAGAAGAAAAAAAGAAAACATCAGCCGTACAAACCAAGCAGGATTCATCTGCTAATTCAGCATCGCCGCAGGTTGCAACAAATTTAAAAAATACGGCGGGTAAAGGAAACAAGCTGCCTGCAAAAACAATGCACGAAATGAACAACTCATTTGGTGCAGATTTTAGTAATGTGCGCATACACAACGACAGTGAAGCTGTAAATATGAACCAGGAATTGCAGGCCCAGGCATTTACCCATGGCCGTGATATCTATTTTAACGAAGGAAAATTTGATCCAAACAGCGCCCAGGGAAAATTTTTACTGGCGCATGAACTAACGCACGTAGTGCAGCAGGGCGCTGGCCAGCCGACAGATGAAGTGCAAAGAAAGAAGATTGATCATCGTTCTTTAACATGGGGCGATTTTATAGGCAAAGTTCCAAAGAAAGCAAGTTTTGATGCAGAAACCAGCAGCGGGATTACCGATTTTGATTCATCAACTTATCCCTTTAAACCCTTGACTGCAGCCGCAAGTGGCAGTACGGCACATGTTGGTTCCAAAAATATAGATTGTGAAAAAGGCATGGCTAAAGATAAAAAAGCCGATATGCACCCTGATAAATACAAAGCGTTTAAAGTAAACATTGAACCCAGTCCTTCATCCATTGAAGTGAAATCATTTATGTGGCAGGAACATTCCTGGGCAAAAGCCTGGACGACCGATTTAAAAGCAAGAGAAGCAAAAGCAGGTTCAGATATTTCAGCATGCAATGCTTCTATCAGTAAAAGCATTCGGGATATTACTGCAGGTTGCAAGGCCAATTCAGCTAAATGCAAGGCAGCTTTTAAAAAAAATAAAAATATCGAATATACGCTTAGTGGCGCAACGGCTACTAATGCAGGTGAATGTGCTGATCTTGTTGAGCCTTGTGTAAAAAGCAGCAAATCTGCTATAAGTTTTAGTATTCACAATCAAAATGGTGCAACAGCAAAGGCAACCGACTTAAATGATTGCGATACCACGTTTAAGCAAGACATGATCAATACCGTACTGGACGATAGTAGCAATGCCCTGTTGCAACATGAGCAACGGCATTTTGACCTTACTAATCAGTTGGCTGAACAACTTACCCAGGAACTGCGTACCAAAGCTGCCGGTTTTTCAGTAAAAGATGTTGAAGCCTGTACCGAAGCGGCGGCACTTTCAGAAGCAAAAAAAGTAATTGCCAAACAACGTGCAGAACTGGACGCAATCGTTACGAAATTTCGAAAAAAGTTATCGGCTTTGCAGGCAGTTTACGATGCAGAAACAAATCATGGCCGGATAGCCAAAGCTCAAACATGGTGGGGACAAAATATAGACAAAGGACTACCCGATAAATCTGGTAAAGGAAAATTTTAGATTGCATTATGAAACATTAATAACCTTATTACTATGCCCATCATTTCTTTCGCAATACAAAAAGGGGGTTCTGGTAAAACCACCACCGTTATCAACCTTGCCGCTGCATTACAACTGCAAGGCAAAAAAATTTTGCTGGTAGATGCAGATCCACAGGCCAATCTTACGCAGGCCCTAGGCATAAGTGAAGAAACCGAACCCAATCTTTTTACAGAATTTAAAAAAGAGATGGAGGGAAATAATGCAGAAGGCGAAACCGTAATTATAAAATTACCGGGCGGCCTTCATTTAATTCCTTCTTCTATAGAACTGGCCGGCGCCGAGCTTGAACTGGTAAGTGTGTATGGCAGGGAGCAATTGCTAACATGGATATTGAAACCGCTTGAAGCCAACTACGATTTTATTTTTATTGATTGTCCGCCAGCTATTGGCATGCTTACCGTTAATGCACTGGTAGCAAGTCGATATGTTTTAATGCCCTTACAGGCGGAGTTTCTGCCTGTAAAAGGTGTAAGAAGTTTTATGTATCATTTTAACAACGTGGAAAAAATAAAAAAGAAACTTGGTCTACAAATTGATATCCTGGGTTTTATTCTTACAAAATTTGATGACCACAAAAAAATGAATCGGGATGTGTGCCGCCAGTTGGAAGAAGAATTTGGAAGCAAGGTATTTCAAACACATATCCGCACAAATATTCAATTAGCTAAAGCGCAGGAAGCGGGGGTGGATATTTTCAGCTTCGACAATCATGCCAATGGTGCAATTGATTATATGCAACTATCAAAAGAATTTCTTTCTAAAACCGGATAAACTCTTTTACTATGGCAAGCCCCTATTCAACCGAATTTACCTACCTGTTTGATTTAATTCAACACCGGGTAAATAAAAGCATCAACGAAACTTATAAAAAAGCTGAACCTCCCTTGCCGCCTGTAAGTAAATGGAATAAAAATTTAGCATCTTTTATCAATCAAAACAACCTTGATAAAAATTCTTCCTTATTATTATTGATTGCATTGGCTCCTTATGTATATCCACATTTATTTGATGATGCTATGGGGTTATTGGGCGATCATAATTTCCCTAAAATAGGCGGAACAAGAGGCAAAAATTTCCGTGGCTTTTTACCAACCGGCGAAACAGCTTTCTTTATTATCTCCGGTGATAATCCACAAAAGCGTACTGAGGTGCAGGCCTTGTTCCAGGCCGATCATCTTTTTGCAGATAAAAAAGTTTTATGGCTCGAAACACTGCCAGAAGGCGAGCCTTCATTGCACGGCCGCATCATTATGTCGCAAGATTATATTGAAATGCTTATCAATGGAAAACATGCCACGCCACATTTCAGTATGAGTTTTCCTGCCAGGCGTATTACTACTAAACTTACCTGGAAAGATCTTGTGATTAGTGATGAATTAAGAGAACAAATAGGCGAACTTGAAAACTGGCTTAGTTTTAATGATCAGCTTGTAAATGACTGGGGCATGGGCGATCGGCTAAAAAGGGGTTACCGCACGTTATTTTATGGTCCTTCCGGTACAGGTAAAACATTTACCGCCGGCCTGCTGGGCAACCAGGTTAATAAAGAAGTTTATAAGATTGATTTATCGATGGTAGTTTCTAAATATATCGGCGAAACGGAAAAAAACCTGGAACTGCTTTTTGCAAGGGCAGAAGACAAAGGGTGGATTTTATTTTTTGACGAAGCCGATGCCTTGTTTGGAAAAAGAACCAGTGTAAAGGATTCGCATGATAAATATGCCAACCAGGAAGTATCCTATCTATTACAACGGATAGAAGATTATAATGGCATGGTGATTTTAGCTACCAATATGAAAAATAATATTGATGACGCTTTTATCAGGCGGTTTAATTCATTGCTTAAATTTTCGTTGCCAGATGCAGAACAGCGGGCAGCTATCTGGCAATTATCTTTCCCTAAAAAAGTACGGTTCCTCAAAAAGCATATTCCTGTTAACAATAATTCTGACGCCAATAATGATGAAAGAAGGGAGGAGGTAAATGTATCTGAACAGGTAAAAAAATATCAGCTTACGGGTGGCAGTATTGTTAATGTTGTTCATTATGCCAGTATCAAAGCGCTTGAAAAATTTCTATTGGATAAGGAAATCGTTGGCGACCTGAAAAAAAATGGGCAACTAATACCTGATCAGGTTGCTGGTGAAACTATTTTCAATTTGGATGACGAAGCAAATGCTCTTCCACAGATGACTGTTTATTTATCTGATGTAATGGATGGGATAAAAAAAGAATTTTTAAAAGAAGGAAAGCCATTTAGCCAGTAAATAATAAGCTGTATAGGTTGAATTTTCCCGATAAAAAAGAACTATATGAAGTGAATTGATATTGATAAAAAGTGGAGACTATGGCTTACCGCCAACTACAATTACGATCTCGCCCTTTACCGGCTTTTCATTAAAATGATTGTGTACTTCCTGTAAGCTTCCACGGTAGTTTTCTTCGAATTTTTTAGTGAGTTCGCGGCTAACGCAACATGGCCTTTCTGCGCCAAAGTGTTCAATAAAATCATTGAGTGTTTTTATTAACCTCATTGGGCTTTCGTAAAAAACCATTGTCCTTTCTTCAAGCGCCATTTTCTTCAAAAAAGTTTGGCGGCCTTTTTTTAATGGCAAAAATCCTTCGAAACAAAAACTGTTCATGGGCAGCCCGCTATTGACCAAAGCCGGCACAAAAGCAGTTGCACCGGGGAGACATTCTACCCTTACATCATTCTTAACACATTCCCTCACTAACAAAAATGCGGGATCACTTATACCCGGCGTTCCTGCATCGGTTAACAATGCCATTACTTTACCGCCCTGCATTTGTTCTACCAGGTGATGAATGATTTTATGTTCGTTGTGCTGATGATAAGGCGTAATAGGTTTTTGTACCTGGTAATGCTGTAGCAATACCGAAGAGGTCCTGGTGTCTTCTGCAAGTATCAGATCTACCGATTTCAGTATTTCAATGGCCCTGAAAGTAATATCCGCCAGGTTGCCAATTGGAGTGGGAACAATAAATAGTGACATGAGTTGCTTTTATGCTACTGATTAAAGCAATTGAAATTTGGAAAGCACCAACTTAACCTTAGCTAATTGTAATTTCGAACATCTCCATTACCTGGTTTGCCAATAGTTTTTTGGTAGCTTCTTCTGCAATCTGCTTTGCATTTTGTTCGTGTTCAGCTTCAATCTGCAAGGTGATGTTTTTACCGATCCTTACATCGCTGATACCATTTAAGCCTAAATTCTGAAAGCCGCCTAATACAGCTTTTCCTTGTGGATCGAGTAATTCTTTCAGTGGCATTACTTTTACCTGTGCAGTGAAGGTCATGTTGTAGTTTTATTTTTGAGCAGCAAAGATAAAATAATGTAGGCAATGAAAATAACCGGAACTGCCAACCACTTTAAAAAGAGGATGGAAATAACGCCAATCCCTATTAAAATAATTTTGGGCAGGTTATTTTTTATGGTATAATCATTGAATTTAAATGCCATTATAGGCAAATTGCTTACCATTAGCCAGCTAAGCACAACAATAAGCCCATATAAAAACCATTTATTGATAAGCCAATTGTTTATGTTAACCAAAGAACTACTATAATGTAATATCAGCGGAAAAGATGCCACCAATAAACCAACTGCGGGAGTGGGAACACCTTTGAATCCAAATCTTTGTGCGGTATCTAAATTAAATTTAGCCAGGCGATAGGCAGCGGCGCAACTTAAAATAAAGGCTGGCAATAACCAACCCATTGATGCATCTAAACCATTTTCGTCACGCAGCAGGCTCATGCGCAGTAATTGAAATAAAATTACTCCTGGTGCAACACCAAAACTTACTACATCCGCAAGCGAATCCAACTGCTTGCCCATTTCAGTGCATACCTTGAATGCCCTTGCTACAAAACCATCTAAAAAATCTACCAATGCAGACAGGTATAAAAAGAGTGCAGCAAAAGCCAGTTTTTCCGGAATATTAAAACTACTGGTAAATTCGTCATTTGTATAGATGATAATATTATTTGTCTGTAAAGCATATACAATGGCAATACAACCAAAAAAAAGATTGAGCAGCGTAAATATGTTTGGGATTTGTTTCATAATTGGATGGCCTGTAATGGCCTGGTTCATCTGATTTGCCGGGAGAGCAATTTTATTTAAATGTTAGATACAAGTGTTGATGTTGGTAATTAGACAAATGAAATGCGCTATCAGGTATAATTGTTTTATTATTCAGATGATAAATATAGCACATTGAAGGCTTTTACCAATTTGAAGGAAACACGGTAATTTGAGAAATAAAAAATTTCCATTTCAACAACCTATTTTTTCATCAGGGCTTCAATTTCCTCCGCAGTTATAGGAATATTGCTCATGAGGTCTTTATTGCCATTTTTTGTAACCCAAAAATTATTCTCAATCCTTACACCCATTTGCTCTTCTTCGATATAAATTCCAGGTTCAATGGTAAATACCATCCCTGCCTTGATTGGTTCAGTCCTGGTTCCTATATCGTGTACATCAATGCCTAAATGATGTGAAATGCCATGGTATAAATATTTGCGATAAGCCTTGTTTTCGGGGTCTTCATTTTTAATATCCGATTTTTTTAACAACCCTATTTTTTGAAAGATGATGGTTGCTTCATCCCCGATTTTTTCTGTATAATCAATGATATTGATGCCCGGTTTTAAGATCGACGCTGCATAATGATGCAAGTGTAAGCAGGCGTTGTAAACAGTTTTTTGCCTCCTTGTAAATTTGCCGCTCACCGGAACTGTACGGGAAAGATCTGCACAATAGTTACCATACTCTGCCCCAAAATCCATTAAGATTAATTCACCTTCTTTACACTCCCTGCTATTCTCTACATAGTGTAATGTTCTTGCCCTGTCGCCACTTGCTATGATAGAGCTGTACGCCGGGCCAGTAGCACGTTGCATTAAAAAAGAATATTGTATTTCTGCTTCAATTTCATATTCCATTATTCCAGGTTTAATCACTTCCAATAACTTTCGGAAAGTTTGATCGGTAATATCAATGGCCTTTTGCATCACCTCTACTTCCAATGGAGATTTAATCGCCCTCAATTCTTTCATGAGTTTTGCACTGCGCTTATAATTGTGCAAGGGATATCGTTCCTTCATCATTGCGGCATACTTGTAATCTCTTACAGGAACAAGATTTGCCTTGCGATCATTTTCGTTGCTGTTCAGGTAAATTGTATCCGCCCAATGTATCCAGGGTTGCAAAACACCATCTAATACATCCAGCCAAACAATGGTTTCAATACCTGACATGGCAGTAGCTTCCTCCCTGCGAAGGCGATGCCCATCCCATTTTTCTTTTAGTTCATTGGGACGTACCAATACCAGCACTTCACGATATTTTGGATCGGGATTATCCGGGTATAATACCAGCATGGAATCTTCCTGCTCAATTCCTGTAAGCCATATCAGGTCGGAATTTTGTTTAAACTTAAATAACTGATCTGCATTTGTAGGCAGTTCATCATTGCTGTTAAAAATGGCGATGGAATTCTTTTCCATTTTTTGAATAAAACGTGCACGATTTTGAGAAAATAGTGCTGAATTTAAAGGAAGGTATTTCATAAATATTTTTTACAGTTTGCAATATACATTTTAAATGAATCCTATAAATAAGAGTTAATAATTCGATAGATGGTGGTAAAAAAAATAAAATATTCAAGCCGTTCAATCATTTAGAAGGATTGTTCAATCTTGTTCTAAAAATAACAGCAAGGTTTGAAATTTTGCAAATCTTTGCCGCTAAATGCTAAAATAAGTTATAATTGAAGGTCTATAGGATAAAAAATTATAAAATTTCTAAAACATACCTTTAATATCAATACTGATTATTTAATAAAACGATTGCCCAGCTATGTCAGTTCCCATCATGCTTGCCGTGCCCATACCTGCATTTATAAACCCAGGTTTAAAGATCTCAAAAGATCTGCATTATCAATTACCGCCTGATGAACTTGTAACACAAACGCTTCAACTCGGACAAGGTGTACTCAGCGATACAGGCGCTTTAGTTATTAAAACAGGTGAGTTTACTGGCAGAAGCCCTAAAGATAAATTCATTGTAGAAGACAATATTACCCGGTCTGCTGTGAACTGGAACGAGTTTAACATTCCCATCCAACCACATATTTTCGATCAGCTTTATATCCGGATGATGGAATACCTGGCAAAGAAGGAGATGTGGGTTCGTGATTGTTTTGCCTGTGCAGCACCTGAGTACCGGTTAAATATCAGGGTAATTAATGAACACCCGTGGAGTAATTTATTTGCCTATAATATGTTTCTTAGACCGGCAGAAGCAGAATTGGCAAATTTTACTGCTGACTGGCAAGTTGTTCATGCACCCGGCTTTAAAGCCAATCCAAAAGTAGATGGCACCCGGCAGGAAAATTTTGCCATGATAAGTTTTACTAAAAAAACAATTCTTATCGGAGGCACCGGTTATACAGGCGAAATTAAAAAAGGTATTTTTTCCGTATTAAATTTTTTACTTCCTCACCAAAAAAATGTGTTGAGTATGCATTGCTCTGCCAACATGGGTAAGGCTGGCGATACCGCTATATTTTTTGGATTGAGCGGCACAGGAAAAACAACTTTAAGTGCAGATCCCAATCGCTTATTAATTGGCGATGATGAGCATGGATGGTCAGACAATACAGTGTTTAACTTTGAAGGAGGATGTTACGCTAAAATAATTGATCTTAACCAGGAAAAAGAGCCTGAAATTTTTCAGGCAATCAGGCCAGGCGCACTTATTGAAAATGCAACGTTTTTAGCAGGCAGTGATCGGATAGATTTTGCCAGTAAGAAAATAACTGAGAACACAAGGGTAAGTTATCCTTTAAATTATATTAGTAATGCGTTAGAACCATCCATTGGTAAAAACCCAAAAAACATATTCTTCTTAACCTGCGATTCGTATGGCATATTGCCGCCATTGAGCCGACTTACACCCGGGCAAGCTATGTACCAATTCATAAGCGGATATACGGCAAAGGTGGCAGGCACAGAAGCTGGGGTAACCGAACCTAAGGCGACATTTAGTGCATGCTTTGGCGCACCATTTATTCCCTTGCACCCGGGACAATATGCTGCAATGTTGGGCAGCAAAATGATGGAAAACGATGTAAATGTTTGGTTGATCAATACAGGTTGGAGCGGCGGGCCATACGGAATTGGAAAAAGAATAAACCTTGCATATACCCGTGCTATGATTACTGCTGCTTTGGAAGGAAAACTTAATGACGAAACATTTGAAAAGCATCCGGTTTTCGGGTTCCAGGTGCCAGTAACCTGTCCCGGTGTACCTGCACCTATTTTAAATCCAAAAAATACCTGGAAGAATAAAAGTTTGTATGATATAAAAGCAAAAGAACTTGCTCAATTATTCATTAATAATTTTGAAAAATACGCTGCTGGTGTAAGTGAGGAAATAGTAGCTTCCGCACCAACAGTATAAACTTGTGACGATTGTTAGCCAATAGCATCTCCCTGGATAATGAATACAATTTCAAAGTTCGGGGGGATTTTTTTAAAGGACCATTTCAGGAATCTCTCCATGTACAGATAATTTACCTGCAGTTTTTGAAACAATTTCTTCAACGCTTACTCCGGGAGCCCTTTCTAATAAATTGAAGCCTTCATTTGTAATTTCCAGCACTGCCAACTCTGTAACAATTTTCTTTACGCATGCAAGGCCGGTAAGTGGAAGTACACATTCCCGTAACAATTTGGATGCACCTTTTGGATTTGTATGCATCATTGCTACCAGTATATTTTTTGCACTAGCTACCAAGTCCATTGCACCACCCATTCCTTACACCATTTTTCCGGGAATTTTCCAATTGGCGATATCGCCCTTTTCACTTACTTCCATTGCTCCCAATATTGTAAGGTCCACTTTACCGGCCCTTATCATACCAAAACTCGTTGCACTATCAAAAAATGCCGACCCTGGAATAGTAGTAATTGTTTGTTTGCCCGCATTAATTAAATCAGGATCTTCTTCACCTTCAAAAGGAAATGGCCCCATTCCAAGCAATCCATTTTCGCTTTGTAAAACCACATCGAGCCCGGCAGGAATATAATTGGCAACAAGGGTTGGTATGCCAATTCCGAGGTTTACGTAATACCCGTCTTTTAATTCCTGCGCAAGCCGTTGTGCGATTTGGTTTTTGTTGAGCATACCTTTTGATTAACTATTAATCTTTCAAACTTTCTTTATTATAAATTAATGGAAACTGAAACCGGAGTATTTGTTTTTCAATTATTCAATTCTTTTCCGGACAGTTCTTTGTTCAATACGTTTTTCGTAACCAGTTCCTTGAAATATCCGGTGCACATAAATGCCGGGAGTATGTACCTGGTCCGGATCTAGTTCCCCCGCAGGAACCAACTGCTCAACCTCAGCAATGGTTATTTTACCAGCCATCGCCATCAAGGGATTAAAATTACGTGCTGTTTCCCTGTAAATTAAATTGCCTGCAGTATCGCCTTTCCAGGCCTTGACTAAGGCAAAATCTGCATCAAATGCATATTCCAATAAGAAAGACTTATTGTTGAAAACTCTTACTTCTTTTCCGATACCAACCTCGGTACCTACACCGGCGGGTGTATAAATTGCAGGCATTCCGTAGCCTGCCGCCATGCACCTGGAGGCTAATGTTCCTTGTGGAATTAATTCTACTTCCAGTTCTCCACTTAGTAACTGCCTTTCAAATTCAGCGTTCTCACCAACGTAGGAGGAAATCATTTTTTTAACCTGTTTCTGATTTAGCATTAAGCCAATGCCAAAATCATCTACCCCGGCATTATTGGAAATACAGGTCAGATTCTTAATCCCTTTTTTAACGATTGCCCGGATACAATTTTCAGGAATACCGCATAATCCGAAGCCGCCCAACATCAGCACTGCATTATCTGCTATATCATCGGTGGCAATTACACCATTTTCAAAAACCTTTTTCATACAACCTTTATATACTTTAAAAGTAAAACAAATTGGCCAGTTAATTTACTCCTCAAATTTGCCTTTAAGTGTGTAAAAACTACCATGAATATAGGTTTTAATAATTATCTTACCGACTTATGAAAATAAACTAAACGCTCATTATCAATAGCAATGACAGTGAGGGTTTCAATCCGGTAATTCCGTTCTGTACTTTCCCCTGTAATAATTGAACGGGGAGTAAATTTTATCATACATTAGTTATATTTGCGCCTCTATATGTACAAAATACTTAGAATTCATAACCGGCTTATTGTAGGTGGCCCTTCTTTGAACGTTACATTGTTGTCAACCTATCTTTCGCCGGAGTTTGAAACACTGCTGTTGGTTGGTAAAAGAGATCCCTACGAAAAGGATGCAAGATATATTGCTGAAAAGCTTGGTATCAATCCTATTGAAATACCTGAAATGCAAAGAAGTATTTTGCCAATTAATGATATCAGGGCTTACTTTAAAATAAGGAAAATCATTAAAGAATTTAAACCGGACATTGTACACACGCATGCTTCAAAATCAGGAGCGATTGGAAGAATGGCAGCAAGTTCGTGTAAGGTCAAAATGATTGTCCATACTTTTCATGGCCATGTTTTTCACTCTTATTTTAATAAATTCATTTCATCTTTTATAGTTTCGCTGGAGCGCTACCTTGCTAAAAAAACTGATGCCATTATTGCAATCAGTGACATACAAAAGCATGAATTATTGGAGGTATATAAAATTGCTCCTGAAAATAAAATATTTACCATTCCGCTTGGTTTTAACCTTGAAAAATATTCAGTTGATCAAGATAACAAACGAATGATTTTTCGCAATAAATACGGGTTTAATTCTGATGAAATAATTGTTGGAATTATTGGACGCATCGTTCCAATTAAGAATCATGAAATGTTTGTTGAAGTTGCTGCACTAATCAAAAAGCGTGTAAGTATAAATGTGCGGTTTGCGATTATTGGTGATGGAGAATCCCTGCCCGGTATAGAAAGAAAGAGCCGGGATTTAGGATTGAGTTATTCCTATTTCGCTAAAAATCCAAAAGCAAGGGCAGATATTGTAGTTACCTCCTGGGAAACGGAAATAGACCAGGTGCTGGCAGGTTTGGATATAGTTGTACTAACCTCTTATAATGAAGGAACTCCGGTTTCGCTGATAGAAGCACAAGCTGCCTGTAAACCTGTAGTGTCAACCAATGTTGGTGGTGTAGAAGACGTAATTGTTCATGGAGAAAATGGCTATTTGACAGCAGTAAATGACGTTAACTCATTTGCAGATCATGTCATTACTTTACTAGAAAACAAATCACTTCGGGAAAGTATGGGAAAGGCAGGTTTTGAAACAATTATAAAAAAATACTCTAAAGAACGATTGATAAAAGACGTAAAGAATCTTTACCTGAACTTCCTGGAAAAACACCGGGTTGAATCATTTGCAGAGTGATTACAGCCAGGTTATTATTTACTTAGTTTCGTTTCCCTTTTTTCCTCCACTGTGTTTTTCAAGCACATCAATTCTTTCCCTTTCTCCCATAGCAATAATGGAATCTAAAAGAGGTTTCATCAACTCGGGTTGAGTAGAATAGAAATTATAACTTTTGTAAAATGCTTCTTTGCTAATATGATGCAATAAAAAAATACGCTGTTGCATCTTCATGTTTTCAACATTAGCATTTTTTAAAGTATCCTTTTTGATAAATTGCTCTGTAAATGAACTGGCCTGGATAATATCCCTCATTACAACCTGCATCTTTTCTTTACTTAAAATATCGGAAGACGACACATCATCTCTACTGTTGCAACCAGCAATTGAGCATACTAATAAGATAACTAAAAGTCGTTTCATTATTTTAATTCTCCTTTGTACCTGGCTGCATTAGTGATGTCCATTTTTTGCAAAAGTTCCGAAGCTCTTAATTTATCCTGGATAGCGGCTTTTGAAAAAATCTTAATTATTTCAGTTGACTTGCCTTGGAAAAAAAACTGGTTAATCATCGTGTTGGGATTATCCGCATTAAAGCTGCTAAGCAGGTTTACTACGTTCATCATTTCCTGCCTGGCAACATTTTCATCTTCATACATTTTATCAAGCGATTTCCGATAGTATGCATAATAAATATCGTGAATAATACCATAGCGGCTATTCAACATATTTTCAACCAGCCAATAGCGGTTTCGTACACCGTCAAACGCTTTCCAACCAGTAATACCACGGGATTCAGGCGCATTATTAACTATATTCTGGGCTTTTAAAAAATACGGATCTCCACCACGCGGAGAGAAAGATGTATAATCAAATGCAAGAATCAAATTAGCATAATATGCAAAAACGGCTGTAAGGTTAGACGTAAGCGGATCAGTGCCTGATACACGGTTTTCATTAAACTCGAGTTGCTGAAATTCTACATACTTAAAAATGATATCCTCGTCCTGGAAATTAATTATCGGAGATAAGTAAGCTGAATTCAAAACCGGCCTTGCGGCCTGTATGGTTAGTGATGCGGTATAAACATTTACATCATTGGTAGGTTGTATATTCAATAAAAAATTACAGTCAATTTTTTCATTAACAGCAAAATTGTCTTTGGTCCATTTTCTATTATTCAAAAATGTATTTAAAGCCGTCTGAAGGGTTTGAAATACATTTTTATTAACCGTAGTACCAACGCGGCTACTATTAACCGTTACTCTAGCATTTAATTCCTGTGCGGCAAGTCTATTTACCGAAACCAAAAAAATAAAAATAAGTATTAGCTTTTTAGTGCTCATATTTTATAACCGATAATAGTATTTACAATATCTTTTGCCACCTCTGCTTTCAACTTTGTTTCAAATTGGTGAGTATCTCCCATTTTAGTAAAAATGGTTATTTTATTTGTATCGAATCCAAAGCCTGCGCCCTTATCTTTCAAGGAATTCAACACAATCATATCAGCATTTTTTTCCGACAATTTTTTTAATGCATACTTTTCTTCATCATTGGTTTCAAGCGCAAAACCTATCAGTAATTGCTTGGCAGTTTTAACCTGTCCCAAATATTTGAGAATATCTTTTGTTTTTGTCAATTCAATCGTTAAACTATCATCGTTGCTTTTTTTTATTTTTTCAAGCGCTGTTATTGTTGGCGTATAATCCGCAACTGCTGCACTCATAACGGCAATATCCATATCTGCAAAAATGCCGGTAGCTGCGTCGTACATCTCAGCCGCAGATTTAACGCTGATCGTATTTAATTCCTGTGGTATTAACTGATTCGTAGGACCAATAATCAATGTTACTTCAGCACCCGCATTCGCAAGTTCTGTTGCTATTGCTATCCCCATTTTACCCGAAGAATTATTTCCGATAAATCGAACCGGATCAATTTGCTCATAAGTGGGGCCGGCAGTAACTATTGCCTTCTTACCTTTTAACGGTAAATCTGCTGAAAAATAATTTTCAAGCCAGGCAATGATCGATTCTGGCTCGGCCATTCTACCTTCGCCAACAAGCCCACTCGCCAATTCTCCATTTTCAACAGGAATGATCAAATTTCCAAAAGACGAAATTCTTTGCATGTTTAATTTTGTTGCAGGGTGCAACCACATATCTTCATCCATTGCCGGAGCTGCAACCACTTTGCAGGTGGCTGAAAGATAAACTGCCAGCAATAAATTATCGCAAGTACCTGCAGCCATTTTTGCCAGCGTATTGCAACTTAGTGGGGCTATTACCATAATGTCGGCCCATCTTCCCAACATTACATGATTGGACCATGAGTTATTGTTGGCAAGTTCAACTAAAACCGGAAATTTTGAGAGTGTAGATAAAGTTAAAGGGGAAACGAAGTCTTTTGCCGAAGGAGTCATTACAATTTTAACTTCAGCACCCGACTTAATTAATAATCTTACAAGTATTGGGATCTTGTAAGCGGCTATGCTGCCGGTGATGGCTATTAGTATTTTTTTTCCTTTCAACATAAAAAACGACGGTCTGAGCCGTCGTTAAAAATATAACTTCTTATTTGAATTCAATGCCAATGCTCCGTGAAAACTTAACTAAATAAGTCTTCCTCATTTTTACGGAAATAAACTTTATCATCCATAAATTCCTGTGATGCTAATAAAGCCGGATTCGGCATACGCTCATAAGCTTTCGAAATTTCGATTTGCTCCTTATTCTCATGAATTTCTTCCAAACTATCTGTATGGCTGGCAAATTCCTCTAACTTATTATGCAGCTCTTCCTTAATCGTAATATTGATTTGGTTAGCCCTTTTTGCAATAATTGCAATAGACTCATACAAATTGCCTGTTTTTTGTTTAATATCAAACAAGTTCTTGGGCTCTACTACACTGCTCGTACTAGAGCTTAGTTGTCGTCTTAATTTGCTCATATTGTATTTCTTTAATTATATTTTGACTTAAATTATAAAATTCTTTCGCTTCGGTTAAAAGTTGACTTTGAGGAAAACGATCCTCAAAATTCTGGTATTCTGTCACTACCTTTTCAAAACGTTCTATTTGTTTATCAATAATACTAAGTTTTGCAAACTTATAGTAAGATTTTATTTCATTCAATTTATAAACATCTGCAGATTTCGACTCAGGGTAATTATTTAGCAACCCACCATAAGAAATTGCAGCAGCCCTATATTGGCCTACCTTATAGTAAAGATCCGCACCACGTAATTCTTTTATTTCTAGCCTTTCTCTGCACTTATCTATAATTGAAGTAGCCTCAGCTATTCTCGACGATCCAGGATGTGTGTTAATAAAAGTCTGCATCACTCCAATAGATTTAGACGTATTGGTTTGATCAAGGTCTACTTTAGGAATCTGTTTGTAAAAACACATTGCATGCATAAAGTCTACTTCCTCAGCTTTATCACTGTTGGGGAAAACCTCCAAAAATCCCTTAAAGAAATTCTCTGCATCACGATAATTTTTCAAATAGTAAAAACAGTAAGCATCTTTGTAGTATAATACTTCAAACTTATCTGTGCCTTTAAAAACAGGATAAAGCTCTTCATATAACACTTGTGCCTGGCGATAGTTTTTTTGTTCATAAAACTTATCAGCCATGATCAATTTATAATCTACATCCTTACTTTTCAATATCTTGCTAAATTTATTGCAAGAAGAAAATACCAGTGATGCTGTTAATACTATTAGTGATACTCGTAAAAATCGCATAGAAGATTGCAAAATTAGTGATTTCAGTTCAAATATCCCGGCAAATTATCAGATGGCAAAAAAATGAGTCGTTAAGGTTTTCAGAATTCTTTTTACCTGACTTAATTGCGCTGAGTCTTACATTATACAGTTCCAACCAACAAAAATGATTTTAACAAAAAATGCTCTCCTATTTTAGGAAAGCATTTTTTAATTCAGAATAACCTGATATTTAGTTCGCTTTAATGTCAATGATATTAGCATCACCACCACCGATTGTTTTATCAGTAGAGATTCTATCCATGCTTACACCCAATGTTTCAACCATATAGGTTTTTACTGCATCTAATTTCCTGTCTGCAAGTGACTGCTGCGCTTTAGAAGCTCCTGGATACGCAGTAAGTGTTACTGTACAAGTTGGATTATCTTTTAATTTAGATGCAACTCCTGATAACATAGCTTTTACATCTGCACTAAGACTAGTTCCTCTCATTAATAAACTAGGATAGTCGGTAGGGCAAACATTCTCCTTCATTTTAGCAAGTTCTGTGCAGCACGCCGGATCTGGGCATTTACCTACTCCATCAGCATCAACCGGTTGACATTCAGTTGGAGTAATTAATTGCTTGTCTTTACAATCTGGCACACCATCACCATCTGTATCTTTTGTTACACCGTGTGTATCAACAGGACAACCCGCAGGAGTATTTGGCTCTCTATCTAATTGATCAGTTACACCATCACCATCTGTATCATCCAACACCGGCTTTGGTAATTTCATGTGCCTTGGGTTATTTAACTCGCTGTAAGCATAATCCAATGGATTAACCCACCATAGTGGCTCAACAGATTTTGCACCAAGATTGAAATTTAAACCAAGAGAAAGATAGTTGTAAGAATCAAAATCACGGGTTTGAACTGCATCACCCACAGCAGCTTCCTGCCATTGTTGCCCATCAAGCAAATCGTCTTTAACAAATGTATGACGATCCTCCAAAGCAAGATTTACTCTTTTACCTAATTTAAATGCAATACCAGCTAATACGGTCCCGGATGGTTTCAAAGTATTTTTGCCCAGTTTTGGACGACGTCCACCTGCATCTTCTGCTGCTGTTTCGTATGTATTATCCATTCCGGCTTTTAAAGCTTTCAACACATCTTTTCTGTTTTTATAAACACCAGCTGCACCTATCTGGCTTTGAAAAAGAGCAGCATAATTATTACCCGCTGCATCTAAAGCGTTTATTTTAGCATTATACCATGTAAAGCCTATACCTGCACCACCGTAAAGTGCTACACCATTTTTTTGCTTATGAAAACGTACATTGTTTAATGTCACGATTCCCTGAAGTGATAAATCCTGTAAATGGGTTTTATAATTGTAGAAAACCGGGTTAATAGCACTGCTTGTATTTAAATTACCATTAGCATCTCTTTGAATTGGAGTATAACTTTTACCAGCTGGCAAATTACCTCCATAAACATTACCCGAACCTACAGGACCTAACCATGCAGGATTCTTTTGGTAATTCAAAGATGAATTCCAGTTTAATCCTTTTGCAATACCATTTACATACTGCATTCTCAAAGAGAAAACGTATCCAAGCGCTTTTCTTACATGTAATGAAAAACCTAAGGAAGGAATTTTAGCAGAAACGTCACCGCTGATTGCCATATTTCCAATTGACGCACCTACTTCCCACATATTGCGGGGCTTTGCAGGAAAATTATAGGTATTATTCCAAAATTCATTTTGCTGGGGCATTGACTTGGCTGAAATAACAGAGGAGTCGAAGACGCTATATCCTTCACCAGTCTGCGAATAGGATGCAGTGGTAATAAGGATTGTAAGTCCTAAAATTAATTTGTACGTTTTGCTTGTCATAAATATTAGTTGTTAGATTATCTGAATTTAATTAGTTAATTATGTTACAAAATTATCATTTGAGAATTAAAAACCAAACTTTTTTACAATAAATAACTTATATACTGTTGGAACTCAAATGATTTGTAGCAAGTGGAGACTCATGATTGTTTCTAATAGCTGCATCGTTTTAAAAATATTAGCCTCCTTTTTATCTTTTAGGACTTCAAATTTAAAATATTTCTTTTGAAGCCGACTTATACTGCATTATATTGCCTTTTTTTGTGCATGGATTTTATAAACAACATCATTGGCGAGGAATTAAAAACTTTTGAAAAAAAGTTTGCTGAATCAGTTAAAAGCCAAACTCCTATGCTCGACCGCATTATGAAATATATCATAAAGCGGAAAGGTAAACAACTAAGACCAATGTTTGTCTTTTTAAGTGCAAAACTTCATGCACCCATAAACGAAAGTACCTATAGAGCTGCAGCACTTGTTGAAATACTTCATACTGCCACGTTAGTGCACGATGATGTAGTAGACGAATCAATGGAAAGGCGAGGTTTTTTTTCTATAAATGCGCTCTGGAAAAACAAGATAGCTGTGTTGGTTGGCGATTACTTATTATCAAAAGGCCTATTACTATCTACCAATAATGATGACTTTGAACACCTGCGCATATTATCTGAAGCGGTGAAGCAAATGAGTGAAGGAGAATTACTACAAATGGAAAAAGCCCGCAATTTGAATTTAAAAGAAGATATCTATTTTGAAATAATTCGCAATAAAACTGCTTCTCTTTTATCCTCAGCCTGCGCAGTAGGTGCCTGGAGTTCGAGTAAGGACAGCGCAATTGCAGACAAAATGAAGCTATTTGGCGAAAAAGTGGGCATTGCTTTTCAGATTAAAGACGATCTTTTCGATTATGGCACCGATGATATTGGCAAACCTACCGGTAATGACATTAAAGAAAAAAAACTAACACTACCCCTTATCTATACGCTTAATAAGGTTGATAGCTCTATTAAAAGAAAACTGATTTATATCGTTAAAAATGAAAACAAGGACGTTGAAAAAGTAAAATGGGTAATTGACACCGTGGTAAAAACCGGAGGAATTGCCTATGCCGCAGAAAAAATGAATCTTTACAGAGATGAAGCTTTGGTTATTCTTCATGAATTTGAAGATAGTGAAGTAAGAAAAGCCTTAGAAGAGTTAGTAAGATATACTACCGATAGAAAATATTAAAACCACCCCGGCTTTCCGTACATATAATCCGAATTGCTGTGGCACTCATTATTTAATGGATAAACGCTGGAATATATTAAACACAGATAACGTGAAAGTAAACTCATTGCAAAATGAGCTCCAAATAAATCACACAATCTGTAAAATTTTAGTTCAGCGTGGTATCGATGAATTTGAAAAAGCAAAATCATTCTTTCGTCCCCAACTTTCTCATTTGCATGATCCTTTTTTAATGAAGGATATGGACAAGGCTGTAAAAAGATTAATACAGGCTTTTGATAAGCAGGAAAAAGTATTGGTATATGGCGACTATGATGTAGATGGTACAACATCCGTTGCTTGTATGTATGAGTTTCTATGCCAGATTCATCGTGTTGATTTGATGGATTATTATATTCCGCATCGATATAGAGAAGGCTATGGTGTCAGCAAAGCTGGTATTGATTACGCCGTTGCAAATAATTACACGTTGATAATTTCACTTGATTGTGGCATCAAATCTGTAGACCTGGTTGCTTATGCAAAAACACTGGGGATCGACTTTATTATTTGCGATCACCACTTACCCGATAAAGTTTTACCACAGGCAATCGCCATTTTAAATCCCAAACAAATTGATTGTGAATACCCATATAAAGAATTATGTGGCTGCGGTGTGGGGTTTAAATTAATAACTGCACTAGCGCATCACTTTAGTATTGACGAAAAATTCTATTTTAATTACCTCGAACTTGTGGCAACAGCGATAGCCGCTGATATTGTACCAATGACAGGAGAAAATCGGATTTTAGCTTATCATGGCCTAAAGCAAATCAATGATAGTCCACGACCTGGTATAGCATCCCTGATAAAACTAGGCGGCGTACAAAACAAACTAACTATTACCAATGTAGTTTTTATAATTGCTCCACGGGTAAATGCTGCCGGAAGAATGGATGATGCAAAAAAAGCAGTACAATTATTTATAGAAAAAGATCCGGTTAAGGCTTTGGAGTTTGCAGAAATGTTGCATACCGACAACTCTGATCGTAAAGAAGCAGATAGCAGTATTACGGAAGAGGCCCTCGCAGTAATAGAGAATGACTTACTGCTGGTAAACAAAAAATCGACCGTTGTTTATAAGGAGCATTGGCACAAAGGTGTGGTAGGAATAGTTGCCAGCCGGTTGATTGAAAAATATTACCGGCCTACAGTAGTGTTAACGAAAAGCGGAGGATTTGTTACAGGTAGCGCAAGAAGTGTAACAGGCTTTAATTTATATGAAGCAGTTCATGCCTGTAGAGCGTTCCTCGTTGGTTATGGTGGCCATTTTGCTGCCGCAGGACTTTCAATGTTGCCAGAAAATGTTGCAGCCTTTACTGCTAAGTTTGAAGAAGAAGTAGCAGCTACAATTCCAGACCATTTACTGATTCCTGAAATTGTAATTGACAGTGAACTGGCTTTTCCCGAAATCACAGATTCGCTTTATAATATCGTTTGCCAGATGGAACCATTTGGACCGGAGAATATGCGGCCGGTTTTTATCGCTAAAAATGTTATAGATACCGGCTACTCTAAAATTGTAAAAGAATCACACATTCGCTTTGTACTAAAACAGCATGATAAAACATTCACCGGAATTGGATTTAACCTTGCAGGTCAATTTCACATTTTAGAGAAGAAAAAGCCCATTGACATTGTCTTTACGATTGATCAAAATGAGTGGAACGGGGCAACTACACTTCAATTAAAAATGATAGATTTCAGGTTATCGTCAACTGTACACTAATGCAATAAATATCAGATTGAAAAAAACATTTGCGTTTATACAGTACTTTTTTTACCTGGGCTTTAACTGGGGCTGGAGCATTGCAGTATATATTATCAGGCATGAAATTAAAGGTGAAAAAAAATACGGAATTGATACTACCGGTGCCGATGAATTAGGAAAAATGAAAGCTGCCGGTATCGACATTTCACATGCTACAGTTTACATGCCGATCACGTACTTTCAATTGGATGAAATTTTCAAAATGCTGCCTATCCATCCACGAAATCATTTCCTGGATATTGGATGTGGAAAAGGAAGAGCCTTGTGTGTAGCCGCTTACAATGGCTTTAACAAAGTAACCGGAATAGATTTTTCAAAAGAATTTTGTGAAAAAACGAAAGAAAATTTGCACATAACCAATGAGTTTTACCCGCAATTAAATTATTCAGTTATACATGAAGATGCGGCCAAATCAATTATACCGGCAGATGTGGATTGTATATTTTTATTCAATCCTTTTGATATTACCGTTATGAATAAAGTGGTTAAAAACATACACAACAGCATTCAAAAAAATCCCAGGGATTTAACCATCGTGTATGCAAATCCGCTATACAAGCAATTGTTTCTGGAGCAAAATTTTACAGAAACTCATTATAGTAAAAGACTAAATTACCTTGAGCTGTCTATACTAAACTACCGGCCCTTAAAAGGTGCCGGTAGTAACTAATTCCAATGAAATATTTGGATGTTTATTCAGCAACAACTGCTGCAGTTGCTGTTTCAACATTCATCAGTTCCACACTCCTGTTTATAAAGTTTGTAAGATCATTACCTTTCAATAAATCCTGCGACAATAAAGCAAGGTCAGCCAAATTACGCACTTGCTTTTCCTGCTTAGCGGCATCTCCTTCAGCAAGAATATGCTGATATATTTTGTGATTGCCGTTAACTGTTAGCGTTACTTCATCAGGCATATTAGCGTAAAAAGACGCCATTCCTCCACCGGCTGCCCCCATATCTTTCATCCTCCTCATTAACTCGGGCCTTGTTGCTACTACAGGTGGCACATCCGCACTTAAACCTTTTACTTCAACAGTAATATGTACCGTTGATTCCTGCTTTTCAAATAGGCCTTTTAACTTATCCGCATCTTCTTTACTTAGTACGCTTTCAACAGTTTCACTTTTATCAATCAGGTTATCTACAATATCCGAATCTACCCTTGTAAAAGAAACACTCTGCCATTTCATCTCCATGTTATTGATGAATGCGGCATCTACCAATGTTTCCATTTTCACTACTTTATATCCTTTTCCAATACAAGCCTGCACATACGCATCTTGTTGAACAGGATTGGTTGTATATAAAATAACTTCCTTTCCTTCTTTATTTTTTTGAAGTGTTTCAGTTGCCATCTTATACTCATCCAATGTATAAAACTTATTCTCTCCCACTACTTCAAAAACGTTGAATTTATTGGCTTTTTCAAGGAATTTATCATCCGTCATCATTCCGTATTTAACGAACAATCCCAGGCTTTCCCATTTTTCTTCAAAAGCGGCACGATCGTTTTTAAAGATTTCCTCCAGCTTATCTGCCACTTTTTTGGTGATATGAGAATTGATCTTGCGCACATTTGGATCGCCCTGTAGATAACTACGGCTAACATTCAATGGAATATCCGGAGAATCAATCACACCCTGCAATAACATCAGGAACTCAGGTACGATATCTTTTACTTCGTCCGTAACAAATACCTGGTTGCTATATAACTGAATTTTATCTTTTTGTATTTCGTATGATTGCTTGATTTTAGGGAAGTAAAGTATGCCGGTTAAATTAAATGGATAATCAACATTTAGGTGAATCCAGAAAAGGGGCGCTTCGTTATAAGGATACAACTCTTTATAAAAAGACTGGTAATCTTCGGTTGTCAATTCTGAAGGCTTCTTTGTCCAGGCCGGAGTAGTATTATTGATTTGCTTTCCTTCAAAAGTAATCGGCACCGGTAAAAACCGGCAAAACTTTTCAAGGATTGTGTTAATTCTTGCAGGCTCCAGGAATTCAAGGCTTTCATCATTCAGATGCATTACTATATCAGTTCCCCGATCGGCTTTTTCAGTTTCTTCCAAGATGAATTCAGGGCTACCATCACATTCCCATCTAACAGGTTTTGCATCTTCTTTAAATGACTTTGTTATTACTTCTACTTTGGAACTTACCATAAAAGAAGAGTAAAATCCAAGGCCGAAATGACCAATGATATTATTTTCGTTTTGTCCTTTGTATTTGTCTAAAAACTCTTCTGCTCCGCTGAATGCAACCTGGTTCAAATATTTATCCACTTCCTCTTCTGTCATTCCAATTCCTTTGTCAGAAATGGTCAATGTCTTTTTTTCACTGTCAATCTTTATTTCTATGCCTATCTCGCCTATTTCACCTTTTGCTTCCCCAAGGGAAGAAAGCGTTTTTAACTTTTGCGTTGCATCCACTGCATTACTCACCAGTTCCCTTACAAAAATGTCATGCTCACTGTATAAAAACTTTTTAATAATCGGAAAAATATTCTCCGTTTGTACTCTTATGTTTCCTTTTTGCATAATGTTTCTGTATTGTTTTTGTATGCATGTCAAAGAAAATACCAAAAATCAAATAATGACAAGATGACAATGAATTATATTAAAAAAAGCCGCCAACAAATGTGGAGTTTAAATTGGGTTGTTTTATGATCCCAAATATTCAAGGCTATTATAAGCAAGAGGGAAATTATCAAATGTTGCATCTACTGTTATCTATAACCCATGGCTTGATTTTTACAAACAAGGAATTGGCACATTATCTTACCAGGATTCCTGTAGTTTGTTTGACGAGATATTATTATCCGGTGGGTGGCTGGATAAAAATCAAAAAGAATTGTTTTATTATAAGGCTACTATTTTTAATAAAGAATTTTCAACGCAAACAACCGGCCGGTACAAGGGCTATACCAAAAGAACCTGGGATGGCAATACTTACAGCTACAGTGACCATTTTCCCGTTTTTGTAACATTGTTAAAAAAAGCAGATTAGGCAGGTCTTATATTCTAAGATTTAGTTAACTTCATTTTAACCACAATCCCATTTTATATGTGTGTTAAGTGCAATAATATAAGTTCAATTTAAGCAGCCTCCCTTTTAATAATATTAATTTACAATCCCTTTACATTTTAGCATTAAAATTAAGTACATGAAAAAAATCTTTACACTGCTAGTTTTTTCCATTTCTTTAAATGCTGTAAGAAGTCAATCTACAACAGTTGTAATTAGCCAGGTTTATGGTGGTGGAGGTGGAAGCACAGGCACTTATCTTTACGACTACGTTGAGCTACACAATGTAAGCACAGCATCGCAATTACTAACCGGCTTTTCAATCCAGTATGGTTCTGCAACGGGCCAGTTCGCAGCCATTGCGGGTAATTTATATGCCATTCCCACTGGTACAACGATACCTGCAGGAGGTTATTTATTAATACAGCTTGGTGGAGCAGGCACCGGCGGAGCAGCACTGCCTATAACACCGGATCTGGTAACCACAAGCGTTGCAATGAGTGCTAGTTCTGGGAAAGTGGCCCTTTCCAGCCAAGTCACTGCGTTGGGTTGCGGCGCAACTGCCACACCATGTGCACTACCCGCTTCAAACATCATTGATGTTGTAGCCTATGGCGCCGCAAATAATTCAGAAGGCGGATTACCCGTAAATAATGGTGTTGCTTTAGACAATACCAAGGGCGTAGTTAGAAAAACTGCAGGCTGTACAGATACGGAAATTAACAATGTTGATTTTGATGTCGTAACGGCACCTGTGCCACACAATGCTTCTTCTGCTATTAATATTTGCCCCACTCCCGTTCCAGTTAAACTTGAATATATTAAAGGACAAAAAGCCAGCAGTGGTATAGCATTAAACTGGAAAGTAACCTGCCTTTCTACCAATATCAAAATGGAAATTGAAAGATCATCTACAACCAAAGGTTTTGCTTCTATTAACGCCATTGCGGCCACACAGGCCAGGTGTGCACAGCCATTTGATTTTGTAGATCCGGCTCCTTTAAAAGGTAGAAATTACTACCGCCTAAAAATGATTAACATTGATGGAAAAATATCTTATTCACCAATTGTTGCTATCAATGGAAGTAAGGGATTAGATTTTGTTGGATTATATCCATCATTGGTATCTGCAAAAACTTCACTAAGTATTTCGGCTGACAAAAATGGTACGATTGAAATCATCATTACCGATATGGCTGGCAGAATTGTGAAGAGAGCAAAAAGCCCTATCACTGCCGGAGCCAGCCTTGTTGATATAGATTGTGCTAACCTGGCGCCTGGGGTTTATAACCTTACAGGAATTGCCGATGATGCTTCAACATCCAGCATCCGTTTTGTAAAACAATAAAATTTAAATAACACGTAAAAAGCCCCGGGATCATCCGGGGCTTTTTTAATATCGATCAATTCTTTTATAATGACTACTAAACAATCTTGCATTAATCTTCAAACTCGTTTAGTTAAAAAACCTCAACTGGCGGGTGACCGCCGGTTTTACTGTCCTTACCAAACCCCTTAATTAAAAGGCATTGCATTAATCTTCTTTTTTAATAGTAGCAGCACCGCTGGAATGCTGTTCCACCCTTGCACCACCCTTGTAATAAACATTGCCGGCGCCACTTGCATTTATTTTTAACAACAAGCTGGCATGCACCCACGCACTTCCTGCGCCAGACACTTTTACTGCAGTATTTTCGCTCATAAGATCGGCTGTCTTAAGATCGCCGCTACCGCTTACTTCAGCAGTATAATCTTTAGTTCTGCCACTTAACGTGATATTACCGGCTCCACTAATATCCGCAAAAACTTCCGGCGCATCTACTTCTCCGTTAATACTGCCGGCACCTGAAACATCAAACGAAACCTTGCCCGCATTTTTGACCACGTCTAATATTTTCACATCCGATGCGCCTGAACTTTTTATTGAATTAAGCTCTGGTGCAGTTATGTAAATTTTCATGTGTGTGTTTTGGAAACTAAACCCACCTTTGTTTTTGATCTTTAATACACCTCCGCTTACCTCCGTCTCTATATTTTTTATAATATTATCATCTGCCTCCACTTTTACTTCGGTTACTGAACCTGTGTGAATTTCCACTTCAAATGCGCTTCCGACAGAAACCCCTTTAAAATCTCCTGTCTGCCTGTTTTCTGTAATAATATTTCCACTGCCAACAATACTCATGTCATTACAGGAACAAACGGAAATGATAGAAATACAATAAAATAATACTCGTTTCATAATTAACTTTTTTTGTAAAGATTTGTAATTAAACCCTGCTTTACAAACCATTGGTAATATTTTTCTTTCTTATTGAACAATTAAGCCTCCCAAATAAATAATAATATCTCATTACAAATTTCCCTGCACTCAAATTGTGATGGGTATTATTTACCTTCGCAGCACTATGACGGAAAAAATACTGATCCTCGATTTTGGGTCACAATACACACAGTTAATTGCAAGAGTAGTCAGAGAAGCCAATGTATTTTGCGAAATAATCCCTTACCATAAATCCATCGAATTTAGCCCTGACCTGAAGGGAATTATTCTTTCGGGTTCTCCTTTCTCGGTAAATGAAGCAGGTGCGCCAGATATTGATATTGTAGCAATTTCAGCCAAACTGCCCGTACTGGGCATTTGCTATGGCGCTCAATTAACCGCCAAAGTATTTGGAGGAAAAGTAGAAAAAAGTGACAAAAGAGAGTACGGACGGGCAAAACTTGAAACACTTAAGGAAGATATTTTATTACAAAATGTACCTGCCAACTCGCAGGTGTGGATGAGCCACAGCGACACTATTAAAACTTTGCCGGAAGGTTTTGAAATATTAGGTACCACCGAAAGTATTCCCGTAGCTGCGTTTAAACGAATCAATGAGGCTGACTTTGCTTTGTATGGTTTACAGTTTCATCCGGAAGTATATCATTCCACCGATGGCAAAATGATCATCCGCAACTTCCTGGTAGAAATTTGCAAATGCACACAGGATTGGACTCCGGCTCATTTCATCAGCGACACAGTTGCTGCGCTGAAAGAAAAAATTGGCAACAAAAGAGTAATTATGGCACTGAGCGGCGGTGTGGATAGTACAGTGGCTGCTACATTAATTCACAGAGCCTGCGGCGAAAACCTGTTTGGCATCTTTGTAGATAATGGTGTGTTAAGAAAAGATGAATTTGAACAGGTAATTAACATGTACAATACACTTGGATTGAATGTAAAAGGTGTAGATGCCAAAGAGCATTTTTATACAAAGCTTGCAGGCAAAATTGATCCTGAAGAAAAAAGAAAAGTCATCGGCGGATGTTTTATAGAAATTTTTGACCAGGAAGCACACCGGATAGAAAATATTGATTTCCTGGGACAAGGAACCATTTACCCCGATGTAATTGAATCGGCTTCTGTACATGGGCCTTCTGCTACCATCAAATCGCATCACAATGTTGGCGGATTACCAGCTACAATGAAATTATCGCTGGTAGAACCATTGCGTTCTCTTTTTAAAGATGAGGTACGAAAAGTTGGATTAGAACTGGGCATTCCCTACGATATGCTCTACAGGCATCCCTTCCCCGGCCCCGGTCTCGGCATAAGAATTTTGGGAGAAGTTACAGAAGAAAAGGTACGGTTATTGCAGGAAGCAGATGCCATATATACCAACGGATTAAAAAAGGCGAATTTATACTCCAGTGTGTGGCAGGCCGGCACTATATTACTACCCGTAAAAAGTGTTGGTGTAATGGGTGATGAAAGAACGTATGAATTTACTGTAGCATTGAGGGCTGTAACATCTGTAGATGGGATGACAGCAGATTGGGCACATTTACCTTATGAATTTTTAGCGGATATTTCCAACGAAATTATCAACAACGTTAGAGGAATTAATAGGGTAGTATATGACATCAGTAGTAAACCACCGGCAACAATTGAGTGGGAATAAGTTAAAAAAATCGTTTTAGTAAGAACACAAACCCGTTAATTACAGAAGCAAAAATTATGAAGACTCGTTATCTCAGGTTATTTTTTATTGTTATAGCAGTTACTTCATTTCAGCATTCTTCCTTTGCACAGGTGGATGTAGCACCACACATAACCAAAACTTTTCGGGTGGGCATTTTTGCCCCGCTTTACCTTGATTCTGTTTTTACAGTGGAAGGAAAATTCAAATACAAGGGCATTCCCCGCTTTATTTCACCAGCAGTAGATTTTATTAATGGAGCAGAATTGGCGCTGGATTCTTTAAGAACCGATACCAGTAAAATTGAAGCATATATCTACGACACAAAATCTTATATTTCCCCCGTAGATAAATTGATTGATGCCCGTAAACTGGACAAACTCGACCTGATTATTGGATCAGTAAAAGACCAGGAATACAAACAACTGGCAGCTTTTGCACTAAAGCGAAATATCCCATTTATTTCTGCCACTTATCCCAACGATGGAGGCATTATAGCCAACCCATTTACGGTATTGGTTAATTCAACGCTTAAGGCACACTGCGAAGCAATCTATAGTTTTGTTTTACAAAACCATGGCACCGACAAAGTTTTTCTTGTAAGAAAAAAAGGATTCCAGGAAGATAAGGTGGCTGAGTACTTCAACATGATCAATCGTCCCGATGGTAAACCTTTATTGAATATTGAGACCATTAATGTTGATAATACGATAACTGCAGATATACTTGCAAAAAAACTGGATAGCAACTATCAATGTATCATAATCGGTGGCTCGCTGGATGAAAATTTTGCAAAGGATCTTACCACGGCCTGTTACGAACTAAGTGAGCATTATACCACCACGCTGGTAGGAATGCCCAATTGGGATAGCTTTAAAAGCCTGACCAAGAAAGATGCTTTTGAAAACTTTCCAATCTATTTTACCACGCCCTATTACAATAATAAAACAGACGATTTTAGCAGAACCGTTACCGACGGCTATGCAGCAAAATATAAGGGAATGGCAGGCGATATGGTATTTAAAGGTTTTGAATCTACTTACTTATTTACAAAGTTGTTGATAGCGCATCCTCATGATTTTATGAGCCAGTTGAACGACCCTCGCTACAAAGTTTTCTCCGACTATAATTTCAGGCCTGTAATGCTAAACCAGGAGAGTAGCATACCAGACTATTTCGAAAACAAACACCTTTATTTTATCCGTATAATAAACGGGAGTGTTAGCAGGGCCTGGTAAAAACAGATTTACGGCTCAATTTTTTCTATTTAAATTCACGCCCCTGATTGGTACCACAACTTATATGGTGCCATGAACATTTGCCGGCACTCATTTGTCATACTAACTGTAAATGTAGAAGATGATTTATCAAATCGTTTCAATTGTTATGTGTTCGTTTTTATCACCTCCTGTTTTAACTAAATTGTAATCATGAAAAAGCTGGTAATTTTATTTTTCATCATCACTATATGTTTTGCCTTTGTACAAATAACTGACAAGGTTCACAACGAAGAAGAGCCGGTGTTTATTCCACCAAGCAAACAACGAACCGGCGATGCGGCTACCGGTTATAGTTATTTAACCACCGGCAACTACCTCAAGAGCGGTATTCCCTTTCAGCTCTTTTTGATGGCTTCGCCAAAAGACACCAACAACTTCCTGCAACGCAGCGGCAACAATGCAAAACTACCTCATAATTTCACAGCAGTAAATGCACCCAATGGCGAGTTGATTGTTGCACCTAATTGTTTGCAATGCCATGCCCAGGTATTTGATGGCAAATTAATTGTTGGGCTTGGTAATTCACTCAGTGATTATAGCATTAACATGGAAGGAAATGCCGTATTCGCCGAAAAGTTTTTACAACAACTAAAAGGCGATCAGGCAAAAAAATATGATGCTGCCAAAAACTTTATTACCTCGGTTAAAACCATTGCCCCTAATTTAATTGCACCGGTAAAAGGTGTAAATCTTGCAGACGGGCTGGCTTACCTGTTAGTCTCTCACAGAGACCCGCAAACACTAAAATGGAGCGATCAGCCCTTACTAAAACTACCCGATGATATCATCCCAACAGATGTCCCGGCCTGGTGGTTACTCAAAAAAAAGAATGCCATGTTTTACAACGGATTTGGCCGTGGTGATTTTGGAAGATTCTTAATGGCGTCTAATTTATTAACAGTCACCGACACCACAGAAGCCAAGGAAGTTGACAGCCATTTCAACGATGTGCTGGCTTATATCAATTCCATACAGCCGCCAAAATATCCCAGGCCAGTCAACAAAGAAAAAGCAACAGCAGGTAAAGAAGTATTTGAAACATACTGTGCCTCTTGCCATGGCAACTATGGCGCTGATGCAGATTATCCCAACCTGTTAATTCCTGCAAGCATCATTAAAACAGACTCCATGTTGTACACGGCCAATTATTCCAATCCGCAGTTTATCAACTGGTTCAATACAAGTTGGTTCACAACCGGTAACCACCCGGCAAAGCTGGTTCCATACAAAGGTTATGTAGCGCCGCCCCTGGATGGCATTTGGGTAACGGCGCCGTATATGCACAACGGATCAATCCCAAACCTGGAGGCCATGCTAAACAGTAAAATCAGGCCAACATACTGGCAAAGAAGTTTTTCAAATCCATCCTACAACTACGATATTCCAGGTTGGAATTATGAGAAAAAAGATGCAGGCGGTAACCCGGAAATATACAATACAACTTTAAAGGGCTATGGAAATTATGGTCATTACTTCGGTGATAAATTGACAGACAGTGAAAGAAAAGCAGTGATTGAATATTTAAAAACTTTATAAAATTTGGTAGCCAGCCAATATCCCTGGTTAAGCTTCGGTGGCGTCGCACGTTTCAACAGGAGCAATACTATTTGGCTTTTCCCACATCTTAACATTTAAAATTGCTGCCTTTTTTTAAGAGCGTCATTTACAATTGTATTATCAACTTCTTCCATTACAATAATTTAATCACTACATAAAAAGCGAGTTATCAACCGTTCTACAAAACATCTCATTTAAAGAAAATGGCCAACCGTTTTGATTGTATCTTTAAATACAAAATGCCAACATCAACTCATTGAAACTTACAAGCACCCAGGGATATAAGGTCATCAACAAATGGCTGTCGGCAAATGGCAATCATCCCTTCCTGTTTCAGCAACAAACCTGGCAGCACATCATCAATAATGAAAGCGGCCTGGTAAACGCTCCTACCGGTTGCGGCAAAACATTCTCCGTCTTTCTTGGTGCCGTCATTAATTTCATCAACAAACATCCTTCAAAATATCAAAGCCTTAAGAACAGCGGGTTACAATTAATCTGGATAACACCATTACGTGCCTTGGCCAAAGACATTGGCCGGGCCATGGAAACAGTCATTGCTGAATTAGGCATGCAATGGAAAGTCGGCATTCGTAACGGCGACACAACGATGAGTGACAGGCAAAAACAAAAAAGGCAAATGCCCGAAGTGCTCATCATTACCCCCGAGAGTTTGCATTTATTACTGGCACAAAAAAATTACCCCGATGTTTTTAAACAACTTAAAATAATAGCGGTAGATGAGTGGCACGAATTAATGGGAGGTAAAAGAGGCGTGCAGGTAGAGCTTGCCATTTCAAGAATAGCAGGCTGCAGGCAGCAACTAATGAAAACCCTTGAAGCAGCCCGGCCGGATGAAAAAAAGATAAGTAAAAAAACCAATACAACTGCCCTTTCTATATGGGGTATTTCTGCCACCATTGGCAACCTGGAACAGGCAAAGGAAGTTTTATTGGCACCATTAAAACTTGACGGAATTATCGTAAGGGCAGCTATAAAAAAAGACATCCAAATTGAATCTATTTATCCGGATGAAATTGAAAAATATCCGTGGGCCGGGCACCTTGGCATTAAGCTGGTAAATAAAGTAATCCCCATTATCAATGCCAATCGTACAACATTGATTTTTATTAATACAAGGGGTATGAGCGAAAGGTGGTACCAGGCACTATTAGATGCTGCCCCCGATTTAGCCGGAGCCGTTGCACTGCATCATGGTAGTATAGAACAGGAACTGCGTCTTTGGGTAGAAGATAATTTACACACCGGCAAATTAAAAGCAGTTGTATGTACAGCAAGCCTCGATCTTGGTGTAGATTTTCGCCCAGTCGATACCGTTATACAAGTGGGATCACCCAAAGGCGTTGCACGCTTTTTACAAAGAGCCGGCCGCAGCGGCCATCAGCCAGATGCAGTCAGCAGAATTTATTTTTTACCCACGCATTCGCTGGAACTGGTAGAAGCAGCCGCCTTAAAAAAAGGGATTGCTGAAAATTATATTGAGAGCAAAGAACCAATGCTGTTATGCTTTGATGTGCTGCTTCAATACCTATGTACCATTGCCATATCTGATGGATTTAAGCCCCATGAAATTTTTGAAGAAATTAAATCAACCTATTGCTTTAGTGATATCACCGAAGACGAATGGCAGGAAGTTTTATTTTTTTTAACGCAGGGCGGGAAAGCATTGCAGCAATATGATGAATATAAAAAAATTGAAATCGTTGATGGAATTTATAAAATACAAAATCGCCGCATAGCTATGCGGCACCGCATGCACATCGGTACCATTGTAAGCGATGCCATGTTAAAGGTAAAATTTTTGAGTGGCGGGTACATTGGCGTTATAGAAGAATACTTTATTTCAAAGTTAAAACCAGGTGATGTATTTACGCTTGCAGGCAGAAATCTTGAATTGCTGATGATAAAAGATTTAACCGTACTGGTCAGGAAATCCTCCGCAAAAAAATCAATTGTGCCCAGTTGGATGGGAGGCCGCATGTCCTTGTCTGCCAATCTTGGACAAAAACTTAGGGAGGTACTGGCGCCGGATAAAAGTTCCAACAAAAGAGAACAATATCCGGAAGTGGTGGCACTGGAACCGCTATTATTGTTGCAGGAAAAATTATCAAGCATACCCAACGCAAATGAATTATTAATAGAACATCATGAGTCAAAAGATGGCTTTCATGTATTTGTATTCCCATTTGAAGGACGGCTTGTGAATGAAGCCATGGCAGCAATACTTGCTTATAGAATCAGCATCATTACACCCATCACTTTTTCAATTGCCATCAACGATTATGGATTTGAATTGTTAAGCGATCAACCCATTCCCATTGATGATACCAATGTGTATGAACTTTTTACTGCAGATAATTTATTGGAAGATATACAACGCAGTGTAAACTCTACTGAGATGGCTCGTAGAAAATTCAGGGACATTGCCGTTATCGGCGGACTTGTTTTCCAGGGAATGCCAGGTGAAAAAGTGAAGGCAAGGCATTTACAAAGCAGTGCAGGTTTATTGTTCAACGTATTTAGTGAATATGAACCGAATAATATTTTATTAAGACAGGCATATCGTGAAGTACTTGATCAACAAATGGAAGAGGTCCGTTTAAGGTATGCATTACACCGCATTGCCAACAGTACAATCATCATCAATTTTCCAAAAAAATTAACGCCTTTTTGTTTCCCGATTATTGTGGATGGACTTAGCCGGAATAATCTTTCATCTGAAAGACTTGAAGATCGCATTCAAAAAATGCAGTCGCAACTGGAAAAATAATTTAAAATAGCGAGCGCTGCAGTGCCCGCCTATTTCACGTTGCGCTGAATTTACCGGGATAAAAATTTAAGCTGCATTGAATACAAACCAACAAACAACAAAGGAATACCTACTCCCATTAATATACTAACAACACCCGTAAACTGCTCTGTTCCTAATAAAATAAAATTTCCTATAACGGGAAGTAGTTCTCCGGAAATATAAAGCCAGTAGCCGTCTTTTCTCAACTTACGCATCCAGATAGCACCAACAACACATAATATGATACTGATAAAACCAATAATCATTAACGGTACTATATTGGCCTGTGTTAACTCAATTAATGATTTGCCCCTTTCTATTTCTGCCAGTTTACTTGCAGAAAGATCATCGCCGGATTCCGCCGCCTTTTCCATAAAACCCATCATCAGTTTATTCAAAGCCGGCATAAATGCAATAAACAAAAATGCAATTCCGCTTCCAATAAAGGTTAGAATAGTAAGTACATTAATTGAAGATGGTATTGGTGGCTTAGTATCATTTTCAAAGTTGTCTTTATTGATACGAATGGTTTCAGCTGTCATATAACGAAGTTTTAGCGAGTAATAAAACTAAACAAATTTTTCAACACCAAACATTTATCACTTTATATTTTCCATTCTATCTTCGCACCCCATGCAAAATATTATTGAGCATATTTTATTAAATAATACTTTTTTATTATCAGCAGAGCGCTGTATTTTTTGGCAGGAAAAGAAAATTTTAATTCTTTCTGATTTGCATTTAGGTAAAACAGGTCATTTTAGAAAAGCTGGTATTGCAGTACCACAGGGAGTATTTAAGGAAGACCTGCAAAGGCTGATAACGCAAATTCAACGCTTTAAACCAGATCAAATTTTAGTAATTGGTGATATGTTTCACAGTGTTGATAATAAAGAGCATGAACTTTTTTTAAAGTGGCGAAAAGATTTCGGGCAATTATCTTTTCATCTTATAAAAGGCAATCATGATATATTAAAAGAAAGCTGGTATAAGGATGCAGCTATCCAAATAAGTAATTGTGAAACGAGGATCGGCAACTTTGCATTTGTACATGATTTTACGGATTGTGAAATAAGGGAGAACAGCTATATATTCAGCGGACATATTCACCCCGGCATCAGTATACATGGGCTGGGCAAGCAATCCCTGCGTTTTCCCTGTTTTTATTTCGGAAGCGAATATGCAGTGCTACCTGCGTTTAGCAGGTTTACCGGCACGCAGGGCATTAAACCAAAAGCAGGTGAAACTGTTTATGCTTTGGTAGCGCCCAACACCTTAAAAAATGAATTGGGTGGTATTTTAAAAGTGTAGTTCTTATGAGTCAGTTGATACAAATTGCATTTGCCCCCATATATGCCCACCCGCTTCCGGAAGACCATCGTTTTCCCATGCTTAAATATGAACTTATACCCGGACAATTACTGCATGAAGGAAGCATCAAACATGAAAATATTTTTTCACCACAGCCATGCACAGACGAAATTATTTTATGGACGCATGATGCAATGTATCTTGATAAATTAAAAACCCAACAACTTACTGCAAGAGAACAAAGAAAGATCGGGTTTCCACAATCGCCTAAACTTACCCTAAGAGAATTGATCATTACACAAGGCACCATTGATTGTTGCCTGTCGGCCATGCAAACCGGTATATCATTAAATGTGGCCGGAGGAACACATCATGCGTTTGCAGACCGTGGCGAAGGGTTTTGCCTGCTAAACGATATGGCCGTTGCTGCCAATTACTTACTCAATAAAAAGCTTTCAAAAAAGATCCTTATAATAGACCTGGATGTTCACCAGGGGAACGGCACTGCTGCTATTTTTAAGGAGGAAGAAAGGGTGTTTACTTTCAGTATGCATGGGGAACATAATTATCCTTTTCACAAAGAAACCAGCGACCTTGATATCCCATTGAAAGATGGCACAACCGATGATGTTTATCTTTCTCTGCTGCAAAAAAAATTGCCCGAACTTATTGAAAATGTGAAACCCGATTTTGCATTTTATTTATCGGGTGTTGATATATTGGCTACAGATAAGTTTGGCAAATTAAACGTATCGATTGATGGCTGCAAACGTAGAGATGCAATGGTTTTTGAGTTACTGAAAGCAAAACGGATACCGGTTACAGTTGCAATGGGTGGCGGCTATAGTGCCGATATAAAAATAATTACAGAGGCCCATTGCAATACTTTCAGATTAGCTAAAGAAATGTATGAAACATCGTAGAATGTGTACTCCGCTATCGCAAAATCAGTTGGCATAAAAATTGGCCAATCAAATAAACTCCGCCATAAAATATAATTTAGCTCTAAAAAAAATTATTTAATAATTTATACTTATTTATAAAATAAAAATACGTGACCATCGTTTTGAAAGTATATAAATAACTTATCCGATGAAATTAATTCACCCGGTTTACGGCGAAGATTATTGTTGTTATTACAACGATGAATTTATAGGTGTAGCAACTTTCACCAATGACCCGCTGATTGGGGAAAGCTTTATCAGGATGGTTGTTCACAAAACACGGGGGCTTGAAGAAGATGTATTGATGCCAGACTTTTGGGAAGTTATCAGTTCTTTCTGAAGGCCGGACCGCTAACGATCGCATCCGGGTATTTAATTTTTTTCCTGAACAATTTCTTTAACGTTTTAATCTTCTTTGTAGTTCTTTATTAATGAGGCTTAGCTCTCTGCCTGTTTGTCCACCCACCGAACTATTTTCCTGCGCCCTGCGCATTAAATAAGGTATCACATCTTTGATAGGCCCAAACGGCAGGTACTTACTTACAGAACAACCCGCCCTTGCAAGATTAAAAGTTATATTATCACTCATGCCATATAACTGCGAAAAATGTACATGCGGATGATTGTGGGGTAAATCTTTTTCGTCCAGTAATTGTGTAGTATATAAGTTGCTATACTCATTGTGCGAAGCAATAATTGTTGCCACCTGGTCGAGGTGATCGATACAAAATTTTACGGCCGCATTAAAATCATGATCGCAACTTTCTTTATCGGGTTGTATGGGCGACGGATAATTTAATTCTGCTGCTCTTTTTATTTCTTTATCCATGTAAGCACCTCTTACAAGTTTTGCACCCAAAATAAAATTCCTATCTGCTGCTGCTTTGTACATGTCTTTAAGAAATTCCAGACGGTCTGTTCTATACAATTGCAGCGTATTGTAAACAACCAACTTCCCCTTATTAAAAGTATCCATCATCAGGATGGTTAATGCATCTACCGGATCCTGGATCCATGTTTCCTCTGCATCAACCAGCACACCGATATTTTTATCATTGGCTGCTTCACATATTTTCATCATTCGCACCCTAACCCTATGCCACTCTTCTTTTTCATTTTCTGGCAACAAGTCTAATGCATTCAAATACTTTTTCATCAATGTTCCATCCGACTTATGCATCAATCCATCAATCTTTTCAAGCAAACCAAAGCGTGAAAAACCAGTAACCTTAATACTCATAAATGGAATATTTGGTTGTGTGGCAGCGTAATTAATCACCCTTATAAATTCACCCGTTGAGTGATCAAACCCAACTTCTCCATCATCGCCACCTTCTACCCCATAATCCAAGATTACCTTTACGTTATACGCCCCAAGTTTTTTAGCGACAGCAGAAGTTTCTTCCAAAGTTTCTCCACCCACAAACTGGCCAAAAATTGTTTGTCGGATGGCGGTATTTACAAATGGCAGTTTCCATTTTATTGCCAACGGGGTAATGGTTAATCCCAGTTTTGCCAGCCATGGTTTACCCATTACAGTAAAAAGTAAATGAGCTTTCTTAAGTTCAGCAGTTTTCTTATATGCAAAAGCATACTCCGTATTATCGAATGAAATAACAGGCTTTTTATCCATACTAAATTGAAAATATTGGCAAAGATAAGTGCAGGTATACGAACAATGCGTAGCATCTTTTTACATGATCAGTGCAATATTTGCAGGATTGCGAAAAGTTAATATACCAACTTAGATAGCCTGGTGATTAAAAGGCTGAAGCACCATTTCACTTACTACCCCACTTGCCGGCTGCTGACATAAAAACCAAATAGCCTTCGCTGCTTCATTGGCCTGCACCATTTTATCCCGCTGCACTTTTAAATCAATGCTATCCCAAAATGGAGAATCTACTCCACCCAAAAACAAATTGGTGATACGAATGTCTGTTCTTTTTAATTCTTCCCGTATGCTTTGCATCATACCCACCAATCCATATTTACTTGCACTATAAGCTGCGGCACCTGCCATTGGCACTTTGCCCAACACACCGGGTATATTAATGATCAATCCTTTTTTAAGCAATTTCATTGCAGGTAAAAAAGCTTTTACTAATAAAAACGGACCGTATAAATTATCATGCAGCGAACGTAAAAAATCTTCATTGCTTAATGAATCCATCTGTTTAATAATACCGGTTCCCGCAGCATTTATTAGTATGTCGATGGTATCTGCCTGAGCGAAATAGGCAGCCTTTAATTCATCAATCGCTTCGGGGTTCGAAATATCGAGTGCAAAGGTATTTGACTGTGGAATGTTGCATGCACTGGCTATTTCTGCCAATTTGCTTTTGTTTCGTCCGGCTAAAAAAACCATTGCGCCGCTATCGCAAAGTAATTTAGCGGTTGCCTTGCCAATGCCTCCGGTAGCGCCTACCAATAAAACCTGTTTGCCTTTTAATGTTTCCATAAGAATTTATTTGTCTATTAAAACACGGAAAGCATTTTTTTGTTTGATGAGTAAAATTTCACTTCGAATTATTTAAAAGATTGTTTGGTTTAAGAACCTTGTTATCTATTGCACCGGCACTTACCAGTATCCCACTGATAAGATGTAATTTTTTGCAGATGTCAGTTTCGATTGTACTACGTTTCTCCATACAGTTGTCTACTGATCGTAGCGTGCTTTATTCACCCTTCCAACATTCCTTTATCTTTGCCTAAATATTTTACATGGAAAAGAAAGCAAGCGAATCATTGGTTATAATGACTGAACTGGTACTACCGAATGATACCAACACTTTCGGAAACCTGATGGGAGGCCGGCTAATGTACTGGATGGATATAGCTTCTGCACTGGCAGCAATGAAGCATTGCGGGGCACCGGTTGTTACTGCATCGGTGGATAATATTTCTTTCGAAAATTCAATAAAGCTGGGCAATGTAGTACACATCGAAGCTAAAGTAACCAGGGCATTTAACAGCAGTATGGAAGTACACATGAAGGTATGGGGCGAAGATGCCATACATCAGCACAGGTATAAAAGCAACGAAGCATATTACACTTTTGTAGCACTTGACCCCAATGGCAAGCCAAAGCAGGTTAGCAAACTGGTGGCGGAAACAGATGAGGAAAAAGAACTTTTTGCAGGTGCTCTAAGAAGAAGACAGTTAAGATTGGTATTGGGTGGAAAAATGAAAGCGACAGATGCACAGGAGCTGAAAGCACTTTTTGATAAATAATACAGGCGTTGATTGAGTTGATATGCAGAGCTATTTATCCATAGTAGTAATCAGGTGATGCCTTCCTTTAATCATATATTTTTTACTTTGCTCGATGGCATCCATTATTTGTTCCAGGATATTTTCACAGCTATCATCATAATCAATTACCATCGGGTCTTTAAATGTTACCGATAACAAGGTGCCCCTCTTTTTTAATTTAAGTCCCTTTTTATTAAAGGCTCTCCAAAACCCGGTAATGACTACTGGTATAACAACCGGACGGTGCTGCTTAATAATAAAAGCAGTGCCCTTACGTCCCGGGGCAAAAGGCTTGGTGGTTCCCTGGGGAAATGTAATAACCCAGTTTTTTTCCAATGCATTTTCGATTTTACGCACATCGCTGGTGTCGAGACTCTTTCTTACTTCCTGTCCATCTTCACGCCATGTACGCCTAACCGTTACAGCGCCTGCAATACAAAAAAGCCTGCTGAGCCAGCTACTTTTCATTGTTTCTTCCGCAGCTACATATTTAATTCTTGTAAAGGGCCAAAGCAGGTAATAGGGAATACCCAGCTTATGTTTCTTACGCCAATACACAGCACAAAAAATATGTATAAAGGTAATTACATCCGCAAAGTATGTTTGATGATTGCTTACAAAAAGTACGTTTTGCTTAGGCAGGCTTTTAAGCTTTTCCATGCCATTTATTTCGAGCTTGTTGATGATGTTAATGCCGGGGTACGAGCAAGCCCCAACGATTGCATAAATCAATCCCTTTGCAAATCTGCTATCCTTCACTTTTTGAAAAAAACCTGGCATTCAATATTTATTTTTCGACAATCGTGTATGCAATATACAGAATTATGTAGTGAACATTTTTAGGTTTCGTAGTATTAAAATACAAAAACAACCGCACATCTATCAATATATTTGCAGCTATGCAACTCAATACTGTAATTTTTGATATGGATGGCTTATTGATAGATTCTGAACCACTTTGGTACGAAGCCGCCAACGAAACCTTTCAACAATTTGGTGTAAAAATTACGCCCCAGCAATACGTTACTACCACCGGTTTACGTACAAAAGAATTTATAGAAACCTGGTTTAAACAATTCAGTATTTCAATGGATCATGCACTTACTGCTGAACAGGAAATAACGGCATTGGTTATTGAGAAAATCAGCAGCAAGGGAAAAGCGATGACAGGTGTAGCGCATGTATTCAATTATTTTATAAATCGAAAATTTAAAATTGGCCTTGCCTCTTCATCCGATATGTCAATTATTGATGTGGTGATAGAAAAACTGGGTATCCGTCAATATTTGAACGCCATTGAATCTGCCGAGCAGCTTCCTTACGGTAAGCCACACCCGCAGGTATTTTTAAATTGTGCAGCGGCACTCGATAGTCACCCAACCGCCTGCATTTGCTTTGAAGATTCTTTCAATGGTATGATTGCGGCTAAAGCTGCAAAGATGAAATGCGTTGTAGTGCCTGCTCCCCAGGACAGCCGTAATATTAAATTTAATGCAGCAGATTTAAAGCTATCCTCCCTTCAAAATTTTAATGAATTATTACTGCAGACTTTGTAGAATACTTTACCGTTAGTACTCCTGTTTAATATTATACTGTACTTATCAATGCATTTGTCCATCCTGCTGTATGGCGCAAAGGAACAATGATAATGCAATGTCGTTTTGTTAGTGATAACCGCCGTCAGGGTTTACAACCGCTGACGGGGTTGATAGCGGTTTATTAGGCGCAAACTTTGGCTTCACTAAATAATTAGAACGTCATCAAAATCTATATTGAGTCATAACCAGGTTCATTTGTTGCTGATATATGATCTTATTTATTAATTGCTATCTTCAACATCCATTTTTAAAACAATGGTAAGCATGCATACCCACCAATAAATTTTCTCATAAACAAAAAAGGTTGGCAGTGTGTAATGCTTAACGACAAAACTTCATAATAGCAACCAAATTCATAAACCAAAAAACAATCTTATGTATCGGACCTCCGTATTTTTTTTGTTAATTATTGCAATTGCATTTTCGGCCTGCAATCAAAAAAGCGAAGCTGTAAGTAATGACGATGGCCTGGAAGCTTTTAGTGCAGACAGCCTGCGTACACACATTGCAACACTTTCCTCCGACTCTTTCCAGGGACGTAAACCATTTACCGAAGGTGAAAAAATAACTGTCAATTACCTGCAACAGGAATTTAAATCAGTTGGTCTTGAACCGGGCAACGGCGATAGCTATTTACAGGAAGTTCCGCTGGTGAATATTTTAGCAACTGCGGCACCTTCAATGGGGGTTCAGTCTCCAAAGGGCAATTTTACTTTAAAGGCTTTTGACGATTATATTATCTGGACCGATAAGCCAACAGAAAATGTAAGTCTCGATGCGGCAGACCTTGTATTTGCTGGTTATGGTGTGGTAGCACCGGAATACAACTGGAACGATTATGAAGGGCTGGATGTAAAGGGCAAAGTAGTATTGGTTATGGTGAATGATCCTGGCTTTGGGTCGGGAGACACTACATTATTTAAAGGAAAAACAATGACCTATTATGGACGCTGGACCTACAAGTTTGAAGAAGCTGCAAGACAGGGCGCAAAAGGCTGCCTGATCATTCACAATACTGAAGCTGCCAGCTACCCGTTTAGTGTACAACAAAATAGTTTTAATACATCGAGGCTGCAACTGGATAACCGGGGCAAAGACGTAAAAAATTGTGACGTAATTGGATGGGTGCCTGACAACATAGCCTATAAATTGTTAACCGCGGCGGGTATGGATAGCAGCTTGCTGGCAAAGGCAAATCAGCGGGGTTTTAAACCGGTTGATTTAAACCTGAAGTTGTCCACTACAATGAAAGTGGAGGCTACTTACAACAAATCTTATAATGTTATTGGAAAGATAACAGGCACCAAACATCCGGATGAGGTGATTATTTACACGGCGCATTGGGATCATTTGGGCATTGGAAAACCAGATGAAACTGGCGATAGTATTTACAATGGCGCACTGGACAATGCCACCGGTACAGCAGGTTTATTAGAACTTGCAAGAGCATTTAAAAATTTAAAAACAAAACCAGAACGCACCATCGTCATACTTTCTGTAACAGCCGAGGAGCAGGGATTACTGGGTTCTGCTTTTTATTCAACCAATCCTATTTACCCTGTTGATAAAACAGTGGCCAATATAAATATGGACGGCCTTAACCGCTTTGGCAAAACAAAAGATATTACGATAGTTGGACAAGGCCAGTCGGACCTGGAAGATTACCTGAAAGAGGCGATGGTAAAAGACAGTGGCTACATTTCGTACGAAACACATCCGGAAGCTGGTTACTATTACCGTTCCGATCATTTCAATTTTGCCAAAGTGGGTATACCTGCATTATTCATTGAAAGTGGTGTTGACTATATCGGAAAAGGTAAAGAATATGGCATACAACTGGGGGATGAGTACAGGTTAAAAAATTATCATCAGCCTTCTGATGAATTTGACGCAGCTACCTGGACAATGGAAGGAGGAATTGATGAATTAAAATTATTGTTCCAGGTTGGTAAGCGCCTGGCCTTTCAAGAAACATTTCCTAAGTGGAAAACTGGGTCGGAGTTTAAAGCGATCAGGGAAAAGAAGTAACTGTTAGAATTATGTTGAATGTTAAATGATGAATGTTGAATGAATGTACAATTGTGTTGATCCGATAATTCTAGGATGTTAAATGATGATGTGATTTTTTGACTTTTGATTTTTGATTTTTCACTTTTGATTTTTCACTTTTGACTTTTGACTTTCAAAAGCTCCCCAACGGTATGCCTTTGAACCGAGCGTGGCAACGATGATGCTATGAAAAAATGCTGTTGATAACCAAAATTAAAAATACACGCAGTTTTGTGTTGAAAAAAACCTTTAAAACCCTTGAGAAACCTGCATTTTACGCCGTTTTTATGGGTGTTATTTGTTACCTTTGCCATCCCCTTAAAAAAAACCGGGGATTTATATTATGTCATTTAACAATATTAAACACCTAAACGCAGATGCACAGGAAGGATCGGCTACCAACGATGGTGCTGAGACTGCTGCGACACCAAATGTGCCTGCGAACAGTTCCGAGAAAGTCGGAATTGAAGCCACTGCTGAAGCGGCTGTTGAAACTACAGAGGAAACTGTTCCATCAGAAGATCATTTTGAAAATGCAAGCCCTGTAGTTGTTGATCCTCCCATTGAAGAAACATTGGCTACTCCGCATGATGATTTTGACTGGAGCGTTGACAAGCGTAACGTATCAAGCTATAACAAAGCTGAAAAAGAAAAGTATGATGCTGTTTACGACAACACGTTTAAGCAGATCAACGACGGCGAAATGATCCAGGCTACTGTAGAAGCTATTACTAAAACTGATGCTGTTGTAAACATTGGTTTTAAGAGTGATGGCCTTATTTCTTTGAACGAATTCAGGGATGTAGTAGGCGGATTAAAAGTAGGCGACATCATTGAAGTAATGGTGGTTGAAAAAGAAGACCGTGCAGGTAACCTGCATTTGAGCCGCAAGCAAGCCCGTACCAGCAGAGCCTGGGAAAGAATTGTGGAGCTGCACAAAACCGGCGAAATTGTTACAGGTATTGTTACCAGCAAAACCAAAGGTGGACTTATCGTGGATGTATTTGGTATGGAAACATTTTTACCAGGTAGCCAGATAGATGTGAAACCTGTTACAGATTACGATCAGTTTGTTGGTAAAACAATGGAATTTAAAGTGGTTAAGATCAACGAAACCATTAAAAATGCTGTTGTATCTCATAAAGCCCTTATTGAAAGCGATATTGAAGCACAACGTGCTGAAATCATCGGGAAACTTGAAAAAGGCCAGGTATTGGAAGGAACGATCAAAAACATCACTGATTTTGGAGCATTCCTTGATCTTGGTGGCTTAGATGGTTTACTATACATCACTGATATTTCATGGGGACGTATTAACCATCCAACAGAAGTGTTGAAGATGGATCAGAAACTGAACGTGGTGGTATTGGATTTTGATGATGATAAAAAACGTATCAGCTTAGGTTTAAAACAATTAACACCGCATCCTTGGGATACATTGAGCGAATCAATTAAAGAAGGCGAAGTAGTTAAAGGTAAAGTAGTAAACATCGAAGATTACGGTGCTTTCCTTGAAATTATGCCAGGTGTTGGAAGGAACTATCAAAAACATTACAGATTTTGGTGCATTCCTCGATCTTGGTGGCTTAGATGGTTTACTATATATAACTGCTATTAGCTGGGGACGTATTAATCATCCGAGCGAAGTATTAAAGCTTGATCAAAAACTGAATGTAGTAGTTCTTGATTTTGATGATGATAAAAAACGTATCAGCTTAGGTTTAAAACAATTAACACCGCATCCTTGGGATA
>JBKJUP010000033.1:0-128870 GCA_046590675.1 Ferruginibacter sp. | reverse complement strand
CGATAGTTGTTTCGGGCGGTAGTTGTGGTTCATTTTTTTTCTTTTTGCATTGGCTAAAAGTAAAAAGGCTGGTGAGAAATAGAAGTAGGTATAAGAACCTGATTTGTTTCATAAAGTAGGTTTTAGTGGTTAGAAAGATATTATTTATTTGTGAAAACAAATAATGTTGTTTATGATAAAATTGTAAAGAATTTTAAACCGCTCAGCAATGGTACGTTTCCACACCTAGTAACTTCGTCAAGCATCGTGCTTATTTGTTATCATTGCACAACCTAACCGCTACCAATACCATTACTTTTATACAAAAAGAATCCGGTCAATCCTGGGATTTAGAGTGCCATAAAATGAAATTAAAAAACACAAACACCAAAAAAACACCCAATATCACAGTGTCTGCATCTCAAGTCCCCTTTAGGGGATTTAGGGGCAACTCTTCTTTTGGGGCTTTAACGCCTATTCAACATAGTTGGGAGCCTCGCATTCTTTCCAGTATTCTATAATTTTGGAGATAGTTTTTTCTAAGGCTGCTTGTGAAGGTGGTTTCACAAAAAAGCCCTGTACTGATTTTGAATAGGCTTCCACAATGATTTTTTGTGAAGCAGCAGTAGAGAAAAACAAGTAGGGAATACATTTTAAATTAAGTTGTTCATCCACATAAATTTTTTCCCTCAAGTCCATACCATTCAGTTTGGGCATATTAATGTCAGACAAAATGAGAAATGGTTTTTGCTTCGAGGTTGTCAAAAATTCCAGTGCATCCAAACTATCTGTGAAGAAAATTATTTCATTTGGGTAACCAAGTTTTTTAAAGATTTCGCCCATAAAAAACTGATCGTCCAGGTCATCATCTATTACGATAATTGGTCCGTTTTTATTCATTGATCTGTTATTAGTATAAATTTGTATACAGCTTCAATCAAAAGTAAATTTTATAAAACGAACTCAGCAATTTATAGCCATGTCTAAACACAGATGTTAACAACGAAAAAAGTTAAAATGGATTAACTTAAAAGTCTGCACACATACTAACCCATCGAAACATGATGAATATTTTACGATCAAGCAAACATCACCATAAAAACGCCCAACATCGCAGAGACTGCATTTCAAGTCCCCTTTAGGGGATTTAGGGGCAACTCCCCCTTCGGGGGATTTAGGGGGCCGCTCTCCCTTTCCTCACCACCACCAAATAACACCCCTCAATCAACTGCATCAGCCGAAGCCGGACCGTAAGTATATCATAAGCCGGCACATGCAGGTTGATCGAATCATTGCTAAGCGCATATTCACAAAGCAGTTTCAAACACTGTTTCCATTCCGGCTCCGCCATGTACCTGCAGAATTTTTTAATAGCCTTATAGGGGTTATGATATTGCCGGGCGTTCAGGTGGCGGGGAAAGCACTCCCATGCGCTGCCAAAGCCATGGCTCGGCATAAAATGCTCAGCCATGACCATATCCGGGTCTCCGCTATCATCCGGCGCTTCCAGGATAGCTTCGTCAAACACAGCACCACCATAACGGGTTACAAATGCCGCACTGCAAAGCAATGCCAGGTTTTCAACAAAATAGAGCAACACATAAGGAATATCTTTTTTCCAGGTTGTATTGATGGTTGCCGCTTTAATCAAACTATCCAGTGTACGCAATGAATCATACAATCCATACTGTTTAAAAAAATCCTGCATACAGTTATTGGCATGCAAACTGGCCAAAGCATCAAAAGGTCTTGTATTCATAACAAAATATTTATTAGCGGGCAATAGTAGGGCAGTAGCCAAAGGGCACTCCACCGGTATATAACTCAGGCGAATAAACGATAACTCGTTTAAACGTAAAAAACAGGAAAGCTAAAATAAACGCTGGGTAAATGGATGTATCTGAACGAAGAGATGTACAGCAGTATCTGGAGTTTTTATAATAACACAAAGAAAATAAATTTCCGGTTTGCCGGCAATCATCCTTGCCGGTAATTTATCCCATTGGCCCCGTAATTTATCCTGTAAAATATGCTGAAAACTTTATTATATTTGTTCGCATACAATCCCTACAATCATGAACAAAACAATCCATCATGGCCGAAATATAAAACGCTTCCGCGAAATGCTCGGCATCAAACAGGAGGGCCTTGCTTACCAGCTCGGCGACGACTGGAACCAGAAAAAGATCTCCGCCCTCGAACAAAAAGAATCCATTGACGAACCGCTGCTGGAGCAGGTAGCCAAACACCTTAAAGTGCCGGCAGAAGCCATTAAAAATTTTGATGAAGAAGCCGCCATTTACAACATTCAGAATAATTATGAGGGATCAAATACAAATGCATCTGTTGCAAGTGGAAAGTTTGAAAATTTTCAGTGTACATTTAATCCCTTAGATAAATATGTTGAAGCAATGCTAGCAAATGAAAAACTGTATGAGCGCTTGCTGCGGTTAGAGCGTGAAAAGAATGAACTGTTGCAAAAGATAATTGAAGGCAGGCATTAGAATAAAGAGCCATCAGCAAGATCATCCACACCAGGTACTTGAGAAAACAATATTTCCCATTCATTAATCTGCACTTCACTATCCATTTTACCTCAGCCGAAATTGAAAGCCGTTACGACTATGTAGTAAAAAACGGGCTCCGCATAAACATCCTTGCATGATGATGTTTTTACCTTGCTTTTAAATTTCATAAAGAGTTGCTGCTCTCTAAAAAATAGGAAAAGCAACACCATAGCCCTGGGACTCCCACTAAAAGATAGTTCAGTATATGAAAACCCCTTGGAAATATTAGGGTCTAAAGCTCCCCTCTCCTTTGGAGAGGGGCTGGGGGTGAGGTCAAAATGATGATTCCCAGCTTTAATCCACCTGTTTGGTTTTCTAAAACTATTTTCACTACTTTAGGGCTCTAATCCCAACTTCTCCCAAAATTATGAGTGATTTTAAAAACCTGGAAAAAACCCTCTGGGCCGCTGCCGATAAACTACGCAGCAATATGGACGCCGCAGAATACAAACATGTAGTGCTGGGGCTTATTTTTCTAAAATACATTTCGGATGCTTTTAATGGCCGTTACGACCAGTTGAAACTGGAGCTGGAAGATTCAGAAGGTGAATGGTATGTGGAGGAAGAACAGGCACGTTATGGTACACTAAACGACAAAGATGAATACAGCAGCCACAACATTTTCTATGTGCCCGAAAAAGCACGTTGGGGTTTCCTGCAATCCAAAGCAAAGCTGCCGGAAATTGGTAAACTGGTAGATGATGCGATGGATGAAATAGAAAAGCTAAACCCATCCTTAAAGGGGGTGTTGCCAAAAATATATGCAGACCCTGATTTAAACAAGCAACGCCTGGGTGAATTGATAGACCTGATAGGTACCGTTGGCTTTAACCAGCCCGGCCACTCAGCCAAAGATTTACTGGGCCGTGTATATGAATATTTCCTGGGGCAGTTTGCAGATGCGGAAGGTAAAAGCGGCGGACAGTTTTATACGCCCGGCTCTATTGTAAAAATACTGGTAGAAATGCTGGAGCCGTACAAAGGCCGTGTGTACGATGGCTGCTGTGGCAGTGGTGGCATGTTTGTGCAAAGCGAAAAGTTTTTAGAGCAGCATGGCGGACGGCTGGGAGATATATCTGTTTACGGGCAGGAGAGTAACCCCACCACATTGCGGCTTGCAAAAATGAATCTTGCCATTCGTGGTATTGATACCAGGATTGAACTGGGCGATACCTTTTTACACGATAAGCACAAAGATCTAAAAGCTGATTTTATAATGGCCAACCCGCCCTTTAATATCAGCGACTGGAGCGGCGAACAATTAAGAGAAGACATCCGCTGGAAATATGGTGTGCCACCTGTAGGCAATGCCAATTATGCCTGGCTGCAACATTTTATACACAAGCTAAGCCCCAATGGCACTGCCGGTATTGTACTGGCCAATGGCAGTATGAACAGCAACACCGGCAGCGAGGGCGAGATAAGAAAAGCAATGATAGAAGCGGGGCTGATTGATTGTATGGTAGCCCTGCCTGCACAGTTGTTTTTTAACACCATGATACCTGCCTGCATTTGGTTTTTATCCAGGAACAGAACCAACGGAAAGTTTAAGGACAGGAGCAATGAAATATTATTTATAGATGCCCGCAAGCTGGGTGCCATGATTAACCGCCGCAACAAGGAATTAACGGAGGAGGATATACAAAAGATTACAGACACCTACCACAACTGGCGAAACAAAGCTGTCATCCCGCCTGTCCCGAGCCTTTCGGGAATGAAGGAGGGATCTGCCGGGTACATGGACATAGCTGGTTTTTGCAAAGCTGCCACCATGGAAGAAGTGCGCAACAATAATTATGTACTAATGCCTGGCCGTTATGTAGGAACTGAGGAGGAAGAAGATGATGGAATTTTATTTGGCGATAAGATAGCTGCATTAACAACTAAGCTGGCAGAACAATTAAGCAAAGGCCATACATTGGAAGCGGAAATTCGTGAAAACTTAAAAAGTATTGGGTACGATTTTTAGTTATTACCAGAAAAATTTATCTTACTAAGCTATTTAAAAAAGGAGGTTGCTATGAATTACGATATAAAAATAAAAGGTGAAGATAGGGATGACGGACGTATAGAATTTGACCGCCTTGCCAGGTTAGCCAAAACTACCAAAGAAATTGCCCAAAAGGCATTGATGCTAAAGCTTTTTGGGTATAGTGGTGTTGTGCTGCCGGCTGAATGGAAAAAGGCAACAGATATTTACCTGGAAACAGTAAAGGGAAGCAGAAGTAAAGGAACCACCCTTACCATTGATGCTCAACCCTTGGCTACCCATCGCCCGATATTGCAGGCAAATGCTTTTAAACCAGAACTGGAGAATGAGTTGCAAAAACTTACACCTATGGCGCTGGTCATTCAATCCTTTCGACTGGCTTTGGAAGATGATCAGCAAAACAATAATAACCTGGATAAGCCTCTGTTAAAATCGCTGATGGCTTTCAAAAATAATTTTAAGGGAGATAAAGAAGTTTTTTATCTAAGCAACAGAAACACCATTCCGGAAATTGAAGTGCGGCTTTCAGATTTTAAAAAAATTGAACAGCTCGAGGAGAGCATACCGGAGCCACACAAAATTGTGGTCACGGGGAGATTGGATGAAATGAAATACAGCAAGAGCCGGCTTGTAATGATTACCAACGATGGCGCGGTCAATATATTGGTGAAAGACAACCAGGAACAAATGCTGGAAGACTTAAAAAATTTCTTTGGTAAAAAATTTTCTATACAAGGGATGGCTAACTATAGGGCTGGTGGTTCCATCTCATTCATTGAATTATTGAGTTTTGGTGAAACCAGCAGCGCTGACCAGTATTTCAACAAGCTACCCACTGCCATGACAGCGAAGCAGCAATTGTTATTTCAGGTTAAAAAATCAGGCACAAGAAATCCCTTATTTGATATTGCGGGGCAATGGCCGGGCGAAGAAACCGATGCGGAATTTGAAGAGCTCCTTAAAAGCACTCATCAATGAAATATATAGTCGTTGATACCTGCATTGTAATGCATATTTTGAGAAATAATACCATCGGGCGGGCTGCCCTAAAATGGCTGCGTGATGTGAAATATGAATATACGCTTGTAATATCTGTTGTTACAAAAGCTGAACTATATGCATTAAAACTTCAGCTAGGATGGGGTGCGGCTAGAACGGCTGTGTTAGACGCCTTTTTACACACTGTAGCCTACATTGACATCAATCATACCGATGAAACTTTACTGCAACAATATGCAAGGATAGACGCTTACAGCAAGGGCAAGCATCCTGATCCACAGGGTAACATGAAGGGAGGAAGTGCCCATACCATGGGAAAAAATGACCTGTGGATTGCTGCTACGGCAGCGGTGATTAATGCAGTTTTGCTCACGGGAGATGCTGGATTTGATCATTTAAATGGAACATTTTTAGAAATTGAAAAGTTTAAGTAGCAAGAATGAGCGTTGAAATTAAAGAAGTTCGATTGGGAGATATTTGTATAAAAATTGGCTCCGGGGCTACCCCATCGGGCGGGAAGGAAACCTACTTATCTAAAGGTGATTTTGCTTTGATCAGGAGTCAAAATGTGCTGGACTTTTCATTCTCATATAATGGATTAGCCTATATAAATACAACCCAGGCATCCAAACTGAATAATGTTACTGTCGAAACGGAAGACGTATTACTAAATATAACAGGTGATAGTGTTGCCCGGGTATGTCAGGTGCCTGATGAAATATTGCCAGCAAGAGTAAATCAGCATGTTGCAATAATTCGACCTAAGAAGGAAAAGCTGGATGCCACGTTTTTAAAATATTATTTATTAAACCCGTCGTTCAAAAATTTTATGTTGGGTTTATCTGCTGTTGGTGCTACACGAAATGCTTTGACTAAAGTTATGATAGAAGATTTTAAATTAAATCTTCCTTTACTCCCAATCCAGTGTAGCATAGCTTCTATCCTTTCTTCCTTAGATGATAAAATACAACTTAACCGACAAACCATCCAAACACTTGAAGCCATTGCACAGGCATTGTTTAAAGAATGGTTTGTTGATTTTAATTTTCCTGGTACTATCGGTGAAATGCTGGAGAGTGAATTGGGTGAGATACCCAAGGGGTGGAAAGTTGGCACTGTTGGTGACCTTTTTGAATTACAAAGAGGATTTGATCTGCCTTCAACAACAAGGACGCCAGGAACAGTTCCCGTAATTGCAGCAAGTGGTTTTAATGGATATCATAATGAATTTAAAATAAAATCACCGGGGATAACAACAGGGCGAAGTGGAGTTCTAGGAAATGTGTTTTATATCCAGGAAGATTTTTGGCCTTTAAACACATCACTATTTATCAAAAAATTTAAAGAAGCTACTCCACTTTTTTCATTCTTTATCCTTAGGAATATTGATTTAAAAGGAATGAATGGTGGCTCAGCCGTACCCACACTCAATAGGAATGAAGTTCATAAAATTAAAAGTATTATACCTGCCAAGAATCTGATTGATAGATTTGAGCGTATTTCAATACCTCTATTTCAGCAAATAAAAAACAATGAGGAGCAAAGTAAAACTCTAATTCAACTACGAGATAATTTGTTGCCAAAGTTGATGAAAGGTGAAATAGCATTAACCAAAAAAATCAGTAATTATGTTTAGTTATAGTAAATTTCCTAAAGGTTCAGAATGGCGAAAATGGGATTTGCATATTCATACTCCATTCTCTTATTTAAATAATGAATTCGGTGATAATTGGGATGAGTATGTTAGGCAACTTTTTCTCAGAGCGTTAATTAATAATATTGCTGTAATCGGGATTACGGACTATTTTACAATAGAAGGTTACAAAAAACTAAAGATTGATTATTTAGATAACCCGGAGAAAATGAAAGAGCTTTTCCCTAATGAAAATGAATTAAGAAAAATCGAAGCTATTTTAATATTACCGAATATTGAATTCAGACTAAACAAACTCGTTGGCCCAAACCGCATCAATTTTCATGTGATATTATCAAATGAAATTCCCATCAATGATATAGAAGAAAATTTTCTGCATGAATTGGACTTCATATATGAAGCAGGCCCACAAAGCGAGGATGAAAAACGCAAGTTAAAGATTAAAAATCTTGAAGAGTTAGGCACTAAACTTAATAAGGAGCATGAAAAGTTTAAAGATCAATCTCCAATATTCACTGGAATGATGAATGCAGTAGTTGATGATTTTCAGATTAATAGTTTGCTAGCTAATAAAAGAAACATATTTGAGGATAAATATTTTATTTTGTTGCCTTGTGATGAAGATTTAAGTAAAGTGTCTTGGAATGCACAAGACCACCAAGCAAGAAAACTACTTATTCAAAAAGCGGATATGCTAATGACTTCTAATCCTAAGTCAATTAATTGGGCGTTAGGAAAAACTTATGACAAAACCGAAGATTTTGTTATTGAATTTAAATCTCTAAAGCCATGCATATGGGGAAGCGATGCACACAAGTATGAAGAATTATTTATCAAAAATTCCGACAGGTTATTATGGATTAAGGCAGACCCAACTTTTGAAGGATTAAAGCAATTGGTATATGAACCTGAGGATAGAGTAAAAATTCAGCCCGGAATACCGGAAGAAAAAACAGGGTATCAAATTATTGATAAATTAATAATCCGCAATGGAGATATTTACAATGATTGGTTAGAAATTAATGCGAACTTAAACTCGATTATAGGAGGTAGGTCGACTGGAAAATCAATATTACTTGGGGCAATTGCAAAAAAACTAAAAGCCCTACGACCATTGACTTTTTCGGATGGTCAATATGGGGCATTTATAAAATCCGTATCCGATACGATTACAGTTATTTGGAAAGATGGAAAAGAAGAAAATAATCGGGAAGTTGAATATTTTCATCAGGGTTATATGCATGAAATTGCTAAAGATGATAACCAATTAAGTACCCTAATTCAGGAGATACTCATTCAAAAAGGTAAAGAATCACATTTGATTACTTATGACAGGGAGATTGCGGATAATTCAAAAAAGATTTCATCAGATATAGTTGACTTTTACCAAGTAGCAAAAACTATTAATGACAAAAAGCAAAAAGCATTAGATAAAGGCGATAAAAAAGGTATTGAAGATGAAATTGCAAAATTGGAAGAAGAGCTAAAACAAATGAATATCACTACTCTAAGTGATGGTGATAAACAGGCATATGAAAAGATTAAAAATGAAATTAATTCCGCAGAACAGTTTGTGAGCCTTCATAAACGTGATATGGATTTACTTATATCTTTAAAATCCCTTTCTTTAATTAGAGAGACTATTTCTTTTGAAATTACATCCCTTTCGCAAGAAATTAAAGATGAGGTTATCGGTGTTTACGAATTGATTAAAAAAGAAAGTCTTGAAAAGTGGACCAAAGAATTAGATTCTTTGTGTGTGGTTTTAGTACAAAAAATAATCACATTAGAAAAAGGAAAAAATTTAATGTTACTTGACCCTCTAGTTGTGAGGGTTTCGACTGCATACAAAGAAAATGCGCAATTGGCAGAACTGGAGGAAAAAATACAAGTTCAAAAAATAAAGCTATTTGAAATAAAGGAGCTGTTGAACGAAATAAATGATTTGCAAAAGCAACAAGGTCAATTTTACAAGGAGATCAAAAATGGACAGCAAAAATTCTATTCAATAATAATTTCATTAATACCACACTTATCCGATTCGCAAGAAGGATTAGATATTAAAGCTAAGCCAAAATTTGACGAAAAGCAATATCAGGATATTTTATTTTCCGCCATAAACCAACAGAGTTATGCGAATCAAACAATTGCTAATTTTCTTTATACCGATAATGAAAACTTTGAAAAACATCTTTTTGAGTTATTACACAAATTAGTACTTGACGAGATTACTTTAAAAGGTTCTCAAACATCACAAACACTAATAGCACGACTATTAGCAACTAATTTTTATATTCTTACATACGATTTGGAGTATGAGGGGGATGATTTTCGCAAAATGTCAGATGGGAAGAAGGCATTTGTAATCTTAAAATTATTACTTGATTTTAGTAATAAGGCGTGTCCAATTTTGATCGACCAGCCCGAAGATGATTTAGATAACAGAGCTATTTATAATGACCTTGTTCAGTATCTGAGGAAAAAGAAGAAGCTGCGGCAGATAATACTGGCAACACACAATCCAAATATAGTTGTTGGTGCAGATAGTGAATTAATTATTTGTGCGAACCAGCATGGGAATAAAAATGCGAACACTGGAAATAAGAAATTTCAATATGTAACCGGCAGCTTAGAGCACACGTTTGAAAAAGTACCGGCCAAATACGAAGTGTTGGAAGCTCAAGGAACCCGAGAACATGTCTGCGAAGTGCTAGAAGGCGGAAATGTCGCATTTAAATTAAGGGAAAAAAAATATTCTATAAAAGTATGAACCTCGTTACCGAAGACGAAATAGAACAAATCGCCTTAGACATTTTAACCAACGACCTTGGCTATGAAAAACTCTATGGGCCAGATATTGTAGAGAGTGATTTTCCGGAGCGTACCCATGCAGAAGTATTATTAAAGCAACGCTTACAGGATGCTATTGATCGAATCAATCCAACAATACCAAGAGAAGCAAGGGAAGAAGCGTTTAAAAAAGTGATGCGTACGGCCTCCATAGATGCACTGACAAGTAATGAGGCTTTTCATGACATGCTTACAGATGGTATTGATGTAAAGTTTCGCCTCCCCTCTGCCTTTGGAGAGGGGTCGGGGGTGAGGTCCGATAAGGTTTGGTTGATCGATTACAACAGCCCGGAACAAAATAATTTCCTTGCAGTTAACCAGTACACAGTTATTGAAAAAAACATCAACAAAAGAGCGGATGTGGTTTTGTTCATCAATGGGTTACCCATTGTAGTGATTGAGTTAAAAAATGCTACGGACGAAGATGCGGATATGTATGCGGCCTACCAGCAACTGCAAACCTACAAGAGTACCATTCCTTCCTTGTTTCAATACAACTGTTTTATGATAGCCAGCGATGGCTGGTTTGCCAAAGCTGGCACCCTCAGCAGCGATTACAGCCGCTTTATGGAATGGAAAACTGCAGATGGTGAAAACATCATCGATACCAACTTTGAGCCGGAGATGGAACCCATGCTAATGGGCATGCTCAAAAAAGAAAACCTGCTGGACATCATCCGTTACTTTATTGTATTTGAAAAAAGCAAGGATAAAACCATCAAGAAAATTGCAGCCTATCACCAATACTATGCAGTAAACAAAGCCATTGCATCAACAGTAAGAGCTGTGCAGCCACTCTCCCCCTTTGGGAGAGTTGGAGGGGGCCGAGCCGGTGTAATCTGGCATACACAGGGCAGCGGCAAAAGTTTAAGCATGGTTTTTTATACCGGCAAAATGGTGGTAGAGCCAGCTATGAATAATCCAACCATTGTTGTGCTCACAGATCGCAACGACCTGGATGATAAGTTGTATGGAACATTTTGCGACTGCCAGCAATTGCTAAGGCAGGAGCCAAAGCAGGCAACAGACCGCAAATCATTGCGGGACTTATTGGCTGTAGCATCAGGTGGCATCGTATTTACTACCATTCAAAAGTTTTTGCCGGAAGAAAAAGGCGATACCTATCCCATGTTATCCAACCGGCGCAATGTGGTAGTGGTTGCAGATGAAGCACACCGCAGTCAGTACGATTTTATAGATGGCTTTGCCCGTCACATGCGGGATGCCTTGCCCAATGCCTCTTTTATTGGCTTCACCGGTACACCCATAGAAAAACAGGATGCCACCACACAGGCTGTGTTTGGAGATTATATAGATGTGTATGACATCGAGCAGGCCGTAAAAGATGGCGCAACGGTACGCATATTTTATGAAAGTCGTTTGGCCAAAGTAAAACTAAGCGATGCCGATAAAGCCATCATGGACCAGCAGGTAGAAGAGATAACAGAAGATGATGAACTAACGGATAAGCAAAAACGTTTTGCAAAATGGGCCAGCAAAGAAGCCGTGGTAGGAAGCTCAATGCGAATACAGCAGATCGCCAAAGATATGGTGGCACATTTTGAAGAACGTACCAAAGCCAGTAAGGGCAAAGCTATGTTTGTATCTATGAGTCGCCGCATAGCAGTAGAACTGCATGATGAGATTATAAAGCTGCGGCCCGAATGGTATAGCAAGGATGATACAAAAGGCGTCCTCAAAGTGATCATGACCGGCAGCAGCAGCGATGGCCCGGAATGGGCAGAACATATCCGCAATAAAAAGAAACGCACAGATATCGGCAACCGCTTAAAAGATCCGGATGATGAATTGAAGATTGTGATTGTAAGGGATATGTGGCTCACCGGTTTTGATGCGCCTGTATTGCATACCTTATACATAGATAAACCCATGAGCGGCCATAACCTGATGCAGGCCATTGCAAGAATTAACCGGGTATTTGGTGATAAGCAGGGTGGGCTGGTAGTGGATTATATTGGCATAGCACAGGATCTGAAAAAGGCATTGGCCATCTATACCGACAGCAAAGGAAAAGGAAAGCTTACCCATGATATTGATGAAGCTGCAGCAAAGATGATGGAGTTGTATGAACTGGTGGTGGATATGTTTGCTGAATTTGATTACAAAGCATACTTCGATCAAACAGCCAGGCAAAAGATGCAGTTTGTATTGGATGCCGCCAACTATGTGTTGGGCATTACCGAAGTGGACGAACAAGGCAATATTTCAAGAAACGGTAAGCAACGTTTTAAAGACCAGGTTACCCGTTTGTCCCAGGCGTTTGCATTGTCTGTAACACATCCTGATTCTAAATTGATAAGAGATGATCTTGCTTTCTTCCAGGCCATCAAAGCCCGGATAGCAAAGTTCGACGAGAACAAACGCAAACGCAGCAACCAGGAAATAGAAACAGCTTTACGCCAAATTGTGAATGATGCCATCCTCTCTGAAGATGTAATAGATATTTATGATGCAGCCGGTATAAAGAAACCTGATATCTCTATCCTTGATGATAAGTTTCTTGCCGAGATAAAAGGATTGCCACAAAAGAATCTTGCGTTGGAGTTGTTGAAGCGATTGCTGGAAGATGATGTTAAGTCCAGATCAAAAAGCAATGCTTCGCAGGGAAAGAAGTTTTCCATCATGTTGTCCGAAGCAATCAAAAGATATCAAAGTGGTTTGATAGAAGCGGCCCAGGTAATTGCTGAATTGATTGAACTGGCAAAGCGTTTACGGGAAGAAGCAGAAAGAGGCAAGAAGCTAAACCTCCGGGAAGATGAGCTGGCATTCTATGACGCTCTTGCTGAAAATCCTACTGCCGAAACAATTCTCGGCGATGCCACCTTAAAAGCCATTGCACATGAACTGGTAGACAGTGTAAGGCGCAATACTTCCATTGACTGGCAACTGAAAGAAAGTGTGCAAGCAAAAATGCGCACACTAATAAAACGCATTCTTCGAAAATACAAATACCCGCCAGATGATCCAGCCACAGGTGAGTACACAACGTCTGTTACCAAGGTACTGAGCCAGGCAGAGTTGCTGGCGGATTATTGGAGTGCCCTATAATCAATTGATCTTCTTCAGGAAGAGACAAGGCCTGGGTAATCCGATTAGCGTCTTAATCTATTATTAATCGTAAATATTTGCAGGGAAAGCGCCTTAGGAAAAACCTTGCGAAATGCTTTGAATCTATAGCAATGAAAAATGGCAATGCCTCTACTTGATTATCCGATCATGCAAAGGCATTGCCTGTAAATTGTTTAAGGTTGTCGTTGTTCATGTGCACGCCAGCCAGCGATAAACGCTCTTAGTATTCTTGAAAGCTGATTTGCATTTTGAATTATATTTTGACACTCGGTAGATGTTAGAGTGCGAGGTGCGTCCGGATCCTTGTTTATAAACGCTGAACGCATTCCTCTGAAGGTCATCGCATCTTCTTGTTCGATGAAACCTTGTTGTGCCCAAGCTTCGAAGTTCAAGTTATCGGTTCCATTATAAAAGGCATCATCAAGCCCGGCAAGTGCTGCTTCAATATTCATTAAATTGCGAAATGCTTGATATGCGGCATCATACTCTTCATCTGATGCTACTAATGTTTCTTCTGGCATAAAATTAAAATTATTGATTAAAAAATGATTTACTTAATTTATAAATGAGGTTATCCTAAACCTTCTAACTTGCGCTCAACTTTTTCACGTTAACCTAAAGTGAGGTAAAATATTTTACAAAAATTCGGCCTGTTAAGTAAGATTAGACAGAATGTCATTTTTTTTGATAATTGTCAACTTCGGCAGTTCAAATTCGTTTATCATTGCGAAACAAAGCAATTTTGTCATGAATATATGCAGCGCTACCCCAGGCGCAGGAATTCTTTCCTGTGCCCAATGTTACCATTCCCTACAATGTATATCTGGCACACAAATTTTTTCAACTAGGCAGCTGTGGTATTGTTGCCAAACCTCAGCCACCCGCTACATGCAATTACTAATCTTCGCAAAAAATCCAATCAATCCCAAAATCTAATAAATCCTGGTGCAGACACTCAATAGAGGCCGGCGGTATTAGACTACGGGATACATTATTTTCAACAATTTCATACAAAATGATAGCCCCTCTGACAGCACCACGCTTTCGTAGTATCTTGTTGAAATAATCATTCACGCATACACCTCCGCAATCTTGCATCGACGAAATATTTCAATTATATATTCCCTTCGCCACAAGGTATTTTGCTTTACCTGATGGCATACTAACCCAATCATTTTTAGGAAGTATAAAGATTCAAATAATATTTCTTGACTTTAATCATTAAAAAATGCACCGTCAGCCTTCCCTTGCTTATAAACTTGCTATTGATATGGTGTCTATATATGAAAATAGGGGTTTTTCCTGTTTCGTGGCTTCAAAATAACTTGCATATTTACATGTAATCTCAAATTTAAAAAGGACAATTATGAAAAAATTAATTCTACTCTTTGTTGTTATTATAACTTTTGTCTTTGACGTTTACAGTCAACAAATAGAATTACCGGGTAAGGGTGAAATCACATTAAAAGAAGTGTCGTCAGATACTGTGTATTACTTACCAATAAAAATATTAAAACGTCCTAAAAGCGGAAATTTGATCATAAATTTTACAGATGAAAATCAACAAACAGAAACCGCTTCCAAGGGAAAAGATTATGATTATGTTGAAAATGAAATACTGCCAAGGACAATTTCTAATACTTCACCAGATTATTTTTCAATTGGAATTATAATTAAGTCCAGGAAAATAAAAAGAGATGTTTTGAATTTTGTTTTGATTATTTCTTTTAAAGTTGACGGCAACGATCATTTTGAAAAACTCAAGGTAAGTATAAGTCCTTTAATCCCCATAATTGATAAGAAGGAAATTCCTGATACTTCGAAATGGTCAGTTCGAATAGTTACGGGTAGCAATTTTGATTTTTTCGATGCCCCTACATTTAAAAACTTTGCTGGAGATATTGCAATATGGACGCCCGATTTATTCCAATTTAAAATAAATGATAAAAAAATATCTTTGGGTCTGCAAGCTGGCTTTTTTAATTATCGATACTTTGAAGCAGATACCAGCAAAGGTAAAATACAGACAGAAAAATTTCTTTTCGATGGAGGTGTGACAAAACTTGCAATTGACACTACTAAGTATATAAGGGAGGTGTATGCACTCAATAGCAAAACATCTTACAACACTGTGGGCGCTTACTTAAATCCAATTGTAACATTAAAAACAACAAAGTGGATAGATTTGTATCTATCTCTTCACATTGAAGCGCTTTGGCGGACTGAGATTCAAGAATATACTAAGGTTGCTATTCGAAAGGATACATTTTTATTATCTTCTTCAGATGTTTCACAGGGGATTATTTTAGGAAGCTACTCTGCTTTGAGGCCAATTTATTCCAAAAAATCTTACAATGATAGCTATGTTGGATTAGGTTTACCGTTTAAGATAAATATTAAAAATCTGTTCCAATTTTATTTAGCTCCAACAATCGGCCTTGCATCTTTTGAATCAACCAATATAACCGAGGAAACCAGAGGAAGTATAAGGTACAGAATCTACAAACCTACAGAAAGTAAAGATTTATTCTTACTAACAAAGGCTCAACTTGTCACATCTATTGCTCCAATTGAGATTGCTTTAGGCGGGGAATTTAGAAAAATTCGTAATCAAAAAACTTTCTATGCACTTTATTTAGGAGCTGCATTATCCCTGGATAAGTTAAAAAAATAATTCTAAAATATGTCTTTCATACTAGCTGCTGTATATAGTACAATATACCCTCAGGCCGTTATAATTTCAGCCTTGGTACGTGTCCGCACGTACCAATAACCCTCAGGCGCAGGAATCCTTTCCTGATGCCCTTGCAGAAAACCCTACTACTGAAACGATCCTCGGCGATGCCACCTTAAAAGCCATTGCACATGAACTGGTAGACAGTGTAAAGCGCAATACTTCCATCGACTGGCAATTAAAAGAAAGTGTACAGGCCAAAATGCGCACACTGATAAAACGCATTCTTCGAAAATACAAATACCCGCCAGACGATCCGGCCACAGGAGAGTACACAACATCTGTCACGAAAGTATTGAGCCAGGCAAAGTTGTTGGCGGATTATTGGAGTGGGGGAGCAAGCTAAATAATACCCTCAGGTCGTTATAATTTATTAGAAGTACTTTTATAGAGAAGTATAAATAAAACAGTGCATGAAAAATTTAACCAGTTCATCTGTTGACCGAAAAAATATTCTCAACAATAATGTTGCTATCAGGGCAGTTTATGACCAGGTTGGTTTTGTAGGGATAATGTTTGAGGGTAAATTTCGCTTTACAAAACAACAGGTAGCACAATACTTTGAAGTAGATATCCGAACCATTGAGCGTTTACTGGACGAGCATAGCCAGGAATTGGAAAATAGTGGTTACGAGGTGTTTACTGGTTTGCGTTTAAAGCGGTTAAAAGACCATTTTGATGCTACCGACATTAATGTCGGTCACATACCGCAACTAACTGATAATGAAACCATTGCCAGTAGGGCCAGTAATGCCGGCATTTTCACTTATAAAGCTTTTTTAAATATCGGTATGCTGCTAAGCAGCTCTGAGAAAGCAAAAGCATTGCGTTCGGCCATTTTGGACATTGTAATAGATGTATTAAACAAAAAACTGGGTGGCAACACTAAATACATTAATCAACGGGAAGAAGAATTTTTGCCCAGTGCGTTGCGGGAGTATAATTATCGCAAAGCTTTTACAAATGCACTGGATGAGTATATCACTGAAAACAAATTCAAATACGGGCAGTTAACTGATAAAATCTATAAAAGTATCTTTCGGGAAAACGCCAAAGAATACCGCCAGGTATTAAAATTAAGTACCAAAGAAAGCGTGCGGGGCACGATGTACTCCGAAGTATTGGATCTGATAGCAAGTTATGAAAACGGGTTTTCCGATTATTTAAAGCGAAATTTTGAAAAAAATGAAACCAAACTTTCTCTCTCCCAGGCTCACCTGATTTTTAATGAGTATGCAGCATTAACGGAAGCAATCTATGAACCGTTAAGAGAAAAAGCCAGGGGCTTAATGGCCAGCAGAGATATGGCTTTCAGAGAAGCACTACACGAAAAATTAAAGGAATATGTAAATGAAGTGAGCGCTGCGGATTTTGACAAATTCCTGGGCGAACGAAGTCAGACTTTGGATGAGCTGATAGAAGAAAATAAGGAGGTCTTTAAACGCTTAAAAGACCGGTAATATGAAACTGAATTATTTTAATGCACACTGTGCCATCGATACCCATATAAAAATCATCCAGATCTCGGGCGGTACTTCGGGGATTAAGAATTTAGGCAATATAGAAAGTCCCTTAGAACATATCCAAAACGATGATTATTACCCCACCTTTGAAGACAAGTTAACCCACCTTGTTTTTAGTATCAATAAATTTCACGCATTTAATGATGGCAATAAACGATCTTCCATTGCATTAGGCTTGTTTTTTATTTTAATAAACGGGTTAGATATTTTCGCAGGTAAGTTTGTGATAGAAATGGAAAATATTGCTGTTGCGGTAGCGGATAACCTTATAGATAAGGAAATGTTATCTGAAATAATTTATTCCTTAATAAATGAAGAGGATTACAGCGAAGAATTAAAGTTAAAAATTGTAAATGCCTTATCCCAGGTTGTGCCAAATGCTGAGTTTGAAGAAAAAGCAAGCGGCCAGGATTTTTATTTAACTCTATTTTAAACCTCATGTCCACATTAGTAAACACCGAACTTGCTTTTGAAGAAGCCATCGAAGCATCATTACTTCAGTCAGGTTATGTAAAAGATAATTCCATTGACTATAACAAAGAATTTTGTGTAGATGAAAAGTTGCTTTTTGCTTTCCTGCAAACCAGCCAACCGGAGAAATGGACAAAATCATACACCCCCCGGCGCAGGAATGATGCACAGGTTATTTGTGATTGCCTTCCTTTGTCCGGCAGTTAATTAATTGTCCCAGGCACGTCACCTAAAGAGCAATGAGCAAAGCCGGAAAGGTTGGACGAATGCTAAAAATAATTAGTCCACTGGATTCACAAAAATTATAAGAGCAGTTGTATTTACGAATGTTTTAAACCAATAAAAAACTTTCGCTTTCTTTACTATATTGTTGATTTTGAATACTGTTTTTCAATTGTCAACACGATAAAAAACTGGATAACTAAACAAAGACTAATTATTTAATACAAGTATATGACTGACGAAGAGAAAATAACGAAAGATATATTAATGTCAATGTATCAGGAAAGTATGACAGCGTCTCGACATTATGAGACGCAAAGGGCCACAATTACAAGTTCTGTTTTTACAATTGAAGCAATTGTAATTGGCCTTATTACTTATGATAAAAATGTCATTCAATCTGATGGCCCCTTGGCTATTTTTTTATTAATTCTATCTTTATACGGTCTAATCCTTTCCCTCAAGCATTCAGAGCGTTTTAGTTTACACTGGCGACGAAGTAGTGTTCTCCGTCTTAAGATCGATGAACTTTACACAAAAGGATTAGTTGAATCTATTATTGAAAATGCGGATAGTGTAACTCATAAACGATTTCCTTATTTACGCAATCTTGACTATCATCTACTATGGATTTCACTTCATTGTCTTGTAGCACTAATCGGTGTATATCTGATTATATCAGCATATTTCTTCCCGATTATTTCAACATAACACCATGAAGGGCACGGACGTACAACATTAAGAATAGCCGCAAGTCCCCCATATCGTCCAGGCATGTAAAAGGTAACTAGGCGCAATCCTCCGCTTGTGCCGGTGATACACAAACGCAATTATAAGTAACAGAAGCCAGCACTTACAAAAGATTATAAGTATTACGAATATAGGTTGTGTTTTGGAACTGACAGTATCTAAAAAGGTTAGCGTATAAAGCAAAAGCAGACGCATGCGCCAAATGAATTTCTGTTCAATATGGCTGGCCCAATTCAAGAAGAAGTCAGATCACGGAACTGGGCCATGCTGGCGGTAATTTGCAACAATCCGAAAACAATGATAAATAACATTTCATGAGATTTTGCACTGCATCTTATAAAGTTATACATTTGGTTAATTCACCCTTTAAAACAAGTATTTATACTATTAAACTTATTCTATGAAAAAACTAACAACCTGTCTTATCATTCTGCTATCGTCATTTATTGCTTATGGGCAAACAGGCATATATAAAACCTACGAGGATTATGTAAGTGGGAAAATGGACAAGATGGAAGACGTTCAGGTATCTGCGTTATTTAGTTTAAACTATAAATTCACAAAACCTGACGGTTCATTTGTGACCTATCATCCCAGCGATTTTTGGGGCTTTGTTTTTAAAGGAAATTTATTTAGAAGTGTGAGAGGGTTAACGGCCATGTTACAAGACTCAGGTAAAGTGTGTTATTATTTAAACGGTGAAGCTGCTACTGATATGGTCCACTATGGAAGAGAGAAAGCCTTTGCAATGACTCCCTATAATGCAAGTTGTTACGTATCAACTGGTGATATGAATGCTAAAATGTATGCTATGCTTCTGAAGCCTTTTGATAAAAACTCATATTTAAGGTTCAAAAAAGATTATCCTGGTCTTGCCGAATTAATGGATTGCCTTAAGAAACCTGCATCCGTTGAGGATTATAAAAAAATAAGAGAATGCGTAAAAGATTATAACCAAAAAAAGTAATTAGAATTTACTGAAATGAAAATTATTATTAGGCGCAGGAATCCCTTCCTGTGCCCAATGTTACATCTCCATAAAAGTATATCTGGCACCTACATTTTTTCAGCCAGGCAGCACTAATATTATTGTCAAACTGCAACCACCTGGCGCAGTACCATTACCAACCTTCGAAAAAAATCTAATCAATCCCAAAATCCAATAAATCCCGGTTCAAACAATTTCTTATTGGCGCAGGAATCTCTTCCTGTGCCCAATGTTACTTCTCCCTAAAAGTATATCCGGCACCCACATTTTTTCAGCCAAGCAGTAATAATGTTGTTGCCAAACCGCAGCCACCCGATACCATGTATTTACTAATCCTCGAAAGTAATCCAATAAAAATCTTCGGACTACTCAGTACTATGAAAAGATTTTAGCCAGGGAACTGAGAGACAATTTGAAACTTCTCCTGAAAAAAATACTAGCTTTTCTTCGGAAAATAAAAGGTAAGTCAGTTGGGTAATAATGCAATGATAATTTTCCGTACCAGCACCTGCTTACTGAAGCTTCAAAGGCATTTCAGATACGCCGGAAAAGAAAATTTGTATCCTGTTTGCATAGGCAAAATTATTCCTTCTTTTAAATTGTTTCGTATCCTGTTATTCTATCAGGACAGTAAATTAATATCCTTAGCCTAATTTTATTTTTATTTCATACTATTATGAAATAAAAAAAGGTGTAACGATTATGCAAGCTATATTAGGTGTTTTCTTCCATTTTATTGGCGGTTTTGCTTCAGGCAGTTTTTACCTGCCTTATAAAAAGGTAGAAAGATGGAGTTGGGAAAGCTTTTGGATTACAGGGGGTATCTTTTCCTGGTTGATTGCACCATTATTTGCTGCATACTTTACTATCCCTGGATTTTTTGATATTATTAAAAGCTCTTCCTCTTTAATTATTGGCTCTACTTTCATCATGGGGCTGCTTTGGGGAATCGGCGGTTTAACTTATGGTTTAGGTGTTCGTTACCTCGGCGTTTCGTTGGGAAGTTCAATCATTCTCGGGTTATGCTCTGTATTCGGTGCTGTTGTGCCTTCTATCTATTATTATTTTAACCCTAAACAAGGAAAAGATACTATTGCAGACCTTGTTGGTACTTCATGGGGCCGCTTTGTATTGTTTGGGCTATTAATTTGTGTTATCGGAATTATTATTTGTGGCAAGGCTGGTAAAATGAAGGATAATGAATTGGGGAAAAGCCATGTAGATGCCTCTGGCAGCGAATTCAAATTAGTAAAGGGTTTGATTGTAGCGATTGTTTCTGGGGTACTGAGTGCCTGCTTTAGTTTTGGGATAGAAGCAGGAAGCAGTATGGGTGCAATTGCCAACGAAGCCTGGAAAGCCGCAAATCCCGGACAGGGCGAATTTCTTTTTCGTAACAATGTAATATTTGTTGTGATACTTTGGGGAGGACTGACCACTAATCTTTTATGGTGTATGGTATTGAATTACCGTAACAAATCATTTTGCGATTACACAAACTCTGAAACCCCGCTTTTGAAGAATTATATCCTATGTGCAATTGGAGGCACTACATGGTTCCTCCAGTTTTTCTTTTACGGAATGGGCGAAAGCAAAATGGGCAATGGTGCAAGTTCCTGGATACTCCACATGTCATTTATTATTTTGGTCGCCAATATGTGGGGTTTGGTTTTAAAGGAGTGGAAAAATGTAAGTAAAAAAACAACAGCTACTATTATTGCAGGAATTGCTACTATTATCATTTCTATATTATTGGTAGGTTATGGAAATTCATTGAAGTAAATATTTCAGTTAATAATAAACCTGCAAAAATCATAATTTAGAATATCCCTTTTTATAAAAGAAAACACTTAATAAATAATTTTTATGAATAAAGAAACAGCAATTAAAGAAAAGGAAGTAACTGAGGGAAAGAACGGTTTCAGGCATGTAAGCTATTTATGGAATGATGCAACAGCAGCGGATTTGAAAGGAGATGAGGTAGCGTTGTTAGTGTATCGTTCCAACTTATTGGGTGCTGATTTAAGGTTAACAAATTACGGTGGTGGAAATACTTCCTGTAAAGCAATGGCTAAAGATCCTTTAACAGGAAATGAAACTGAAGTAATGTGGGTAAAAGGTAGTGGAGGCGATCTGGGCACTATGAAAAGAAATGGGCTTGCTGCATTGTACGTTGATAAATTACGCAGTTTAAAAAAAATATATCAGGGTATTGAATTTGAAGATGAAATGGTAGAGTTATTCAATCATTGCATTTACGACCTGGCCTCAAAGGCACCATCCATTGATACGCCTCTCCATGGTTTTCTTCCGTTTAAACATATCGATCATTTACACCCCGATGCAGCCATTGCAATTGCTGCAGCAAAGGACGGGGAAAAAATCACCAAAGATTTATTTAACGGAACAATTGGTTGGGTAAAATGGCAGAAGCCCGGTTTTGAATTGGGGCTGATGTTAAAAAAGTGCCTTGATGAAAACCCCGGCATCCGTGGCATTATGCTGGGCTCACATGGATTGTTTACATGGGGCGATACTGCTTACGAAAGCTATATTAATACACTGGAAGTTATTGAACGCTGTGCACAATATTTAGAAGATAACTATGGTAAAAAAGGGGAAATCTTTGGAGGACAAAAAATTATTTCACTGGCTAAAGAAAAAAGAATAGAAAAGGCTGCTGCACTGGCACCTACATTAAGAGGATTATGCTCAAATAGTGATGTTGTAGAGAACCCCCCTTTGGGGGGCAGGGGGGCCATGATTGGACACTTTACCGATGATGATCGGGTGTTGGAATTTATTAACTCCAATGATTTAGAAAGGCTGGCACCTCTGGGAACAAGCTGTCCGGACCATTTTTTAAGAACAAAAATTTCTCCACTTGTTTTAAATTTAAGCTTGCATGAAGATTTATCTAACCCAACAATTATAAAAGAGAAAATCAGCCCTTTGTTTGATGCTTACAGGAAAATGTATACTGAATATTACAACACCTGTAAGCACTCAAACAGCCCGGATATAAGGGATGCTAATCCTGTTGTAATTATTTATCCTGGTGTGGGGATGTTCACTTTTGCAAAAGATAAACAAACAGCAAGAGTGGCGGCAGAGTTTTATATCAATGCCATCAATGTAATGAAAGGTGCAGAGGCAATATCAGAATACACTTCATTACCCAGGCAGGAAGCTTTTAATATTGAATACTGGTTGCTGGAAGAAGCTAAACTGCAAAGGATGCCAAAGCCCAAAAGTTTAAGCGGCAGGGTTGCATTAGTAACAGGCAGTGCAGGAGGTATTGGAAAAGCCATTGCAAAAAAGTTTGCAGAAGAAGGAGCTTGTGTTATAATCAATGATATTAATGAGGAGCGATTGCAAACAGCAATGGATGAATTTGTAAAATTATTTGGTAAGGATACGGCAGCATCTGTTATGCTTGATGTAACAAACAATGATACCATTGAAAAAGCACTGGCTGCAGCCGCCATTGCTTTTGGTGGTGTTGATATAGTGGTGAACAATGCTGGTATCAGTATTTCAAAATCTATTGCAGACCACAGCATTGCTGATTGGGATAAGCTCTATGATATTTTAGTGAAGGGGCAATTCCTGGTATCTAAAGTAGCCGTAGACATAATCCGTAAGCAGGGTTTTGGCGGAGACATTGTAAATGTTGTTTCAAAAAATTCAATTGTTGCCGGGCCTAACAATGCCGGGTATGGTTCTGCAAAAGCTGCACAGGCTCATTTAACAAGATTGCTGGCCGCAGAGTTAGGTGCTGATAAGATAAGAGTGAACGCGGTAAACCCGGATGCAGTAATTGCTGATAGTAATATTTGGGCTGGTGGTTGGGCTGAAGGAAGAGCAAAGGCTTATGGTATTACGGTAGAAGAGTTGCCTGCTTATTATGCCAGGCGTACTTTATTAAATGAAACAATTTTACCGGAAGATATTGCCAATGCCTGTTTTGTTTTTGTAGGAGGCTTGTTAAGAAAATCTACCGGTAATACATTAAATGTAGATGGCGGCGTAGCAACAGCTTTTTTACGGTAGTTTTCTCATATAGCAATTATAGTCGTTTTGGTAAGGGCTGACGTTTTTTCAATCTGCCAACTCATTTTTAAAGAAGTAATAACAGAAAATTAAACTTTTAGTATAAGCAGCAATCGTTAAGTTTAGGGTTGGTGATTTTCTAATCTGCCAACCCATTTTTTTACATCTATTGAATAAATTAATAATGAAAAGAATAGCATTTAAAATGAATTTAAACAAAGGTGCTGAAGCTGAATATAAAAAACGGCACGATGAGCTGTGGCCTGAATTGCAGCAATTACTAAAAGCAACAGGCATCAGGGAATACAGTATTTTTTTAGATGAAACAACCAACAGTTTATTTAGCATATTAAAAATTGATGATGCAAAATTACTTGATGATTTGCCACAGCATCCGGTGATGCAAAAATGGTGGTTATACATGAAAGATATTATGGAATCTAACCCCGATAATTCACCTGTTAGTATTCCCTTAAAAGAAGTATTTTACTTTCCATAATAAATAAAAATAACTGATTGATATGCTGATAGAAAAAAAGGATATTAGTGAACACAATGAAGCCTTATTAAAAGACCATAAAAGGAAGTTTGCATTTGCGGCAGAAGGGATTAATAATGCAAATGATATTTTACAAAAGTTGATTGCTTTTCAAATTGCGATACCAAGCTGGGCATTGGGTACAGGTGGCACCAGGTTTGGAAGATTTTCGGGTGGAGGGGAACCAAGAAGCCTGGCAGAAAAAATGGAAGATATAGGCTTGCTTCATTCACTCAATCAATCCAGCGGCGCCATATCTTTGCACATTCCCTGGGATATTCCTGATGATATTAGTGGCATTAAGGCATTGGCGGTAGAACACAACTTACGCTTTGATGCAGTTAATTCAAATACTTTTCAAGACCAGCAGGGTCAGAAATACAGTTATAAATTTGGTTCACTACAGCACGTTAATAAAACAGTGCGTAAACAGGCCATAGAACACAACATTGAAGTGATACAGCATGGTATAAACCTGGGCTCAAAATCATTAACTGTGTGGCTGGCTGATGGCTCCTGTTTTCCAGGGCAGTTGAATTTTAGAAAAGCCTGGCAGAATACTTTTGAAAGTTTACAGGAAATTTATGCAGCTTTACCTGCAGACTGGAAAGTATTTGTAGAATACAAAGCGTATGAGCCCAACTTCTATTCAACTACCGTTGGGGACTGGGGCCAGTCGTTATTATATACCAGCAAGCTTGGCCCTAAAGCATACACGCTTGTTGACCTTGGCCATCACTTACCCAATGCAAATATTGAACAGATAGTTGCTTTATTATTGATGGAAGGAAAGTTGGGCGGCTTTCATTTTAATGATTCAAAATACGGTGATGATGATTTAACAGTGGGTAGTATAAAACCATACCAATTATTTTTAATTTTCAACGAACTGATTGAAGGCATGGATGCAAAAGGAATGAACCATGCAGCAGATTTAGGGTGGATGATAGATGCTTCTCACAATGTAAAAGATCCATTGGAAGATTTGCTGCAATCGGTGGAAGCCATTATGATTTCCTATGCACAGGCTTTGTTGGTCGACAAGAAAAAGTTAACAACAGCACAGGATAATAATGATGTGGTAACGGCACAGGAAATATTGCAGCATGCTTTCCGTACAGATGTAAGGGCTTTGGTGGCTGAAGCCAGGTTGCTTGCTGGCGGCTCTTTACAACCGATTGAATTTTATAGAGGTAAAAAACTAAGGCAACAACTGATTGCTCAGCGGGGTGCAAAAACAATTACTACAGGATTATAAAGGCTACAATGTCGTTAAAAGTTACCGCCATATTTGATATAGGGAAAACCAATAAGAAATTTTTTCTTTTTGATGAAGATCTCAATGAAGTTTATCAGGAGTATATTCAATTCTCAGCGATAGTTGATGATGATGGCTTTGAATGTGATGATCTTTCTTCTATTGAAAAGTGGATCTTGACGACTTACAAAGCAATCAGTAATAATAATAATTTTGACATACAGGCCATTAATTTTTCTGCTTATGGCGCCACAATGGTTCATCTTGATGCGTCATTAAAGCCTGTTACTTCATTGTATAGTTATACTAAGCCTTATCCACCACATATATTGGAATTATTTGTAAAGAAGCATGGTGAAATACAAACCTGGTCTCAGCAAACTGCATCTCCTGCATTGGGAATGTTAAATGCCGGGTTGCAATTATTTTGGCTAAAATACCAAAAGCTTGAATTATTTAGTAAAATCAAATATTCTCTATTTCTACCCCAATACTTCAGTTTTTTATTCAGTAAAAAATTGGTAAGTGAATATACTGGTATAGGCTGCCACACAGGTATGTGGGATTTTCAACACAGTGATTTTCATACTTGGATGTATGAAGAAGGATTTGTTGAATTGCTACCTGCAATTGACACAAAACAAACAATTGTGGAAAGACCAGAAACATCTATAAAAGTTGGTGCTGGTATCCACGATAGTTCTGCCGCTTTAATTCCTTATGTAAAAAATAACAAGGAGCCTTTTATTTTATTATCTACCGGTACGTGGAGTATCTGTCTAAATCCATTCAACAATACTGCACTTACCAAAGAAGAATTGGCACAAGACTGTTTGTGCTATCTGCAACCGAATGGTAAGCCTGTAAAAGCATCCAGGTTATTTTTGGGTAACGAATACAATGGGTGGATTAAAAAGTTGGCTGCACATTTTAGGGTAGATGAATCGTTTCATAAAAAAGTTATGTATGATGTAAATCTTTTTAAAAAATCTGAAGAAATGCTATCTCCCCTTTTTCTTTGGGAAAGTATTACGCACCCGAATAATGAAATAACCCGGTTAACAAACATGGATTTAAGCTGGTTTGAAAGTTTTGAAGAAGCGTATCATCATTTAATAAAGGAGTTGGTGGACTTGCAGGTAGAAAAATTATTGCTTGTAATGAATAGGAAAAATATTAAAAAAATATTTTTAGATGGCGGGTTTGTAGATAACCTTATATTCATAAATATGCTTTCAGAAAAATTACCAGACTTTGAAATCATACCATCTGAAATTCCACTGGGTTCTGCAATTGGTGCTGCACTTGAACTGTCCGTATAAGATTACTTTAGCAGCCTTCCAGTAACGTACCAGGTGATACTGTAGCTTTAAAATGTATTCATTACCCTATAATGAAACTAAATTTCTGCGGCTGTTTAAAATAAAGAAAATGAAGAAAAAGAAAGCAACGATAACATACAATCCGGCATACCCTTCGGTAGAAGATTTGAGAAAAAAAGCGAAGCAGCGAATACCCAAATTTGCTTTTGATTATCTGGAAGGTGGTTGCAATGATGATGTAAATCTTTCCAGAAATATCACTGATTTGCAGCAGGTACAATTGATGCCACAATATTTAAAAAAATTTAGTGGACATGATATGTCTGTTGATTTATTTGGACATAAATATGATGCTCCTTTTGGTATCTCTCCAATTGGCCTGCAAGGTTTGATATGGCCCAACTCTCCGGAAATATTGGCAAAGGCCGCACTCAAAAATAACATCCCTTACATATTAAGTACAGTATCTACCAGCAGTATTGAACGCATTGCAGAATTGTCTGAAGGGAGAGCATGGTTTCAATTATACCATCCAACAAAAAATGAATTGAGAGATGATATTCTAATGAGAATAACTGCTGCACAATTTCCAGTGCTGGTCATACTGGTAGATGTCCCTTCATTTGGTTTTAGGCCAAGGGATATACGTAATGGATTGGCTATGCCACCAAAGATGTCAGTTAGAAATATTGCGCAGGTTTTTGGCAAACCTGTTTGGGGCATAGAAACTTTAAAAGCAGGCATACCGGGCTTTGCAACACTGGAAAAGTACATGCCAAAAAATTTAAACCTCAGTGCACTCGGCCAGTTTATGAATCAGACTTTTACGGGTAGGATTGATGTGGAAAAAATAAAACCAATTAGAGATAAATGGAAGGGCGCATTGGTGTTGAAAGGAATAGTGAATGAAGAAGATGCCCAAATAGCCATTGAGTTAGGCGTCGATGGTATCATAGTTTCCAATCATGGAGGCAGGCAGATTGATGCAGGTGAATCATCCATTAAACCCTTAAAAATTCTTTCTGATAAATATGGCGATAAAATAAAAATATTGATTGATAGCGGCCTTCGTTCTGGGCCGGATATTGGAAGATGCCTTGCGTCTGGAGCATGTTTTACTTTTATGGGCCGTCCGTTTATGTACGGTGTTGGTGCATTGGGCAAAGAAGGCGGCGAACAAACCATCAACATTTTAAAAGCACAACTGCAACAGGTAATGGAGCAGTTGGGGTGTGAAACGATTAAAGATTTTCCCAATCATTTAATAAGGTAAAGGCAAATAAATATCGGGGCTGGTTTATTTTTCAATCTATTTAAAAACTTGTAATTTTAAACATGAAGAAGCCCGAAATAATTGATTTAATCAAAATAGATGAATATTCTATCACGCCTAAATACATGCAGATTGTAAATTCTGTGATACGGGAAATAGAAAATGGTTACATAATGATGGGTGATAATATACCATCAATAAACGAATTGAGTATTGAGCTCGACATTGCAAGGGATACGGTGGAAAGGGGGTATAAGCATTTAAAACATATTGGTGTAATTGACGCCGTTCCACGGAGAGGTTATTATATCAAGAATATTGAATTCAAACAACCTCTAAAAATATTTTTACTTTTCAATAAATTGAGCGCACATAAAAAAACAATTTACGATTCATTTGTAGCTACTTTGGGCGAACAGGCAGTAATTGATTTTTATATTTACAATAATGATTTTTTATTGTTTAAAAGGCTAATTGCAAATAATAAAAATAAGTACACCCATTATGTAATTATACCGCATTTTATGGAAGGAGAAGAAAATGGATATGAGATAATTAATACCATACCAAAAGAAAAATTATTATTGCTTGATAAAATTGTGCCCGGCATTACAGGTGAATTTGCAGCAGCTTATGAGAACTTTGAAAAAGACGTGTATACTGCACTGGTAGAGGCAACTGACCAGCTTTCAAAATATCATACCTTAAAAATTATCTTTCCATCTTACTCTTATTATCCGGTTGAAATTGTAAGGGGCTTTAAGAATTATTGCCAGGATTATGCTTTCTCTTATAAAGTAGTCCATAATATAAAAGACGAGCCGGTTGCAGATGGGGAAGTTTATGTAAATGTAATGGAAGATGAATTGGTTGTTGTGCTCGAAAAATTATTAGCTTCCGGTCTTAATATTGGAAGTGAAATAGGTGTTATTTCTTACAATGAAACGCCAGTCAAAAAATTTATTTTAAATGGTATTACCACTATATCAACTGACTTTCACCAGATGGGAATAACCGCCGCACAATTGATTTTATCCAACTCAAAAGAACATAGCGAAATACCATTTAAGCTTACTTTAAGAGCTTCTTTATAAAAAATATTTTATTTTTTATAATCTTCTACATCTTTTTAAATTCTCCATAATAATCTAATGCATCGTTGATAGATGCTGTAGCGCAGGGTAGTCTATTGCATTAAGATTTTCATATTTTATATTATCCATAGTTCGGTTATAGATTATTTAAAAAAAAGCCATCCAAATCAGGTCAAGACAGGACAGAAAGGAAAATATAAGATTCTAAATTGTGTTCAGATTGTTAAAACCAATGAAGCTGTAAACGATACAGTTTCTATTTTTTAAAAACCAAAACTGCTTGTTATGTGTAAAAAAATTAGTAGCTGTTTTCTTGCAAGAAAACGATTTGCACTCTCCTCTCTTTTATTATTTTTCAACCTCATTTGTTTTGCCCAGCAAAAAATTACAGTAACCGGCAGTGTCATTTCAGATACTGATAAACCACTTGCAAGTGTCAGCATAAAAGCGAAAGGTACTGATGCAGGAACAACAACAAATGAAAATGGATTTTATACAATACAGGTCAATAAAGGTGCTGTATTGATTTTTTCAATTGTTGGTTATGAAGACCAGCAATTAAAAGTTAACAAAGAAGGTACTATTGCAAGCATCAAGCTTGTTTCAAAAACATCCACATTAAATGATGTTATTGTTATTGGTTATGGTACCATCAAAAAAAGAGACTTTACAGGTTCATCATCTAATGTAGGCGCAAAAATTATTGCTGAAACGCCCTCTACTACATTGGAAAATGCTTTACAGGGAAGGCTTGCTGGTGTCAATATTACCAATACTTCAGCAGAGCCCGGCGGCGGTATCAATATACAAATAAGAGGTGCTGCTTCTTTATCAGGCGGCAACCAGCCACTGTATGTTATAGACGGCGTGCCTCAGTATAACGATAATACCCGGTCAGCAAGTGAAGTGAGTGGGTTTTCCTCTACTAATGCTTTGGCATCCCTTAATCCAGCGGATGTAGAATCTGTTGAAGTATTAAAAGATGCCTCTTCAGCTTCTATTTATGGTTCAAGAGGTGCTAATGGTGTTATTATGATTACCACCAAAAAAGGCAAGATCGGAAAGGGGACTATATCGTTTAACTATTATACAACTGTAGCAGAAAAGCCAAAACTTATTGAACTTGCAACAGCAAAAGAATTTGCTAATCATATAAACTTGGCGAGTACAAATTTAGGGGGGCAGCCGGTTTATGATGGCACTTTTAGAAAAACATCTAATGGTCAGGACAGTATTTATTTTCCCAAACCCAGTGAACTTGGTACGGGCACCAACTGGCAAAGTGAAATTTTAAGATCTTCAGTTACTCAAAATTTTCAACTTGGATTGAGTGGAGGAAATGATGTGGTTAAATATTTGGTTTCAGGTAATTATTTGAGAGACCAGGGTATTGTAAGGTATTCAAAATATCAAAAAGCTTCTTTCAGGACCAATCTTGAAGCCAAATTAAACAATAAGATTTCTGCCTTTGTTAATACAAGCTATGCCTCTGATTTAAACGACAGGGCTGAAAGTTCTAATGAAAGCACTACTCCGGGAGGATTATCTCCAAGCGGGGCAATTTTAAAATCTTTTCTGGCAAGTCCTGCATTGGGTACAGATAATCTGGCATACCGCACTTATTTACAATTAGCAGATAGAGGAGCTGCATCAGGTTTAATAAATCCAGTATTTGATTTAGCGAATACTATTAACCAAAGAAAGTTTAATATTTTTCAGACCACTCTTGATTTAGTGTATAAGTTTAATAACAACCTCAATTTTACTGTAAGGGGAGCCTATAATAATACAAGCAGCACAAATGACATGTATTGGGGTTATAAAACTGAGTTAGGTTATGACCGTGGACAAAAAACATTTCAAAGCACATGGAGAACAGCTTCATATATAAATGAAAACTTTTTTACTTTCAATAAGAATACAAAAGATTTTACATTAAACGTAGTAGTTGGGTCATCTGTCCAGTTTGAAAACGCTAGAGGTACTGAGTTGGGCGGAGAGCTTTTATCTGTTCCTTCAGATAATGGTTTGTATTTACTCCCGCTGTATCAGAACAGGTCTATTCCTGTAACGAATTATTCAAAATCTTTTCTTGTCTCAGGTTTTGGCAGGGCATCTTTTAGTTATTTAAACAGGTATCTGATTACACTTACCGGAAGGGGTGATGCTTCAAGCAAATTTGCTGAAAATAAAAAATGGGCTTACTTCCCTTCTATTGGTTTAGGATGGACATTTTCCGACGAAAAATTCTTTGCTCCTTTGCAAAAAACAATATCCAATGGTAAGTTCAGGTTTAGCTTAGGCACTAGTGGTAACCAGGCAATTAGTCCATACCAGTCTTTGGCGGCCTTATCTCCTATCTCTTATGGTTTTATCAGTGGGTCGGTTACAGGTATTGTTACCAACACTTCAGAAAATAAAAATCTTACCTGGGAAACTACCAAGCAGATTGATGCCGGTTTAGACCTTGGATTTGTTCAAAACAGGTTTAAGTTCTCTGTTGATGTCTATAAGAAAACAACAAGAGATTTATTGCAGTACACAAGTATCCCCTCTGAATCAGGTTATACCACTATCCTATCTAATTTTGGTTCTATTGAAAATAAGGGAATTGAATTTGAACTGGGTGGTAATATCATGAAGAAAAAATCATTTTCCTGGGATATGGCAGTAAACTATTCTGTAAATCGTAACAAAGTAATTGACTTAGGCCCCGGCGTTACTTTTTATAATGCAGGAAGTGGCCAGGCTGATTATACCCACAGATTAAATGTAGGCAGTTCTTTAGGAGAATTTTGGGGATTCAAAACAGACGGGTTATTAACTGCAAAAGATATTGCTGACGGTACACCAACTTTAGGTGGTTCTACCCATGAAGGTGATTTAAAATTTGTAGATAAAAATAGTGACGGCAAAATAACGGATGATGATAAAATGGGATTAGGAAATGCGTTCCCAAAATTCACATTCGGGGTCTCTAATAATTTCAGCTATAAAAACTGGTCCTTAAATGTATTTGTAATGGGTGTTAGTGGAAATAAAATTTTAAACCAAAACCTGCTCTACAGCACTTACGGTTCTTATTTTGGTGTGCCGTCCAAAAAATACATCGGTGATTACTGGACAGCCGATAATAAAGATGCTTATTATCCCAGGCCTTCTGCTTCCGCAGTTAATAACGTTACTTCAGACAGGTTGATTGAAGATGGGTCTTTTGTTCGTGTTAAAACTGTCTCTCTGCGCTATAATTTTTTAAAAATTCCTAAGTGGGCGAGCAAACTTCAGTTGTATGTTACAGCAAATAATTTACACACATTTACAAAATATGATGGGTACGACCCCGAAGTTAGCGGATATGGACAAAATGTGTTAACACCGGGTATTGATATTGGCAGTTACCCAAGAACACGTATGTGGACAATAGGAGTTGATGTTCAATTTTAATTTTCAAAGTTTAAAATATTTAATTTATGAAACCAATTATCAGGATATTAATCATCATTTTACTTTTCTCCCCGGCTTCTTGTAAGAAGCAACTTACAGAGGAGCCTCTTTCAACTGTTTCTCCAGCTAATTTCTATAAAACGCAGGCTGATTTTGAAGCGGCAGCTTTAGGTTGCATCGGTATTCATTCTGGCCTAAACTTGTATGGGTGGGGCATACATTATGCACAGACATGGCCTGCCGGAGACTACAAACGTGGTGCCGGTGACCCATGGGAAAATTTAAGTTGGGAATCTAACTGGTATTTCTCAGATATTTTGTGGTCCGAAAATTACAAGCTGATTAATAATGCCAATATCGCATTGGAGAAAATAGAAGGGGTGTCTTTTGACCAAAGCAAAAAAGATGCTTTGAAAGGAGAATTATTATTTCTAAGGGCAGTCGCATATTTTGATTTGGTAAGGTTATTTGGGAAAGTCCCTTTGCACTTAACATCCACAACTACAATTGAGAATGCTTCTCTCCCTGAATCCCCTATTGCGGATATATATAATTCCATTGTTGCAGATTTACAGTCAGCAGAAAATTTATTAGCACTTAGAAACCCTTACGGCGTTGGGTATGCTTCAAAAGGCGCAGCTACAGGGTTGCTTGTAAAGGTTTATGTAACCATGGCTGGAGAACCTTTAAAAGACCAATCAAAATGGCAGCTTGCATTAGACCAGGCAAAGAAGATTGTTAACCCTAATAATCCTTCTGTCGCAGCTTCGCCTTTTACTTATCAGTTAGAGCCAGATTTTCAAAATCTTTTTTATTTGGTAATATCTCCTGCGTTTTCTGGTTCAGGAGGAACCGGAAGGCCATTGATAGGAAAAGCTGCAAACGAAAACGGCCTTGAAGCGGTATACGAAATTAATTATAAAACAACTGCTGGTGTATTATCCTCTGCTTTTCCTACTTCAGTTAGTGGATTGCCTATAAATGATTGGATGCGGACTTATTTTGATAACTCAGATTATCGTAAAGAAGTAACAATGGTTACTACAGATAATGATCCACTTGGCCCTAAATTTTTAGAAAAGAAATTTCAAAGTACAGGTACTACATGGAATGATAATGAGAATAACTGGACTTACTTACGGTATGCAAACCTGGTGCTCTATTTAGCAGAAGCTGAAAATGAAATTAACGGGCCAACTCCTTTAGCGTTCAAGGCAATTAATGCAATCAGGGCCCGTGCAAGAAATGGTGTTGCAGGTAGCCCTGCAAGATTAGTGCCTGCTGATTATTCAGTAGTTGATGCTGCATCTAAAGATGCATTCCGTACTCTTTTATATAAAGAGCGTATTCTTGAATTTGCCTGTGAAGGAGAAAATTGGTTTGACTGGATAAGAACAGGACAATTACAAAATCAAATTACTTTCCAGGGGCGTCAACAATATTATAAACCCAGGTTAGTATTCTTCCCTAAACCGCAGGCACAGGTTACATTATCTAAAGGTAAAATAACGCAAAACAACGGTTACTAAATTAAGGTATACAACTATCGTATAAAAAAAATTTTATTGATAACCTCCTCCTCCTTTGAAAAGCGAATCTATTATCAACTTAAATTATTTATTATATAAATAAATCAATTATTTATGAAAAGGTTGCTTGTAATCATGTGTCTGCTTTTGGTATGCACCAGTTTATTTAGTCAAACAATGAGTACCATACCTCCCGGTCTACGCCTCATTGCTCCATGTCACTATGCTTATGGTTGTGCCGTTTCTACTGATGGTAGTGTTTATTTTACAGAATTTAATCACCAACAATTAAGACAGGTAAAATCAGATGGAACAGTTACAATAAAAAAAATGGATATGCCGGGTATGTTTGCTGCAGTTTTTGATACAGCGAATAATATATTTATCGGACGTGACTTGGGGGATTGTAACAGTCCCGGAAAAATAACAAGGATAACTCCTGCAGGTGTTGAAACCGATGTAGTTACTGGTATTACAAGGCCAAGGCAATTGACAACTGACATTACAGGCAACGTATATTTTGCCACAGAGTCTCCTTCTCAAATTTGTAAGTGGAATAAAAGTACAGGCATTGTAGACATTTTAGTTACAGGTTTGACCTCAGGTGCAGAAGGTGTCGCAGTGGCTTCTGATGGTACTGTTTATTTTAGCGAATATGGTCAACCGCAATGTGGTACTCCAGGTTCTGTTAAAAAACGTGCCACCAATGGTACAATAACAACACTTGTAAACACTGATATTTGGCGTTGCCGTGGACTTGTAATCAACAGTACCAATGATTATTTGTTTTTATGTACTGAAGCAGATCAAGATGATCATGGAAATTCTGGATTGCTTGCCAAAATAAAAATTTCAGATGGTTCATTTACAAAAGTACTTGAAGGGATTGACTATCCACAGTTCCCATCAATAGGAAGCAGCGGCAATGTATATTTTACTATGACAAGGGATAACTGGTTAGCAATGTATAATACCACTGCAACAACTACTCAAAGTAGCTGGAGCGGAAATTCATCAGTTAAAATTGGCGTTAGTGAAGGGCAATGGAGTTCTGGTGGGGCAGGTGCATCTTTAACAATAAAAGTTGGCAATGCAATCGTTTTTAGCGGTAATGTGTCTTCTTCTGTAAGCAATGGCACTATGCATGGATGGATAAGAATACCTGAAAACCTGATATCTCTTGATACGAATGAATTATACCTTCCATGTTTAACTGCAGAGCATCCTGTACCGGGGGTTTACAGGCTTCCCAAAGTTATTTATGAAACTGATTCTGGTTCCTGTTTAATTTCAATGATTGCATTACGGGACCATATTGGTCGAAGATGGCCTATGCAAAATGTGGGTACCTGCAATGAAAGTCCAGCACCAGGTTTTAATGAAAGACCAACAGGTTACTTAGTTTATTTTTCCTGGAATAATACCAACAGGATAAATACAATTTTATCTCCTTCTTACACCGAAGCAGGTGCAATTAATACGATTATAAAGGGAAGTGAACCTGGTTGGATTTATAGGGGTACATTTTCAAGCTCATCTCAAACCTGGTTAAATGCAGGCAAGTATGATACTGCACCCCGATACTATACCTGGGCTGAACAGGATTTAGGCTCATTTTCGGGTAAATCAAAATACATTTATGTAATGTGGCATAAAAACGGGCCTTATCGCCCCGATGCAGCTAAGTTCAGGTTATATGATTATACAGAAGATAAAACTATTGATTCTGCAGATCAAACAAAACATGCTGATAAATTAGATCATGGCGATGATACTTATTCCGGCTGGCGTTTGATTGGCAAGAAAAAAATAAATATAACACCCAGTACCAAACTCAGGATTTATCAGGATGATCCGGTTACCGCTACTGAATATCTGCAAAGCGATGCAATAATGTTATCTGATTATCCAATAGTAGATAATACATCGTTGGGTGCGTCAACTGATTTTGAAAATATACCGGTATTATCAGTATCCAGTTCAGGCTCTTCAGGTGTGGGAAGCCATTGGGGTATGCAGGGGTTGGGCTACCAGTATACAACAACCAATGCAAAATCATTTGCGGCCAAAATAGATTCAAATGTTATAGCTGACCTGCCATACGGAAATTATTATGTGGAAGTTTCATGGGATTATTTAAACACAGACTCAGTTAACATCCACAATGCAAGGTACTCTGTAAATGGAAGCTTAACAAGTGATGTAATTAATCAAAACAGGGCTGCAACTAACCAGGGTGGAGCTTTTTCTTCTGGTAATTCAGTTGGAAAATGGTCTGGCTTTTACAGATTAAATGGCACCTTCTCTCATAGCGCATCTAATCCTTTGATTGTTTCAGGAAATTATAGTAGCTCTTTATATAATTCAAGAAGGTATTTATTTGATATGGTTAGGTTTATTCCTGTATCTGCAACTCAATATAGGCCTGTAAAAGTAACTGTACCAACCATAGGTAAACAAGTTACAATAAACAACTATCCAAACCCATTCCGATACTCAACTAAATTAAACTATTCCTTACCACAAGATGGCAAAGTTGTTATAAAAGTGTTTAGTGTTAATGGTACCGAAATAGCAACTCTTGTAAACGAAAAAAAACTTAAAGGAGCTTATAGCGTTGGTTTTGTTAAAGAGAAGCTTAAATCTGGGGTATATTTTTATTCAATTAGCGTAAACGGTAAATCTATCTCAAAGAAAATGATCATTCTTTAGACCAGATATTTATCTTCAACGGTAAGAGTTTGGGATAATAAGTCTTTTTTTATCGAGTTGATACCAACTTCATAAATGACTATAGCTTATTTCAAACTCTTATTATCTTATGACAATTTTAAGAAAGTATGTATGAAAAAATATTTTTATTTAATTCTTTTGGCTTTGAGTTTCTTTGTATATAAAGTCAACGCTCAGAATAAAACCCCGAACTACCCCATTGATTTAAGAGTTGGCATCATGGGTGCCCCATCTTTTCCATCAGTAGAGTGGAATGATAAAAATGTGCTGGAATTAAAAAGCAGGGGTTTTAATGCAATGCAGGTAAATATTGCATGGGGGTACAGGCCAGCCGATGATCCGCTTAACCTCGAAGATGTATTGACATTGCCTGAAAGATTTGCGTTGCCTGTAGACATTGATTCTACCATCAATACAAATACCGGGTCAAGCAAAACCTTTATCCGTTCGCCGGATAAAATAGCAGCACGGGCAAAAGAATTAAAGGCCCGGATTGCCATGTGTAAAAAATATGGGTTTAGAACCATCTTTCATTTTGGAGCACCCTTTGTAGCTTATCCACCTGTTGAACCCCTTTCCCAGTGTATTTCTAACCCAATAACGATTGATCGCTATGTAACGTTAATTCAAAATTTTTATAAAGAATTTCCCGGTGTAGATGACCTTTTGATTTACACCTATGATCAAAATGCCTGGTTGTGCAGCGAGGTAGGCCCCTGCACTTATTGCCATGGTAAGCCCTTACCTCAACGTGTATCTGCATTTATAAATAAGCTGGCGCAAACCTGGAAACAGTTGAATCCCGGGGGAACATTATGGTGGGAGCCTTGGGAAATTTCTGCAGGGCAGGTGTACAAAGCAATGGATCTGCTGGATTCCACAAGTGTAAGCCTCTCCATTCATTCCAGTATTGCTGAGGTGCAGATAGCTTTTCCTGCAGATAGATGGTTTAAAAATGTGCTAAACAAAGCAGCCGCCAGAAATATACCTGTTTTGGCGGAACTCTGGCTTGGTGGAGCATCCGAAGAATTGGAACCTTATACAAATATACAAGCACCGCTTGCAACTCTGCATGCACTACGTGCGGTATACACTGCCGGAAAATTAAAGGGTATTAAAGAATATTACGGGCTCATTCCCGGAAAAGAAGATCCTAATCTGAGAATGACAAGTATATTTTTTAACAACCCGGTTATTACTGACGAAGCTGCTATGCAGCAGTTGTCTAAGGTGTATGCCACCGCCGCAAAAGAAGTTGTAAAATATTGGACATTAGCCTCTGAAGCCTTAGAGTTTTACCCATGGGATGTGTCATGGTTAGCGAGGGAAGTAGGCAGAAGTGATCCGGATCATTTATTATCCGCAGCCGTTTTAAAAGGTGCTAGCTGGCAAACACCATCCTGGCAATCTTCCAGGCGTTCGTCTTTTATGCGTACTGACCAAACTGATGAACCCAATTTCTGGATGAGGGAAGATATTCAACTGCGTTGTGAACAGGCTGCAATGAAAATGGGGCAGGCAATTGAGTTGGCTAAGTCAATAAGGAATAAAGTACCTGCAGCTTACAAAGAGTATTTTGCAAAAAGCATTACAGAACTGGAAGGTTTTAAAAGAACAACATTAAGTTATGTATATCATTTGCGGGAAACAAATCTTGCAAATAATATGAGGGCTTCAGTGGAAGCAGGTCAGCCTATCCTAACTGATAATATAAATGAAATGAAAAAATTGCTGAATACGGATAAGGGTAACATGATTAACACTGCTTCTATTGAAGCAGCTATACAATTATTTCAATCAGACATCAACGAGTTTCTAAAAAAATATTTTATCCATACGGAGCCAACCAATACAAAAGCTGTATGGAATATTACCTCTAACTAAGTTTTGAGTTTATTGTTTTCATAAAAATGTATTGTATGAATGATTCTAAATGCTTTATGTGGAGGGTATTTTTTCTACTGCAATTTTGTTATGTACAAAATTCAAATGCACAAACAATTGATAAATTCTGGCCGCTTCCCGCAAACTCAATTCAATTGCATGGCTATCTTGAAAATGATATACAAAATTCATTAGCAAACTGGAACATGGGCGTAGTGCCTTACGACAGCCTTGCTTTGTTATTTAAAAATGGCAGGAATTTTTTTGCACAGGGAGAAATGTGGGGTAAGGCAGTGAGGTCTGGTTGTATGTTTTACAGGTATCAAAATAATCCAAAACTTAAAGCGATATTAAAGAACACAGTGTATAAACTCATTTCTTACAAAAGAGAAAATGGAAGTATCAGTTGTTCTGTTCCTGATAGCCAGCCAGATGGCCCCGGTGGGGATATTTGGGAGAGGAAATATTTAATGCTGGCACTGGAAGGTTACTACACTGATGTAGAAAAAGATTCTGTAATTCTTAAAGAATTAATTCAACAGGCAGATATACTCATTAGCCAGGTAGGCCCTGCACCCAAAGTAAGAATTGTTGATTTGGGATGGAGTCCAAACCATATCGAATCAAGTACTGTTTTAGAACCAATTATGCGTTTGTACAATTACACCAGCTTTAGTAGGTATTTAGATTTTGCAAAATATATCGTGGAAGTTGAAGGAGGTGCAAAAGGATATAATATTATTGAAGATGCTTACAATGGAAAAGACCCTGCAATGATTGGGGGCGTATATCCCAAAGCTTATGAAATGATGTCGTTGTTTGAAGGGCTGTTAGAATATTACAGGGTTACAAAAAATGAGAAATGGAAATTAGCTGCAATAAGATTGTTTGAAAACATCAAGCGTAAAGAGATAACCATTATCGGAAATGGTGGAGGCGATATGCCTTATCATCCTGCTGTGATGGGTGAGGCATGGGATTATACTGCATTAGAGCAAACCAATCCTGATATGAAACGGATGATGGAGACATGCGTTGGTGTAACATGGATTAAACTGTGTTCTCAAATCTTCAGGCTTACCGGTGATCCAAGCGCTATTGATATGATTGAAAAATATGCCTACAATGGATTGCTGGGTGCTATGAAACCAGACGGTGATGGATTTAGTTATGTTAATTTATTAAATGGAATAAAAACCAATCCTGTTGGCTGGGGTGGTATTGTTAACAATGTAAATGTTACTTGTTGTAATCTGAATGGGCCAATGGGTCTGGCTTACCTGCCTTATGTAGCCGTAATGAATTCTCCAAAAGGGCCAGTTATTAACCTTTTCAATTCAAGTACATCTGATATTGAATTGGCTTCTGGGAATAATATAAAAATTGAGCTTACATCCGCATTTCCTGAAAATGGTGCAGTTAATGTTAAACTCTTAATGGAAAAGAAAGAGCTTTTTTCAGTTAAAATCAGGATTCCTGAATGGAGTGAAAATACAACGGTATTTGTAAACAATAAACCTTACAAAACAAAGGCTGGTTCGTATCTGGATATTTTAAGGAATTGGTCTGATGGAGATATTATTTCCATGAAATTAGATATGCGTTGCCGGATAATAGAAGCGCCTAAAGGAAGCAACCGTAAAGGGGATAATTTCACAGCGGTAATGGCTGGGCCAATTGTACTTGCAAGGGATGAAAACATGGATGCAGCATTTAATAAACCTGTACAAATAAAATCTAAAAACGGAATTGTTGCTGCTATCCCTTTAGCAAAAGGAAATTCAAATTACAGACTTCAATTTTCAGTCCCTACTTCAAAGGGCTATATCAAAATGGTTGATTATTCTTCTGTAAATAACTGGAATGGCAACCAAACCCGTACATGGTTGCCAAAACTATAAAAGTATTTATCATTGCACATTCCAAATTCTGTGTTCAATTGCTTGAGAAGATATAGCTATAAAAATAGGTAATGCAAAATCTTAAGTATCTATATATTAACCTTACACAAAAAAAATTCTCAACCACTCACTGATTCAATTAAAATATTTGTTATGAAAAATTTTCTTACGGCTTTGCTATCTATGTTAATCATCGTTTTTATGAACGGAGCGCTTGCTCAAAAGCGGCAAGTGCAGAATAAAATTATACGGGGAGGTTTCGAATATTTTATTGGTGTTGTAGGAAATCCTGCTGTAGTAGCAGACATGCGGTGGGATGACGGGCAGCTTCAAGATTTAAAAAACCTGGGAGTAAACATGCTGCAATTGAGTGTAGCCTGGGGCGGTAAGCCAGGCAACGAAGTGCTAAATATGGAGGATTTGAATGAAGAGCAAATTCAAAAATGGAAATACAGGATAAGCCAGGCCGAAAAGCATGGGTTTAAAACCATCGCCCAATTCGGTATTCCCCGGGTGCTGAATCCTGACCCAGTAAAACCAGCCTGCATCCTTGATCACAATATAATTGACAAGTATGTAGCGCTTATGAAAAAATTCATGACTGATTTTCCCCAGGTCAATGATATCCTCGTTTACACATATGACCAGCAAGCATGGATATGCAGCGAATTTGGCCCTTGTCCACGGTGTACCGGCATTCCCTTAAGCGACCGTTTGCCGGGCTTTCTTAACTTACTTAAGAAAACCATGCAGCAATGCCGGCCTATGGGAACCGCTAAATTTTGGTGGAAACCGTGGGAAATTTCTAAAGGGCAAACTATTGAAATAGTAAAAAAAATTGACAAAGAAGGTTTCGGATTAATGCTTAATTCATCCACCAGCAACGAAGTTTATCCTTTTAATGACGGCTCTTTTAAATCTGACCTTGGATTGAAGCGCCTGGTTCAGTATGCTTATGAGAATGACATTCCCGTTGTAGGTGAATTTGACCATACCTTATATAAACCCCTTTATCAAATTGATGATTTCTTCCCACGACTAATTTATGAACAGATGAATGGCTGGAAAGAAATGAAAGGTGTTGTGGGTGTAAAAGAATACTATGGTTTTGCCCCTTCCACCTATTCTGTTAATTATTCAATGCTGAAGGCCTGGATGAAAAAACCCAATGCATCTTTAGACGAATTGTTGCAGGAAATAGCAGAGCCTTATGGAAAAAAAACTGCATCCCTTATGATGAAGGCATGGGAGTATGTTGCACAGGCAGTGGAAGCCTATCCATGGGATGTGACTTATATGATTGGCCCGCTTGGCCTTGATAAAAATAATTCAGGGGAACATAGTTGGGACTATGTCAAAATTGTTAATTCCACCTGGAATACGCCTATATGGGAGTCAAACCGCAGAGCCAACTTTATATTGACAGATGCTAAAAAAGCTCATCCTTGGATTTTTGAAGATGCCGGGGCACGGCTTAATGATGCAGCGCTTTTAAACTTTAAAGCTGTGGAATATTTTGACCTCGCCATTAAGCAAGGTGAGGAAATGGTAAAAGACATCCAGGCACAAAGAGATTTTGTTAATAATACCGCAAGGTCGCTCAAGGGCAAGGGATTACATTTTCGTCTTACAATAGCATCTCAAGACGCAAGAACGGTTCAATACAATCAACAACAGTTTGATATTGTATGTAAAAGAATCCGCCAATTACTTCAGGAAGATGTTGATAATGGGTTTGTACCTGCAGTCAATAAGCTTAAGGAGTTCAACAATAATCCTAAAGAATGGTTAGAAAAAAACTTTAATCCCCTGACCTGGAAATCGGAAGCAGAACCCGATTGGAATATTTGGGTTTCTCCTCAGCAATAACTTATTCTTCTTTAAAAATTTCCTGACGAATAAACTATGTGTTATCTGATTTTCTTTTCATCCTTAAGAATATTAATCCAAGTGACATTATAAGCAACGACAACAGCAGCGTGTATTTTAATACAGGGTATCGCATTTCAGGGCTTGCAATTTCATTGATGACTAATAGCTGATTAATTGCAGGATTTTTCACAACTTGTTTTTTACCACCAGGCCAGATGGTTAATATTGAATCAATAGTGGTGATAGTATCCAGCCCGAAATGAGCTACTGTTGTGCTTTGTGATAAATGACTTGAGCCACCATCTGTTTCCCTGACCATTATTTTATTTCTGCAAAATAAAAATATTTTTGCTCCCAGCCCTTTGGTATCCGATTCTTTTCCTGACAATGATACCTTAATCCAATTTTTTCCTACTGTTTCGTTATTATACAGCGTTGTAGAGGCATCAGTTTTATCAAAGCCGGGATATACTGGTTTCTGATTTACAACAAGCAAATCAAGATCGCCATCGTTGTCATAGTCAAATATCACAGAACCCCTGCCTATACCTCTGTTATCAAGCCCTGCAGTAAATGACTTATTTGAAAACTCCCCGTTTACATTTTCAAAATAGTTATCCGGGTTAGGCTCAACGTTAGGATTAAAACAACCGTTAGCAACAAATAAATCCACATCCCCATCATTATCAAAATCACCAAAATTACAGCCCCAGCTAATGGTTATGTACCTGCCGAGTGAATCAGCACTAAATGGATATTCAAGCCCCTTGACGGTTGACTGATTAATAAAAGGCTTTTTATTCCCCTGGTTTTGTAATAATTGATTAGACCTTATATTTGAAAAAAAGTAGTCTAAAAAACCATCATTATTGTAATCTCCAATCGCTAACCCCATCGAATTGATTTCAAGGTTTAAATTAATTTTCTCCGATACTTCTGTAAATGAATTGTCAGGATAATTATTGTGGTAAACTTTATTTGGCACTGCCTTATATCCAAAATCATTAAAGACGATTAAATCAAGATTATTGTCATTATCAACATCAGTGAAGGAGCCCCCAAATCCAAATCCCCGTTCTTTTAAATTATATTTTTCAGAACACTCCTCAAAGTATTTGCCTTTTTTATTAATGAATAAAAGAGGTTTCCCTGATTTACCTGAACCTACAATCATAGATTCATTCATGATGTTTATCTGGCCGTTGTAATCCTGAAAGTAATTGCTTACAAATAAATCAGGATAGCCATCGGCATTAATATCACCGAATGCGGCTCCCGTACTAAAAGTTAAAAACTCGTCTAATCCAAATTGTTTAGTAGCATCTTTAAATTGGTTATTACCGGTATTCAGAAATAATAAATTTTCTGCTCTTGGAATCTTGTCAGCGCTCCCTGCTTTTGTGATAGTAGTAATAAATAAATCAACTAACCCGTCTTTATTTACATCTGCACTAACGGCTCCGGATGTAATATATTTTGTTGAAAGTTTTAAGCCTGAAACTGCGTATATGTTTTTAAAAGTGCCATTTTTCATATTCAAATACAAAGCATCTTCATTTTGACCGCCTGTTAAAAAAATATCTTCGTATCCATCATTGTTAATGTCTAATACGCAAGCACCACCACCAAATGTTCCTTCATAAGGTTTATACTGATGCTGAATACCTGCTTCAGTGGTTACATCAACAAACTTTTGGGCCCGGATTAGAAGAGATGGAAGTACCGCCAATAAAATTATCAGCCCTGCTTTTTTAGTATATTTTATTAAGCGAAAAATCATTTTGACCATTTTAGTTTTGACACGTTTACTCCGATTTGTTTTCCCAAGGCCAATGCAACCTCATTGTCCTCTTTTGTATGAATGCCACCGCATAATCTTGATTGAGCGGTTTCTTCAGCAGCTTCCCAAAACGAATTGAAATTTCTTGATTTGTATTTTACTTTCCTGACTTTATCATCTGGCCTTCCAGCATGGCAGGAATCTGAAAATTTAAAATTTGAGCCAAACATTTCTGTCAGCACTTCTGCTGTCGCTCCTGCTTGAAAAGCGTGGCCGGAAGGAAATGAAGGAAATGGTGGGTCTGGCCAAAATGATTCCCAATAAGGGTCAATATGATTATTTATAAAAGTTGAAGGTCGTTCTGTTGAATAGTGATATTTTATTCTCCAGCAATTTATGAATGCATCGGCAACTGAAAGACCAATTTTAGCATAAGTCTCCGCAGATTTTATTAAAGATGGTCGTACTTTTTTTATAACAATAGTTCCCATATTATAGGAATGACCGGGTGGTGTAAAAGTTTCACTTGGGTCATCGTTCCACCACATCGCAACTTCTTTTTGGCTTTGACTTAGATTTTTATTCATGTCATAAACATATTGAAAACCTTGGTAGTACGCGGAATGGTTATTAGTATCATAAGGGATTTTATTAGGGATGGCCATATCTCTGTCAGCTTGTAAAAAATTTCTGTTGTTACCCCAATAAGGATGTAAAGGTAAATGACCTGCAACTTGGCTATAGAGAGATGGTTTCCAACTGCCCGGCTTATGCTGTGGTATAAACTGCAGCGTAAAATTTTGTAAATACCCTTTATCCCCACCATCTTTTACTGACCATTTATAGATTTCTTTTGCAATTTGCTTTCCATAGTTGAGAGAGCGTTCAACAGTTTCCTGGTTTGAGTAAGCAGATAAGGAAAGTAATATTGACTTCTCCAGTGAATCTACTTTTTCTAAATTTTCAGGTGCTGTATGACCATAAAATGATTTTATTATTAATGCCTGGCTTGCATTTAAGGAGATGAGCCAATTATATTCTTTTCCGATATCAGGTTTTGAAAGAGAATCTAATCCTGATAATTGCTTTACTAAAGAGTTGTATTCTTTTGAGCTATTTACAACAGCCTCATACATTGCTACCCCAATATATGCCAATGCCCTCGATGAATAGGTGGGTGTATTTGCAGAGGTATTTTTAGTGATAAAAAGTGTCATATCTGCCCACTTGGTTACTACCTCTACATGGGATAAAGGAGACGAGTTATTTTTTTTAAATTCTTTACATCCGTATAATAAGCATATTGTTGTTGTAATCTGAAACAGCAAACGTATATATAAATATCGGTGAGGTTTCTTAAGCAAATCATTTCATTTTGGTGCTAAAATAATTATTTACGTTCATTGTTCTGTCCCGTATTGTCCTGATCACGGGAAAAGAATTGCAAAATTAACCTTGATCATGGTAAGGCAGGATAGATACGAATCTATTATGTTCTAAGTTGTGCCAGATTTTAAAAAATAAAATTGGTAATAGATATTAGTGAAAAAAACAGGTGAAATAAAGTAATGCCTGCTATATACCATTTCAATAGTGCAGTTACTACTTGTTTGAAATTCTAATTAAATATAATGCTTTCCATTTTGAAATTCTATGGACATAAATATTGAAGATAAAATACTATTACCCATAGGAATAACGCTTGACCGCTTCATCAGTAGAAATCAGGATTCATTTCCAAATGCGTCAGGTGAATTATCACAGCTTTTAAGGGATATTGCATTAGCTGCAAAAATTGTGAACAGAGAAGTTGTAAGAGGGGATTTAGCAAATATTTCCGGCTCTGCAGACTCACAGAATATACAGGGGGAAAGTCAGCAAAAATTGGATGTGATTGCTGACATTCGTTTTATGAGGGCTTTGAAAAACGGAGGACAGGTAGCAGGAATTGTTTCTGAGGAGAAGGAAAATATTATTGATACTGGCAACTTACATGCAAAGTATGTTGTAGCAATTGACCCATTAGATGGTTCATCCAACATTGATGTGAATGCACCAATTGGAACTATTTTTTCTATCTATCAACGTGTTTCCCTATCAGGCGAAACTATTTGTGAAAAAGACTTTTTACAGGGTGGTAGAAAGCAAGTTGCTGCGGGTTATATCTTGTACGGTTCATCTCTGGTATTGGTGTACACAACTGGCAAAGGTGTTAATGGGTTTACCTACGAATATTCGCTGGGTGATTTTTTATTGTCGCATAAAAATATCCAAAGTCCACAAACTGGAAAAATTTATTCTTGTAACGAAGGCCATTCGGCAGACTTTAACAATGACATAAAAAAATATCTTGAATATTGTAAAGCAAAACATTTATCAGCAAGATACATTGGGTCATTAGTTGGAGATATTCATCGCAATCTTATAAAAGGCGGCATCTATTTTTATCCTGCCACAAAAAAGTTTACTACCGGGAAGTTGCGGCTTTTGTATGAATGTTATCCAATTGCATTTATTATAGAGCAGTCAGGCGGTAGTGCTACCAATGGTATTGTGAACATTCTCGATATTGTTCCAATTGCGATTCATGAACGAAGCCCTTTATTTACAGGGTCTATAGAAATGATGGATATCTTCACTACTGTAATTTCCCAGGTGTAGCGAGCAAATTCTAACTTAAGTTTTTTTGCTATTACATGCAATTAAGATGTAAATGATAGCTACCTTATATAATCAAATAATTTCATTATATAAGGCAAGTGATTATAAATGCAAAGGTCTTTTTGAAGAACATTCAGTCACATTTTTAATTTATTAAAAAATAAGCTTAAAGCTGTTGCAAGGCTTTTAAATGATTTGGAAGACCAACTCAAGTTTATTGATTTAGAAAAGGATGCCCCAATCAAATGCGCCCAACTTTCTATTGATGTAAGTCACAAAGCTGTTGAAAAATTGAAGAATATTCTGCTAAAAAATAAATTCAAATCTCAAGTTGAAGAAATAAAATTTTTTAAAGAGACAAAGCCGGAGTTTTTGGCGTAGTTACATGCAGTCTGCAAATACTTAGGTGCAGCTTAATTTTCTGTAATATAACCTTTAGTATTCATAGCAACTTAGTTATGTCACAATCCTTCTGCGTAACAACAGGCAGCAATGCTATCTCCAAAATAAGCACCCTCACCAATCAATAAACTAACCAGCCAATCCATACAAGTAACTGGCACTCCATTTCAAAAAAAATAAAATAACCTGCAAGGTAGCACCGGCACATTTCGTTCTGCCTACCGGCAACAGCTTCACGTAATATCGCTTCGCAGCATAAAACGCATTTTTCTTTCTAACAATCATTTTCTCTTATTCAGGTATTTCTTTTCGCCTGATCATTTCGGTAAACAAACATTTATATGCTCCGCTCAAATACCGATGCTATGATCCTGCAGGTATTTTATTTTTTCATTTTAAATGTTCGTTATGTCAGTTCTTATACAGCGTTGGCTTGTAGGCAGCATTTTGGTTAGTTGCTGGTTTGTTTCACCTGGTGTGTTCGTTTTTTCATCACAGTTAGGTTATTCGTTTTCTTCATCATGTGCCCCTCCCTGGTAGGGGCCTTTTCTAATAACGATCATTCCTAAGATTTCGTTCTGCCTTCGGGCCACCTCTAATAATCCCGGGCGTAGTCAAAGGCCGGTCGGTAGCCCTTCGGCAATCAACATCCATCTTCAATTGCCACACCGGCACCAACCCGGTAGCCACACGCAAATTCACTCCGGGTAGATGCCAGCCTGCGCTTCTTTGCCTGTGCTCAAACCCACGCTTCGCCGGTAAAAAGGTGTTCGTCATTCGTCGTCAGCAAGCACCAATGCCAAACCATTGCAGCAGCAGCAATGTTTATTTCATAAACTTTTAAGGCATTGCTGCACCTGCAACGCCCTTCGGGTGCTCCGTTGCACTACGCAGTTTGTCATGTCGCTTGCAGTTCCTCCTCATTCCTCACGGCAGCTCATGTGTCCTTCATCACACTTCGTTCATTTCTTCCTCCGTTACGCTGCATTTCACCACGTTCGTAGCCCCGCTATTGCTTCAGTACCTGGCATCCTGCGCCAACACACAATACCTTCCATGGCAGGATGCACAGTCCTTACGCAAGCCATCACTACAATACTCACCGGGTTTCATTACGCTTCACTCGTCATACATTCACTTCAGTATCATTCAGTCCACCCGCTGCCCTCTTTTATTGTGCTCGCCGGCAGCCCCACCTGGGCTGCGTTCACCTTGCGACTGCTAATTGCTCATTCGTCCCTCATATCGCAAAGCATCGCTAAGCTTCTCTTGCATAGTTCAGGCACCTGCGTAAACCGCTCACGCAAAATTACTCCGGTGCCTTCCTATGTAGCTGCCATCGCCCCGGACGACCGGGGCTTTACTGGCACCACCTTTGTGGGGGCTCGCTGTCCGCATCCGTTCAGTCGTTCCTCCATCACTCCTGCGGCCATCCAACGGCTCGCCACCGCCCCATTGCCGACAAGTGTGCGGCAAGGCCATGCTTCTTTTTTGCCGCAGGCGCTTTTACCGGCAGGCCTGGAATGCAGTACTAAAAAGGATTTCGTTGAAATTTGAAATCTGTCCTTTTCCTTTTGTGATAGCATAACTAATATTACCCAAATAAAAATTACAACCGTGGAAATCAACGCCTACAAAAAAGCATCGTACTACGAAAACTTAATAAGGAAGTCTTTAAAGGATATTGATGCAATCCGAAATCAAAAAGCAATATTCATTTATCGGGCTTTAAGCTTTTCAATGGAAGATCAAATGGATTCTAGAGCAGAAAAGCAATTGATGGAACTGAAGCAATATTTGAAGAAAGCGCTTAGTAAATTTCTTAAAGACACACTTGATAGATCAAAGAGAAAAGCACTCGTCGTTTTGATTGCTGAAATAGATGGTGTGATTTATTTGACTCAAATTGACTCAATCGTTTCCAGGTCATTAGATATCCTATGCGACCCTGTTGAATAATTGCTTTCCATTTAGGCCAGCGAAACGGCAAGTTATGCTCAATAAGTCGGCAAGGTCTACGCTCCGTTTCACTTCGCTTGCCCTCCGGGTTTTTTAAAAAAAATCTCCACCTTCTGTTTGCGCCATGCTTCGCAAAATTGGCGCACGCCAGGTAGTATTTTTTTCTAAAAAACCTTGCCTTCCTACCCACGCTGCATTTGGGTTGCCTATCGCTGGCCAAATGTGGCGTCTTGCCATGATAGGTAAAAACCAGTGGTACAAAAATTATGATGCAGCTTTCAATTCGTTGCTTTCATCAGGCAATACTTCAAAAATGTTCTGGTCCCCATTTCTTCATTCTTTCAAAAGGAAACAATGCAGGTAAACCCGGGTACCAGTCCTGGACAAATTCCTTTATTGCCATTGCACCAAATGAGGAAATGAGGGATTTTTATTTCTGGTTAACTTATGGCCTGTTCAAAGCTCAAAGCTTCAAAATGTTTCACCATGGTTCTGTTATTCCATTCATCAATCTAAATGAAACAAGAGATTTGATTTTGCATGCAGCAGATATTATTTATCCAGACTGGCAGGATTTTAAAATAATACTGCAGCAAATGGAATTATTAGAACAACGTAAAAATAACCTACAGCAAATACTTAAATCTACTACCACAGTGCAGGAATATCTTATCAAAAATTATTTCAATCAGAACGGCATTAAAACCTAATGCTGAAATCTACCTCGGCATCATAATAATACAATAGCATAACGATTGAAAGTCGGTGCCAGGCAATTCTAAAAAAACACAAAATAAATCGCTTCCAGGGAAAGCACCAACGCCAGCCGTTAATAAATCGTTTTTGCCTAAGTGGTTTTTAGTCAGCAAAAATAACTTTGGCGGCAAACCGCACAGATCCCACAAAAAAAAACAAAAGACTACGGCATAAACGCAAAAGCAAGCGCCCGGAGCCATCATTTATTCCGTTTCCTTTTGTTTTTTTTATCGCCTTCGTTGTGAGAAGCTTCTAAAAATTCACATTATGCAAAAGCAGCTTCGTATCATTACCTGTAGGCATTTGTCAGTATGCCCATTCAGCAGCAGCACATTTTCAGTGCCCCCTGTTCAGCCAGCCTTCTTTAGTAGGCATTTTCGTCGGCGCCAGGTTTATTATCGTCCTATATCAGGTACATCAGTCTATCACATTAAGTCATGTGGTTGGTATATCTGGTGTTTCCCATCAGGCCGCCGGCAGTTCGCAGCCTTGCCATTTTAGTTGTTGCGTTCCTTTTATGTATGCGCTCATGTAGCGCATACATTTTATTTGATCGTCCAGGCATAAAAAAAAGCCTCAGTATAACTGAGACTTTTTAAACCGTCCGGTAATCACCACAACAAACGGAAGATTATTTTTTTAGGCGCCGGGTAAGCACTTTCAGAAAAATCGTTACTGAAAAACTAACAATGGCGCCCACTGCCGCAAGTAGTGCCGTTTTAATCAGATCCTCACTAAAGATATTTACAAATATGGTCAGTAAGGTTCCAACTGTTATGCCGGCCTTAGTCGTGTTGTCAAAATAATGTTGTTCCATATCATCGTTCCTCCACGGCCGTCGGGCACACTGCGAAGGCAATCCCCTCAATAGGTGCAGTAGTTACGGCAATTTGAATGGCGACAACCGATAAAACAATTTTGGCAGCCACAAGGGTGATAAATGCAAACAGCGCCATTCGCTTAATGCTTATCAACTCAAGAAAGGAAGGAGGTGGCACTGTCGCTTTTTGAACTGGTTTTTTCATAGGGAAAAAATTTAAAATCGGGAAAAATTGTGTTAATGGAAGCGTATTGGTTCTAAACTTAGTTTCAAAATAAAGTCCCTCCCAGGACTGGGAAGGACTGGCTTTGAACTTACACACCATTCACACTCACCAACGCCAGGGCGTTGAAAGATGCATTCTTCAAAGGATATTTAACACCATTTACCTCCTGGTAAAACTCAATACCCAACACTAAGAAAAGAGGGCTAGTACTGTTTGCAGAGACCGCATTTGCCAGGTTAATCACAGCCGTGGCTGTACTGTCCCATGCTAATTGCGCACTCTCCTTTGTGTCCACTTCGAAAGTTTCATTTTCAAAATCAACTGCAGCACCTGCTGATATAATTTTGAAATGCGTGCTCCCATCTGGTGCAGCCACCATGTTAATTGGAATAAAAGACGGGATGTCAATAGTCAGTGTTCCCGCCATCCGGTCAATCACTGCAGTGAAGGGCGCAAATAGGGTGGTACCCAGTTTGCTGCGAAAGTTGAATTCAAACCCTTGCAAAAGCTCAGCCTCCCCATCAATAACATTTCGTTTACCGCGTACACTGGTAAGGTCGGCCTGCAGTACTTTTACCATTTCCCGGGTAAGCCTTCCCACCATACGACTGTCAGCAATATTTTGCAATAATGCCCTGATGGAAGTACGAAGCATTTTACCTGCCTTACCAGCAGTACCGAATTCCTCACCATTCTCCCTGGTCCTTTGAAAATTCGGATCATTCGCAATACGGTCAGCATCTACGCCACCTTTCTCCCGGGCCAGGTATCCGTCCTGCGATTTGTAAAAGGTAATATCACCGATAGTACCTTTCAGTTTAATAATTCCTTTTTGCCTTGCCATTTTTCATAAAATTTAAGATGAATGAATTTGCAATCACAGATAAGCATCAATGTTATACAAGAAACTTTTCTATTTTTGCAATTATCACCACAATAGTAAAATGAATAATTTACTCAGTAAAGCAGGCGTTCCGAACGTGCAGGGTTATGCAGCAAACGATCCCAAATCGCATAGTCATTTATGCGAAAGATGTAATGAATATCACCGGCCGTAAAGAACGGGCCGCCAGGAAATTGCTTGCACAAATCCGGAAAAAATATAAAAAGGAGAGAGGAGCGTTTATAACAATTTTTGAATTCTGTGAATTCACTGGATTAAAGCAGGAAAATGTAACGGCCTTTCTTTACAACTGATTCGTTTTATTGTTAGATCAAGCCAGTTACATCTAAGTCAAAAGCTTAGATGAAGTACACACTAAAACAAAATGCAATAAATTAAATCAAATAAAAGGTGAGTAATTCGAGAGTTGTAAAAATGCAGGACCTTGAAAGCCAATAGGGTAAAGGGTTTTATTGAAAGATACAAATCCCTTAGTCTCCGCTAAAGAATATTAGCATTGTTTTCCTTATGTTTTTCATTTTTATAACTTAATAAGTGGTAAAATGAAAGACTCTCCAATAGTTGGGATATCGCCAACTGTTTCCTTAAAACACCTGCCCGCAGCAATTACCCAATCTTAGTGTTCCCCATCCTTCGCAACCAAATCATCCCACCAATTCCCAAAAGGATAAAGGCAAGAGAAATATACTGAGCCTGTGAAAGACAAATATTTAATAAGCAATACTGCGGATTGATTTTGATAAACTCAATTAAAAATCGTTCCAGCCCAATCAATAAAATGAAAATAAAAAACATCAACCCGTTTGTTCTTATTTTTTTACGGCTAAGATATAATGCAAGGAAAAGTAAGAGGCAAATAACAGCTTCATAAAATGAAGTTGGGTAAACAGGATTTACCAACACATTGCAATATTGTTCTCCACAACCGGTAATGTATTTTCCTTGGTGAATTACATTGTGCGGATAATCAAATGCCCAGGTCCAGTGGGGTGCCCAGCTTAAAAAAGATGGCTTTTCTACAGTATTTATTTTGCCCCAATCTCCATCACCGGATAGATGACAGCCGATACGGCCGATGCCATAAGCAAGCATAATTCCCGGGCTGCCAATATCTGCGGCAATTAAAAAAGGAATGCCCATTTTTTTAGTGCGGTATAAATAAATGCCGGCTCCAAAAATAAAGCCGCCTAAAAAATTTAAGCCATTAAAACTAGAAAGATATCTACCGGGATCTGTAAATAATTCGTTGATGTATTCCAGTTTTGCAAAAAGGATGGCACCCACAAATCCGGTGGATGCACACCATAAAAGCATTTGGTCCGTTACTTCGTACGGATGAATCAATCCTTTGCTTGCTTCATTTTTTGAAGCTGGTAGTTTTTTATTAAACCATAACCAACCTACATAAAACAACAAAAAAATCAACCCGGCTGTAATATTGCCCTTCCATGAAAAAACTAACTGAGCAGGGTTTGTTACAAAGAGTTGGTAATGTTGTAAACAATAAATAAACTTGTAGCCCAGCAGCCATGCCATTAAAGAGCCGGTAGCTATCATAAAATAACAGCGTGTGCGGCCCTTATAATTTTGTTTGGTAAAGGGATGAAAAAGCCCCTCTTTTTCCTTTTGTAAAAATTCTTTTTTAAAAACTGAATATGAAAGCCAGAATGCAAATGCTACAAAAAACCCAAATGTTTGAATGGGCAGCAACAGATCAATTCCTGTTACATATTTTATTAAAGAAGATACTGTAGGAAACATGTATGTTGGATGAATTGATCAACTAAAACTTTTAAACGTCCGTTATTTCAGGGATGTTTCATTTTTACAGATTGCAGGTATTCCGCAGGTGTCATCGAAAATTGTTTTTGAAAATTTTTGATAAAAACCCGTGCTGAATTATAACCCAATCCTTCCGCAATTAAATTGATATTATGTGCGCCTTCTCCTAATAATTCTGCCGCTTTTTTAAGCTTGGTCAGGTTAATTAATTCATTGGGAGTTAAATCTGAAATGGCTTTAATCTTTCTGTAAAATGTTGGCCGGCTCATGTTTAAATATTTTGCCAGTCTTTCTACATCCAGTTCCTGTTCCTGAATATGTTCCAATATAATAGCATTTAGTTTTTCGAGAAACCTTTCATCTTCCTTTGTATGGGCAATACTTTTTACATGTGCTAAAGGTGAGTTGGCAAAATATTCTTTTATCCTGTACCTGTTGGCGAGCAGGTTAGCTATCTGCATTCGTAAATGCTTGGGCGAAAATGGCTTTTCAATATAAGCATCTGCACCTAACTCAAGCCCTTCCAGTTTTGATTGAAGTGTGTCCTTAGCCGTAAGTAGTATAAACGGCAGGTGGCTCATCTGTACATCCGATTTTACTTGCCTGCATAATTCAAAGCCATCCATTTCCGGCATCATGATATCACTTACTATCAAATGTGCAATATTTTCTCGCAGGTAATCAAGTGCTTCAATGCCGTTCAAACATTTAACAATGTCGTAGTTTTCTACCAGGTTACTTGCTGTAAAATCGAGTATTTCCTCGTTATCATCTACTAATAATATGATGGGTTTTTCTGTCATGGTTCAATAAAAATTGTATGGCCTATTCTGCTTGTTTCGGGTGTGTGGGCATCGTCAATTTAAAACTATTTCGTTTCACATCTGTTGTGTCCATTATTAAATGTCCACCATGAATTTCAGCCAGCGACCGGGATAGCGTGAGGCCAATACCAGTTCCCGGTAATTTGGCTGTTTCTTTTGCCCGATAAAAACTTTTAAATATATCCTCACTCATTTCCGCCGGTAACAGGTACCCATCATTTTTAAATGTAATGGTGTACATGTCATTTATATCGGCACTGGAAACTAACGAAATTTCAACAGATGAACCAGCATATTTTATAGCATTATCCCAAAGGTTACTAATTATTTTATTAAACGCTTCTGCATCAATATAAGCGTAAAAAGAAGAGGGGTAGTTGGTAAACACCTTAATTTTCTTTTCCCCTGCAAATGCTTTAAAACTGATCAAGTGATCATTTAACAGGGCACTGATATTTTCCCTGGTAAAATTTAGCCGGAAGCCATTCATTTCAGCCTTTCTAAAATCGAGCAATTGGGTACTTAAGTGAAGCAACCTGTCAGTATTTTTATTCATAATCTCCAGGCTCGATTTTATTAAAGGTATTTCATCCACCCGGTCCATTATGTTTTCCATCGGCCCTTTTATTAAAGTAAGTGGCGTCCTTATTTCATGTGCAACGTTGATAAAAAATTCAATTTTATCATTGTAGTTTTCCCTTTCTTTTTCAAACTCGAGCCGTTCTAATTTCCGCTGATTTTTTTCTCTTGACCGGTTTACAAAATGCATAATTACCCCGTATGCGATCAATAAAAATGTAATGAAGTAGAGCGTATAGGCCCACCATGTTTTCCAGAGAGGAGGTAAAATTTTAATAGTCAGCGTAGCGGGAATTCCTAACCGGCCGCTAGTATTGTTGATGGCTGCCACTTTAAAAGTATAAGTGCCGGGATTCAATTCCGTAAAATATGCTTTGCGGTTGGTTAACAGGTAGGTCCAGTCCTTATCGAGGCCTTCCATTTTGTATGCATAACGGGTGGTATTGGCAGCATTAAAACTAAGGGCTGCAAAGTCAATGCTGAAAGAAGATTGCGAATAGGCAAGCGTAATATTTTTTGTAAATGAGATAGAGTTTTTTAGCGGTGATCCATTTTCGCCAATTGCCAGTTCCTTATTGTAAACCTGGAATCCTGTTAGAAAAACAGGGGGTGCAAAATTGTTGGTTTTAATAGAATCGGGGAAGAAAGTTATGAGCCCCTTCACACTTCCAAAATATAACTGGCCATCGGCATCTTTATACCCGGAGCTGTAATTAAACTGGTCAGTTAAAAGTCCATTCGATTTTGTATATACTTTGATATCTTTTGTGGCCAGTGAAAAACATACCAACCCTTTAGAGGTACTGATCCATAAATTTTGCTTTTCATCTTCCAGAATTGAATAGATTACATTTGATGGCATTCCATTTACTGTTGCATACCTTTCAAAACCATGTTGCTTTTTTAAAAATTTACATAGTCCACCTTCAGTGGCAAGCCAAATCGTTCCTTCGCTATCCTTAAATATTTTATTGACCAGGTTGCTTGGCAGGCTGCGGGGGTTTCCATTTTCAAAAATAAACTGTCCCTTTACACCGGTTTTGTTATTGTAATAAAAAACACCGTCTCCGTAAGTTCCTGCCCAAATAGTTCCATCATCATCTTCAAAAATTGTTCTGAAAAAGACTTTATTCACTGCGGTGATTATTTTAAAATTATCCTTATCGGGCAGGTACACATACAGCCCCTTATCCGTTGCCGCCATTATTTCACCGGCCTTTGTTTTAAAAAGGCTGTAAATAAAATTACTGCCAATGGAAGAATTATTAGTGTTGTAATGTCGTAGCTTTTTACCGGTGGTTACATCCAATACATCCAGGCCGTGCAGGTAAGTACCCACCCATATTTTATCATCATTTACCAACAACCCATGAATGTTGGAATAGGATACATGAGCTTTGTTTTTCGGGGTATAAAAATTGATAAACCTTCCTGTATGCGGATCAAATTTATTCAATCCTGCATCTTCGGTACCAATCCAGATGTTCCCAAATTTATCGTTGCTTATTTCACGAACTGCGTATCCGCTGATAGAGTTTGAAGTTGACTTAGGAAAGTATTTTATAAAGGTTATAAATTGTTTTGGATAGTAATTAATACCGCCAAAATAAGTGCCCGCCCAAATGCCTCCTTCTTTGTCTTTACAAAGTGTGTGAACAATATTATCTGACAATGAGTAAGGATTGTCCTGCTCACGGCTAAGGCGCTTAAAATGGCCGGTCAGTATATTAAGTATATAGATGCCCGACTGGGTTGCTATCCAATATTCTTCAGGTGCCACAACAATTATTTCACGAACAATGATTTCTGTTTTGTCCGGATTAAGAGTGAGTACGTCTTTATAGGTGGAAGTGCTGATGTCAAAAGATTTCAGGCCTTCATTGGAAGTACCAATCAATAGCAATCCTGTGCCGGTATTGTAAATAGATTCTATCCATTTGGATACTGTTTTCGGCGACCGGGCAAACAGGTCATATTCCGTAAATTTTCCTGTACTACTATTGTATTTGCCAATAGTTCCGCCATCGGTAGCTATCCATAGAGCCTTATCCGGCATTACAATGTAGGATGTTACTCCTTTATCCAGGATATAGGATTTTGCCTTTGCTGTTTTTAGATTGTATTGGTAAAGCGTGTACAAAGAAATATACCATACATCATCACCGATCACTTTTACATCCCTGATAGAATAGTTGCCGGCTAATTTTAGCTGCGTAAATTTTTCCGTGGTTTCATCGTATTCATAAATGCCTTTTTCTGTTGCAGCCCAAATCCGGTTATGTCCATCTTCGCACAAACCGGTAATGGCATTGCTACCAATGCTGGTGCTATCGTCGGGGTTATTTCTAAAAACCTTAAAGGTTAACCCATCAAACCTGTTGAGCCCATCTCTTGTGCCAAACCACATAAATCCATTGTGATCCTGCAGGCTGCACATAACTGCATTATTTGAAAGGCCATTCTCTACCTGGTAGTGTGTAAAATAATAAGGCTGGCTAAACGCAGCAGGCGTGTATAAACCAATCAACATCAACAGTAAAGCAAATCGTTTTTTAAGAACCGTTAACATGCAATGAAAATACAACAAAGATTTTTTAAGCTTTTCTTTATGCACGAAAAAAATCACAAACAAATCAATATTGAGACGAATGTGTAATTATTTGAAACAAAAAAACAGCGCTACAATTTTATAATTGATTCTTTTTGTACCACCAGATTGTGCAGGTGATGTAATTGTAATATTACTACCGGCAATTGACAACGATCAACCATTTGCTATTACCAAACGCTTAAAAACTGCTGCCTGTCAGCAGCATTCATCATAACGAAAACATGACTGCTAACATGAACTATTCTCACACCAGTTATTGGATTTATAGATGTTGACTTTCAGCAGACCATTCAATGGTAATGTCATTACTATTCAATGGTAACTTATACCAGCAACGGATGTAGCATAGTAACAATAATAATGCTTTACCAGGTTGACAATAACTTAATGTCTGGTTTTTTAAATGAATTATAAAAACGACTTGCAAAACAATTTCATAATGAAAAAAGAAAATTATTTACATGTAGCCGGCCTCGTATTGGCAATATTACTGGTTACATCATGTAAAAAAAATGGCTTTCTTGATCAGACAGTTACTTCCAGTTTAAATGAAAATTCCACCTTTAGTGATAGTGCCAATTCCATGGCCTTTCTAAATAATATTTACACCAATATTGGTTTTACATCAGATCCCCGCCGTTTTAATGCCGGTGGATATGCGGCAGGATTAGATGCAGCAAGCGATGAGGCAGAAGGCCCGAATGCATCCAGTGCCAATGGTTTTGTACAGTTTGCAACCGGTTCAGTCAATCCCACCGTTGTGCCGGATGATGCATGGAGCATAGCTTATTCAAATATTCGTGCTGCAAACCAGTTCTTAACACACCTGCCAGGTATTCCATTTTCCCCAACGCTTAAAGCGCAGTCCCAATCTGAAGCAAGATTTTTACGGGCATGGTATTATGCCATGTTGTTACAACATTATGGCGGCGTTCCATTGGTTGGCGACAGCGTTTTTAATACCGGGCAATCCATTTCTGCCAAAAGGAATACTTATAAACAATGCGTAGATTATATCCTGTCTGAATGTGATTTGGCCGCAGCCAATTTACCGGTTACTCAAACCGGTTCTTTATACGGACGTATTAGCAAAGGTGCCTGTCTGGCTTTGAAATCCAGGGTGTTACTTTTTGCCGCCAGTCCCTTATTTAATAATGGTGGCCTGGCAGGTGGCGGCGAATTAGGCTCCGTGGTAGCTTATCCCGACAGTGATCCTAATCGTTGGAAACTGGCTGCTGATGCGGCAAGGACTGTGATAGGTTTGCAGGCCTACAATTTGTATTATGACTCTACTAGCTTGCCTGGCGAAAAAGGCTATGGTTTTCAAAGATTATTTACACTTCGTTATACAACCGAGTTTATCCTGTCCCGTATGATGGGACAAAATAAATACCTGGAGTCGCTTTGGGATCCTCCTTCCAGGGGTGGTAGTGGAGGCCCGTTTCCATACCAGGAAATTGTGGACGCATTTCCTATGAGTAATGGTTTGCCAATTACAGATCCGGCTTCTGGTTACGATCCCAATCAGCCGTATAGCAACCGTGATCCACGATTGAATTATTCTATCATTCACGACTCAACGCTGCGTACCGTTTTTGGTGCCAATCAGCCAAGTCCTTTGTTGTTGTACACAAACACTGCTGTAAGCCCGGCGGTTGCAGCCAGTGGCGATGCAGTGTTTAAAGGAACACCTACCGGTCTTTATATTTTTAAGATGATGGATCCTTCCGTGATCAACAACAGTTTAAACGAAAGTGCACGTTGTCTTCCATTGATGCGCTATGCTGAGATACTATTAAATTTTGCTGAAGCCACCAATGAATATGAAGGCCCCACGGCCGAAGTGTACCAGGCAGTAGAAGCCATTCGCAAAAGAGCAGGCTTAAGGCCGTATGCATTACCAGCCACACTAAGCAAAGACCAGATGCGTTCAGCCATTCACCTCGAACGTAGGCTGGAACTGGCTTACGAAGGGCACCGGTTTTTTGATGTAAGAAGATGGATGGTTGCAGAGCAAACCGAAAACCTGCAGATGCATGGAATTGAAGTAAAAAGAAATGGTGCATCTGTTAGCTACAATGTATTCAACGTTCGAAAGCATAATTTTTCAAAAGCAATGTACTTGTGGCCAATCCCATTAAAAGAGATTGCCAAGTCGCCGGAACTACTGCAAAATCCATTGTACTAAACTTATTATAAAAAATAACAGGTTGCTATTATGAAAAAAGTTATAAGAGTTATTAGCTGCTTTCTTTTATTATGTGTGCTCTCTTGTAAAAAAGAAAGTGTTCTTACTCCGTCAGAGCCTGTAAAGGAAATTGATGGTAGCTGGAAAATTATTAAGGCCTTAAGAAACGGCACAGATTTAACCAATCGGTTTGATTTTTCTGCCTTTAGAATTAAGTTTTCCAATAACAGCTACACCATTGAAAATCCTGTACCATTTATCGTCAGCAAGGCGGGCACCTGGAAATTTGATGACCCGGTTTATCCCTTTAATATTTCTTTTAATACCGGTGTTGATTCTGCAAAATCTGCCATTCAATACCCGGTTGTTGCAGGTGTACGAAACCTCGTAATTTCTTTCAGCCCCGGCTGCACTTTAAATACTTACCAGTACACACTTCAAAAAGAAAATTAATTGTTGGATTTTTTTCCAGGGAATAAAAAATAATATCAATGAAGTATTTTAAATCAAAGAAATTTCAAAACTACCTGGTACGTATAGTTGCTACTATGATTGTGGTAATTATTATTAGTTGCAGTATGACGATTGACAGTGTCGTGCAACCCTCCAGCGTGAATGGAGGCGAAGATATACCGGTTACATTGAATGTAACGGTAACAACCAATACCAGTCAGACATCCAAATTGATGGTTGCGGTGCTGGTGCCAAAGCTTTGGAAAGCAGCGCAAAAGATAAAGGCCACTTTTACCAGTGACATTTCCACGGGTCCGCAGCAAATGACTTTAATTCCTGCAGGTACAGCAGCACCCAACGGAAATGGCCTCGACTGGCCAACAAATCTTGCCAATAAAATAGGCAACGGCGGCAACCTTATCAATGACTGGGAATGGATTGCCTTTTATTCGAACGCTGATTATGCGCTGGGTGGCAATACAACGGTACATGCAACGGTGAGCCTTATTATCCCTACAACAAACGACAATGTTTCTTTCAAATTGGGGTATGTAGTAGCCAATAGTTCGGATGGCCTGAGCGGTAGTGATCGGTATGGCGCTTACTTTCCCGGATGTTTTTCAGTGAACGGTGCAGGTGATCTTATTGATTTTTGTAATCCTCAACTGGCGAATGTTGAACCACGCACTTCGCTCGACAATGATATTGTTACCATCAATTTTGATGCAGGTGTTGCGGCCAATGGACTGGATAACAGCCCCGACATTTATCTATGTGCAACAGGTATTACAACAACTGGTAGCCGCATTGATGTATGTGCCGTTACACCGCAAAGTAAATTGACTTCATTAGGAGCAGGCAGGTGGCGCACTGACATTTGGCCAAGAAAATTCTTTGGACTTACCGATGCACAAAACCTGGAAAAACTGGAATATTATTTCACCGATGTAACGGGCAATGTAAAGGTTGGCTATGGTGGCGGAACTGCACCCTTTGTTTTCACATTCAAATGCCAGTAATATCATTCACTAATTGTTACCATTTTTTAAAAATATTTTATGTTTCAACACTGCTTTAAATTATCCTGCGCAGCAATTGTATTATTGCTGCTATCCATAAGGCAACCGATACTTGCGCAAAACGCAACATCACAAAATATTACTGTTGCCGGCCAGGTGCTTGATGATTATGGCCGTCCATTGAAGGGTGCCATTATTACCGTGAAGGGCCTTTCCAATAAAGCAATCAGCAACGGTTCCGGCATGTTTTCAATTGCATCGGCCATGTTTGGTACACTCGTTATTACACACCCAATGTTTGATGTGGCCGAGGTGAAAGTGAAGAATAATAAAGAACTTGTTGTAAAACTAACTGACCGTTACCTGCACTCGTTTACCAGCGTTGAAGCTGTTGATATCGCAACGGACACGGTTGTAATTTCTAACATTACACAACCCAAGCAGGAACTGTTATATGAATCCAGGATGCCGGAAAAGATAATCAGTGCTGTTTCCACTGTATATGGCAACCAGTTAAGTACAACACCTGCATCGCTTTATTTGTATGCGTTGCCGGGCAGGCTGGCGGGGTTAAATGTTAACCAGTCAGGTGGATTCTATTCTGCAAGAACTTCAGGCCTTACGGACGTTGATATTTTTGTGGGAAACATTCCTAAAAATAACAGCGGTACCGGCCCAACCGATAATAGTGAATTCAATGTTCAGTTAAGGGGGCATGGTGGAAGTTTTGGCCAGGCACCTTTGTCAATAGTGGATGGTGTACAGCGTGAAATTTATTCGCTTGATCCGGAAAGTATTGAATCTGTGTCTGTGCTTAAAGATGCGTTGTCAACAATTTTATTGGGGCAAAACAGTTCCCGTGGAGCTTTGCTCGTTACTACTAAAATTCCACAGGCAGGTGCACCTCATTTATCTTTCACTGCAGAAACGGGTACACAGTCTTCCTTGGGATTGCAATCGCCTTTACCTGCACACAAATATGCTTTCCTGCTCAATGAAGCACTGCTCAATGATGGTAGAAATGCTGCATACACCAGCACCGACTTTAATGCATACAGAAATGGAACAGATCCCATCAATCATCCTGATGTAAACTGGTACAATACCATTCTTAATAAAAATCCATTACTCACCCGTTACAACCTCAATGTAAATGGTGGCGGTACAATGGCCCGTTATATTGTTTCCCTCAGCTACATGAACCAGGATGGAATGTTCAAAACCAATGATCAGAATTCGTACAATACAAACAGCCAGTTGAAGCGCTATCTCATCAATTCAAAAATTGATGTAGATGTAAACAGCAATTTCAATATTGCCCTGCAATTATTTGGCCGGCTGCAACAGGGTAATCAGCCAGGCGCAGGTAATTCATCCATACTGGGTGCACTGTTAAGTACACCCAATAACGCCTATGCTGTGTTAAACCCGGATGGCTCTTACGGAGGCAACGCCAATTACCGCAATAACCTTTTATCAATGGTGCAAAACTCAGGTTATCTCAATGATAATACGAAGGACGTGATGGCCAACCTCGACCTTAAATACAAATTTGATAATTGGGTACCTGGTTTATGGTTCAAGGCAAAAGGAAATGTATCGGTACAGTCAGGGTCACTCATTAACAGGAGCAAGCAGTCACCGGTATACGCAATGGTTGTTTCAAATACAGGTGATACAAGTTATAGCCGTTTTGGAAGCACCAACAACCAGGTAAATAATTTTACATCTACCTCCTGGGCCAGGTACACATTTGCTCAACTGTCGTTGGGTTATGATAAAAAAATAGGAGATCATACTTTACAGGCAATGTTGCTGTACGATAAAAAAACAACCTTACTCAACTACGATATACCGTCTGCATTAACCAATTATGCCGGTAAATTTTCATACGATTACCAGGGTAAATATATGGCCGAAGCTGCACTGAATTATAGTGGCTACGATCGCTATCAGCCAGGCAAACAATTCGGTTTATTTTATGCCGGCGGGCTTGGATGGAATATTGCCAAAGAAAATTTTATTAAGGACAATGCCACCTGGATCAACCAGTTAAAGCTTAGGGCAACTTATGGCAGAACGGGTAATGCGAATATTGATAATTATGGTTATTATGTATATCGCCGCTACTATACTGATGTAGCGGGCACCTATGGTATTGGCAGTACCTATCCCAATTCAATTGGCCTTGCAGAGGGGGGCAATCCTGGTAACCAGGTATTGGCAAACGTAGATGCTACCTGGGAAAAAGCCGATAAACTGGATATAGGTCTTGACATTTCTGTATTCAATAATCACCTGCAACTGACTGCTGATTATTATCATGAAAAATATTTTGATGTTTTGCAAACAAGAGGCAAATCGATCCAGTTAATTGGGCAAAATTATCCTGCAGAAAACATCGGCGTTAATTTATACACCGGGGCAGAAGCTACGCTTACCTATCAGAATAATTTTAAAAACTTTAATTATTTCGTTACTGCCAATGCGTCGTTGCAGGATTCCAAAGTTGTGTTTATGGATGAACAATTCCAGCAATACTCATGGAACAAACAAACCGGGCAACCGGTTGGGCAGCGTTTCGGATTAGTAGCGGATGGGTTTATTCAAACAGCAGCAGAGGCTGCGTCATATCCTTCAATTACAGGGTACACCTTGCATGTAGGTGATTACAAATACAAGGATTTAAACAGCGATGGTGTAATTGACCAGTTTGATATAGCGCCGATTGGTAAGCAAAAACCCATCATTTACTTTGGATTGAATGCAGGTTTTAGCTTTAAAGGATTTGCTGTGAGCGCTTTGATACAAGGTGTGCAAAACAGAGATATCTATGTAAACAATAGTTATGTAAATGCTGGTTTCCAGGGACAAAACAATGGATTTTCACAAGCCTATGAACCAGCACTTGGTCGTTGGATACCGGAAAACGCAACCACAGCCACCTACCCGAGATTAACCGCAGGAGGCAGCGGATACAATTACGGCCCGCTGTTTAGCTCCAACTCGGCTTTGCTGCACGATGGTAATTACTTCCGGTTAAAGAATATCAATGTTGAATATAACCTGCCTTATTCGCTTATTAAAAGCCTGAAAATATCCGGAATTAAGTTTTTCATCAATGCGCAGAATATAGCCACCTGGTCTGCCTACGACCTGGTTGATCCGGAGGTTTCCTTACCTAATTACCCGGTACAGAAAGTGGTGAATTTCGGTGTCAACATTAAAATTTAGTGATCGCTAAAATAAAAAAAAATGAAGAATTTATTTCGTATAACTGTTGCTGTTACCATTGCTACGGGAATGGTTTTTACCTCCTGTAAAAAGGCCTACGAAAGTGTGCCACTCGGACAGCAGTTACCAGAGGAAATTGCTTTTGATCCGCACGATTCAGCCGGTGTATATGCTTTACGCTTTTTACTAACTACCTATGCTGAAGCACTGCCAAACAACCACAACAGGGTTTCGGGCAATTACCTGGATGCCGCAACGGATGATGCCATTTCCTCACAGACAGGAATACCCGCTGTGCAGAAAATTGCTATCGGTGCATACACTTCTGTAGCAACCAATGCTGATAATGTTTGGCAGCGATATTATTCAGCCATCCGCGATGCCACTGTTTTTTCCGTAAAAATTAACCAGGTGCCGCTTGCTGAGAAGTTACCAAATGGTCAACCTGCCCGCCCTGCTTACCGTTCTGAAGCTAGATTTTTACGTGCCTTCTTATATTTTGAATTGGTAAAAAGATATGGCGGCGTACCGTTGTTACGTGATGTTATTCCACAGCTTACCGACAACATTGAAGTACCCCGCAACAGTTTCGATGATTGCATAAAATATGTGGTGAGTGAACTGGACAACATTAAAGATAGTTTGCGTACACAAGCCACAATCAACAGTACCACCTACGGCCGCATCACAAAAGGAGCAGCTATGGCGCTAAAAGCAAGAGTATTATTGTATGCTGCCAGTCCATTATTTAACGGAGGTAATATTGATGCAGCAAATCCGCTTACGGGTTATACAAGTGCTGATCCAAATCGATGGAAAATGGCTGCAGATGCTGCAAAGGCTTTAATGGATCTTAACACATACCATTTAATGCCAGACATTACAGATGTATTTATTACACAGGCAAGCCCGGTGGGTGTGAACACTGAAAATATTTTCTGGCGCCAGAATGGCCTGGGCACTTCGGTAGAAGTCAACAATGGCCCGGTTGGTTATACAACTGCCGGTGGTAATGGTATTACAAGCCCTACACAAAATCTGGTTGATGCTTTTCCTACCATTGATGGCAAGGCCATTACTGATCCTACATCAAACTACAATCCCAATGATCCATATAGCAACCGTGATCCCCGTTTAAAAAATACCGTTTTTTATAATGGTGTGCTTTGGCTCAACAGGCAGGTAGAGACTTTTGATGGCGGCGTGGATAAACCCGGCGGAACATTGCAACAAACTAAAACAGCTTACTACCTGCACAAGTTCATGGGTAAGTTTGAAAGTGTGGGTGGCGGTGCAGTTTATTCCAACACGATTCATGATTTTGTTTATATCCGTTATGCAGAAGTATTACTCAATTATGCAGAGGCCACCAATGAATTTTCGGGCCCTTCCAATGAAGCTGCGGACATTGTTCGCCAGCTTAGAAAAAGAGCTGGAATACTTGCTGGTACGGATGATAAATACGGGGTGCCCGACGGCCTTACAAAAGATGAATTAAGAAAAGTAATTCACAATGAAAGGCGTATTGAGCTTGCATTTGAAGAGCATCGGTTCTTTGATATTAAAAGATGGAAAGTTGCGGAGCAGGTGTATGCACAACCATTATCCGGTATGACCATTCAACGCACCAGTGCCGGCCAGTTGAGTTATAATATCATCCCGGTGTTAACACCTGTGTTCAGAAGCCCGCAGATGTATCTATACCCGATACCATATTCAGAGGTAATTAAAAATCCACAGATGAAACAAAATCCTCAGTGGTAATCATTATGAAAGAAACTGCTAAAACATCTTTTACCAATCAATTTTTGGTTATGAAAAAAATATTCTTTTTTGTTTGTTTTCTTACAATACTTTTCCCGGTGCTGTCGCAGGCACAGCGAAGTACAGTTGCAGGTATTGTTAAAGATATCAATGGTCCGATAGAAGGCGCTACCATCGCTGAAAAAGGCATTGCCGGAAACCTGGTGATATCCGGCCCGGGTGGTAAATTTTCTATTACACTTCGTGGTAGTTCCAACACAATTATAGTAACGGTTGTTAACTATCAAAAGCAGGAAATAGCCATAAAGAACAGCAACAATGTAGAGGTTAATATGCGTACTACAACTTCCAGCATGGACGAAGTATTGGTGGTAGGTTATGGCAAGAAAAAAAGAATAACCAATACAGGTTCTGTAAGTACAGTAAACGGTGCAGAAATAAGAAACGTACCTACTTCAAGTGTACAAAATGCATTGGTTGGAAAATTACCTGGCTTTGTGGCACAGCAGCGTTCTGGCCAGCCTGGAAAAGACGCCTCGGATTACTTTATTCGTGGTGTAAGTTCTTTAAATGCAGATGGTAATAAACCGTTGATTATTGTAGATGACATCGAATATACTTACGAGCAGTTATCACAGATCAATGTAAATGAAATTGAAAATATTTCTATTTTAAAAGATGCATCTACCACGGCTATTTTTGGTATCAAGGGCGCCAATGGTGTGTTGGTTGTTACAACAAGAAGAGGAAGCAGCGGCAGGCCAAAATTCAATTTAAGAGTTGAAAGTGGTTTGCAATCACCGGTTCGTACGCCTAATTTTTTAGACTCATATAATACAGCAACGCTGGTAAATGAAGCCTACCAGAACGACGGACTGAATCCTTTGTTTACCCAAAATGATCTTGACCTTTTTAAGAGCGGTGCCGATCCTTATGGCCATCCAAATGTAAACTGGTATAAAAAGATCAACAAACCATCTTCTTTGCAGGCAAATACTAATCTCGATATTTCCGGTGGTACCAATGCAGTGAAATATTTTATTTCTGCCGGGGCATTTACACAAAACGGAAGCATCCGTGATTTCTCAACAAATTCAGATGGTGTTAACAGCAATTATTTTTACCGCAGGTATAATATACGTTCCAACCTGGATATACAGGCAACAAAAAACCTGGCACTTCGCCTGGATGTAACCACCCGTTTTGGTGACATCAACCAACCCTACGGACAAAATATCATTGGAAGTATTTTCAACTTCAATGAAGTACATCCATACTCAGCGCCTTTCCTTAATCCGGATGGTAGCTTTGCATATTATTCCGACACAAGGAGCCAGCGTCCTACCATCAATGCCATTCTGCAGTCAAGTGGTTATTCCCGTCAGCGCAGATCCGACTTTAATGTGTTATTTGGCTTTACAGAAAAGCTGGATGATATCACCCGTGGCTTGTCACTGATCGGCCGTATTGCGTATGCCGGTGTGGAGCAAAATACACTCAATTTATTCCGAGACAACTTCTTTCCGCCATCGTATTTATATGATCCGGTAAGCAAAACCTATAAACTTAATACGGGTGTAAGTTCCGGCGGATATACCCTTGCAAAATACAGAACAACGGGTAACAGCGACATCAGTAACCAGCGCATTAACGGGCAGATATATTTGAACTACGACCGTACTTTTGGGCGTCATCATGTAAGCTCATTGTTGTTGTACAATCAACAGAGTTACCGGGTAGATTATTCAGCCAGTGTATTTGGAACAGTACAGGGGCAGGTGCCTCAAAAGTTCCGTGGTTATTCAATGAAAGTTGGCTACGACTATAAGCAGAAATACCTGTTGGATTTTAATGCAGCCTATAATGGTTCTGATCGTTTTCAGGCTGATAAAAGAAATGGATTTTTCCCGGCAGTGGGTATAGGTTGGAACTTGTCTAAAGAAGATTTCTTCAGTAAAACTTTGCCTGTTTTTGATCTTTTTAAAATAAGGGCATCTTATGGAATTGTAGGGTCAGATGTGGCCCCCGGTAATCAGTACCTCTACAATCAGTTGTACTTCCAGGGTGGTGGATATAATTTCGGGCAAAACAATCAGCCTGTTAATACCGTGTACGAAGGCCCGCTGGGTAATGGCAATGTAACATGGGAAAAAGCAAAGAAATTGGATGTGGGTGTTGATATGAATCTGCTGAATAACAAGCTTTCGGTTACGGTTGATTATTTCCACGATCGCCGGTACGATCAGTTGGTTACAAGGCAGGATATACCGCTGATATTAGGTATAGGAGTTTCTCCCTCAAATGTGGCGATTACCATCAATCGTGGCTTCGACGGCCAGTTGACTTACCAGGATAAAGTGGGACAATTACAATACAGCGTAGGCCTTGTTTTTTCAGTAGCTAAAAATAAAATATTGTACCAGGCCGAAGCACAACAGCGCTATCCGTGGTTAAGTAAAACCGGCTTGTCAATCGATCAGCCATTCGGATATAATTTTGTTGGTTTTTACACCGCAGATGATATTGCTGATGTTAAAGTTGCCAAGCCAATTGGTGTGGTGTATGCAGGTGATCTTAAGTACCGCGATATAAACGGAGATGGGGTAATTGATCAAAGTGATATCGCTGCAATTGGTAAACCAAACCTTCCCAATACAACCATTGGTGCACCCATCAAATTAAGTTATAAGGGTTTTGATTTGAGTGTGCTTTTCCAGGGCGCTTTTGGATACAGTCTTGGATTAAGAGGCAATGCCATCGAGCCATTCCAGAGCCAGTTTCAACCCATTCATGAATTAAGATGGACACAGGCAACTGCAGCAACAGCACAGTTTCCAAGGTTAACAACCAATCCAACAAGTATCAACAGCCCTTCATCCTATATGTCTGATTTTTGGCTGATAGATGCACACTACATACGTTTAAAAACTGTTGAATTAAGTTACCAGTTGCCGGATAAGGCACTGCCTTTTAGGATCAATAATGCAAGGCTTTATGTAAGCACCTACAACCTGGCTACCTGGAGTAATGTAACAAAAAAGTATCAGCAGGATCCTGAAGTTACTTCCAATAGTGCCGGAGATTCTTACCTCAACCAACGTGTACTAAATGTAGGCTTACAAGTTGGATTTTAAACAGTCGTATATCCATGTTGGTTATACAGGATTATCATGAAATTATTATTGTATTCAATCATAATAGGGCTCGTTGTTTTTAAAACAGGTAAACCATGTTTTGAACAGGCACCGGTGATTTATAAAGATTCCCTTGCTACCGGTTTTTTTCAAAAAGAAACGGGATGCATCGCCGGTGATGGAGGTTTTTCTGTTCCACTTTCAAATGGCAATGTTTTATGGCTGATGGGGGATAGCCACATCAATGATTATGATGCAGCCACTAAAACTGTTCCTTGTCTTTTCCAGGTAAGAAATACAGCGTTATTACAACCCGTAAATGATTGGGATAATAAACACACTATAACCTTAACAGGAAATCGAAAGGGACTGAAAAGTTTTTTGAAAAATAATTCCAATGATACATTTTTCTGTTGGCCGGGTGCAGGGATTCAATTAAAAGACTCCGTGTACATTTATTGCGCAAGTCTTAAAAACCAGGGTACAGGAGCATTTGGTTTTGCCGAAGCAGGTAATGATTTTATGGCAAGCTTCCATGTAAACAATGCCGGTGATAAGCATTACCAGTCGCTGCCGGATTTTAAAGGGATTTCTTTTGGTGTAGCCTTTATAAAAGATGAAACAAGCAAATGGGTGTATGTATATGGTCAAAAATATACGGCGCCAAAAATTCAATGTGATTTGTATGTGGCAAGATTTGCAGCGAATCAGCCATTAAAAAATTGGGCTTACTGGAACGGGCATGCATGGGAAAGCAACGTGGATGAAGCCGTAAGTATTGCCACACAAAATGGTGTATCAGGCACGTTCCAGGTAAGTAAAGTAAACAGCAAATATTTACTGTTAAGTTCAGCACTAAGTATCAATTGCGATTCCGGTACGGAAATATTTTCAGCCACAGCCGATAAAGTTGTTGGCCCATTTACGCAAAAGAAATTGCTCTATAAAATTGATGATCAACTGCAGGGCCATACGCCTTTCTTTTATGCGGCCATTGCTCATCCCGAATACATAAATGATAAGGGTGAATTATTGATCACCTATGCTATCAACGGCTACGGTACCTGTCTGCCGGATTGCAATAACAACCGCATGAATCCTGATTTGTACCGGTTGAGGGGAATCAGGGTTCCCATTAAGTTACTAACGGATACAAGTGAATAATTTAATATGACTGACAGAAAAAAAATAGGAAGAACATTGTTGATTTTATTCACTGTCCAAATGTGTACGCAATGGGTGGCGGCCCAGCAGGCATATTTTATTGATGGTTATCATGGAGGTATTTATGGCCATTATCCAAAGCAGTACACAAAATTTATTACAAGCACTTTGGAAGAAAATCCTGCCTGGAAGATCAACCTGGAAATTGAACCGGAAACATGGGATACGGTACAGGTAAATGAACCGGAGAATTATGCTTTGTTCAAAAAGTATTTTAATGATGATCAATCTGTAGCCAGTCGTTTGGAATATGTAAATCCGGCTTACGGCCAGTCTTATTTTTATAATATCAATGGCGAAAGCATCATCCGCCAATTTCAATATGGCATCAAAAAATTAAAGCAGCATTTTCCCAATGCAGTGTTCACTTCTTATTCATCCGAGGAACCTTGTTTTACAAGTGCCTTACCACAAATATTAACTTCATTGGGTTTCAAATATGCTTCACTGAAAAATCCCAATACCTGCTGGGGTGGCTACACACGTGCCTTTGGTGGTGAATCGGTTAACTGGGTTGGCCCTGATGGAACTAAAATAGTAACTGTTCCCCGCTACGCAGTAGAGGCATTGGATATGCACTCTACCTGGCAAACAATTGCCTCAAATAATTCGGCTCATTATATTGATGCGGCCTTTCAGTATGGGATAGCCAATCCAATTGGGATGTGCCTTCAGGATGCCGGCTGGAAGAATGGCCCCTGGCTTGGTAAAAGAAAAACAAATCAAACAACTTATACGACCTGGAGAAATTATTTAAGCAATGTTGTCACAAAAAAGCCGGTTGAAAACTGGAATTTTTCACAGGAAGATGTACAGGTAAGTTTGGTTTGGGGAGCACAGGTTTTACAAAAGATTGCGAAGGAAGTACGGGTGTCTGAAAATAAAATTGGCCGGGCCGAGAAGTTAGCAGCAATGGCAAAAGTATATGCGGATCTTCCGGTAAATAATATTGAGTTTGATGAAGCCTGGCGTGGACTTATGCTGGCCCAGCATCATGATTGCTGGATAGTTCCTTACAACGGACGAAAAGGAAATACCTGGATTGATAAAGTGCAGGCATGGACAAATACCGCAGATCAGATAGCCGATGAAAGTATTGGTAAATCTATGCTGGCACTCACCTCAAACGATGTAAAGGACAAATGGTTTATACGTGTATTTAATACAGGTGCAGCAATAAGAACAGAACTGGTGCAGATACCCTTGCCCGAAAATTTTGATCCTGCTAAAAACGGTATTGCAGACGCAAGCGGGAAGCAGGTAGCAACACAAGTACTTAAAAATAATGGCGAAACGTACTTGCTGATTAAAGCTACTGTTCCTTCAATGGGTTATGCAACGTATTGTGTTGAAAATAAGCCATCAATTATTACAAAGTCAAATAGCATTCAATTGCAAAAAGATGGTACGTACAAAATGGAGTCGGATTTGTACCGCATTATCATCAATCCATTGAAAGGCGGCACAATCAAAAGCCTGGTAGCAAAAGCCATGAACAACAGAGAATTTGTTGATGCAAACAATACAAGAAACTTTAATGAAATGCGGGGATATTTCTTTAAAGACAATAATTATTTTTCAAGTGCTGATCAAAAAGCTGAAGTGAAAATTGTTGCCAATGGCCCGCAGTATAGCTGTATCCAGGTTACGGGCAATATCAATGGAAATTCATTTATACAAACAATTGCCATTACACAGGGCCAACCGGTAATTGATATGAAGGTTAACATTAACTGGAAATATGGTACAGGTATCGGCAGTGATTATATGCAAGCAGGTGGTTACAACAGCGAAGATTATCACAAAGCTTTTTATAACGATAGCGAAAAATTACAGACACTCTTTCCTTTAAAACTCTACAATCAAAAGGTATATAAAAATGCTCCGTTTGATGTTACAACAAGTAAACTCAACGGTACTTTTTTCAGCACCTGGGACAGCATTAAGAACAATGTGTTGCTCAACTGGGTGGATGTGACGGACGGTGATGGCAAGTATGGGATGGCTTTATTCAGCAATCATACAACCAGCTATGCACACGGAAAGGATTTTCCGTTGGGCTTAACTACACAATATGCCGGTATAGGATTATGGGGTAGAAATTATACGCTCACCATGCCTACAGAGCTGCACTATGCAATTGTACCGCATGAAGGATTGTGGAATAGCGCTAACATCTGGACGCAAAATAACAACTGGGATAACCCAATGCAGGTGATTAGTTTTCAAACTGGCAACCAGGTTAAATCCTTTTCTAAATCATTGATAGCAGTCAGCAATAAAAATATTGAAATCACTGCGGTAACAATGGAAGGGGAGGATATGCTGGTAAGAATTTTTAATGCAGATGATAAAGCGGGCACATCAACTTTCACTTTTGATGGAGTGGCAAAAAATATTACGCTGGAAGAATTAAATGGGGACACAAGAGAAGTATTAAAAATTGCTGAGATTAATTCAAAAGCAACAGTCAGTGTGGTGCTATCAAAGTTTGGGATACGGACAATCAGGTTAAAAAATTTTAAAGCAAATGGACTATAAAGAATTGTTAGGAATAGCACCAACACATTTTTATGCAGTCAGTGTTAGTTTATTGAACGAAGTTTACGTAAGGCAATAACGCCTGTAAGAATCGTAAAAAATATTTATGAAAGTATTTATGCAAAAAATTATTACATGTTTTTCCTTGTTGTTTTTAACGTTCATCTCGTTTGCGGCAACAGTTGATACCGTGATGACTTTTAGCCCCTCCATGAAAAAAAATATTAAAGCCGTAGTGATTAAGCCGGATGGATATAATACCGGTAAACATTTCCCGGTTGTTTATTTGTTGCATGGCTATGGCGGTAACTGGGCAGATTGGATTACCAAAGCACCTTCCATCAAAACTTATGTAGATCAATACAACCTCATCATCGTTTGTCCTGATGGAAATGTTGGAAGCTGGTACATGGATAGCCCGGTGGACAGTAACTGGAAATACGAAACCTATGTTTCCAAAGAATTGGTTAGCTGGGTTGATATTCACTATAGCACAATTGCCAATAGAAAAGGAAGAGCCATTACAGGATTAAGCATGGGCGGTCATGGCGGCTTATACCTTGGTTTTAAACACCAGGATGTGTATGGCGTTGCCGGCAGCATGAGCGGTGGTGTTGATCTTACACCTTTTCCAAATAACTGGGATCTTTCAAAGCGCCTGGGCACCTATGCCGATTATCCCGGGCGTTGGGAAAACAACAGCGTACTCAATCTTACACACCTGTTAACACCCAATTCGCTGGCCATCATTTTTGATTGTGGTACCGATGATTTTTTTTACAAAGTGAATGTGAAGCTGCACGAAAAATTATTGTACAGCAATATTCCACACGATTTTATTGTAAGGCCGGGCGCTCATAACTGGGATTACTGGAATAATTCAATTGCTTACCAGTTACTTTTTATGAATAATTATTTCACCAATGCTGCAAGGCAAAATTGATCTATGTTTAAAAAATCGATACCTGTTTTGTTGATGATATTTTTTGGCTTTACATCGGTTGCACAAATAGACGCTGCACAATATGTAAATCCATTTATTGGTGCAAGCACCAGTGTAGGTGATGCAGGTGTGTATCATGGTTTGGGCAAAACATTTCCGGGAGCAGCCACACCTTTTGGTTTGACGCAGCTAAGTCCTAATACAATTACGGGTGGCGATAATGGCTCTGGTTACAGTTACGAACACCGGAGCATTGAAGGCTTTGCATTTTCGCAAATGAGCGGCGTTGGCTGGAATGGTGACCTCGGTAATTTTTTGGTAATGCCAACAACAGGAAAACTAAAAACGAATTCAGGTAAGTTAAATACAACAGGAGAAGGTTACAGGTCGGGCTATGATAAAAGATCAGAGAAGGCTGGTGCCGGCTATTACTCGGTACAACTGACAGATAACAATATCAAAGCAGAACTTGCAGCAGCGCCACATTCCGGCATCATCCGTTTCACTTTTCCTGCAAACAAACAATCAAGGATACAAATTGATTTGGCAAGAAGGGTAGGCGGCACTTCATCACTACAGTATGTAAAAGTGGCAGATGCAAATACAATTGAAGGCTGGATGAAATGCACACCAGAAGGTGGTGGCTGGGGCGATGGACAGGGTCATGCTGATTATACCGTTTACTTCTACGCTAAATTCAGCAAGCCTTTGAAGAACTATGGCGTGTGGAGTGCCAACATACCTGATACTGCAGATCGCCACCTTGAATCCGTAGTGAGTGATCACTACCAGCAGTGGGTAGCCGATGCTGCTGTTTTAAAAGGAGTGAAGCAAAAGCAAGGAAAACATCTTGGCTTTTATACGGAGTTTGCCACCAAAGAAAATGAGCAGGTGTTGATGAAAGCAGGAATCTCTTATACAAATATAGCAGGTGCCAAAGCAAACTTAGTAACTGAAATTAGTGATTGGAATTTTGATGCTGTGCATAACAAAGCGATCCAACTTTGGAACAATGCTTTAGGAAAAATAAAAGTTGAGGGTGGCACCGAAGAAGAGAAAATAGTTTTTTACACAGCACTCTATCATACCATGATTGACCCAAGATCGATGCAGGATGTAAATGGCAACTACACAGGTGCTGATAAAAAAATTCACAACGATAAACAGTATACAAAAAGAACGGTCTTTAGTGGCTGGGATGTATTCCGCAGCCAGATGCCCTTGCAAACCATCATCAACCCAACTGTGGTTAATGATCTCGTGAATTCCCTGGTAGAAATGGGTGATCAAAGCGGCAGGCATTATTTAGAAAGATGGGAACTGCTCAATGCTTACAGCGGCTGCATGATTGGCAACCCCGCTATCCCTGTAATTGCAGATGCTTACGCAAAAGGTATCCGCAATTTTAATGTGCCCAAAGCTTATCAATATGCATTGAATACGGCTGAAAAATTTGGCAACGGTGAAAAGGGGTATAGCTATACATCTTTCGGCATCTCCAACACATTAGAATATGCATTTGATGAGAGTTGCCTCGCAGATCTTGCAAAAGCATTGGACAAAAAAAATGATGAAGCCATCTACCGCAAAAGAGCACAGAGCTACAGAAATATTTTCGATACTGCCACCGGCTGGTTTCGTCCAAAAAAAGAAGACGGCAGTTGGGAACCCATGCCTACAGAAGGCCGCCTGAAAGAATGGTACGGTACCATCGAATGCAATCCTTATCAGCAAGGCTGGTTTGTACCGCATGATGTAAAAGGCATGGTAGCGTTAATGGGTGGCAATGAAAAAGTAGTAGCCGATCTTACCAATCTTTTTGATAAAACACCGGAGAACATGATGTGGAATCAATATTACAATCATGCGAATGAGCCCGTGCACCATGTGCCATTTTTATTCAATTGTGTGGGGGCACCCTGGCTTACACAAAAATGGACAAGAGCCATTTGCAAAAGGGCTTATCACAATTCAGTTGAGGGATTGGTAGGTAATGAAGATGTGGGCCAGATGTCTGCCTGGTATGTATTGGCTGCAAGCGGTTTTCATCCCATCGCTGCGGGAAATCTCCGCTATGAAATTACCAGCCCTGTGTTTAATAAGGTCATCATTCAAACAGATAGAAAATATGCAAGTGGTAAAACATTTACCATCATTGCAAGAAATAATTCACCCGAAAATATTTATATACAAAGCGCCACATTAAATGGGAAGGCTTATCCCTACTGCTTTATAAGGCATACGGATATTGCCAAAGGTGGCGTGTTGGAATTGCAAATGGGCAATGAGCCAAATAAAGAGTGGGGAAAAACTGAATAGCAGCAAAACCCCGTCAACGTTGCAACCCCGTCAGCGGTTGCAAACCCTGACGACGGTCGAATAAATGATAAGTCTTGAGTAAAAAAATGCTGAATGTCTGCGTAAAAATTTTTGACTTTTAAGTTTTGATTTTTTACTTAGCATAAGTTCTTTAATCATCATCGTTGTGTCACTCACTTGTACAATTGAAATGCTATCAGCGCAAGAAAAATTATGATCAGTAAAAAAAATATAGCAACTACAATCGCATTATTTACAATGTTATTTGGTTACGCACAGCAACCAGATCTTGTAAAATATGTGAACACCTTACAAGGCACCAACAGCAGTTACGAATTATCCGCAGGAAATACTTATCCAACAACAGCCTTGCCTTTTTGCATGAATGCCTGGAGCCCGCAAACCGGTAAAAACGGTGACGGCTGGAAGTATAAATATTCATCCGATGCCATCCGTGGTTTTGGTGAAACTCACCAATGCAGTCCCTGGGTAGGAGATTATGGTGTATTCACTTTAATGCCGGTCGCAGGTGATTTGATTGTTGATGAAAATAAAAGAGCTTCATCATTCAGTCATGAAAATGAAACCGGCAAACCCAATCATTATAAAGTAAAATTTGACAATGGCATCACTACGGAAATAGCGCCAACAGAAAGAGGCAGTCATTTCAAATTTAGTTTTCCAAAGGGCAAACAGGCAAATATTGTAATTGATGGCTATACAAAAATGAGTAGCATCACCATTGATCCTGCACATAAAAAAATCACCGGCTATGTAACCAACGGCGCCTTCGTTCCAAAGGATTTCAGAAATTATTTTGTCATCATATTTGACAAGCCATTCAAAACTTTTGGTACCTGGGAAAACAAGGGGGACACGACCCAACAAGGAAATCTTACTGCTGAAGGAAACGGAGTAGGCGCCTACATTCAATTTGATAAAGGCGCAACAGTAGAAGCAAAGATCGCTTCCTCTTATATCAGCCCCGAACAGGCCCAGGTTACATTGGATACCGAGTTAGGCCAATACAAAAATTTTGACCAAACAAAAGATGCCGGTTATAAAGTGTGGAATGATTTATTAAACAGAATTTTGGTAGAAGGTGGAACTGAAGAGGAGAAGGCAACTTTTTATTCCTGCATGTTTAGGGCAAACCTTTTTTCTCATAGTTTTTATGAAATAGATAAAGCAGGTAAGCCTGTTTATTATAGTCCTTATGATACAAAAATTCATAATGGCTATATGTACACGGACAATGGATTTTGGGATACATTTCGTTCTCAGTTTCCACTCACCAATATTTTACACCCAACCATGCAGGGCAGATACATGCAGGCATTACTGGATGCACAAAAGCAATTTGGCTGGCTGCCGGCCTGGTCTGCGCCTTCAGAAACCGGGGGCATGTTAGGTAATCATTCGATCTCTTTGTTGACTGATGCATGGGTAAAAGGTATCCGCACTTTTAGTGCAGATTCTGCCTTGAAAGCCTACTATCATGAAGCTACCAATAAAGGTCCATGGGGTGGTGCCAACGGAAGACAAGGCTGGAAAGAATATTTTCAAATGGGCTTTGTGCCTTTTCCGCTTTCGCAGGGTTCTACTGCTCAAACATTAGAGTATGCTTATGATGATTTTTGCGGGTATCAATTGGCAAAGATGACCGGTAATCATTTTTATGAAGAAGTGTTTGCAAAGCAGATGTACAATTATAAAAATGTTTTTGATACGGCAACACGTTTTATGCGTGGCCGGCAGGACAACGGCGAATGGACACCAAATTTTGATCCGATTGCCTGGGGCGGACCCTATACAGAAGGCAATGCCTGGCATTATAACTGGTCCGTATTTCAGGATGTACAGGGATTGATTGATCTTACCGGCGGCGATAAAAATTTTACCGCAAAAATTGATTCTGTTTTCTCTCAACCAAACACCGTGCATGTAGGCGCTTACGGCACCATGATACATGAGATGACGGAAATGATGAATGCCAATCTAGGGCAATATGCCCAGGGCAACCAGCCCATCCAGCACATGATCTATTTATACAGCTACGCCGGCCAACCCTGGAAAACACAATTGCATATCCGGGAAGTAATGAGTAAATTATACAACGCAACAGAGAATGGTTATCCCGGTGACGAAGACCAGGGAGGCATGTCGAGTTGGTACGTGTTGAGTGCTATGGGTATCTACAGCGTATGTCCTGGTACAGATCAATATGTGTTGGGCAGTCCTGTATTTAACAAGATCACCATTACCATGGAAAATGGAAAGAAATTTATAATAGAAGCGAATAATAACAGCAAACAAAATGTGTACATCCAAAGCGCTTCACTCAACGGCAAAGCATATACACATAACTGGATCACTTACGATGATATAAAAAATGGAGGCACACTTCATTTCGCAATGAGTGACCAGCCGAATAAAACTAGGGGTTTGGAAAATGCAGATAAGCCGTTTTCACTTTCAAAAAAAGATTAAACATGAGCAACTATAAAAAGATATTTTCCGCATTTTTATTTTTGATGCTTTGCCTCGATGGCATAGCACAGGAAATTGATTATGCAGCTAAAGTATATACCCAGGTTGGTACCAGGGGCAAAGGTGCCAATAAAGACGAAGCCTATCTCGAAGCAGGTTATACGTTCCCGGGGGCAACTTATCCATTTGGTATGGTACAATTTACACCAACATTTTTTCACCCAACAAAAGGCTTTGTGGTAAACCAGATGAGCGGTGCCGGTTGTGAACACATGGGCAACTTTCCAACCATGCCGCTGGCAGGTAAATTAAGCCATTCACCCAATGATATGATGAGCCTTGATCCTGGCTTTACCATTGAAGAATCGACCGCAGGTTTTTTTAAAGTAAAAGCCGGAACAGTGGATTGTAGTCTAACTGTAACGCCACGAACAGGCATGGCGTTGTACCAGTTTCCAACAAATACAAAACAGGGCACGGTAGTAATTGGTTCCGGATTAAACGGAACAGTTCTTAAAGATGCCTTTATAAAAATCACCAGCGACAGAACCTGCGAAGGCTCTGCGGATGGCGGTGAATTCTGCGGTTCTCCAGCTAATTATAGAGTTTATTTTGTTGCAGCCTTTGACATGCCCTTCAGCGAAAAAGGTGTATGGAAAGATAAGGAGTTGTTGAATGGAAAAGATTCCGTAAGCGGGCCTTTCTCCGGCGCATGGTTTGTCTTCAACACCAAAAAGAATAAAACTGTCCGTTACAAGTTTGCCATCTCTTATGTGTCGTTAGAGAATGCAAAAGCAAATCTTGCTGCGGAAAATAAAGACTGGGATTTTGAAAAAATTAAAGACAATGCTGTTGCCAAATGGAACAGCTACCTGTCACGAATAGACGTAAAAGGTGGTACGGCTGATCATACTACGCAATTCTACACACATTTGTATCATTCCTTTGTTCATCCAAATATTTGCAACGATGTAAATGGCGAATACATGGGCGCTGACAATGCAGTACACACAGTATCAAAAGGAAATTATTATACAGCTTTTAGCAGTTGGGATACTTACCGCACACAGGTGCAATTAATAGCTTTGCTGGCACCGGAAGAAACCAGTGATATGATGAACTCTATCACAACATTTGCCCAGCAAAGCGGGGGCGGCTATCCACGCTGGGTATTGGCCAATACTGAAACAGGTATTATGCAGGGTGATCCTACAACACTGGTTGTGGCCAATGCTTACGCCTTTGGTGCTAAACATTTTGATACGAAGGCAGCATTAAAGGTAATGCGTACGGGTGCAGAAGTGCCCGGCACGAAATCACAGCAACAGTTTACAAGACCTTACCTGCAGCAGTACATCGACAAAGGTTATATCAATGCATCGATGAGCCTCGAATATGCATCTGCAGATTTTGCCATTGCACAGTTTGCAAAACAAACGGCTAACGATGAAGCAGTGTATAATGATTATTTAAAGCGTTCACAATCCTGGAGGAATTTATACAATCCTGCCACCAACTGGTTACAGTCAAGAAATGAAAACGGTAGCTGGAAAAAGCAGGATGAAGACTGGCGGGAAGCATCTTACAAGAATTATTTCTGGATGGTGCCGCATAATTTATCCGGCCTTATCACCATGATGGGAGGTAACGATGCAGCAGAAAAAAGACTAGATAGTTTCTTCACAAAAATAAATGCAACTTACAACCAGGAATGGTTTGCAGCAGGTAACGAACCCGACTTTCAAACACCGTGGATTTATAACTGGATTGGCAACCCAACCAAAACACAGGCACTGGTAAAGCGCATCATCAAAGAGCAATACAGCAACAGGCCAAGTGGTTTACCCGGCAACGATGACCTTGGTGCCATGGGTGCCTGGTATGTATTTGCCAACGTGGGCCTTTTCCCGGTAGTGCCTGCCGTGGGTGGGTTTTCAATTAACAGTCCTTCTTTTCGGGAAGTAAATATTCATTTGCCAAAAGGAGTTTTGCGTATCACCGGTGGTGATGAAAATAAGCCTTTTATCAGGTCACTTAAATTGAATGGCGCTGATTATAACAGCACCTGGTTGCCATTAAGCACCATAGCAAATGGCGCCACACTTGCATTCAATTTATCGGGTAATAATGATACGCAATGGGCAGTAAAAGATACGCCGCCTTCATTTGATACAGGTGGTGCTTTAACCGAATTACCTGCCTGGGCGTTTGGACCTTTTGTTCGTCCAGAAGGTGTTAACCCAATTATATCCCCTGATACCAACACGGTTTTTAAAGACCCGATGAGCAATAAACTTTTGAAATGGGAAGCCAACGATGTATTCAACCCGGCTGCTACTTATAAGGATAATAAAATTGTAGTGCTCTATCGTGCAGAAGATAAATCAGGTGTGGGCATTGGTGGCAGAACTTCCCGTATAGGCATGGCAGAAAGTACAGATGGTATTACGATGCAGCGCAGGAGCACACCGGTTTTGTATCCCGGTAATGACAGCCAGAAAGAGTTTGAATGGACAGGCGGCTGCGAAGACCCACGGGTTGCTGTTACAGAAGATGGGACTTACATAGTACTATACACGCAGTGGAATAAGAAGGTTCCAAGGCTTGGTGTTGCTACTTCCAAAGATTTAATTCATTGGAAAAAATATGGCCCTGCTTTTCGTAAGGCTTATGGCGGAAAGTATTTCAATATGGCCAGCAAGTCTGCTTCTGTCATTACAAAACTAGTTGAGGGCAAACAGGTGATTGCAAATATCAATGGGCAGTACATGATGTACTGGGGCGAAACGGCGGTGTTTGCTGCAACCTCTCCCGACCTTGTAAACTGGTACCCTGTTGAAGAAGCTGATGGTAGCTTGAAGAAACTCATAACACCAAGAAAAAATCATTTCGACAGTCACCTTACAGAATGTGGCCCACCCGCAATAATGACTGATAAAGGTATCCTGCTTATTTATAATGGAAAAAATTTAGACAATGAAGATGCTGATAAAAATTATACAAAGAATTCTTATTGTGCCGGGCAAGTATTGTTTTCATTGGATGATCCTTACAAGGCAATTGAAAGATTAGATAAACCTTTCTTTGTACCAACAGAAGCTTTTGAAAAAAGCGGCCAATACCCCGCAGGTACTGTGTTTACAGAGGGACTGGTGTTTTACAAAAATAAATGGTTTTTATATTATGGTTGCGCCGACTCAAGGGTAGCGGTAGCCGTTTTTGATCCAACAAAAAAATAAACAAACAGAAATAGTATGAAAAATCTTTTTATTGCGGCCATCCTTTTTACCGGCTCTGCAGCTATGGCACAAGTAAATCCATCACCGTTTAAAACCGGGGAAAAAGTAGTGTTTGTCGGCAACAGCATTACAGAGGCAGGCTTTTACGAATTGTATATCTGGCAGTATTATCAATTGCATTTTCCGAATAAAAGAATCACTGTATTCAATGGCGGCATTGGTGGCGATGTATCCGGGCAAATGCTTGACAGGTTTGATGATGATGTGCTGGCTAAAATGCCCACAACGGTGGTGCTTACTTTTGGTATGAATGACAGTCATTATTTTGAATACTGGAACACACCTGAAGCAGACGTTAGAAAAGAAGCGGTTGCAACTTCATACAAAGGTTATCTCGGTATAGAAAATAAGTTAAAGGCAATGCCTGCTATAAAAAAGATCATCATGGCTTCATCACCATTTGATGAAACAATGACCGGCCCTAAAAATAATTTTAAGGGTAAATATCAAACCATGTTGGAGATTACAAAATTTCAACAGGCAGCAGCGAAGAAAAATAATTGGGCCTATGTTGACCTGATACATCCCATGACGGAAATTAATCAGCGTGAACAAAAAACGGATACCAATTTTACGCTCACAGGTACTGATCGCATTCATCCCGGTAACGCCGGCCACCTTGCAATGGCTTGGTTATTCTTAAAAGCGCAGGGCCTTACAAATAGTGCGGTAGCCGATGTTGCCATCAATGCAGTAACCGGTAAAATTACAAAGGGAATTAACTGTTTTATAACCGGGGTAAGGGCCACCAATGGCAACTTAGGTTTTAATTATAAAGCCAATTCATTGCCGTTCCCAATTGATAGTGTTGCCCGGCTTTGGGGAAATCCACAGAAGCTTTCTGAGGCATTGCCTGTGATTCCTTTTACGCATGATTTAAACAGGGAAATGTTGACAATAAATGGCTTGAAAAGCAACAGCAAATATGCGCTGTCAATCGACGGAGAAAATATTGGCGAATGGAATGGCGTTGATTTTTCAAAAGGCATCAACCTGGCAATGGAACATAGCACACCGCAATACAAACAGGCAGAACAGGTGGCAGATCTTAATTTAAAGTACCGCGACCTTGAGCAAAAATTGCGTTCTTATTATTGGTTACAATATAATTTCTTTAAGAAAAAAGGCATGTATTTAAAGGACGGAGCTGCGTCACTTGATTCAGTGATCAATGCACCTGCAAGCGATTGGGCCGTTGCTTCCAAAAGAGATAATTACAAAGAAGCAGTAAACAAAGAGATGAGAGAAAAATGGGCAGATGAAATGAAATCAATTGCCGATAAAATTTACACGATCAACAAACCGGTGAAGCATGCATTTGTAATTTCATTGGTTAAATAAAAAATTATTGCACAAGCATTTAAGCTATGTGGTACATCGTTGGCCTGTCCCGATTTTTCGGGAGTCACTCACTTCGTCGACATACCATTGTGGAACAAGCCCAACAACCTATTGCAATTCTTATGCGATGCATAACAGTTAAATAATTATACATGAAAAAAATATTTATTGGATGTCTCGTCTTTATATGTGCAACTCAAAATATAACTGCACAACAAGGCATGTTGAAATTTGCGGATCCTTTGCAAAGTAATATGGTAATACAGCAAAACAAACCATTCAAAGTTTGGGGTAAAGCACCTGCGGGACAGATTGTGAAAATAAATGGAGATTGGTTGGCGGCTGATATAACTGTTGTGGCAAGTGCAGACAATAGTTTTCTTGGCATCTTATACATGCCAAAGGCAACAAAAAATGATTTTACTAAACATCAATTATCTATTGAAAGCAATGGTGAAAAAGTTGTACTAAATAATTTATTGATCGGTGACGTGTGGTTGTGCAGCGGTCAAAGCAATATGCAGTTTAGCATGAAAGAGATTAAAGATTCTGCTATCGAAAATGCAGATGTTGATTATCCAAACATCCGCTTATTTAATGGAGGTCTGAACTTTAGTGCTACACCTATCAATAATATTTCCGGTAAATGGCAGGAAAGCAAACTGGCATCTGTGCTGCCTTTTAGTGCAGTTGGATTTAACTTTGGTAAAGAATTATATAAAGACCTGCATATCCCGATCGGCCTTGTTTTCTCCGGTATTGGTGCTTCAGCAGCCCAGGCTTTTGTGCCACAGGATGTATTGGCAGCGGATACCATGTTGAACCGTGTTTACCTGCAACCTTATCTCAACAGTGACAAGTCAAAAGAAGTTATTAATGGTGGTTTTAGTTTTGAAAAAGTAACAAGGCCTTTCCTTTTGTATAATGCATTAATTAACCCGTTAACTAATTTATCTATCAAAGGAATTTGTTGGTACCAGGGTGAAAGCAACCGAACGGAAAGAGAAAGCTACACACACCTTACACAGGAAATGATCAAAAGCTGGCGACATAATTTTGGCCAGGGCAACCTGCCTTTTTATTATGTACAGGTAGCACCTTTCTTTTATGATAAAGAAAACCCAGTGCTGTCTGACTATGCATATTTCAGGGAAGCACAGGAAAATATTTCGAAGCTGAACAACACTGAAATGGTGGTAACAATGGATTTGGGTGAATCAAAAAATTTGCATCCAAAAGATAAAAAACCCATAGGCATTCGCCTGGAAAAAACAGCTTTGAACCGGACTTACGGCATGCTCAATGTGCCTTACGAAGGACCGAAATATGATTATTTAGAAATGAATAAAAATAAGGTAACGGTTCATTTTAAATCGTCGTCAGTTGCCAGTGGTTTACAAACAAAAGACGGTAAGGCACCGATGTATTTTATGGTAGCAGGTGCCGATAAAATTTTCTATCCTGCGGATGCAACGATCGATCAAAACACCATTGTTCTTTCTTCCTCAAAAGTGAAAAAGCCGGCGGCCGTGCGGTATGCATTTACCAATTACCCGGTTACAAATTTTGAAAATAAAAATGGTTTTCCGGCTGTGCCCTTCAGAACCGATGGCTGGCCGGAGCCTTCGGAAAAATCGTATTGATAAAATCATAAAGCAATGATCATGAAAAAAATAACGGCTTTACTCCTTTGTGTCGGCATCATCCATGCAACCAAAGCGCAGCAATATTCTATCGATGATCTGAACCAAACTGTTTTTCTTTACCCTGCTTTTTATAAAGGCAAAGTGTTATTCAAAAACAAATCGGAGCAACAAGCCATCTTCAATTACAATACGTTATTTCAGCAAATGATCTATGTACAAAATGGAGTAATGCTGGCGTTGGATCAAATTGCAAACATAGATACCGTGTATGTAGATACGTTAAAATATGTTCCCGTTGATACAATATTTTATGAAGTAAGAATGGCTAAGTCTGCAGTTCCATTATTTATAAAATATGAGTCTGATGTTGCAAAGCCCGGACCCGCTACTCCTTTTGGTGGCAATTCACAAACCGGTGCAGTGCAAAATGTTTCCAGCTATCGGTTTAATGCAGCAACACCTTACCAGCTAAAGGTTCCGGAGGCTTACACAGTGCGGAAATGGACCGAATATTATATCATGTCAGATGGAGAGCTTGTGCATGTGAATGGAATGAAACAATTGCAGCAAATATATCCGGACAACGAAAAGCAGCTCAGCAAATTTGTTCATTCAAATCATACCAGCTTTAATAAAACAAGCGATATGGAACAACTGGTTTCATTCATCGCAACATTAAAATAATGATCATTTAAATTTTAGTTGAATGATCATCTGTCATCATTATTAAAAATTCTTATGAAATATTTTGTTATCACCATCTTATCAGTCTTTAATTTATCGTTGGCAAAAAACAGCGAAGGGCAGTCTGTGGTAAAAGCTTCCGGAGACAGGCAATGGAATGCGCACTGGATTGCTGCGCCAAATGATGAAGGAACTGAGTACGGTGTATATTATTTCCGCAAGCACATCAAACTTAATACGAAACCCACATCATTCACCGTGCATGTTTCAGCAGATAACCGTTATAAATTATTTGTAAATGGTGTGCAGGTTTCGCTGGGCCCGGCACGTGGTGATCTGTACTACTGGAATTATGAAACGGTAGATCTTGCCTCTTATCTTAATGCCGGCACTAATACCATTGCCGCAGAAGTTTGGAACGAAGCGAACAAGCGCCCCGAGGCACAGGTTACTTTAAGAACGGCGTTTATTGTTCAAGGAAATACTGCAACTGAAGAAATATTAAATACGAATGATAGCTGGAAATGCATTCGTGATAAAGGTCATCATCCAATACCTGGTTTTTATTTTGCCGCCAGTGGCGGCGAAATGGTTGATATGAATAAATCCGTGATGGACTGGTCTGCAACCAATTTTGATGATGCCAATTGGCCTGCTGCTGCTAATTTATTTGAAGGAAGATTGAAAGGTATGTCTGATGGTTTTGGCTGGATGCTGGTGCCTTCACCGATACCGGAAGAGGAGTTAACTTACCAGCGCATCCCTTCATTAAGAGAAGCTGTTGGTGTAGCAATTCCCTCAACATTTCCAAATACGAAAGCACCTGTAACCATTCCTGCCAATACTACTGTATCAATGTTGCTCGATCAGACCTATCTTACCAATGCCTATCCCACACTGAATTTTAGCGGAGGAAAAGATGCCGGTATTTCATTAAGCTATGCAGAATCTTTGTTTGATAATATCAGCAAATTCGGCATGCGTAAAAGCAATCGTAATGAGGTGGAAGGCAAAGATTTTTCAGGACGTACAGACAGTATTATCTCTAATGGAAAAACCGATCAGTCATACACAACACTAAATTTTCGCACCTATCGCTACATAAGAATTTTTGTAAAAACACAAAATGATCCGTTGGTAATTGATGACTTGTATGGAACATTCACCGGCTATCCTTTTAAAGTAAATGCGGTGTTTAACACAAGCGATAAAGAAAATGCAGAGATCAAAAATATATTGGATATTGGATGGCGCACTGCAAGGCTTAATGCTGTAGAAACCTATACTGATTGTCCTTACTACGAGCAACTGCAGTATATCGGCGATACCCGAATACAGGCCATGGTGTCGTATTATTATAGCGGAGATGACCGGCTGGCCCGCAATGCGCTCGACCTGATGGATCATTCCCGTTTGCCCGAAGGCGTTACTCTTAGCCGTTATCCAACACACAGCACGCAGGTGATCTCAACTTTTTCATTGTGGTATATTGGTATGCTGCATGATTACTGGATGTACCGCAACGATAGTGGTTTTATAAAAGAAAAATTAGTAGGAGAAAGAGCTATTCTTGATTTTTTCAGTAAGTATCAGCAGCCGGATGGCTCCCTAAAAAACACCCCTTACTGGACCTTTGTTGACTGGGCCAACGGCAAAGATTGGTTTGTTGGATCTCCACCAAAAGGTGGAGACGGTGCCTCTGCAATTATTGATCTGCAATTGTTATGGGCTTATCAATGGGCCGCTGCCATGGAAGCAAAAATGGGTATGAAATCCTTTGCAGATATGTACAATAAAAAAGCGTCACAGTTGAAGCAAACCATTCAAAAAAAATACTGGAGCACTGAAAAAAGGTTATTTGCAGATACCGAAGACAAACAACTTTTTTCTCAGCATGCCAATTCACTGGCGATACTTACAGGCATGGTAAAACCGACAGATATGAAAGCTGTGTGCAATGCCCTGTTAACCGATAATACTCTCACCCAGTGCACCATTTATTTTAAATATTACCTTCACATGGCATTGGTGAAAGGCGGTCTGGGCAATGATTATATCAAATGGCTGGATGTTTGGCGCAACAATATAAAAATGGGTTTAACAACCTGGGCCGAGGTTTCTGATCTTGAAAACACCCGTTCCGATTGCCATGCCTGGGGTAGTAGCCCCAACATAGAATTTTTCAGAACAGTACTTGGCATCGACAGCGATGCACCTGTCTTCAGCAAAATAAAAATTGAGCCGCACCTTGGTCAATTAAGAAATGCCAGCGGTGAAATACCACATCCGGCAGGAAAGGTTGTTGTTGATTATAAGTCAGATAATGGCAAATGGAAAATGAAGGTCAACCTCCCTGTAAAAACTTCAGGTACATTTATCTGGAAGGGGAAATCGTATTTATTAAAAGCCGGAGAGAACGCGTTGGTACTTTAAGAAAACTTGATAAAACCAACATTAAAGGCTTATTTCGTTTCAACATTTTTTCATTTCTTTATGCAGGTGTTGTTATTGAATTTTTTCTTGTTGTTCAATTACAATGAATTAATTTCCATATGACATTGATGCCATTCTTTTTAAAATTGAAATCGATTAATTGAAATGAATAGTTGTAAGATTATTTTGCGTGTATTTTTAATTACCATGGTTTTTTGTTTGTCCTTAGTAACGGCGCATGCTCAACCGTCAACAAATTTTATCAGCAACCCGATTGTTAAAGGGTACTATGCAGATCCAACCATTGTAAAGCACGGCGATACTTATTTTATTTATGCTACGATTGATCCATGGGGAGGGGAGGAACTGGCAGTACTTGAAACAAAAGATTTTAAAAGATTTATACAACGCCATATAAGTTGGCCTACAAAAAAAGCCTGTACCAGCAGTAGTTCCAACGGTTCTATGGTTTGGGCACCTTCAGTAATACAGGGCAAAGACGGAAAGTTTTATATGTATGTATCCGTTGGAAGCGAGGTTTGGGCCGGTGTAAGCGACACGCCATTGGGCCCGTGGGAAAATTTGAAAGCAGACAATTCACCGCTTATTAAAAAAGCAGATTTTCCCCTGGTGCATAATATTGATGCGGATGTTTTTATTGATGATGATGGTGCGGCGTATTTATATTGGGGCTCTGGCTTTAACTGGGTAAACGGCCATTGCATGGCAGTGAAGTTAAAAAAGGATATGGTAAGTTTTGATGGAGTGCCAATGGAAGTTACACCACCAAATTATTTTGAAGCGCCACACATGATTAAACGCAAGGGGAAATATTACCTGATGTTTTCTGAAGGCAAAGCCATTGATGCTACTTATAAAATTGGCTATGCAACCGGCGATACACCGTTCGGTCCTTTCACTGCCGGTGTTAATGATCCGATACTTTCAACTACTGCGGACAGCACTACCTATGGCCCGGGGCATCATACTGTATTTACTGAAAAAGGACAGGATTATATTTTATATCACCGCATTTTTCCTCAAAAAGAAGCTTACGTTTTGCGCCAGCTTTGCATCGATTATCTCAAATTTGATGAGGCAGGAAATATTTCAAAAGTGAAACCCCAGGGAGTAATAAATTTCACGTCGAAGTAAATAATCCTGGTCATGTGTGGGATTGCATCAGTTTAATACGCAAAAGGAAATTAGTTACGGGTTAAATGAAGTAACATCGACTATATCGGTATTGATACTAAAGCCATTTGCAACACAAATACATCGGGCACCGATCGGCAAACGGCCAGCTGGTTTTTCAAACGCATTCCGTTGGTACTAATAAAAATAAAGATGGTATAGTTCGATTTGCTTGTTCATTTTATAGGAATTACGAACTCATCCCGTGATAGTTGACCAGGTACGCAACCAACTTCCATCCAGAGTACAAAAGAGAAAAAGATAATTGCAAAGCAAACAGGGTAATTACTAATAAGGGCTAATTTACCCCTGTGTATTTGAATATTACCATCAAAAAGATATTATGGTACAATAAAAGGCCATTCGCTTCAGGAACGTACGTTGTAACAACATTAAAAATCTGCGTGAGTAACCTTGATCGAATTTGTGAGGAAATAACCATTCACATTTGAGGAAATGCATACCCATAATATTTTTATATTGATGGCAATGAATAGCAATAAAAAAGCCCCCCAAATTTGGGAGGCTTTTTTATTCAAAGTTTTAATTATTATTTGATGTCTATTATATTAGCATCTCCACCACCGATAATTTTTTCGGTTGCAATTCTGTCTTCGCTTACACCCATTGTTTCAACAAGATAAGTTTTGATAGCACCTAACTTCCTGTCAGCTAAAGACTGTTGAGCTTTAGAAGCACCAGGATACGCTGTTAATGATATCGTACAGTTTGGATTGTCTCTCAATTTAGAAGCAACAGAGGACAGCATAGCTTTTACATCAGAGCTCAAACTTGTTCCTCTCATTGAAATACTTGGGTAGTCTGAAGGACAATCTCCCATGAACTTACCTGATCTCATAAGAGAATCTAAAGTAGCGCAACATGCAGGATCAGGACATTTACCAACTCCATCTGCATCTACTGGCTGACACTCAGTCGGAGTAATCAACTGCTTGTCTTTCCAATCTGGTACACCATCATTATCTGTATCTTTAGTTACACCATGAGAATCAACTGGTGACCCGGCTGGGGTATTAGGTTCTTTGTCAAATATGTCCGCAATACCATCCCCGTCAGTATCGTTCTTAACATTTTGAAGGTCGTTTTTAATAGTATCAATTTGAGTCTGCAATGAAGAATTCATTCTTGCAGCAGGATTATCAAACAATAGCTGTGGTTTTGATTTATTACCAAGAGCAAATTCGATTCCTAAGAAACCATAAGAAAATTTGTCTTTTTTAACTGTGCTGCTCAAATTTCCAGGAACAGTCCAATAAGAATATCCATCAAAATTATCACCGTCAACAAAGTTCATCCTATATCCAAGATCTAAATTTATTAGTCTTGATACATTATACTTCAGACCAACGCCTACTGGTACAAATAATTCTTTTTTGTGCTGATCGCCGTCATAGTTAACAAAAGTAGTAGTACCTCTCTTCATAATCTTCGGGCTATATCCAACAACGCCAATTCCTGCTGATACATAAGGAACGAGTTTATTTCTTGTGGTAAGCCAGTTAAGACTTCCAAAAGTAAACTGACCAGAAATGCTTCCTGACCATTCAAGTTTTGTTTTAAAAGCAGTAATGGGACGTAACACAGGTGGCTGTCCAGTACCTAATGGATCATTCTGGTTGCCTTTAAGGTTACCAGCTAAAAAGTCTGCCTGTAAGGCAAGGTAATGAGTCAACTGGTAGCGAAGGTTCGCACCATATCCTAAATCAAATTGAGGATTTGTGAAATCATTTGAGCCGCCTATTACAACAGATGGGCTCAAAACTCCAACGTTGATTCCAACGGAAAATTTCCGGAATTGACTACTTCCCGAAAAGGGCTTTACAGTATTATACATGGGAGCAGACTCCTGGGCAAATACCGAAACGGTAAGTGCAAAAAATAGTATAATACATACTGATTGTTTTCTAAAAATTTGCGGCATAAAAATTAGTTTCGTTTCTCGATAAAATGTTTAGTGATTGGTTGCAAATGTATAACATTTATTAGCAACCAGTTAAGAATAGTGCTTAATAATGAATATTTTCTTTAAGAATATAATTCATTTTTAGTTAGCGAAGGAAAAATCATGCCACACCCCATATTTTTTTAAAAAAAAATTAAATGGTATTAAAAAAACATACTAAATTTTTGTATAAAGTGATTTTGGGTAGATCAATTGTCAAATGCTTTCATTGATTTCATGTTCAACTTCAGCGTCTCCAAAAACAATTTTAAGCGATCATTACGAATGAATTCACACGATGGATATTGAAATGAAGTTGAATTCAAATGCTTATCATAAATTAGAAACAATTACTTTTGCGGCAAAATAGGAAAATTATTTTTTGACCTACAGTTATCTGATCTTCACAATGAAGACTGGTATTATATATGTAAGCGGAACTAAGAGTTTAATTGATTCAATTTTGCGATGCTTAGTCTCTGTGACTGAGAATGGCGAAGCCGTATTCCAATGTAATTAGATTGATTATGTTAGAATATATATGTCATTTTTTAGTACATATAATATGGCTAGCAAAGCTCTAAAAAATTCTTGCAACTGGTTTGAATTTATTTTTTTGTTATGGTGAATAGCCGTAAATAAACGTCAACTTTAATAAGCAAAAAAAGTTATCAAATTTTATTTTACTGAAAATGATTGCACTACTTAAAAAATTCCTGATCACAGGTGCTACATATCTGATCTTTTTTCAATTGATCTCGTGTACGTCCACCAAACAAGTCATCTATTTTAATGATCTTAAGGATACCACTGCAGCAAACCTTGGAAAGGCCAGGATTGTATTTGAAAATTCGATTCAAAAGAATGACCAGTTGTGGATTACCGTAGGGGGAAGTAACCCGTCTGATCTGGCCGCACTCAATTCGGGTTCTGGAATTGGTACGGGAGGGGCATCTAGTACGTTGAGCGGATCAGCGATTGGCTATTTAGTGGAGGCGGACGGTAAGATACAGGTTCCTTATGTTGGCAAAGTTCAGGCAGAAGGATTAACAAGAATGGAACTCCAAAATGAATTAACTGAATTATTTAAGGATTACACTAAAAACCCGGTGGTGAATGTACGTTTTTTAAACTATAGTTACTCCGTACTTGGCGAGGTGAAAGCCAGTGGCAAATTCCAAATGGTCAATGAACGTACAACCATTCTTGAGGCCATAAGCTCCGCAGGAGATATTACCGACCTGGGTAAAAGGGATAATGTTATGATTGTACGTGAAGAAAATGGAGTGCGGGAAATGGGACGGGTAAACTTGTTGTCAAAGGATTTGTTTAAGTCTCCCTATTTCTATCTTAAGACCAACGATGTGGTGTATGTAGAACCGGTAAAAGCTAAGTTTATCTCCAGAACCGGCATCCCGCAATATTTAGGTATTGTAGCAGTGGGGTTGTCTCTTTTAATTACCATCATTAATCTTAGGAAGTAGGTAAATTATTTATCAATTATAATTATTTCAATGCAGCAACAGGAATTCAATAACCACGAGGAGACTTCAGAAGAAAACCAGCGGGTTCAACGATTGCTTTTTAGGATTCTGCCCTATTGGCCAGTTGTATTGATTGCGTTGATTTTGGGAACTTTGTGGGGATATGTTTATTTACGTTACCAGGTTCCGATCTATATGGCCAATGCCAAGATTGTAGTAAATGATGACAGCCAGCAAAAAAGTGCAAATCTGCAGGAAATATTTCAACTGGATACCCGAAATCTTTCAGTTGAAGCTGAACGGGAAATGGAAATACTTGGATCAAGGGATTTAATTGGCAAACTTGTTTCAGACCTGCAGTTAAATGTGCTGTATAGTCAAAAAGGATACCTTAAGTCAGGGCAATATTTCAATAATATTCCTTTTAAACTGGAATTGGAAAATCCAGATTCAGTTCAGCATGGAGTATCAGGCGAAGTTGCTTTTGTTAATGACAAAATAAGTTTTAAGGGTGTTAGTTACCCATTAGACACAATGGTGATGAGCAAATTTGGGAAAATTCGCTGGCATATCAATAAAGGCTACTTGCCTTTAAAAGAAGGCGAAAAATGGCAGATTAACATAATACCTGTCGCCGGCGCCGTGGATATTATTCAGAATTCGCTTTCCATTAAACCAATCAGCAAGCAATCCTCCATATTAGAAATGGAATACCTGGATGCACTGCCAGAAAGAGGAACGACAATTTTAACCAATCTCATCAGCCTGTATGGGAATTCTACGGTTGAATATAAAAGTCGGATTTCGTCCAATACATTGCGATTTTTAGATGACCGCTTACACCTGGTTTCGGAAGAATTAAGTGGGGTCGAAAAAAACCTGCAGTCCTTTAAATCTGCACAGGGAATCGTTGATTTGGGAATAGAAGGAAATTTAATTTTAGGACAAGTAAAAGAGGCGGATACTAAAATTGGGGAGCTTGACGTAAAACTAGATGTTATTAAACAAATTGAACAATATGTTACCCGAAGAAATAATGCAAATAGCCCGGTGCCTGCTTCGCTCGGAATTGATGACCCGGTTTTAATTGGTTTGTTAAATCAATTATATCAAACGGAATTCGATTTAGAAAAAACAAAACAGATTTCAGGTATTAAAAATCCCCAGATTGAAGTTTTGGAGACTGCCATCGCTAAATTAAAGCCCAGTATTTCTGCCAGTGTTAATAATTTAAAATTGGGTATGCAGGCAAGCCGTAAACAACTACAGGAAGACAACAATAAACTAATGGGAACATTGGGTAAAATTCCGCAAAAGGAGCGCTTGTTGTTGGATATCAGTCGCCAGCAGGGTATTAAGAATGCCATCTATACTTTTCTTTTACAAAAAAGAGAGGAGTCTGCAATATCGGCGGCAGCCATATTACCCAACTACCGTTTAATTGAAAGGCCAAAATCGGAAGCAATGGTTTCCCCTGTTCGGAGCAAAATTTATCGCAATGGTATTTTAGGTGCAATGTTATTGGTTATTATTTTTATTTACCTGAAAGAATTTGCAAACAGCCGCTTATTGTTTAAGTCGCAAATTGAATATGGGCTACCCGGGATTCCAATTATTGGTGAATTAATTTTTCAGCAGGATACGGGTGGGTCACCAATTGTTGTGGGGGAGGGAAAGCGTACGTTGGTTGCGGAGCAGTTTAGGGAATTGCGTACCAATTTGAATTATATAACTGCTAATTCTATAGAAAAGTCGAAAATAATTTTAGTTACCTCATCAATACCCGGAGAAGGAAAAAGTTTTGTTTCCATCAATGCGGCAATCAGTTTAACCCTTACAGGAGCTAAAGTTGTGTTATTGGAGTTTGATTTACGAAAGCCCAAAATCAGTAAACCTCTTGGTATCGCAAGGGATCCCGGATTAAGCAATTATTTAATCAGCAAGGCGGTTGAAACCGATATCATTAAACCACATGCAACCATTGCTAATTTTAGTATTATACCATCCGGCCCCATACCGCCTAATCCGGCAGAGCTGATTGGCAGCCAAAGATTAGCCCAATTATTGGATTACCTGAAACTGCATTTCGATTATATCATCATTGATACGCCACCAATAGCGGCCGTAACAGACGCTAAAATACTGGCCGGTATTGCTGATGCCAGTATTTATATTACCCGGCACAATTACACTCCGAGTTCGTTTTTAAAGTTAATAAGGGAGAATTACCAAAAGAAAAGCTTGCCCAACATCTGTATTGTATTTAATGGCATCAAATCAAAAAGGATATTGGGATATGGCTATGGAAAAGGGTATGGAGGATACGGTTATGGTGGAGGTTATGGATATACCGAGGACGAACAAAAAGTGAATAACTGGAAGCGGTTTTTTAAAAAGCGTACTTAACTCTTGAATAGCCATCAACGGCAATTTGGAAATAAAAGAACAACCGATGACTTCAAACATAAAAATACTAGACTGTACTTTAAGAGACGGTGGTTATTATACCAATTGGGATTTTAGTAAAGAACTGGTGAATACTTATATAAAATCCTTTAACGATTTGCCTGTCGAATATTTGGAGATAGGTTACCGGTCTAACCGAATGAAAGGATATTTAGGCGAATATTTTTATTGCCCTGTTTACGTGATGGAAGGATTAAAAAACATTTCAAATAAGAAATTAGTAATCATCCTTGATGAAAAGGACGTTAGGCCGGAGAATGTCGATAGCTTGTTAAAACCTTGTGTAGGATTGATTGATATGGTGCGTATTGCCATTGATCCGAAAAATTTCAGCCGTGCGCTCATATTAGCAGCATCAATAAAAAAATTGGGTTTTGATGTAGGATTTAACGTGATGTACATGTCTAAATGGCCTGGTGAACAAGAATTTCTTAGTCATATAAAAGAAGTAAATGGTATTGCCAATTATTTCTACATGGTGGATTCTTATGGTGGTATTTATCCAAAAGATGTAAAAAGTATTTATAATTTAGTTAGAGCACAAACGGATGTAAAAATTGGTTTTCATGGCCATAATAATCTTGAATTGGCATTGATTAATACACTAACTGCAATGGAATGTGGTGCAGAAATTGTGGACGCAACCGTGACCGGTATGGGTAGAGGAGCGGGAAATTTAAAGACTGAACTACTGTTAACTGCCTTGCATGCCAATGGGGAACTAGAGCTTGATTTTAATGCCCTTGCAAATGTTGTGGATGGCTTTACACAACTACAGGCTACTTATGAGTGGGGCACTAATTTACCGTATATGGTATCAGGTGCCAATTCCTTACCTCAAAAGGAAGTAATGGATTGGGTTTCTAAAAGATATTATTCTTTCAATAGCATAATCAGGGCGCTACACAATCAAAAAGATGGTGTAGAGGATAATCAGCGCTTTCCGGTTTTTTCCCCGGGGAAAAATATCAAAAGAGCGGTGATCATAGGGGGCGGTCCATCTGCCATTTCTCATGCAACAGCAATCAAACTCTTTATTGAGGCGCAGGAAGATATTTGTGTGATTCACGCAAGTGCAAGAAATGCATTTCCTTATTCTACTTTAACTGTTCCTCAATATTATTGTTTGGCTGGTAATGAAGGGCAACGGCTGGCCAGCGTATTTAATAAGTTTGATGAGTTCAACGGAATTTGTTTATTACCGCCTTTTCCACGAAAAATGGGGACCTACGTGCCAGAGAGGGTAGTGGATTCAACTTATGAATTGGCATTAGTTGACTATACTGAAATAGTAAAGGACTCCCATACCAGTTTGGCAATACAAACTGCCATTGCACTTGGAGCAGAGGAAATTTTCATTACTGGATACGACGGGTATGGAGAAAGTAAAGTAGGAACAAAAGAACAGGAACTATTCATCGAAAATGAAATGCTATTCAACGATGCAAAGCAGAAAGGATTGATCATTTCATCTTTAACGCCTACGCGGTACAAGAATTTAGTTGCCGGTTCTATTTACGACAAGTTAAATTAAACGTTTGAAAACCATCCTTGTAATACCAGCCAGGTACCAATCCACCCGGTTTCCCGGAAAGCCCTTAATAGAACTGGCAGGGAAAACTATGATACAACGGGTATTTGATCAATGTGCCAAAGCATATCCAAAGGAATTGATTTATGTAGCTACCGAAGATGAACGAATTGTGTCACACTGCGCCGGTGTGGGAATCCAGGCTATATTAACTAGTGATGATTGCCTCACAGGAACAGACCGAATTGCAGAAGTAGCTCTGCAAATTGACGCTGACTATTATATCAATGTGCAGGGAGATGAGCCTGTTTTTAACCCTGAAGATATTACCGCATTATTAGCTGTTTTACCACAATTAGAAGGGAGCGTTTTGAATGGCTATTGTTCTTTAGATAATGAGGCCGATTACAGAAGTGTTTCCGTTCCCAAGGTAGTTTTCAGGCCAGACGGCAGGTTACTATATATGTCACGGTCAGCAATTCCGGGAAATAAAAAAAGTGTTTTCAGGTATGGGTTTCGCCAGGTTTGTATTTATGCCTTCCCTAAAAAGGCACTCCTTGAGTTTAAAGATTTTGGAAAAAAAACGCCCTTTGAGGAAGAAGAAGATATTGAAATATTGCGTTTTTTAGAAATGGGGTACGAGGTTCAAATGATTCCGATGTCGAAAGATTCCATCCCGATTGATAACCCGGAGGATATTGAAAAAGTATTAAAAAGAATTACCAATGCTGGATAATTTTAAAGTGATTTTATGGGATTTTGATGGTGTGCTGATGAACTCTAATGCCATACGTGGACAAGGTTTTGAAAGGGTATTAGCTGATTACCCAACAGACCAGGTAGAAGCACTGATGAAGTTCCATGAAATGAATGGAGGTCTTTCACGATATGTAAAATTTCGATATTTTTTTGAGGAGATCAGGAATGAAAAAATAACGGATGAAAAAGTGAAGGAGTTGGCAGAAAGGTTCTCGGTTATAATGAAGAATTTATTGTTCAACGCTGATTTATTAATAAAGGATTCCATCAAATTTGTACAACAAAATGCCGGAAGATATCAGATGCACATTGTTTCCGGCTCAGACGGAAGTGAATTAAATGCTTTATGCAAATTTCTTGAGATCAGCCAATATTTTATTACCATACAGGGTTCGCCCACACCCAAGAATCAACTGGTAGAACAACTATTAACCAATTACAAATATCCGGTTCAGCAATGTGTTTTAATCGGAGATTCTATCAACGACCTGGAGGCAGCAGCGATTAATAAAATTGCATTTGCGGCTTATAACAATCCGGCATTGTTTTCACCTGAGATAATAAATATTACCCAATTTTATGCATAGTATTGCAATTCCCACTATCATAGACCTCCCTAAATTTTTAGACCCAAGGGGTAATCTTTCTTTTATTGAAGAAGAAAATCAAATTCCTTTTAAAATTGCCCGTACGTATTGGATATATGATGTGCCCGGGGGCGAGGTTAGAGGAGCACATGCCTATAAAACATTGCAGGAATTTATTGTGGCCCTCAGTGGTAGCTTTGATGTGGTATTGCACGATGGAAAGCAGGAACACCGGTTTCACCTTAACCGCTCCTATTATGGATTGTATGTACCTAAAATGTATTGGCGTAGCATGGAGAACTTTTCGACTAATTCTGTCGCTATAGTCCTGGCAGACAAAGCATACGATGAAAAAGAGTATATAAGAGATTGGGATGAATATGAAAAAAAATAAATCAGTCTACGACTGTTCTTTAATTTATTTAACTAAAATTAAGAATAGGTCTGGCAACATTACTGTTGTCGAAAATAATTTGGAAATTCCCTTTGAAGTAAGAAGAGTTTTTTATTTATACGACATCCCTGGTGGAGAATCCAGGGGCGCACACGCTCATTATGAATGTCATCAATTTTTGATAGCAGCTAGTGGAAGTTTTGAGGTATTACTAGATGATGGAAAAATTCAAAGACAAATTCAATTAAACAGACCTGATATTGGATTGCATATACCGCCGATGATATGGGCTAGCGAAATAAATTTTTCCAGTGGTTCCATATGTCTAGTTTTAGCATCTAATCGATATGATGCTAAGGATTATATCAGAGAATACGAAGAATACACAAATAGTTTAAAATCAAATAAATGGCAAAAATAATCATAGCTGGAGCAGGTGGTGCTCCTTCGGAAGGAGTAATAAAATCTCTCCTGAAAAATACAAAAGATGAAATTATCGGAATAGGTAGTGAGCCTACTGATTTGATTTTGTCAAAGGCACACAAAAAATATTACGTTCCTTATTCTGACACCAGTGATTATGAGGACAGTTTAATTAAAATTTTAAAAATTGAACAGCCAGATCTTATCCACTTTCAAAATGATTTGGAAATTTTTCATGCCTCTTTATTAAGGGAAAAAATACATGCATTAGGCGTTAAAACTTTTATGCCTAATCATGATGTTATCGACACTTGTGTTCACAAGTATAAAAGCTATCTCAAATTCCAAAAGCATGGAATTAAAGTTGCTGAGAACTTACAAATCAATAATGCCAATGATTTAAAAGATGCATTTAAGCTACTTGGTGATTTAAGTGGAAGAATTTGGTTACGGGCATCTTCAATTGGAGGTGGTGGAAAGGGCGCATTGCCAACAAATGATTATGAATTTGCCAAAAAATGGATTGATCGTTATAATGGATGGGGCGACTTCATTGCTGCTGAAATTCTTACACCTGATACAGTTACATGGTTATCTATTTGGTATCACGGAGAATTGATTGTAGCTCAATCAAGAATTAGAAAAGGTTGGACACATGGCAACCGAAGTGTTTCTGGTGTTACTGGTGTAACAAAAGTTGGTCAAACAATTTCAGATCCAAGGGTTGATGAAATTTCAATAAACTGTGTTAAGGCTGTTGATTCTCTGCCGCATGGAATATTTGGCGTTGATATGGCGTATGATGAAAATGGAATACCAACACCAACTGAGATAAATATATCTCGCTTTTTTACAACAGTATTATTTTTTACAGAGGCAGGGTTAAATTTTCCAGCAATATTTAGAGATTTGGCGCTTGATGGCGAGGTTAATTTTAAATATCCATTAATTAATCCACTTCCAAATGATTTGCTTTGGGTAAGAGGAATGGATACTCATCCAAGGCTTGTTACGGATGATATTATCAAAAATGAAATTATATTTTAATGTTTTTAATAACTGGAGTTAATGGTTTTATTGGAACGTATTTACTTAAAGAGTTAACCAATAAATTTGGAATAAATAAACTAGTCCTTTTAACATCTAAACCTATTGCAGGTTACTCTACTATTCAAGTAGAAAATTCCGAATTAAGTGATGAGAATTTAAATAGAATAAAAGAAAATACTTTTGAATGTGTATTTCATGTAGGGGCATTTACGCCTAAATCAGGCGCTGAGTCTAACTTGGCGCTTCCCAATGCCAATAATGTTGTTTTCACTACAAAATTACTTGGCTCGGTTAACACAAAAAAAATAGTCTTTATTTCTACATTGGATGTATATGCACCTACATCCGGCATTATTGATGAAACCACTGCTACCAGCCCTTCAACTATGTATGGTAAATCAAAACTTTTTTGCGAAGATCTTGTGGTACAATGGGCCAATCAAACCAACACAATTGTTCAGTTGTTAAGAGTTGGCCATGTTTATGGAATAGGAGAAGAAGTGTACAAGAAATTCTTACCGCAACTTATCATTAACCTGGTAAAAAATACTCCGGTAGAAGTTTGGGGAGATGGTACAGATTTAAGGGCGTTTATACATATACAAGACGTAATAAAAGCGATTTCCAAAGCAGCCGGATTAAATGAATTTGTTGGCCCAATAAACGTTTGTTCATCTAAAAGCCTTCATTTAATTGACTACATAAAAATGGCAGAACATATAATGGACAGAAAGGCAGATATAATTTATAAAGACCGGGTAGGTAATAAAATGGATTTTGTATTTGATGTGAACAAAATGAATACTTTTTTAATTACACAATCCGTGGATATCAAAGTAGGATTGGCAGAGGAAATAAAATATCTGAAAAATAAATATAATTGAACATTTTTTTTGATTTAGATGGCACTTTACTTGATTCACGTGAAAGGCTCTATGGACTTTTTCAACAGTTGGTACCTGGGTCAAAATTATCTTTTGATGATTATTGGACATTGAAAAGAAATAAAATAGCGCATAAAGAAATTTTGAAAAATAATTTTGGCTATTCAGATAAAGCATTTTTTCTCTTTGAAGAAGAATGGATGAAGAGCATTGAATTGCAAGAATGGCTGGAGCTTGACAAGCCTTTTGATGGGATAACCAATTATTTGAAAGATTTAAAAGGTAAGCATCAATTATTTGTAGTAACAGCAAGGCAATATGAATCTACTGCAATTCAACAAATCCATCTGCATGGCTGGTATAATATATTTGAAAAAGTATTGGTTACCTGTCAGCAAAAAGAAAAATACGAATTGATAAAAACTGCCGTGAAAGTCACTAACCAGGATTGGATGGTAGGTGATACAGGGAATGATATTCAAACAGGGAAAAAATTGGGAATTAACACAGCAGCAGTACTATCAGGATTTATGAGCAAAGAAAAATTAGAAGAATACAATCCTGATATAATTGTAGATAATGTACTTGATTTAGTGTTTAAACCGACTAGCGTTTAAAATGATGGAAATTTTAACCAACCAGAGAAAAGTATCACTTAGCCAAAAAATCAAAACCATTCTGCTAAAGTTAAAATATGGCAATCAAATGGAAACGGATGGGCCGGTAAGAATTATAGGAAGACTACCCGTATTAAAGCTCCCGGGTACCAGCAAGATAATTTTGGGTAGTAAAGTAGTGTTGAATTCAGATAACAACAATTCCAACACCGCATTAACATTCAGATGCACCCTCGTATGTGGATTAAAAGGCCAGATAGAAATAGGAGACAATACGATGTTGAATGGTGTGTCTGTTACGGCTTATGAAAAGGTTACCATTGGTAAAAATTGCCAGATAGCTTCCTGCTCTTTAATTTCCGATACTGATTTTCATCCTGTAAATCCATCCGTCCGGGAAAGGGAATCTATGGGTTATAAAATTGATTATAACCTGGTAAATAAGAAAAAAGTAACTATTGGGAATAATGTATGGATAGGATGGGGGGCAATTGTTTTAAAAGGGGTGACTATTGGCGATAATAGTATTGTGGCCGCTGGTGCTGTGGTTGTAAATGATGTTCCTGAAAATGTTATTGTAGCAGGCAATCCTGCTAAGGTTGTTAAATCCATTTAAAGCTGGATTTAAAGCAAGCGATTTTCATAAAAAAATTATCACAAATTGAATATTCCGTTTTTATCATTCCATCCAATGCACCAACCTCTTAAGGAGGAAATGATGGAAGCATTTAGCCAGTTTTATGACAGAAGCTGGTTTGTGCTGGGTGATGCAGTAAAGGAGTTTGAGCAGGCCTACGCCAATTTTAACCAGGTTGATTATGCTGTGGGTATTAGTAATGGATTGGATGCCTTACATATTGCTTTAAAAGCTTTGGGTATTGAAGCAGGGGATGAAGTAATAGTACCATCTAATACTTATATCGCTACCGCATTAGCATGCAGTTATGTGGGGGCCATACCTGTTTTTGTTGAACCCAACATTGAAACATACAACATTGATGTTACAAAAATAGAAGCAGCCATAACAGCTAAAACAAAAGCGATTATGCCGGTGCATTTATATGGCCAATGCTGCGAGATGGAAAGCATTATGCGAATAGCGGAGAAGCATAATTTATTCGTTATTGAGGATAATGCCCAAAGCCAGGGTGCAAGCTTTAATGGGAAGTTAACGGGCACATGGGGTAATATAAATGGAACCAGTTTTTATCCCGGTAAAAACCTGGGGGCATTGGGCGATGCAGGTGCTATTACTACCAATGATAAGGCGTTGGCGCAGAAAGCCGCGGTACTTAGAAATTATGGCAGTGCAAAAAAATATTATAATGATGTAATAGGTTATAACATGCGGTTGGATGAACTACAGGCAAGTTTCTTATCCATTAAATTAAAGCATCTGTCTCAATGGACAACTCAACGGCAGGAAATAGCGGGTTGGTATAACGAGGGCTTAAAGGATGTAAATGAAATAATACTACCTGTAACCGCTAAGGATGCCAGCCATGTGTATCATTTATACGTTATCCGTACCTCGCAGAGAGAGGCATTACAAAATCGATTGCTTGAAAACGGCATTGGTACATTGATTCATTATCCCATTCCGCCACACTTGCAGGGCGCCTATAAAAACCTGGGATATCAAAAGGGAGATTTCCCAATAGCGGAAGAAATAGCTGATACTTGTCTTAGTTTACCCTTATGGCCTGGGATGTTAAAAGGTGAGGTTGAAGAAGTGACTAATAAGATAAGTTCATTTTTTAAGGTGTGTTAATTTATTAATGCTATTCATTCAAATACATAGAATCATTTTTCGCTATTAAACTTAATGAATAACTCTAAATCGATTTTCAAGTCCAGTCTTATTACGGGAGGAAGCCAGGTGATGGTAATGGTATTTAACATGGTAAGGGCAAAAGTGTTAGCCATTCTTTTAGGACCTGGGGGAACCGGGATTATCGGTTTATATTCCACCACCACTGATTTGATTAATTCAATCGCTGGTTTAGGGCTTACAAGCAGTGCGGTAAAAAATATAGCTGCCGCAAATGCGGAAATAGATAAGGCTTCAATTAGAAAGACATTGTTTGTGTATCGATGGCTTATTCGCCTCTCTACAATTACGGCAGCCCTTTGCATGTTTATTTTTGCTGAATATTTAAGTAAGTATACATTTGGGACGAAGGATAATAAGATAGGTTTTCAATGGATGTCCTTAGTGGTTTTATTTGTGGGTATTTCAAACGGGCAATTTGCTTTACTACAAGGGTTGAGGCGGATCAAAGATCTTGCAATAGCTCGTGTATTAGGGGCATTTATTGGGAGCATTGTTTGTATTTTAGTGATTTACTTTTTAAGAAAAGATGGCATAGTTCCTTTTCTGGTTGCAGGTTCAGCCACAACAGTTTTATTGTCCTGGTTGTTTGCGCAAAGGGAAAAAATATCATCACTGAAAGTTGATTTCCAGGAATTCAAAGAGAGGTCTACTACTTTACTGTCCATGGGCTTCGCCTTTTTAGTCAGCGGACTAACAGTTTCAGCTACAGCATATTATTCTAGAATTTTAATCTCTAATTCTTTTTCTATACATGATTTGGGATTATATACAGCCTCATGGACATTATCAGCCCTTTATGTAAATTTTATTTTGAATGCAATGGGAGCGGATTTTTATCCCCGGTTATCAGGAATTATTAATGATCATTTCAAAGCAAACGAACTTGTTAACCAGCAAACAGAAATAGGAATAGCTATGGCTGTTGCCGGGATTGTTGGCGTAGTTTCATTTTCTGGTCTTATTCTTCGTGTTTTTTATTCCATACAGTTTGTTGATGCCTGGCGACTGTTACAATGGATGACATTGGGAATGGTAATTAAGGTTATCAGTTGGCCCTTGGGATTTATCGTTGTTTCAAAAGGGAAAGCAAGATTATTTGTTTTATTAGAGGTTTCATGGGGTGCGATTTATGTTTTTTTAGTCTATATTTTTACTCAGTGGTTTGGGCTTGAAGGGGCAGGCGTTGCATTTTTTGTTACATATCTAATTTACTGGATGGCAGTTTGGTTATCGGCAAGACATCTCACAGGTTTTGCATGGGATGTTGGAATCAAAAAACAAATTCTATGGATGACAGCAGCAATATTTCTGGTGTTTGTCAGTTCAAGATTATTAACAGTCCTATGGTCAAATATCTTTAACGGGATCATTCTAGGTTTAGTTTTTTTGTACGCTTATCGCAAGTTGGAAACTATACTTGGGGCAAACTTGTTCAGGCTTTTGATAAAAAAAATCGGTATAAATAAGTGAAGACAGATAATAACAATTTAGCAAGATTACCATTGGTAAGCATCGGAGTTGGTTCTTACAATAATGCCCGGTTTATCCGCGAAACCTTAAACAGTATTGCTGCCCAAACATATCAAAATATCGAGATCATTATTAACGATGATTGTTCTACTGACAATTCCATAGAAGTTATTGAAAATTGGATTAGTGAGCATAGAAATCTTGAAATCGTTTTATTGAAAAATGATCAGAATCGGGGGCTGTGCAAGTCAATTAATAATATGCTTTCAATTTATAAAGGTGATTATTTATGCCTGATTGCATCTGATGATAAATACTTGCCTGATTTTGTAATGACCAGAGTCAATCACTTAAAATCCACATCAGATCAAGTTGGTATTTGTTATTCAAAATCCTTTTTAATTGATGAACATGATTCAAAAAGAATAGGAACGGAGGAAAGGCATTTTTGGCCCAGCGGCTACATATTTGAAAAAATATGCGGTTTAGATGGTTCTTTTTGTAAACCATTTACTGCAATGGTAAAGAGATCTGTGTATGAGGTTGTGGGAAAATACGATGAATCACTTTTATTTGAAGACATCGATTTTTTTTTGAAGGTTTCACGATCATTTCGAATTGACTTTCTGGATGTTTTAGATACCGAATATAGAATTGTAAAAGGCTCTCTTGGTACCCAGGTTTATTCAAATAAGGGCCTGGTAAGTTTATCAAAAATCATTATCAGGAATTTTGGAGTTTCAAAAGAAGCCGATTTATTGCTGGCAAAGCGATTGAGGAAAGTGGCCCTAAAAAAAATGGAACTGGATGAAAAATCCTGGATAGAAGATTTACAATTTGCAAATTCGTACAACAAAAAATTTTCAGATATAATTTTAGCGTCTTTAGGGAAAATTGGGGTTGGCAATAGTATCCTTAAAAATTTTAGAAAATAGTGAATTATTTAGTAACAGGAGGCGCAGGTTTTGTCGGTAGCAAGATAGCAAACGAACTTATTGGGCAAGGCCATCAGGTAGTAATTATTGATAATCTTTCAACAGGTTATTTAACCAATATAAATTCCAACGCAACTTTTATTGAAGGTGATTGCAGCGATATCAATACCATTTCAAAATTGAATGAATTTGCATTTGACGCTATACTTCATATAGCCGGTCAATCTTCCGGCGAGGTGAGTTTTGAAGATCCGGTATATGATATCAACAGCAATACGGTAGCTACATTATTACTCTTGCAATATGCTGTTAAAACGCGATGCAAAAGATTTATTTACGCCAGCACCATGTCGGTTTATGGGCAGCAGGGTAATCAAATTTGTTTCTCAGAAACCGATCGAACAAACCCATTGTCATTTTATGCTGTTGGCAAATTAGCAAGCGAATCTTATCTGAAAATTTATTCAGCAACTTACGGGATCGTCTACACCGCACTAAGGTATTTCAATATTTATGGGCCCGGACAAAATCTTGAAAATTTAAAGCAGGGAATGATCAGTATTTATTTGAAACAATTGATTGACCCCTCATTTGATAACATTACTGTAAAGGGATCTCCGGAGCGATTTAGAGATTTTATTTACATAGACGATGTGGTATCAATTACTACCAGTTTTATTAATCAACACACCAGTTTTAACGAAATCATCAATATTGGAACAGGTAAGAAAACAACGGTAGCAGAACTGATTACCTTGTTGAAGCAGTATAGTAAGATGGAGAAGCCAGTTGTATATTCTTCGGGAACCCCCGGCGATCAGTTTGGGATTTATGCCGATATTCATAAGTTGAAAAATCTTTACACAGCGCCTTTACAACCTATTGAAAACGGGATCAGGTTATTCTGTGAAAATACGCTCAGTATGAAATAACCGCGATGGATCAACAAAGAAAAGTAGGCATATTTATTCAATGGGGGTTTCATGAGCTTCGTTCCATCGTTTTAAGCGGACTAGCCAGGGAGCTTAATTCAAAATATGAAGCCGTCATTTATACTTTTGATAAGAAAAGTAAATTATATGAATCTTATTTAGAAGAAGCAGATTGTGCTTATAAATATTTAGATAAAAAATTCTTTGATACTGATGTTATAAAGTTGGATGCTTTTAATCAATCTGTTAGAAAAGCTTATATGCGTATCAATGGCGTTGGAAATTTTCGCAATTATGAAAAGCCTCAAGACCTGTCTTTAAAAGATTATTTCAAAGGAAACAAATTGGTATGGAGCGTCTTTTCATTTTTAACACGTAAAGTTCTTTCAACAAAGTATAAAAATAAAAACCTGGTGCAATTCTTTAAAGAAGAGGCCCTGACAGATATTTTAATGGTTGGTTATTCCAATATCAACAACCAGGTGCTTGCTTTCTCTGCACAGGAAGCAGGCATTAAAGTTTGGAGCCTTGTGAATAGTTGGAAGGATTTATATACCAACGACTTTGTGTCATTTACGCCAAATGGCTTGTTTACCTGGTCGGATGAAATGAGCAAGAACTACCTGCATCATAATCCCCATCTTTATAATAAAGTACTTACAATCGGGAATCCCGCATTTGATGTTTTTTTCAATTTCGAGCCAGTATATGAAATTTCATTTTATGAACTGAAGTATAATATTAAGCCTGGTGCAAATATTTTTGTTTATACGATGATCAATCCATTGGTGACAAAGGATGAACATTTAACTATCATGGTGATTTATGAAGCACTGAAAAGAAAATTAAATACTAACTGGCATTTATTGATTCGGAAAAATCCACTTCATAACGACATGGAATATCCTGAGCTGGACAAGCTGGAAAATGTGTCGTTTATGCAACATTTTTGGGAATGGGATGCCAGTAAAGATCTTGCTGTGCAGGAAAAAGAAGGAGAGTGTGAATGGTATGATATGATATACTATTCCGCCTGCAATATTAGTGTAGCCTCTACAGTAAGTATGGAATTTTTATTGATGAAAAAGCCTGTTATTAATATTGGATTTAATGGAACAGGACATGAAGATGAAAATTTGAGCAGGTATTCAGAGGCTCCTTACTATAAGAATTTGTGTAATGAGCCCAACGTGTTTATTGCCAATAATATCGAACAGTTTAATCATGCAATAGATAAAAATTTAGGCGGATTTATTTTTGACCAGCGATTCCAGATAAAAAAATATATTAAGGCAGATCAGAAGTCTGTTTATTCTTTTTTACCATCCTAATCTTATCGGTACCATGAAAAAATACATCCTTAAAAAACTATTAAAAACTGCGCAGGTTCTTGGATTCTATCCAACGGAGATGCATTTAAATGTTTTGAAAAAAGTTGCGATTGAAACTTACCTGGAACAAAAATTACAACATTCCAGATATAGTAATCCACTCAATTTAAACAGGTTTGAATATCAGGTATTGTCACAAAACGGGGAAGATGGTATTATTTATGAAATTTTTAAAAGGGTTGGAACGCATTCCAAATATTTTGCAGAGTTTGGTGTAGGCAATGGAACTGAAAATAACTCTGCCTATTTGTTATTACAAAATTGGAAAGGAGCCTGGATTGAAGGAAGTACGGAACATTGCAATGTTATGAAAGCAGCTTACAATAGCGTCATTGACAATGGGCAGCTCCAGGTAAAAGAATCTTTTATCACCAAAGACAATATCTGTAAACTATTTGAAGAATTGAATGTACCAACCGACCTCGATTTTTTATCCATTGATATAGATGGTAATGACTATTGGGTATGGGAAGAATTGGGGAAATATAATCCACGTGTAGTAGCTATTGAATATAATGCATCTGTTGGACCACATATTGAATGGATAATGCCTTACAATGAAAACCATGTTTGGAATGGAGCAAATATTGGCCATTATTTTGGGGCAAGTTTAAAATCATTTGAGTTACTGGGTAAAAAATTAGGCTACACTTTAGTTGGTTGTAATTTAACAGGTGCCAACGCTTTTTTTGTAAGAAATGATCTGGTTACAGAATCACTATTTGCTTCACCTTTCACCTCCGAACATCATTATGAAAAGCCGATGTATTTTCTGGAAAAGCAATTGGGCCATAAAAGAAATCACCAATTGGTAAACTCTGTTCCATTTAAATAAATGAAAATACTTTACATCTGCAACGAATACCCTCCTCATAAACATGGGGGGATCGGTTCTTTTACCAGGGATATTGCCGAGGGCCTGGCATCAGCCAACAACGACGTCACCGTTTGGGGGCTGTATGATACCCTACCAACAGAGGTGAATGAAAAAATAAATGGTGTGAAAGTTATCCGGGTTCCCTTTCCGGTAGTTAAATCAAGATTTAAACACCTGTTTTTTATTTTCACTTTAAACAGGAAACTGAAAAAGTTTTTAAAAGAGCATTCTTTTGATATCATTGAATGCCAGGAGTGGCAAGGACTGTTGCCGTTCGGCATTAATCATCCGGGCTTCGTTATCAGGCTTCACGGAGCCGCTATTTTTTTTGATAAGTTATTAAACAGGCCAGGCAACAGGTTAATGCATTTGCTTGAAAAGCGCACCATCCGGAAAGCTAATAATATTGTGGCGGTTTCTGACTATTGCGGTAGGGTTACATTGAATTTTGCGGAAATACGTAGAAAGTATAAGGTTATTTACAATGGGGTCAATAAAGCCAGGCTCAACGGATTTAAACAACCGGGCTATACTACCCATTCCATTGTTTTTGCAAATAGCGTGCTTCCCAAAAAGGGGGTTTTTGAATTAGCGGAAGCATTCAACCTGGTAAGCAAAAAATTTCCGCAGGCAACTTTAACCATCATTGGAAAATTGGGGTATCAGGAGGATGGAATAAATGTAAAAGATTTAATTCTGAAAAAATTAAATCCGCAAAGTTTACCGAAAGTAAATGTAACAGGCTGGCTGGAAAATGCGAATGATGTGTATCATCATTTAGCCACAGCCCATATCTGCTGCTATCCCTCCCACATGGAGGGGTTTGGTATTGCGCCTGTTGAAGCGATGGCACTGGGGAAGCCAGTTTTATTTATGAAAAATGGTCCCGGACCGGAGGTAATAGAAGATGGCGTATCGGGGGTTTTAGCGGACTGTACCAGCAGCGATGATATAGCAAATAAAATCATCGCCTTATTTGACGGGAAAATAGATGCTGCTTATTTGGGAGCAAATGCAGAAAAAAGGGTCACGTCGTTATTTGATCTTAAAAATGTATTTATACCCAATAATATTGCATACTACGAAAACCTGTTGAGTGTTGAAAATTGATATTATCATTTGCACTTACAACCGACCCGAAAAAGTGATGGAATTAGTAGGTCAGTTGAAGCAATTTTCAGCGGAATTCAATTCAATTATTTTAGTAGATTCTTCAGATAATATTCATCCGGTCTTAAGTTGCGATCACCAGGTAGTTTACCTCCAATCTGCACACAAAAATCAACCTTACCAGCGGTATTTAGGTTATATCCATTCAAAAGCCGATGTACTGCTTTTTTTAGATGATGACATGGAGGTAGCGAATGACAGGTTTATGGAAATAATTCAAAGCATTTTCCAGGATAATGCAGTTTCAGGCCTGGCTATCAATTTCGAAGATAAACACGCAGATACAGCGCTTGCAGCCATTCCACGATCCGTATTATTTGGTAGCATGTCGGTATTGAAAAAGTTGGTTGGCTGGTTGAGCGGATATCCTGCATTTCCTGATGGTAAGTTCGGCCCCTGTGGAATCAGGGGAAAACAGCCGGTACAAGGTGGGAAAACAGAATGGCTAAGCGGTGGTGCCTTTGCAGCACGGCGGGCTTCTCTTTTTCAAAATTTTAATTTTCAGTTGTTTGAATTGTTTGAGCAAAAGGTTGGTATGGGCGAAGACGCTATGATTGGATATAGCTTAAGTAAACAAGGCATTCTCTTATATAATCCTGAATTATTATTTTACCACAACGATCAGCGTGATAGTGCTTATTCAGTAGATCATTTTGCTTATTCCAGGCGGGTGATTTTTTCAAGGCTATACCTGTCGCTCGAAAGAGCCAGGTTAAATGGCGGTAGTTATTTAATAGCAGGACTACATTATCACTGGTATGTTTTGTGGCGTGTTGCTGGGCTTTTCATAAATTGGGCCATAGGCAAGAGTACCATTAAATACAACCTGTTAAAAGGTTCGTTGGCGGGCTGGAAATTAGCGTGCAAATTTAAATTTGACAAGCATCTTCAATCAATAAAAAAATGGTGATAATTCTTTGATCCAGGCTATTCTAAATATCAACGATACCGATGCTCTCCCCGGGGGAAATAGCGAACGAAATGTCAAACCTTTTTCAAGGATTACTCAAACATTATTAAACTGGTTTGTATTTTTTTTGGCATTCCCCTCTGTTAATGTGTGGGGTAACTCCATTACCTTTTATCTTTTTATTGCAATTGGATTAAGGATTGGTTCGTTCTGGGCTGTCAGTTTTAGGGGTAAAACATTGCTGATATTATTTCTGTTACTTGCGTTTAGTTCAAGCCTGCTGGCACCCTACATTGCCAGGAACCCGGGTTTTTTTGATAATGTCAAAATTCTAATCCAGTATGCCTATTGGATTTTTGTGTCATTTTTCTTTATTACACAGTATAAAAGAATAGATTTTGTTCAAATTAGCAAATGGATATTTTGGGGTATACTAGCAGCTACCATTGGTTTTTATTTTTATAGCGTAAAATTTGGATGGGGCATTTTTCAAGTGTATTTGGGCTCCACCCGAAATGATTTTGTTTTTAATCTGTTATGTTTTATACCTATTTCGTTCTACTATATTATAGAAAACTGGAGTAAAAAAAAGGTAGTGTTGTTTGTTCCAATTTTTTTATTGATCATGCTTTTTACAGGCGGTAGGTCTGGTGCCGTCCTGATATTTCTTGAGTTGTTATTGGTATTAACGATTGTTTACCCGGCGGTACTAAAACTTGCAAAGGTGATGATACCAGTTTTTGGATTGCTATTTATTATTTCGCAATCAGATACATCTCAAATATACCTTGATGCTTTGGCGAACCAGGTAGAATCAATCAATCCCAGGTTTGCGAATTTATTGCGGGGAGAAGGTGATGGCGATTTGAGTTTAGACAAATCCTGGCTAATCAGAAAACTGATGGTTGATAAGGGAATAGAAATTTTTAAAGAATATCCTGTCCGGGGCATCGGCGTCAATAATTTTCATTATTATGACAGTGAACTAGCTTCTTTTAGCCGGTATGACCGCCTTGGTAGTGAGACGGTAGAATTCTTTAACAGCCGCTCTGCCCACAATTCTTATATCCAGATTTTATCTGAAATGGGGTTGCTCGGGCTTTTTGTTTTAATAGCTTTAATTGCAATACCGCTCTCGTTCTTTTTGAGAAGTTTTTTTACCGGCGAAATGGATTTTAGCTATTTGCCACTCGTAAGCTTATTAGCTATATCAATGCATTTATACGCTATTACGGCACTAACGGGTGCAAATACCTGGATGATTATTGGTTTATCCTGGGCCATTCTTCAAAAAAGAAAACATTTTAAATGACCATTGGATTTTATTACCATATCCCAATAGTAAGTAATAACAATCGCTTATTTGTCCCAGGTTATTTAGGTGTTTTTTTAGATGCATTGGCATCGGAAGTCAACCTGCTATATCTTTTTATGCACGACGCCGGGGCACACACAATAGCGGAAGCTGATTATGAATTAACTCAAAAGAATATAGAATTTATCAGCCTGGGAAATATAACTCCGGCCTGGCACCGTCATCTTTTTCATAAAAAAATTCTCCGTAAAATTGAACCCGGCGCCAAAATCTGCGATACCATTATTATTAGATCGCCTACGCCTTTAGCACCTTTTTTTAAAAATCACGTATCTCCGCAAAAACTCCTCTTTATGGTTGTAGGTGATTACCTGGAAGGTGCAACCCAATATAAAATTAAAAGCGCAAGGGATTGGGTGATGATACAATACCTCAAACGAAATGATATTTTATTTAAAAAGTCAATGCTTCATACAGATGTGCTCGTAAATTCTCCTGGATTGCTTAATAAGTATAAGGATATTAGTAAGAGCATTCATTTAATTAAGACCACCACGCTTTCAAAAAATGATTTTTTTGAAAGAACAGATACCTGCAAAAATGAAGTAATTGAACTGTTGTATACCGGCAGGATCGAAGCGGCGAAAGGCTTATTTGAATTGGTCGCTGCCATTGCTCAGCTACGAAAGCAGGGAAGAGATGTAAGACTTAATATTGCAGGTTGGGAGGCGGATGCTAAACAGACTGTTGAAAAAGCTTTACTGGATTTAGCTGCTGATTTGGAAATTGTTCCGCAAATTGTTTTCCACGGCAAAAAGAAAATCGGGGCCGAATTAAATGAAATGTATCGCAAGGCTGATATATACATTATCCCATCTTATCATGAAGGCTTTCCAAGAACGATATGGGAAGCCATGGCGAATAGTTTGCCGGTGATAACAAGCAATGTTGGTGGCATACCTGATTACCTCACTAACCTTGAAGATGCGGTTTTTGTAACACCGAAAAGCGTGGGCGATTTGGTAGAGAAAATTACTTTACTAATTGAAAATAGACAACTGAGAAGCAAATTAATAAGGAATGCATTTTTGTTGGCAAAAAGTAATACTACAGAAATCCAAACAAAAAACATTATGAAAATTATAGATCAATTGCTTCTTGTAAATTAGTCCTATGAAAAAAATACTTTTCCTTGGCGAAACTTACCGGGCAGATGCAATCACCTGGATGAATGGTCTGCGTGAGTTTGGCCCTTTTGAAATATTTACCTGGGAACTGGAACAGGCGGGTACGGGATTTAAGAAGGTAAACCGGGCGATAGAAACAATTACAAGATTAAAAGAACTGAAAAGGGAAATTTTACGCATTAAGCCGGATATCATCATTGCCGAAAGAGTCACGAGCTATGGTTTTATGGGGGCCCTATTTCACAAATATGCTCCTGTTGTAATTGCACAGCAGGGAATTACGGATATTTATCCACCCAATTCTTTGTCGGTCCCATTAAAAGAGTGGATGCAGAAATACGCATTTAAACATGCGAGCCTGATACATGCCTGGGGCGAAATTATGACCTACAGCATGGTCCGGAAAGGCACGGACATCAATAAAATCATGGTGCTCGCTAAAGGCATTGATTTAAGAAACTATAAGTATTCCCCGCAAGTAAAGGATGATAGGATAAGAGCCATTGTAACACGAAGTCTTGCTGATGATTACAGGCACGAAACTATTTTGCGTGCATTTGAAATTATTAAACAACAAGAGATTCCTTTTGAATTGTTGATAATAGGAGATGGTAATTTAAAAGAACAACTTATTCAATCAGCAATTGATAAGGGTATTCAAAAAGAAGTTATCTTCACGGGCCGTATTCCGAATACTGATTTACCTCAACACCTATCTGACAGTGACCTATATATTTCAATGCCTTGCACAGAGGGCGTTTCAGCTTCATTATTTGAAGCTATGTCGGCAGGGTGCTACCCAATAGTAGCTGACTTGCCGGGTAACAGGTCGTGGATTACAAATGAAATCAACGGAAGGTTAATCAAAGTGGACGACGTGCAGGAGTTAGCTGCAGCCATACAATGGTATGCAGCCAATAGGTACGGATTAAAACATGTACTTGATAAAAACAGGGAAACAATAGAACAAAAAGCGTCATACGAAATCAACATGAAAACAATCAGCAATAAGTATATGGCCATTATAAACGGGCAACATTAGTGTGCGGAATAGCCGGTGTTTTGCATTTTGATGCAAGACCCATAGAAGAAGATAAGTTAGTAGCCATGCGGGATATCCTGTGGCACCGCGGGCCTGATGACGCCGGTTATTGGATTGACAATCCTGTTGGACTGGCTCATCGTCGTTTATCCATCATTGACCTTACCCATGCAGGCCATCAGCCATTTTTTTATTCGGATGAAAACCTGGTAATGGTTTATAATGGGGAAGTGTACAATTACGTTGAACTTCGCAATGAACTGATAAAAGCAGGGTATAGCTTTACAACACAATCAGATACTGAAGTAGTGTTGGCCTGGTATCGCCATGCGGGTGCAAACGCTTTGGAAAAGTTTAATGGAATGTTTTCCTTAGCCATTTGGGATAAGCAAAAGCAGGAATTGTTTGTAGCCCGTGACCGGGTTGGTGTAAAGCCATTTTATTACGCCCTCAGCCAGGATGGTTTCTATTTTGCTTCCGAACAAAAAGCACTGCTGAAATATGGGGTGGATGCCACGCTGAATGAAACAGCTTTTGATGAATTGCTGGCCTTTCGTTTTATTGCCGGGGAAAACACCATTTTCAGGCATATTAAAAAATTATTACCAGGTCATTACGCAACCATTGGCGCAAGCGGTGAAATGAAAACTACCCGATGGTGGAACCTGGGCGAAAAAATTCAGGCGCATGAGACTATTCAACATCCATTCGAATGGTTCAGCGATACATTTAACAGTTCGGTAAAATACCGGATGGTAAGTGATGCCAAAGTAGGTGTATTGTTGAGTGCTGGCCTGGATAGTACTTCCGTAACAAGAGTACTAAAAAATAATCATTTTTCGAATATCGAAACTTTTAACGTAGGGTTTACGCATAGCCAGCATGATGAATCAAAATTAGCCGAAAAGTTTTGTGCCGAGCTGGATTATACATTTAATAAAATATTTGTAGAAAAGAATGAACTAGTTAACTATGTAGAAGATGCCAGTTATTTTCACGATGAACCACTCGTGCATTTAAATGATCCTCATATATTGGCCATCTCAAAATTTGCCAAAAGCAAGGTAAGTGTATTATTATCAGGTGAAGGGGCAGATGAGATTATGGGTGGTTATGTAAGGTATAAAACCTTTCAGTACCAGCATTTGTGGCCATTGATTCATAAGAGTGTTAAGATTGCAAAGAGGCTAAGCCATAATCAAAGGTTAGATAAGCTGGATGCCTACCTAAGTATCAACAATACGGATATGATGCTATTGATGAATGGAAGCAATGTTTTTTTGAATGAATGGATTAACGACTACAAACTAACCAGTATCAACTTATTTCCTAAGTATCGTCTAAAGGTATTGGCAGAAGCCAAAACAATTTATCCAGGTAACTCATTAAGGCAATTATTATACCTGGATCAGCATACCTATTTGCAGTCATTAAATGACCGGAATGACAGAGCAACCATGGGCGCTTCCATCGAATGCAGGGAACCGTTTATGGATTACAGATTGATGGAAGGAATAGGTACTTTAAAAGATGAATTGCTTTTTAAAGGGAAGAAAAATAAATTTCTGCTGGCTAATACAATTGCTAAAAGCTTACCGGATTACATACGGAATTTAAGGAAAATAGGGTTCAGCGTTCCATGGAGTGAGTATATTATAAAGGACGAATATTTCAGGCACGCATTGGAGAACCTTGAGAATTGTGACCTGTTTAAACAAGGCATTTTAAGTAAATTAAATATTCCTCAATTAAGAAAAGAATTTCTAAACGGTGGTCTTCACAAGCCACTGGTTATTCAGCTTATTTTTACTTATATATGGTATAATACTTATTTTAAAAGAATAGCGAATGCGTAATTATGCAGTTAAGCCTGTTTAATATTAGTCTTTTATTGCAGGGCTACCCTATTACGGCAGCCAGAAAAGAATTAAAGAAGATTCAACAGTTATGTGAAAATGATTTGCGCACTTACCAGGACAGTAAAAAATGGGAGATATATAATCATCATCTTTTACATAATAAGTTATATAAAGATTTTGTCGGTGACAGGCAAGTTACAAATTGGACGGATATACCTGTACTTTCAAAGAAAGACATTCAATTGCCATTGTTGGATAGGTTAACGGATGGCTATAACGCTAAAAATATTCATGTTCACAATACCTCCGGATCTTCCGGAACGCCTTTCTATTTTGCAAAAGATAAATTTTGTCACGCAATGAGCTGGGCAATAAATTATGATCGTTTTGGTTGGCATGATATCAATATCGGGCATGATTTACAAGGCCGCTTTTATGGGATACCATTATCCAAAACAAAATATTATAAAGAGAAAGTAAAAGATTTTCTGGCAAGCCGGATCAGGTTTCCTGTGTTTGACTTGTCTGATGTGGTATTAAGAAAATACCTGGACGTATTTGCAAAAAGTAAAGTTCGGTATTTAAATGGTTACACCAGCTCATTGGTTTTGTTTGCAAAATACTTAATTAAAAATAGTATGGTTCTTTGTAAAGTGTGCCCTACTTTGAAGGCTGCTTTTACAACGTCCGAAGTATGTGATGATATTGACAGAAAAATAATGGAAGAAGGTTTTGGTGTAAAAGTAGTCAACGAGTATGGTGCAGCCGAATTGGATCTGATTGCGTTTGAAGATAAAGATGCCGATTGGCTGGTAAATTACGAAACACTTTTTGTTGAATTATTGGATGACAATAACAAGCCGGTTAAAATTGGTGAAGAAGGAAAAGTGGTAATAACTGCTTTGTACAACAGAGCGATGCCTTTTATTCGGTATGAGCTGGGTGACCGTGCGATACTTACTGATAAGATGAAAGGGCCTTATCAAATCCTGCAGCAGGTAGTGGGTAGAACCAATGATGTCGCTATTTTACCCAGTGGTAAAAAATCGCCGGGATTGACTTTTTATTATATTTCAAAGAGTTTACTGGAAGGAGGCGACTTTATGAAAGAATTTATTATCAAACAAAAAGAGATCAATCATTTTCATTTTGAATATGTGGCTGAAAGGGAAATCAGTACTTCTGAAAAGAGTAAAGTGGAGGAAGCGATGGATAATTACCTGGAGCCGGGATTGACTGCGAGTTTTGAAAGAAAATCACAAATTGAAAGAACTAAAGCGGGGAAATTAAAACATTTTTTTTCTGAGCTTGATGCCGCTAAATAAATGAATATTTTAATTTTCTACCAATATTTCGGAACGCCCAAGGGTGGATGGAGTACAAGGATGTACGAATTTCCCAAAAAATGGATTGAGGAAGGCCACCAGGTAACAGTGGTTACAAGCCCTTATGACAAGTCAGATATTAAAGCCAGCAAATTTATTGATCGCCAGCTTATAGATGGTATCCAGTTAATCATAATTAACTTAAAACAATCAAACAAGCATTCCCTCCTATATCGTGCATTTACTTTTGCAATGTTTTCAATTATCTCCATCTATTACGCAATCACGCTGAAGTTTGATATCATTCTTTGTAGTTCTGGTCCAATTACCATTGGTTTACCAGGCCTGTTTGCAAAAATTTTCCGACCTAAAAAAAAATTTGTCTTTGAAGTGCGGGACCTCTGGCCCGAAGGTGCTATTCAATTAGGATTGATAAAAAATAAAGCATTGGTTAAGCTTGCTTATGCATTTGAAAAGTATTGTTACAAAAAAGCTGATCTTATTGTTACCTGTTCAAAAGGAATGACAGATTCAATACAGCAAAGATATTCTACTGACAAATGTATCACCATTCCAAATGCCTGCGATTACGAATTTTTCCAGGAAAATAATTCATTATTTCAACTGCCAATTTGGGCGAAAGAAAAAAATATTTTCGTTTACACAGGTTCGTTAGGCCTAATGGACGACTGCATGCAAATAATAAAAGGCATTGAGTTGACAAATTACCCGGATGTAATTTTTGTCTTCATAGGCGAAGGAAAAGAAAAGGCACAGCTTGAATCTTATGTTCTTGAAAATAAAATCGGTAATACTTTTTTTATAGGCCTGATTCCGAAAACAGATGTGCGTTCATGGCTTCAAAATTCCTATGCTGCATTTGTTACCTTCAAAGATGTGTCGGTGCTGCAAACAAGTTCCCCAAATAAAATGTTTGATGCGTTTGCGGTAGGTGTGCCGGTCATTCAATCTACAAAGGGATGGATAAAGGAATTGTTTGATGCTCAGCAATGCGGGCTGTCCGTGAATCCTGCTAATCCGTTAGCTATGTCCGCAGCTATAAAATTCATGCTGGAAAACCCGGAAAAGAGGAATATGATGTCAACAGCTTCAAAGCAGTTGGCAAGAACGACTTTTAATAGAACAAGTCTCTCACATGATTATCTTGATGGTATGCGAAGTATTAAGAATTAATAAGTCGTATAAAATTTTCAATCCCTATTTACAATAGCTACATAAAACAAGTTACCCTTGCTAAATTTATAGAATTAAGTAAGTATTATTTCAACAGTAATATTTAAATGCGCCAGTGGCTGTGTAGTGAAAAGCTTTCCTTAAAATGGACTCACTCTGGTAGGTGTACCAGCGAAGCCGGTGGGCATTTAAATACTGATCTAAATTAAAATGCAAATCCTTCTTACAGGTGCAAATGGTTTTTTGGGGAGATTTATCAAAAAGTCGTTGGAAACAAAGGCAGGCGTAATAACATTAGGTACGAATGGCAACAACGATATTATTTGCGATTTGTCCAATATCATTCCTGAAATTCCTATGGTTGATATGGTAATACACGCCGCAGGAAAGGCCCATGTGGTACCAAAAACGGAGGCTGAGAAAGAAATGTTTTTTAAAGTAAATGTTGAAGGAACTAAAAATTTACTTAGAGGGTTGGAAAAATTAACCAATCTTAAAAAATTCATCTTCATTAGTTCGGTATCAGTTTATGGCTTATTTGAAGGGGAACTAATTAGTGAACAAGCATCTTTGAATGCAATAGATCCCTACGGAAAAAGTAAAATATCGGCCGAAGAATTAGTAGCCAAGTGGTGCACTGCACGGAATATTTCATTTTATATTTTGCGACTGCCATTGATAGTTGGGAAAGACGCTCCCGGCAATTTGGGAGCAATGGTAAAAGGGATCAAAAATGGCCGTTACCTGAGTATTGGAAAAGCAAATGCAAATAAATCAATGGTGTTGGCAAGTGATGTTGCTCAACTGATTTCGGGTATTGAAGGTAATCCGGGAATTTATAATTTAACGGATGGCTATCACCCTGCATTTAGCGAACTTGAAAAAAAAATTTCCATATTTTATCAAAAAAAATCTCCCTTGTCGCTGCCACTTTGGATTGCCGGAATAATGGGCGTAGCAGGAGATTTACTCGGTAGATTTTCTCCAATAAATTCTAATAAATTAAAAAAAATTACGAGCACACTCACCTTTGATGATAACCTGGCGAGGGCAGAACTTAATTGGCAGCCTCAGTCTGTATTGGACAACTGGGAAATTGAATAAACTTTATGGAGGTTTTTATTAACTATATAGTACCCATTGCCATTTTATTTATTGCGGAAGTCTTTTATTTTAAAATAGCAGATCGTTTCAATATTATTGATAAACCCAATGAAAGGAGTTCTCATTCTACTCCAACTATCCGGGGAGGCGGTATTATATTTATTTTATCATTTATACTCTTCTTTTTCTGGAGCGGCTTTAATTTTCCTTTTTTATTAGCTGCGATTTTACTTTCCGGTACAATAAGTTTTATCGATGATATTTATACCATTCCTAATAAGATAAAGTTTGGTGCTCATCTGGTTTCAGTCATTTTACTTTTATGGGAAGTTGGACTTTTGAATGCGATACATCCTATGTTTGTTATTTCCATCATAGTGATTATTATCGGAATTATTAATGCCTACAATTTTATGGACGGAATAAATGGCATAACCGGACTTTATAGTCTGGCCATTATAGTTCCATTGTTTATAACTGAAACTAACGAAGCTGCAAAATTATTAGAGCTATTCACCATTTTTGGATTATTGGTATTTCTCTTTTTTAATGCCCGAGTTAAAGCAAGGTGTTTTGCGGGAGATGTTGGGAGTATCAGCCTGGCAATTTTGATTGTTTTTCTACTTTTAATGAGAATAATTCTTACACAGCAATTTATATATATAGGAATGCTTTTATTGTATGGAATTGATTCCATTTTTACCATCGTTCAGAGAATATTTCAAAAAGAAAATATTTTTAAACCGCATAGAAAACATTTATATCAATACCTCAGCAATGAAAAAAAAAATCCTCAATTAATTGTCAGTTTTTTTTATGCCACCATTCAACTGGTGATTAATTTTGCTATTGCGTTTTCCGTTCTTAAGCTACCCTCCCTCCTTATTACTGCGCTTACTCTTGCAATAATTTACCTCGTCTTAAAAATTCTCATTATTTACACAATTAACATAACTAAGCAATAAATTCTATTAATGGTCGTTGTGTAACTTCAAATCTACCTGAATTATATTTTATTAATATTTCTATGCAACAATTAATCATAAATGGCTTATTTTTGCCAAAATATGCTTGTTTTTTGGAATATTTAAAATCCCTAATGAAGTACTTAAAATTTTATAGGGTAAAACTAAATACTAAAACATCGTATTAATAAAGAGTATTTCTATAACAAAAAGAGATTTTGTTAATTTTTTTTGGTATGATTAATGCTATTTAGTTTGCAATATGAGGTTAGATATGTTATTTAAATGTTGTTATTAAACCCATAAGACCCTTCTTATGTATAAAAGATTTCTTACAAATTTTGCCCCACGTTGGATTATATTTTGTTTTGATATTTTACTTATTTCCATCGCATTTATTTTTTCTTTTTTCTTAGTTCAGCGATTTTCAGTTAGTATTTCAAGTTTTTATAAATTATTACCAGGCTTGATGATAAACCTGGTTATAGGTGTTGTTTGTATTGCTGTTTTTGCAATTTACAAAGGCATCATTCGCTATTCTGAAATAAAAGATATTGTTCGCATTATTAAGTTTGCATTTCTTCAGTGTGCCTTTTGGGCAACAATTTATTTTTTAGATAGTAAGGACGTACTATCAACCAATGTGTCAATCCCATTTATATTAATAAATCTTTTTGCGGTGATTTTTATGCTGGTAGCATTTAGATTGCTTGTGAAAGAAATATACTTTATGGCACAGGCAAAGCCTAATGCATTGAATCGTACGTTGATATTTGGTGCTGGTATGATGGGCCAAATAACTAAAAAGGTGCTTGAGCAAGATGCAAAAATAAATACAACCATTGTAGGTTTTCTGGATGATAGTCCCTATAAAGTTGGTAAAAAAATTGAAGGACTTCCAATTTATAATGCGGAGGGAGAGGAGTTGGTAAAATTGTTGAAGAGTAAGCGAATTACGCAGGTCTATATAGCAATTGACAAATTGTCCGTTGATAGAAAAATTGCTATCACAGATTTATGTGCTCCGCTTAAAGTAAAGATAAACCTGGTACCTCACGCCAATGAATGGTCAGGTGGATTATTTAAGAAGCGCCAGGTAAAAGAAATGAATATTGAGGATTTGCTACAGCGTGATGAAATCTTATTACCCAATGACCTTACTAAAGTTAACTATCAGAATACAACGGTATTGGTTACTGGTGCGGCAGGATCAATTGGCAGCGAAATTTGCCGTCAGCTCATAAATCATAATGTAAGAAAGTTGATTCTGTTAGACCAGGCAGAATCTGGCTTATTTGATCTCGAATATGAATTAAAGCAAAAGGGAATGATGCAGGAGATGCAGGTGGAGGTTGCTTCTGCCCGTGATTACCACAGAATTGATAAACTGTTTGCTTCTACCCGTCCGGATGTAGTGTTTCACGTTGCGGCGTACAAACATGTTCCTTTAATGGAATCATTTGCCAGTGAGGCTGTTTTAACCAATATTTTTGGTACCCGTGTAGTTGCAGATATAGCCTTGAAGTACAATGCAAAGAAATTTGTTTTTGTTTCAACCGATAAGGCAGTTAACCCAACAAATGTGATGGGGGCAACCAAGCGTATCTCGGAAATTTATATCCAGTCATTGAATGACCAAAAGAATTGCACCACTGATTTTATAACAACCAGATTTGGAAATGTGCTTGGTTCCGCAGGTTCTGTAGTTGCTACATTTAAAAAGCAAATAGCACAAGGCGGCCCTGTTACCCTAACACATCCTGATATCACCCGTTACTTCATGACAATACCTGAAGCGTCAAAATTGGTGTTGGAAGCTGGTAAAATTGGTAAATCCGGAGATATTCTTTTATTCGATATGGGGCAGCCAGTTAAAATACTGGATCTTGCTACAAGAATGATTCAATTGGCGGGCCTTATACCAGGAAAGGATATTGAGATAAAATATACTCAGCTTCGCCCCGGTGAAAAAATGTATGAAGAACTGTTTAAAGACTCCGAAAAATTTGCAGCAACAGTTCATCCTAAAATACTGAGGGCTAAAAAATCGAGCGAATTTAACCCTCATTTCTATGCTTTATTAAATGAATTAGAGGAAGCAGCCGGAGCTCATAATAATGAAATGGTTACACCCATATTAAAGAATATGTTACCCGAATTTAACCATGCGCCTAACAGAATAAAGAAAATTCAGGTGATCGATTCATCAAAAAGAATGGCTATCTAATAGAATATAATATAATAGAATCGAAACGATCTGGTTAACCGGTTGAATCGATATTTATATAATGGTCTTAGTATTCAATGATAAAAATAGATGAGTATTTTTTTCTACATAATATAATCAATTAGAAAATTTCGTCAACAATCTTATTTTCTCAATTTTTATAAATTACTCAAACGGGTGTAGAACTTTCTACACCCGTTTTGCTTTAAAGAATTTAATGGTAATGATGAAATAATTTTTAATACATCAGCGTTATATACTGAATAGCAGAAGTTAAACTCTGGTATTTTATCCTGATACCTGTTAAAAACCAAATTGATTTTACCATGAAATCCACCTTTACCCTGTGCAACCCTTGCGTGCAATCACGTAAATTTAAAATACCTCACCTTACTCTGCTGGTATTCTTATTAAGTTTTTTTTATTCAATTTCTGTTAATGCCAATGATACAAATAAAGCGCATTACGGAGCTTCGCCATTGTCGGCTACCGAAAGCCTTAGAACAAACCTATACTTATTAAATACCAGCAATAATTCAACGATACTCGCTGACGGTGTCTACACGGAATATAACGATTTATATCACGACAGTGTAATGCTTGAAGATGCATACAAGTTTACTAATATTAATGAAAATTTGGGCATAAGCAGGTATGGAAGCACACTGGCGGTTGAAAGACGTCCAATAATTGTAACATCTGATACCTTGTTTTTCAAATTATGGAAAACTACGCAGCGGTTTTATCAATTTGAGTTTGTTCCTATCAACTTGGCTCATCCCGGAATGGAAGCCGTTTTACAGGATAGTTATTTAGGTACAAGTCAGTCATTGTCGTTGACTACAACAACAAAAGTGAATTTTTCAATCAATGCCAATGCAGCTTCCTCCAGTGCTAATCGTTTTCGGATTGTTTATAGTACAAATGTTTCTTCAGCGCCTTTACCGGTAACATTTACTGCCCTTTCAGGATCGCAACTAAATAATAAAATTTTAATTAATTATAAAGTTGAAAATGAAATAAACATTGTGAATTACGAAGTTGAGCATTCTTTAAATGGACAGGCATTTAATAAACTGGTAGATGTACCTGTTATTGCAGGCAGGGATATAACTAAGTCATATTCTTATATTGACGAGACACCTGGAAACGGTAATAATTTTTATCGTGTTGCAAGCATTGATAAAGACGGGTCTAAAAAATACAGTCAGATAATAAAGGTAACGATTGGTAAAACAGGTATGGGCGCAATTACAATTTACCCTAACCCTGTAAAAGGTAACATGATCAATTTGCAGTTTACAAATGAGTTAACAGGCGACTATAAGGTGAGGCTCATCAACAGTAACGGACAAGCAGTTTATAGTGGTAAGTTTACAATTAACAGCGTTAATATATCTCAAACATTAATTACTAACCAACAGTTACAAACCGGAATTTACCAATTGGAAATAATTAAGCCAAACAGCACCATAGAAGTAAAGAGAGCAATTGTACAACAATAAGATTGAAGATAGATGGTGATGTGTTTGTTAAATCACTATTTGAACTGGAATTTCCCCTCAACTATCTAAGCCGCTTATTTTAAGTAGATGGCTTACCTCTGAAGCACAAGAAAAAACCCTCATTGGAAAATGAGGGTTTAATTTTTTATCAGGTAAAAGAAAGATTAATAATCTCTGTTATAACCACCGCTTCCACCGCTTCCGCCGCTTCTGTTACCGCCACCACCGTAACCGCCGCTTCCACCACTTCTTCCACCACCGCTGCCGCCGCCGTAACCGCCGCCGCCACTTTTCTTGTAGCCGCCGCCACCGCCGCTTCCGCCACCAAAACTACGTTTTTTGAATCCACCTGCACCACCACCAGCATCCTGACGTGGTTGAGATTCATTAACGATTAATTTGCGACCCTGAACTTCGCTTTCGTTCAAATTGGCGATTGCAGTTTTTGCTGCTTCATCGTCTTCCATTTCAACAAAACCAAACCCCTTGCTGCGGCCGTTCATTTTGTCCTTCAGTATTTTTGCACTTGATACAGTGCCATACTGGGTAAATAAGTTGCTTAAATCGTCGTCGGTCATTGTCCAACTTAGATTGCCTACGTAAATGTTCATTGTATAAACTTTTTAAATTTTAATAAAAACCGTAATGACTTAGTTAGTACAATGAACTGAAAACGGACATCTAAATAAGAGTTCAATCAGCTAACGACGAAAGACTAAATCCATTAAAGCATTACAAATGTAGTATTTTATTTAAAAAAAGCCATTCTTTTCAATAAAATATCAAATAGCAGGGTTTTCCAGTATTAGTTGCGCCAGTCGCTCATCTCGGTCATACACGTCCTTTCTGAAATTAAGTTTCCCGTGCTTGTCAACCCAGGCTGTGAAGTATGCGATAAAAACAGGAACGGGCTGTTTTAATGTTACATATTTTTCAACTCCAATGTGCATTGCTTCAGTGATTTTTTGTTCATTCCAACTGGTGTCATTTTGCAGAAGGTATTCTGCCAGTTTTTTGGGTTCTGCAAGTCGTATACAACCATGGCTAAATGCCCGGTTATTTTCTTTGAATAAAGATTTTGCAGGAGTATCGTGCAGGTAAATATTATGGCTGTTTGGGAAAAGAAATTTCACTAATCCAAGGGAATTATCAGGCCCTGGTTTTTGCCTGATGCCGCCGCTATACCTTTCCATATTATGTTCAATAAGATAATTTGAGTTGCGTCTTAAAGCAGGCAAAGTTTCATTTTTTACGATACTACTGGGTATGTTCCAGTATGGACTAAATACAATGTATTTCATTTCGCCATTAAAGATTACAGTTTTATGCTGATCTTTCCCTACCACTACATTCATATTCCAGGCAACACTATCGTGCTCGTATACGTGCAGTTTAAACTCAGGGATATTTACAACGATATAATTGCTGCTTAGCTTTACCGGCACCCATCTGGAACGTTCCATGTTTACAATAACCTGTTCTATTCTTTTGTTCAACGAAGTGTTTACTTCAAACATAAATTGTGGCCCGATAACCCCATCCTCTTCAAGACCATGTCTTTTTTGAAAATTTACAACACCTTCCCTGAGCATAGCGTCAAAAATTAAACTGCTATCATTATAGGGCAAGTCAGATAAAAGGTAAAGCCTTTCCCTTATTTGTTTTACCGCAACTGCAGAATCTCCCAGTTCATATTTTTTAAGCGGCGCATCAATGATACTCCAGGTTGGGTGCTTTATTTGCAGGTCTTTTAGCTTTTTTAATTGTTCTTTCAGCAATCCATACTGTCGATACAGTTGCGTATTTTCAAAAATATCAGCATCGGCTGTAAGCGAATCAAGTAGCTTAGCTGAAGATATTTTCCTTCTTGGTAAATACCAATTTGTGCTGAGTGACTGCTTTTCACTTAAGCCGCCCCATACATTTTTAGCATATACCAGGTATTGGGCTGTAAGCATTAATTCAGTGCCGGGAGAAGGTTCTGCAGTAGTGCCATCTGATTCCATCACCGTTTTAAATGCTGACTTATAAGGAAGTTTATCAGGAATACCTTCTGCACTAATATGTTGTATTCGATTGTATAGGTTAGTTGCAGGTTCTATCAACCCATTTTCATCAAACCAAGCGTATGCAAACTTTCTTTGCTGATAAAAAGTATCGAGGTCCTTTCTGAATTTTTCAAATTTTGGAAAACTATCAATGAAATTATTTATTAAAGAACTATCAAAAGTTAACCTGGATTGCGCACTAAAATTGCCGGGGATAGATTTGTCTTTTATACTTGCAGCACTGCTGTCTTTAACGTTTTCTTCAGGAGTGTTTTTTTTGCTATTGCATCTGCTAAATGTTATAAGCGCTGAGATCAATAAAATCGAATAGGGTAGTCGTATGCTCATGTATAGAATTTATATTAAAAATCAGGTTTAAAAGCATGTATGCGTAATTGTTATAATTACTTTTACGAGCTGTTGAAAGGTACTTTGTAAAAGACAAATAACATACCTAATAATTGTTAATTTAAAACGTTACTGCTGCTTAAAAATTATTGGATAAGCCAATTATAAAATTAAAAAAGTTGCCATATGTAATGCCGCACAAGGGCGACGCAAGGATGTTGCCAGTGGATAAAAATGTTGGGACAAAAAAATCCGCTCAAAATTTGAGCGGATCCTTAAAAGTTATTTTGTTGATATTATTCAGCAATTACTTCAAATTCAACTTCGCATTCGTTGCCGTTTCCGAAATCGATTTTTGCTTTAAATGTGCCTAATTCTTTAACCTCGTCCAAAATGGTAATTCTGCGGCGATCAATTTCGTAGCCTTTTTGCTCTTTAATAGCACGTGCTATCTGAACAGAAGTTACACTACCAAATATTTTACCACTTGTACCGGTTTTGGCTCCAATTTTCAATGGGCCATCCTGAAGTTTAGCAATTACACTATTGATTTCAGCTAATAATTTAGCTTCTTTCTTTTGTTGTTGCTTTACTTTTTCAGCAAGTTGCTTCATATTAGAAGGACTGGCTTCAATAGCAAATTTGCTTGGAATTAAATAGTTACGTCCGTAACCATTTTTTACTGTAACCAACTCATTGGCACCGCCAAGGTTATTTACATCTTGTATTAATATTACCTGCATGATTTTGCATTTTTACCCAATCCTGTTCTGTAACAGAACTTTCATCCCATTAAAAGGGAATTAGGGTGGTGATTGAAATTATTTTAATAAATCAGTAACGTACGGTAAAATGGCCATTTGACGGGCCTTTTTTACTGCTTCGCCTACTTTACGTTGAAACTTCAAAGAGTTTCCTGAAAGACGACGTGGCAATAATTTACCTTGTTCGTTTAGGAATTTTTTCAAAAAGTCGGCATCTTTATAATCAATATAATGAATACCCATTTTTTTAAAGCGGCAATATTTTTTTGGACGCTTCTCTGCTTTAATTGCTGTAAGATATTTTATCTCGTTTGGTTTTGCCATGATTATGCTTCCGCTTTTTCGGTTACTGAATGTTGTACACCACTTTTCTTTCTTGCATTGT
>JBKJUP010000088.1:0-52619 GCA_046590675.1 Ferruginibacter sp. | reverse complement strand
GCAAATGCCAAAGATGCTGTTACTACAACCGAAACAACTTTGGCAGCAACAAATTACGGCGGAATGGATGTTACTGCATTCTGGTTGTTAGCCACAGTAATTTTTGTAGAAGCCATTGTCATTGGATTTATGTTGCTGTCAATAAAAAGGGTACAGGCTGAATTGATACCACAAAAAGAGATTGTAAAATCTGCTGCATTAAGAGAGTGGTGGGCAGCACTTGATAAAAAATTATTTACCAAAGCCGTAGCTGTTGAACAGGAAGCAGACATTTTACTTGATCACGATTACGATGGTATCAAAGAACTGGATAATGCCTTGCCTCCCTGGTGGAAATATGGTTTTATTATCACCATAATATTTGCATTTGTTTACCTGTTGAATTTTCATGTGTTGGGATATGGACAAAACCCAACTGAAGAATACCAGGCAGAATTAGTAATGGCGCAGGAAGCAAAAGATTTATATGAGTCAAAGAATGCAGATAAGATAGATGAGGCAAATCTTGAAATGCCAAAAGCAGGTGGACTTGATGCAGGTAAGGAAATTTTCAATTCAATATGCTGGACCTGTCATGGAAAATTGGGTGAAGGTGGTGCAGGGCCAAATCTTACAGATGATTACTGGTTACACAAAGGCTCTCTGACAGATATCTATTTATCCATCAAACATGGCTACCCCGATAAAGGTATGCAAGCCTGGGAAAAAAGCTATTCTCCTAAAGAAATATTAGGCCTGGCGGGTTATATAAAAAATCTAAAAGGAACAAACCCGGCCGGAGCTAAGGCAGCACAGGGTGATATTTATACTGAAACAAACTTAACAGATTCAACAGCAAACCAGGCAAAAGCAACAACAGGCGATGCTACTATAACAAATAAGTAAAAATTGGGTATGGACACTACAACATTGGATAAGAAAGAAGTTTTCAGGGACTCGGTTGCCACCATCTCCAAAGAAGGAAAGCGGAATTTCATCAATCCCAAAAAGCCAAAAGGGAAATTGTATAACCGCCGTACCCTGTTTAGTATTTTTTACCTGGTAGCTTTTTTCACAATACCATTCATTAAATTAAATGGTGATCCCCTGCTGATGTTTAATATCTTGGAAAGAAAATTCATCCTGTTTGGAATGATATTCTGGCCCCAGGACTTTTTTATTTTTGGTATTGCCATGGTAACCTTCATTATGTTTGTGATTTTGTTTACGGTGGTATTCGGACGCATTTTTTGCGGCTGGGCATGTCCGCAAACCATTTTTATGGAAATGGTTTTCCGTAAAATAGAATACTGGATTGATGGCGATGCAAGCCAACAAAAAATACTAAGAAAAGCAGCCTGGACCGGGGATAAGATCCGGAAACGTACGCTGAAGTTTGTCCTGTTTTTCGGACTGTCTTTTATCATCGCAAATTTTTTCCTTGCCTACATGATTGGTATGGACCAGTTGATACAGGATATGCTTCACCCTACTGAAAGCATTGGCACATTTTCTTCGCTGATCATATTTACCACCGTATTTTTCTTTGTGTACTGGTGGTTTAGGGAACAGGCTTGTATTGTGGTTTGCCCGTATGGCAGGCTGCAGGGAGTTTTATTAGATAAAAATTCCATCGTAGTTGCTTATGATTACCTGCGTGGCGAGCCAAGAGGCAAACTACAAAAAGCAGCCAATTTTAAAGTGAAGGATGGGCACGATTGTAAGTGCACCGATTGCAAAGGAGACGGAGGCTGCAATGATGTGATTAAGAAGCTGGATGCCATTCAACCACCGGCACTGGTACATGGTGATTGCATCGACTGTTTTGCCTGCGTAAGAGTTTGCCCCACCGGTATTGATATCCGCAACGGTACGCAACTGGAATGTGTAAACTGTACTGCGTGTATCGATGCATGTGATGCCATAATGATAAGCGTTCATAAACCGGAAGGGCTTATCCGGTATGCGTCGGAAAACAGCATCAAACATGGTAACCAAATTACATTTACACGGCGCATCAAAGCATACACAGCCGTGCTTTCCTTGTTGATTGTATTGCTGGTTTTCCTGATACTTAGCCGTACCGACCTGGATGCAAGACTGATGCGTACCGCTGGCATGACTTACACCTCGTTACCAGACGGCAGGGTGAGTAATTTGTATAATTTAAAACTGGCCAATAAAACGCACAAAGACATACCTGTGCATTTGAAACTGGAAAACCTGCCCGGCGAAATAACATTGATAAATAATAACAATACCATCATAAAAAAAGCAGATTACACAAGCATGCAGTTTTTTATCAAACTAAATAGATCGGACCTTAAAAGCTGGAAGACGCCCATTGTTATTGGACTATATGATGATACACATAAAATTAAAACCATTACGGCCAAGTTTATAGGGCCGGAAGTGTATGATTAAATATGAAATATGAGTTATGAATGATGAAATGTGTGTACAATGAATGTTAAATGATGAATGCACCTAACCCCGTCAGCGGTTGCAAACCCTGACGGCGGTTATGAATAAGTAAACGAGATCAATACAAAATGGTGAATGTTTTATGTTGAATGATAAATGTACTAACCCCCGTCAGCGTTTGCAAATTCTGACGGCGGTTATATCACACTGCAAATAAACTATTAAAACTATCAAAATAAAAAGATGAGTTGGGGATATAAAATATTATTTGTTTACCTGGCATTTGTTGCCGGCATTGTATTATTAGTGATTAAAGCTTCTGCTGAAAACCAGGACCTGGTAACAACTGATTATTATGAGCAGGAGCTAAAATACCAGGACAAGATTGATGAATCAACAAGAGCCAATGCATTATCAACAAGCGTTGACTGTGCCATTAACAAGGATCAACTTAGCATTCAGTTTCCGCCGGAATTGAATGGAGTTGTTGTTAAAGCAACCATACTCTTGTATTGCGTTGCTGATAAAACAAAGGATGTACAAAATAATTTCACCACAGAAAATGGGGTCATTCATTTTTCAATACCACCGGCCAATAAAGGATTGCACGAGTTAAAAATAACCTGGCTGGCAAATAGTGTTTCTTACTATTACCAGCATAAAATAATAATACCATGATGCCTCTTTTAATAGCAGCATTTATAATGGGAAGCATTGGCAGTGTGCATTGCATCGGCATGTGTGGCCCTATTGCGCTGGCGCTGCCTGTGGTATCCAATAATCAATCATCGAAGCTTGTTGGCACCATGCTTTACAATGCAGGCCGCGTTATTACGTATGCATTACTGGGTGGATTGTTTGGCGTTATAGGAATGAGCTTTGCCCTATTTGGATACCAGCAGTGGCTTTCTGTATTGCTGGGCGTGTTGATTTTAACATTCATTTTTTTACCGAAAAAAAATTATGCAAAGCAAAATATTGTAATCAGTTTTTTTGAAAAATTAAGACAAAAACTGGCTGCATTATTTTCAAGAAAAAATTACCATTCCTTATTTTTTATTGGACTACTAAACGGGTTGCTGCCATGCGGATTAATTTATATCGCCATTGCAGCGGCTATATCTACGGGCTCTGTTTTAAAAAGCAGCCTATTTATGGCAGCTTTTGGTTTGGGCACCTTCCCTGTAATGTGGAGCATGGCTTTTTTTGGAAGCTATATCAATATGCGCATGCGAACGGGTATAAAAAAACTGTATCCATACATCATGTTTTGCATGGCTATGTTATTAATAATACGGGGCCTTGGTTTGCAAATTCCTTATTTAAGTCCTGCAACAATGAAACAAAACGGTACGAATCACCAGGCAATAGAGTGTAGGAACTAATGCCTGTCAAAATCTTTAAATTAGAATCAATTATTAAAACAAATTATTTATCCTCCTGTTAATGCAGCAGACTATGCCAGCAATAAATCATTCCATAGTAGATCAGTTTCTTCACGAAAACCTTACCTGGGAACGTGAGTTGGATTTTTACAGGCAGGAGAATGCGTTTCTGAAAACACGCCTTTCGAAAGTGCTGGATAATAATATGGACAAAAATTTCCTGGCAACGGCAGAGCAGTTTCAAAGCAATTTTCTTCTTAAAGATGAATATATGAAGGACCTGAGAGAGGATATAGAAATATTACAAAAAAAATTATTGAATTATCTTGAAGGCGCTTTATCGGATGATAAAAAACTATTGCAGCAACAGCAAAAACTGCACAACGAAATGGATTACTTTGAAAGAAATTTTGCAATGCTAAAAAATGAATTCAACCAATATCTTGGCTCGATGGTATAAGACAGTATTTGGCAATGATTTTTTGTTTACCGGCACTGGTATTTTATGGCATCATTTTTCAACATCATCATTTTTACAGATTTAAATTTAACCAGCTTTTAAGATCAGTTATACATTGCTTCCAGCTTTTTTTTATTCAATACAGAAATTTTACTTCCCTGTATTTCGATGAGTTTTTCATTTTTAAAATCGCTCAGTGTTCTGATGAGTGACTCTGTTGCAGTGCCTGCAATATTCGCCAGGTCTTCTCTTGAAAAGTGTATTGAAAAAATAGCGTCATCCTCTTCACCAAATTTTTTCACCAGCGATATTAACGCAGTAGCCACCCTTTTGCGAAGCGAATTATAAGCGATGTTAATGAGCTGTTGTTCTTTTTCAGCAATATTTTTCGAAAGCATTTCTATAATTTTTCTTGTTGCCCCGGCATCGTACAGCAACAAATCTTTAAACTCATCAATGGGAATATCTGTAATGATGCATTCATCAATTGCTTCGGCAGTATCCTTGTAAGTACCCCCTTCAATCAATGCAGTATAACCTAAAAAATCCCCGTGGCCATACAACCCTGTCGTTAATACTTTACCTTCATCATTGCTGATAAATGTTTTTACTTTTCCGCTCTTTATATAAAATAATTTGTGTGGATGGTTGCCTTCCGAATAAATAACCTGCTTTTTTTTGTACTGGTTTTCATCCCTGTTTTCAGTAATATTATGAAGGGTATTTTTTCCGCCATATTGATTCAGCATTTCCTGCATCCCCTCTGCATTGGATGGAAAATCTGTTTTAAGCACCACTGCTTTTTTAAGCCGGCTATCAATGGCAGTTAACAATTCAATATCTGTAAATGGCTTGGTGATATAGTCATCCGCTCCCATTTCCATTCCCCTTCTAAAATCACTTCGCTCCGATTTGGCTGTTAAAAATATAAACGGAATACCCGACAGTTCTGCATGCTTGCTTACCAGGTGCAATACACCATATCCATCAAGTACCGGCATCATTATATCACAAACAATCAGGTCCGGCTTTTCCTGCAGCGCCTTTTCCACACCCACTTTCCCGTTCTCTGCAGTTATCACTTCAAAATTAGATAGCTCCAGTATTTCGGCTGTGTTTTCTCTAATTTCATCATTGTCTTCTATTAACAGTATCCGTTGTTTCATATTGTTATTGTGGTTTATTAAAAGTAACGGTAAAGGAAGATCCTTTTTCTAATTCGCTTTCGAAACCAATGGCACCGTCCATCATCTCAACATACTTCGAAACGATGTGCAGGCCAAGGCCCGTGCCCTGGATATTGGTAGCATTGGATGCCCTGAAGAAACGTTCAAAAAGATGCTGTTTATCTTCATCAGAAATTCCTATCCCATTGTCTTTGATGGTAATTACAAGACTCCCATTTTCAACAACTGAAGTTACTGTTATGATACCGTCTTGGGGAGTGAATTTTATTGCATTTGATAAAAGATTAAAAATAATATTACGCAATAAAGACCCGTCCGATTCTATCAATTCCAGGCCCTGGTGTATGTAATTTAGTTGCTGCTTCTTTTTTGCTACCGCTTTCATTTCAGTACAAATGTTTTGAATAAAACTTTTTACATTAAAAGTAGTATAGCGGGCAGTTATTCTTCCGTCTTCAATTTTGCCAATTGATAAAAATTCATTTAAAATATCAGTAAGATTATTTACAGAATTTTTAATCCGGTTTATATGTTTATCTCTTTTTTCCTGTTCGCTTGTTTCCTGGTATTTTGCCAATAAAGATGCAGAAGAAAGGATGGTACTTAGCGGTGTTCTAAACTCATGCGACGCCATCGATACAAACCTTGTTTTTAAATCGCCCAATTCCTTTTCCTTGCTCAATGCTTTTTTCAATTCGTCTCTTGAGTTTTCTACCTCATGCATGGCTGCCTGCAATTGCCTGGTTCTTAATTCCACTTTCTGTTCAAGTTCCTGGTTCATCTCCTCTATCTTCAAATTATTTTCAGCAAGTTGTTCTTTTTGGCTGATAATTGAATTTTCTATTTGTTTACGAGCGGTAATATCTATTACAAAGGCAATGATATACTTGCGATCATCCATTGAATAATTACTCAGACTTACTTCTACCGGAAACTCAGACCCGTTCTTTTTCCTGGCAAACAAATCTCGTCCAACGCCCATTGATCTCGGCTCAGGATGCTCATTGTAGTGTTCCCGATGTTTATGGTGCTTATGTTCATAACGGGCAGGAATAAGCACTTCAACAGGGTTCCCGATTAATTCATCTTTTGAATAGCCAAACTGTTTCAGTAAATAATTATTTACCATCTGAATCACTCCTTTGTCGTCTGCAACCAGTATGCCCATGGAAGCGTATTCGAACAATGCCTCAAATCGCTCCTTTTGTTTTACCAATTGTGTTTCTAACGCCTTATTCATTCGGTTAATTTAAACCTTAAAATACAACTTTCAACCGCTATTTAAAAAATTGCAGTTTTATTAAAGCAGGTATTGATTTTAGTGCATCTAAATAAATAATCTTTTCATTGAACAACTAATTTTAAATCATTGTTCTGAGGGTCTATCAGCGTATGTTAACTGGCATTTTGGTGCAGCTAAATCCGATCCCGTTTGTTGCAAGATGTTTTTCCTTTTTTACGGCGTTGTGGTTTAATGCTGTTTGTATAAAGGTGACACTTCTAATTCGGAGAGTAATACCAAATAGGATCGGATTTTTAAATGTTGCCTGGCATTTTTCCCCGATGAAAAATATTTGTATATTACCAACCACGTAACACACCATAAAAAAATATTTTTCTCCCTGCTAAAAGCAGCTTTTCGTTGGCAGGAAATGATTGACACAATTTATTTAATTACACAAAAATTAATCATCACTCAAATGGATAAAAAAAAATCACCTACGGTAATTGTATCCGGTGCATCCGGCAATATGGGACAGGCAGTCATCAATAAATTTCTTGCAGAAGGATACAATGTTGTTGGCACTGTAGTTCCCAATGATCCTGTACAAATAAAATTAGCGACCAACGCTGAAAATTTTGAACCTGTTGTTGTGGACCTGATGAATGAAGAAGGTGCCGGTAAATTTATTACTGAGGTAATTGAAAAGTATGGTGGTATTGATGCTGCGGTATTAACAGTTGGCGGATTTGCAATGGGAAGTATTGCCGATACTGCAACTACAGATATTGGGAAACAAATAAAACTAAATTTTGACACTGCCTATAACCTTGCACGCCCTGCATTTACACACATGATGGATAAGAAAGCAGGACGAATATTTTTGATAGGCTCCCGGCCGGGCATAAGCGCAGGCAACAGCAAAGGAATGGTGGCTTATGGCCTGGCGAAATCGCTTATTTTTCGCCTGGCAGAATTAATGAATGACGAAGCAAAAGGTGTAAATGTTGTAACCAGTGTGATTGTACCCAGCACCATTGACACGCCGCAAAACCGCAGGTCTATGCCCGACGCAGATTTTGCAGGTTGGGTGAAACCGGAATCAATTGCAGATAGTATCCATTATTATGCATCTGATGAAGCGGCTGTGTTAAGGGAGCCCGTAATAAAGATTTACAATAACGCCTGATGATCATTTTCAATGTTTGCATATCGTGTATTTATTTAAGTGATTTTATATCGCCGATGGTAACTTTTAACCTGGGTTCGTCCAGCATTTTATTACCTGCTGTTATTTCGGCTGGTTCTTTATAAGGTTGATCTGTTGGCAGCCTGAAAGATCCTGTAGTAATATTTTTTATAACATTGGCCAGGCAGGCTTCTGTCTGGTCGCCCCAATCTTTATCCAGCCCGTCTGCTACCTGGCTGTTTACAGTAAGCCCGTTAAAATAATTACCCACGCCATTTTTATTGGTTGTTTTAAATGAAACAGGAAAAATATACCAGTCTCCTACGGGTATTGGGAAAAAACCAACAGGCTTGCCATAGGTTGTATTTCCTACCAGCCTTACATCCATATATGGCCTTAGGTTATTGATGAGTAATTCGCTGGCCGAAGCGGTCGACTTGCCCACTATAAAATAAATTTTTCCCAGGTTTAATGTACCTTTTTTTATAAATTTTGTCGTTTGATTATTGCCGCTATTTTGTGCATTATAAGTCTGTGTCATCATAACACCGCCGTTTGCAGATGTGGACACAAGATAGTCTGCCAGTTTTTCCTGCACTGACACAAACCCTCCACCATTGTATCTTAAGTCAATAATTACATCACTAACGCCTGCAGCGGTAAACCGGTTAAATACACGTTGAAATTCACTATAGAAATCGTCCATTTTTCCAAGGAAAGAATTGAATACGAAATAGCCTGTTTTTTTATTATTGATAGAGTAAACCGTATCGAGGTAAACAGGTTTTTCTGTATAGTGCCCCCGGTTAAGATTAACATCAACCGTGCCGCCGTCTGGTTTTAAAAAGGTGAGTGAAACAGTGGCAGCATTGTAAATATTATCAATTATAAAACTGGAATTAGTGGTAGTTATATCAGTATTGCCATTAATTTTTGTAATGCGCCAGCTTCTTCTTATGCCGGCCACACCTGCCGGAGACTGAGGCTCAACAAGGCTTACACGCAAATCGCCCTGAACCCTAAAAAAAACTGTTAACCCAAAATCTCCATCAGTGGAGGAAGCAGAACCTACAGATCCCAGGCCTGCACTAATATTATCCCACTCCACTTGTTTAATCGCAAAACTAAACCTGTCAACAGGCTGGCTAAAACCAGGTTCAATACTATATTGACGGATCGCTGTCATTATTTTATCCGGGTCACTGTAACTCCTTGCATTAAACGTTGAGGGAATTTGCGTATTCCACAGATAAATATCACGGGTATAATAAAGTGCAGAATCTTTTAATACATCATCCGAAACGGGGGTTGGCGGAGTAGTAGTTAAAGAAGAGGCGGTGGTAGCCGGTGCACTTTTTTTACAGGAGATAAAACACATACTTACTATAGCCACAGCAAGTAAAACATGGTTGGAAATTCTTTGCATAATGATTATTGAAATGTCTAACATTAACCTACGCAAAAATTTAGCTGAGGTTTGTTAAACGTAGAAATTTAACATTTACAAGAAATCTTTTTAGATGGTAAAAACCTGCCTGACATTTCCCTAAATTGAAAAATTATGCTATATCTTTGGCCTCTAGGCTTACACCAAAACACACCGTTCTCTATCATCCAATAACTATCAATCTCCTGCCAGCCATATTTCACACGCTTGTTTGCAACAAACAAATAAAACATTCAATATTTTGAATATTAATTTCTCTTTATTGTCGTTAATAATGAGAAGTGTAAATTTTTAATACGTAAGACAAAAATCTTGATGGGTTCATTTAAATATAAAACTTTATTAATGTCGCCGGTACAAAATAAAACAGAATGGGTGATTGAGTCTAAGTCAAGGTACTTTGGTTTAAACCTGAAGGAAATTTATGCTTATAGGCATTTGCTGTTAAGGCTGGTAAGAAAAGAGTTTCTTATAAACTATCAACAGACTTTACTGGGACCACTTTGGATAGTTTTCAGTCCGTTGCTGACAATGGTTACTTATGTTTTTGTATTCAATAAAATCATTGGCGTATCGAGCGGAAAATTACCGCCGGTACTATTTTATTTTTCCGGAATTATAGTTTGGAATTTTTTCAATGACAGTTTTGGCGCCACTTCTAAAACCTTCAGGGATAATATCGCATTATTTAGCAAGGTATATTTCCCCAGGTTAATTGTGCCCTTGTCACTAATTATAACCCAATTTTTTCGTTTCCTGATACAATTGATATTATTGATCATCATACTCATTTATTTTATGGTGTTTAAAGGCTTTGTGGTAAAATTTAATTATTTACTGCTTGCCATTCCATTTGTTATGCTCATCATTGGTCTATCCAGTTTAAGCATGGGGCTTATATTTTCGGTACTTACCGCTAAATACCGGGATCTTGGAAATTTGGTGGATATGTTTATGAAAGTATTGATGTTTATTACTCCTGTTATTTATCCCTTATCGTCAGTAAGTGAAAATATCCGCTGGATTGTGCAGATAAATCCGCTGGCACCGTTGTTTGAATTTTTCAGGCTTTGTCTTTTGGGAGATGGCATTGTATCTATCAACCAGTTATTATATAGCGTCGGTGTTACAGCAATTGCTTCGTTTGTTGCTGTTTTAATATTTAACAAACAAGGCAGTAAATTAATTGATGTAATATAAGTACTAAAAAAACTATGTCTGATTCCATTATTGAAGTAAACGATATTTCAAAACTTTACAAGCTCGGCACCATCGGATCAGGATCTATGAAAAGAGATCTTCATAACTGGTGGAATACCTCTGTGTTAAAAAAGCAGCAGTCTTACGATACAGACATGGGAAATGCAGCTATCGACAGCCAGTACTTATGGGCCCTAAAAGACATATCATTCAAGATACAGGAAGGGGAAGCATTGGGAATTATCGGTAGCAATGGATCCGGGAAATCTACATTATTAAAAATAATATCAAAGATTGTACAGCCTACCAGGGGTAATATTACCGGCAGGGGTAGAATCAGTAGTATACTTGAAGTGGGAACAGGGTTTCATGCCGAATTAACCGGAAGAGAAAACATTTATATCAGTGGGTACACCCTGGGTATGGGTAAAGAAGAGATAATTAAAAAATTTGATGAAATAGTTGCTTTTTCAGGCATTGAAAAATTTTTAGATACACCGGTAAAAAGGTATTCCTCCGGAATGTATGTACGGCTTGCTTTTGCCGTAGCTGCACATCTTGAGCCGGATATTTTAATTGTAGATGAAGTATTGGCGGTAGGTGATGCAGATTTCCAAAAAAAGTGCATGGGCAAAATGAAAGACATTTCCAATAAAAATGGACGTACCATCTTGTTTGTGAGTCACAATCTGCAGGCTATTACAAACCTTTGTAACAGGGCTGTATGGCTAAATAAGGGAAGATTGATGGATGATGGCAATGCCACTGAAGTAGTGGAAAATTACATAGCAAGTACAAAGCAGGATTCAAACGGAACTGCATGGAACAGGGCAGATGAGGCTCCAGGTAATGAATTGATAAAACTAAAAAGCATATCGGTTAACGCGGTTTCCGAAAAAGCCAACAGCTACATTACCGTACGCACACCCCTACAAATTGTTGCTGAGTTTTGGTGCAATATTGAAAATTGCGCTTTAAATTTAAACTTTATATTAAAAACAGAAACAGGTGAATGCGTTTTTAATATTGGTACACATAGCATAGAAGCAAAAAAAGGGATGATGGTTTTAGAAACCACCATCCCGGGCAATCTTTTAAATAATGTGAACTATACCATTTCCCTAACGGTGATAAAAGACGGTGCGTCGATGATTTACGAATTTGCTGACTGCACTTCATTTGATGTGGAAGATATTCGTGAAAACATGCATTATTTCGGCAAATGGGAAGGAATTATAAGGCCGGAAATAAACAGTGTATTATTTATAAAATAGCGGGTTAATGTTATATCCTATTAAAGTTTTAGATATTGAGTTGAGTAACTCAATTATTGATATTATTTCTCTCGAAGGTTACATGGGCGTAAGGGCACTTGTCCGCCTTTATGGTGCGCCTATCGGTTATATTGATTTGCCGGTAACTGCCAACGAACTAAAGGCAAAAACAATTGCCAGGGAAATAATCGATAAGCTTAATCATGCTTTGGTAGAACGCCTGTTAGAAAATGGGCTTGCATCTTCTCACAAATTAGAGGATCTCACTATTGATAATTTATTTGATATACCGCCGGCGTCTTCCAATGTACGATTACCATTTGTAACTGTCGCCGTTTGCACCCGTGACCGCACTGCAGACCTGGCGCTTTGTCTCGATTCTTTTCGCAGAATAGACTATCCCAATGTAGAATTTTTGGTAATCGATAATGCCCCTGCTACAGAAGGCACCCGCCAGTTATTGGAAACAAGCTACCCGGAGATAAGATATATCAGAGAAGAAAATCCAGGGCTTGATTGGGCAAGAAACCGGGCTGCACTGGAAGCGAAAGGTGATATAATTGCCTATACAGATGACGATGTGGTGGTAGATCCACAATGGGTAAAATCAATTGCAGTTTTATTTGCTGAAAATGCTGACGTGATGGCGGTAACCGGCCTTGTAGTGCCTTATGAACTTGAAACGGAAGCCCAGGTTCTGTTTGAAGCATACGGAGGATTTGGAAGAGGATTTCAACGTAAATGGAATCGCCACAATTCAAAAAAATTAACCTGGGGTGTATTGGGAACAGGCCAGCACGGTACCGGGGCAAACATGGCTTATCGTCGCAGCATCTTTAATGAAATAGGATTTTTCGATACCGCCCTGGATGTAGGCACTGTCACAAACGGCGGTGGAGATCTTGAGATGTTTTTTCGGGTAATTAAGGAGGGACATACCCTCGTTTACGAACCTTCTGCCATTGTAAGGCACAGGCACCGGCGTGACTATGCAAGCCTCAAAACACAGCTCACAAATAACAGTAAGGGTTTAATTGCTTACTTTCAGAGAAGCATAAAAGCTTACCCGGAAGAACGCCGCAATTTTTATAAATTATGGTTTTGGTGTGTGCGTAAGTGGAACCTAAAAAGGCTTCTAAGGAGCTACGTTCATCCCATCCTTTTTCCTCGTGAGTTGATAGAGGCTGAGTTAAATGGCTGTTTTAAAGATTTTGATCTTTATAAAAAAGCCCGTAAGCGTGCCGATGAATTATTAAAAAAATCGGGTTATCAGTCTGAATCTGAAATTTATAGCGTAACTCCATCGGTAAGATCAGTACCCCCAACAGACAGGAAACCCGGAATTGGTATTCGGACTTTTGATCTTAGTAAAGAGTTTAACATTGTATCCGGAATTGAAGCGTACGAAAAAATCAGGTTTTTTCTAAACTGGAATGGCTTGCCGTTAGGAAGTGTAGATATCCAAAATAATTACGCAGCGTTAAGCAAAAGCCGTTTTATTGAAAAAATAATAGCAACGCTTGGTCAAAAGATATTTGAATGTTTTACCAATTTGCCGCCAAAGTTACAATTGGCCGATAATATTTCGGCCCTTGCAAAAAGATATATCCTGCCGGTAAAAGAAAGCAATACCCCCTTATTTCTTTCGCCGGAAGTAAGTGTTTCAGTTGTTGTAGCTACCTACGACAGGCCCGATGACCTGTTTAAATGCCTTGACACCCTGGTAAAGCAGGAAGTAAACAGGCGGATGGAGATCATTGTTGTGGATAATAATCCATCATCTGGCATCACACCCCCGATTGTAAAACAATTCCCTTCAGTAATATTGATAAGTGAAATAAAAAAGGGCCTTTCTTATGCACGTAATGCAGGAATTACAGCCAGCATGGGTGAAATTATTTTAAGTACAGACGATGATGTGACGGTTCCCCCGGATTGGGTGGAGCGCCTTGTTGCCCCCTTTGCAAGGCCCGATGTAATGGTTGTTACAGGAAATGTACTACCTGTTGAACTTGCCACCCAATCGCAGCAACTGTTTGAAAAGTATGGCGGGCTGGGTAAAGGTAACCAAAGAATTGAAGCAGGTTACAAATGGTACAGTTCTTTTTATTGGAGGGCAGTACCTACCTGGGGCCTGGGGGCCTGCGCCAATGCTGCTTTCAGGACTTCAATCTTCAGTCATCCCGAAATAGGTATGATCAACGAAAAATTAGGTGCAGGTGCTCCCACAGGTTGCAGTGAGGATACCTATGTATTTTATAAAGTGCTTAAACTTGGCTATACCATTCTATACGAACCGAAAGCCTATGTGTGGCATAATCACCGAACCAATTCCAAATCACTTAATCACCAAATATACAGTTACAGCAAGGGGCATGTAGCATATCATTTAGAAACATGGTTGAAGGACAATGACTGGCGGGGATTTCTAAGAGTTTTTGTAGATATGCCCAAAGGACAGTTGAAAAAACTGATTTCGAGTATGAGAGGACGCAACGGCTTTTCTCCTTCTTTTGTGCTGAATGAAATTGCAGGTAATTTTGCCGGACCTTACGCTTTGTACAGAGCGGGTAGAAGGGTGAAGAAGTTAGGAAAAAGTAAACCGTACGTTCCACAATCACAGCAATTAAATTCTGCAACGTTAAGTGAATTAGACCATGTGATACCCTAGCTACAATACTAGAAAAGTTTGTAGAAATGGTTAGAAGCAGTGAAGGATGTATTATATTTAAGTATATTACCGTTTAAGAATTTCTTCTGTTTACCGATGACTTGTTGTGGTTAGTTCATCTTGGATATCCTACAACGACTCATCCATAATATTTCAACAATTTTTGTTTCAACATACTAAAAATGTAAGCGATGTTATATAAACTTAAGATCAAATTTTTGAAGTATAAAACAGGATCTCTTTTGTGGAGAAAATATAAGGTATGGAGAAAACAGCACGTGGGTAACTACAACAGGCTGAAAGAATATATAAAAAACTACGTTTCCGAAGGCAATAGTTTTGTAGACATCGGGTGTATGTGGGGGGTAAATGGCGATTATACTTTTTATGCTGAGCAGTGTGGAGCCACCATAATTAAAGGTGTTGATGTGTTTGGCCCTACCCCTGAGTTTGAGGCGAAAAAGAAAGAACTTAACTCATCGGTGGAATTTATTTTAGGAGATGCAGGAGACCCCGTAACACTAAAAAAGATTGGGGTAGTAGATGTTGTTTTATGTGCGGGTGTTTTATACCATCATCCCAGCCCATTTGATTTACTGGTTGCATTAAGGAGAATGTGCAATAAAACTTTGATCCTTCGAACATCCACTATTCCGGAAATAAAAGGCCTGCCAAATGCCGCTGTATATTATCCAATGCTAAAGCCGGAAGATAGAAAACTTTGGAATTTAAAAACCCTGGGATTGATGAAACAAGTTGGAATTACAGAAGGTTTTGAAGCAGACCAGGGTTATGGTAATTGGTTTTGGGGAATGAGCCCAAGTTGTGTGCGATCCCTTTTAGAAACTGCAGGCTTTGAAATTGAATTTAACTTTCAGGAACCATTTGCTCAAACATTTATTTGCAAACCTGTTACGGTTTCTTTTGAACATCGGTTACCCAATGAACAAGAATCAGTTGAATTGGCGAAAAGTATTTCTGCAGCGGGAATTGCAAAGCCAGCTTAAGCAATTCATTTTTTTAATAGTATTTTCAAATATAGTTTTAAAAGTGACCTTAGGTGCCTGCCAGTAATTTGAAGACTTAACCCTCCGTAAAGTTGCTTTAATGCAACTTTACTGTTTTTCTGGTTGCGATAAATTCCATGGGCATTGCTGATAAAATAATGGGAGAAATTTTCGAGGGACCGATTTTTAATTTCCTTTCTTTTTTCCTCAGGAAGATAATTTTGAATGATTTCGATTACGGCCTTGATGTCTTTTATATTTTGCCCACTCGCCATATAAGCAGAACTGATGTTTTCATTATGGATCCTGTATTTAGCCAGGTTTTCCGGACTGTACGCCACCGGGTAATTAGCTGCAATCCTCACAAACATTTCCCAATCCTCACCATAATGCACTGCGAAAAAACTGCCTAGTTGTTCATAAACACCTCTACGTACAACGATGGCGCAGGTTCTAAGCCGTTGCTTTTCTGCAATAGTGATAAGCCAATTTTCAATAATACCTGTCTCCGGGCTCACCGTATCATTGTTATATAAAAATTTATCTTGTTCATCTATTACTGAAAAGCCGGTAAATGCGGCACCAGCTTCCGGATGCTTTGCAAACAAACCTGCAATTTCTTTATAAAACCCTTTACTCACCTGGTCATCGCCATGCAGGATATGAATGAGTTTTCCTTTTGATCTGTTAATACAAGTTTCAAAATTTCTTAAACTTCCCACATTTTCACTTTGCCTAAAAAAGCCTACACGCCCTTTGCCTGCTTCCTTCACTATCTGCTCAACATCGGCATCTGTGCTATAATCATCAATTACCTCAATCTGCACGGTATCTGTTCCCATATCCTGATTGAGTACTCCTTCAATTGTGCGCCTTAAATACTTGCTGCAATTATAAGTTGGTATCATCACCGACCATAAAACCTGTGTTTCGCCCTGAGGTATAGGTTTAATTATTGGGGGATATTGTGGTGTTCTGTTATTCATGATTTAAAAATACAATAGCAGGCTACCCTATGAAACGCCCTAAGAAGGCGGCGAATCTCAAATCAAGCTTTTTAATTTTACATGTTAATGGCGTAAAAATTATTAAAGGATATTTACAAAAAGAAAAGAACATTTTCTCTGCCATTGTGGGGCCTTGTCCAAGTCTTATCATTTGAAAAGTAAATATTTTATTCCAGGGTTTTAATTCACCAACGGCATGCCACATCATAGTAGCAGGCAAAGTAAAGCCCATTGCTTCTTTTCCCATTGTACTTATTTCCACATCGGATGATACAGTTATAGCCGCATTTAGCAAATCCTGATCTCCTTTAAATGATCCGTATGCCTCTTTTACAAACTCACCAATGTTACCACCCATTTTTCTATACTTTTCAGTAATAAAAATCCACCTGTCAATTAAAATAACACTGTTTCGGTCAATACCCACAAAACCACTATTATAATAATGAGGTGTATTGTTAAAATAAATTTCCTTTTCTTCAGAAATTTTTCTCCAATCTTTACGCCAGGGATGATTGTGATGCACATAATGAAAGGCATTATCCAGGCATAAACAAACACCTGTTTCCAACCATTTTGTATAAACTTCCCAGGGAGCTTTAATAAGGATATCTACATCGAAATAATAAAATTTATTTGTTGAAGTATTATCAGCGATTGTTTCTTTTAAAAAATAGGGTTTGTAATAACCAAGATGCATGTCAGTTTCTACCCGTGTAAAATGCAGATTTACATCGGGTGATAATACATAATAATTATCTGCAATAGCTTTTAATTGCGCTACCCATTCAGGCAAAATGTTATCCCTATGGCCAATATTAATCAACCCTTTAAAGCCCGATTTAACCAAAGAGTTTGCTAATGCCGCCACACCCAAATGAAAACTACGGTCATAAAGACATACTACAATTTCATCATAATGCTTATTATGGATCATACAAAACGAATCAGTATTTTGTTAATGTGAAAAGTAATTATATAGGATATACGAAAATAGTAGGAATAAAGTAGAATTACATTTCGATAAAACTAAAAGATAGTTTGATACAAAGCGTAAATCTACTCAATTTTTTTTGAATAAAAGTAGATCAGAAAATTGTTGTTTATATGAGTTTTTAACTGCCAGGTAAGTTCTAAACATACCTAAATTGCTGTACAATACATGCACATAGTCCATGTATTGTAATTTTTCACTTTTGAAATAGTAACCTTTTATTATAAGCAAGGCCTGGTATATTAATATATTTTTAAAACATCTTAGAGATTTGTAACGGTAGTCAGACCTCCAATTATTCACCAACTGGTCAGTCATTCCATAAACTTGTAATAATGCATACGATACACCAAAACCATACACCAACCGTTTATAATAAGACAGTTTCGTTCTTATAGCCGGGATAAAATGCCTGAACTTTAGTTCTTTTAAATAGTATATCCTGTATCCTATTTTTCTTAGCGCAAGGCACAATTCATGGTCGCCGCTGCTTGTTAAATTTTTTCCGTTTCTATCGCTCAATATAAAATCGAAATGGTATGTTTCAATTAAATGATAAAACGCGGCTTTGTTAATGGTCATACCAGCACCATAAAGCACCTTCCTTTCGTTTGTAATATCTCCATTAATTTTAGATTGCTCCCCGGTTGCCAGCAAATGATACTGATTAACCCAAAAATAGGGCGGTTCCTTGTCTTCAAAAACAGGATACCCTGTACCACCAAGTGCACCTATTTCAGGTTTAGACTCCATCATTTTTAAACTGGTACTAATATAGTTTTCATACAGCCAATTATCATCATCGCAAAACAATACATAATCAAATGCAGATGCAATTATTCCCCTTTTTCTAGCAAAAGAAAGGCCTGGTTGCTTTTCATAGATAATTTTAAATTCCGGCTTTTCGCCAGCATAATTTTCCCAAATCTCCAATGCTATCTGTTGTGTGTTATCTGTTGATGCATTATCTATAACAATCACCTCCCATAATGATGAAGAAATATATTTTTGTGCAAGCAGGTGGTTTAGCGTGGGAGCTAATCTTACTGCACTATTATAACAACATACAACAACACTGATTCCTGAAGGCATATATAGTGACTTTATCCATGATTATTTATATCTACAAGAATAAGGATAAAGCGCCATACTACATAATTGAATGATAAATGATTTAGAAAAGCGGGCACTGAAAGCTGCTACTTAAATTAAGCTTTTATAGCATAGTATAAATGAAATTTTACATCCCGCTTATTTCATTCAGCGCAAGTGAAACCATATTCCCGGAATTTCGTAGTTGGATTTTATTGCTTTTATTTACCCATAATAAATGAAACACGAAATTTGATTGATGGCAGGCTTTTATTTTTCCCCAATAAAAATGAAAGATTCTTTCGACGCCCATAACAATTTTCCGGACACTGCTTTCAATTTTTATTGTATGATAAAAAATTTATAATAGGATTTGTTTCTATTTTTGCAGCATAATTTACCTGCTTCAGGAATTTATTGCAAACCAGTAATACGAAAGGTGAAAACCTGGCATTTTTTTACCGATACAATGCTGTAAAATCTGTAATATTTTGTTCCGGCTGGTAGTTCCAACATCTTCTGAAAATGCCAGGCGACTTATACCTCCGAGGTAAATGATCTAAGATTCGTGGTGAAATCTGCAAATGTTGTCTAAAATTATGAGGCCATTTTTGCGTGGCAACGCATTATAACTAAACAGAAATTTTGATACAAACATATATATATACCGGAATAGGCTTTTTAACAGGATTCATCATTGCATGGATTATACGATCCGTTTCGGTGGCAAAACTGAAAAAACTTCAGAAAGGCACGCAGGGATACCTGGAGAGCGAAAAGCTAATGAAGGAAACGCTGCAAAAAGAAAACAACCTGGTTCATCAAAATAAAATGAGTATTGAACTGGAATTTGAAAAGAAGCTAAAGCAGGCAGAAGCGCTTAATAAAATTCTGGATGAAAACATATTACTGCTGCAAAAAAGTAATGAGGAAACGGAGGCCTTGCTTTTAAAAGGCGAACCGGAATTACATGCAATGAAATTAAAATTGCTGGAGGCTCAAAACACCATCGCACGTTACAAGGCCCAAACCGGCATCAAAGAATAGCGTTTTGTGCATCGACGAGCCGCAGGCAATCTTACACAAAAAATTCCTCGGAAATTATTTTGCCATCTTTTACTTTGTAAAGACATATTTCAGTCATATCCATTTGCCCCTTTCCTTTCATGGTAACGTCCATGCGAATGGAGATGGCAATTCTATTTGTTGCTACAATGGGAGATGAAACCTCAAGGTTATGCATGGTTTCTACCATCGCTTCAAACTTTTTACCTTTTTCTAAAATGGCATCAAGTCCTTTTGTTTCTTTTTCAAACTCCGGCGTAGCATAAGGTTCAATGCTGATGGCATCATCGGCAAAAAGTTCTTTTTGAGCAGACTCAAATTGTCCCCTGGCACACAATTGTACAAGGCGATCAGCTATTTCCTGGATAATCATAATTTTTCATTTAAAGTGATAATAAACTGTCCTCCCATTTCACTAAAATATAAAAATAAGCGTGGCTAAATCCCATACCCGGCCAATAAACACAGCGTAGTAACACGGTCAAAAAATCATGCCAAAGCACAACTCGACCTACGTTATCTCAACTGATCCTTATGCAGCATTGGCTTCGGTTAAAATTTTGCGTGGTCCCTGCCGGGTTAAAGATTTAGGGTGTATTTAAAAAAGTGGCTCTTTGATTCAGAGGCGTCACCTTCACAAATAGATTTAACTACAATACCGTAAAAAAGGTAACACCTCTAGTGACATCCGATGGCTCCTATCGAATTTTAAACGCACCTCAGATTTATTGTCTGCTGCAAATTCAATTACTTTTGCGTAAATCACCGCAGATGACACCAACAACTATATTAGGACTGGCAGCAGCATTTTGTACAACCGTATCTTTTTTACCACAGGCAATTAAAACTATTCAAACAAAAAATACTTCGGGAATATCACTTTCCATGTATTCCCTTTTTGCCGTTGGGACACTTCTTTGGCTTCTCTACGGCATATTCACCAGCAACCTGCCAGTAACAGTCGCTAATTTTGTTACCTTCATTTTTGCTGCCATCATCTTTGTGTATAAAATAAAATATAAATAAGCGATTCAATTATTGATCTTGTGAAATGATGGCATGAAACGTCCATGCTGGCGAACAAAACAATCCGTTCTGAAGCGAAGATTGAATTACACGAAATGGGCATCGTTATAAAGCCAATTCCATTTCGCAGGAAGTATTTAACCTTGAGAGGCCGATGGAAAGCAAAAAAGTATTTGCATACAATGCATTGGTATCTACATTTTCTACTGAAGTAAAATGATCTCCGTTGACTCCATTAACCTTGCCAAACAAAGCAGCGAGATATTTTCCTTTGTCCTCAATATCGTTACAACATCCAAAATGTGCAACCCTGCCTGTATTGAAATTTGAAATACAATAGGCCACCGGTTGTTTATCGTGCCTGGCAATTTGTAAGGTATATTTGCTTTGAGCCCTTTTTATGCAATTGGTACTATATTGCCAGGAAGGATTCCATTCACAATTTCTTTTAATCAGTTCCCAATCCGGCACAGGCAATGTTTCAATTTCTACGGGATCAACTTCACGCAAAATTGGTTTGCCCTGGTAACTATTGAGCCGCCGGGTTACAGAAAAACCAATGCGCTCATATATTCTAAGCGCCGTTGTATTTTGTTCTTTTACTTCCAATAATATTTTTGTAATACCCGCAGTTCTTAACTGGTTAACACTATGCTCAAATAACAAATAGGACAACTTATGACCTCTGTACTCCGGCAATATACCCGTACCTGCGTTATAAGCTAAACGATGCATGCCAATACTATCGAGGCCATAAAGCATAAACCCTATCAATGCATCTTCATCAAACAGCCCAAAGGACAATTTCAGATCAATGGCTTCAGTAATTAATTTTTCGGCAAACTGTTCGGTGCTTAACTGGCAGGGCGTATAATATTTTTGAAAGGCAATATTGAAACAATCCTTTAAAACCTGTACATCAACGCAGGCCAAAGATTGAACGTTTATTTGTGAATGAGGCATCATACTGTGCAACTTTTAATACATGAATTAGTCAGTTTCCCATTCGTAATAATTATGTTGGCTGTCTATTGTGAATCCCGTTTTCTGATATAAAGTGTTGCCTATGATATTATCTTTTGCAGTCTCCAATATCATTCCACAGCTACCGGTTTTACGGCATAGATCTTTGCAGGTATCAATTAACGCTATTGAATAACCCAGACTTCTATACTCTGGCAAAACGAACAAATCGTTGAGCAACCACAAGGGTTTCATTCGGGTAGAAGAAAACAAAGGATACAATTGCACAAAGCCTGTCAATACCCCTTCGCTACTTTCAGCTACAAAAATTTTAGAGTCTTTATTGTACATGCGGTCTGTTAAAAATGACCTTGCGCTTACAGGATCGGATAGGTTTTTATAAAACACCCGATAGCCATCAAACAGCATTGTTAACATTTCAATATCATTGATAACAGCACTCCTTATTTTCATACAACAGCTTTAGAGAACTTTTAACTTTAGGAAAAATTTCGTTTAACGTTTTGCTGGTACAAATTGATTAATTATAATCAACAAATAAAGCAAGAAATGCTGAATGACGAAAAACACAGGATGAATGGTGATTTCTAGTAGCCGAAAAGTTTACGGACCCAACGGCCTATTGAGCTTATTAGTAGAATAAAAATACTGTTCATAAACCGCTTCCACAATATAGAGAGACAGCAAAATAATAAGACAATTTTACCCAATTACCTGTTCAACGAGTTCGAGTCTTTTTACTATGCTATTTCGCTCCAAAATTGTACCCGGAGAAAGTACTGCATTGGCTCCTATTTTTGAATGATCGCCAACCAGCGAACCAAATTTAAAAACGCCACTTGTAATGAAGACTGATTGGTATTTAACTAAAATTACTTTTTGGACCCGTTCATTAAAATGATTTGCTGTTATAGAGCCGGCTTCAAAATTCACCCCGGATCCAATGATACTATCGCCAATAAAATTAAAATGAGCGATAGAGCTGTCATCTAAAATAATACTGGATTTAATTTCGCATCCTGTACCAATTTTTACATCTTTCCCTAAAAAAACGCCGCCTCGCAAATAAGCATTGGCACCTACAAAACAAAAAGGCCCAATGATAGCCGGCGCCTTTATTACAGCGGCTTCAATTACTGCAGTTTTGTGAATTGCAATGTTATCCTGTACAACATAATCTTCATTCAATGATTCAATACATACTTTTATAAGGGACTCAATATTAGAAAGAATCTCCCAGGGTTGTCTTTGTTCCTGACTGGGGAAATAATTTGAAAAGGAATGAATTAGATCATTAACAGGTATTATCATAATGGTTGTTTGAGCGCAAAAATGGTTTATAAATTTGCTAAAATCAAATTATTAAGTTGATCTATAAAAAAAAAGCAAATACCGTTTTGTGATATTTGCTTTTTCTATTAAACTTTATTGCAACTATTGAGCCATCATCTCAAACTCCCGTTGTAAATTTTCAACTACTTTATTTAATGTTTTTGAAACCTTTTTTAGCAGCTCAGGTAACAAGTCATCACCAATACCCGATTTGCCAATTTTTTCAATTTGCCTGATTGCATCTTTCAGAGATACAATGCCCATATTGTCGATGTTTGGTTTTAGTTTATGAGCAATTGCTCCCATTGCTTTATAGTCAGATTGATGGTACTCACTTTCCATTTCACTAACCTGTTGTGGGGTTTGCTCTATGAACATGTTTACCATCTTCAATACAAAGTTTTCATTTCCTCTGCTGATGGTTCTAATACTGGAAAGATCATACAAACCGCTTTCTGTTTCGTCTGATATTTCTGATGGTTTTGCGAAGGCCACGTTTCCTTCGCCCAACCAAAACGCAACAGTTTTCAATAAATCTTCTTCTTTAAATGGTTTCGACAAGTAGGCGTTCATTCCAACTGCAATACATTTATCATTGTCGCCTTTAATAGCGTTAGCAGTAAGGGCTATCATTGGTAAGCTTGTGCTGATTTCATTTCTAATAATCCGGGTTGCTTCCATGCCATCCATTACCGGCATCTGTATATCCATTAGTACAATGTCAACTGTATTTATTTTTAACATCTCCACGGCATCCTTGCCATTTACGGCTTCGGATGTAATGGCACCATAATTATTTAAAATAGTTTTTGCCACCAGGCGATTCATATTATTATCATCTACAATCAACACCTTTTTATCTGCAAGCATATTGCTGTTGATAAAGATATTCTGTTTGGCGGGCAAATCTGCTGTGGTTCCTTTCTCAAATTCAACAATGAAAGAAATAGTAGTACCTACACCCTTTTTACTTTCTACTAATATTTCGCCGCCCATTAAACTCAACAGGTCTTTACAAATGCTCATGCCCAATCCTGTGCCGCCGTACTGCCTTGTAACAGATACATCTTCCTGCGAAAATTTTTCAAACAGGTTTTTAACAAACTGCCCGTCCATGCCTATACCGGAATCTTTTACTTCTACAAAAATTGTTTGCGTACCCGGTGTATCTTTTATTACAGAACAAGAAAGATCAACGCCGCCTTTTTCTGTAAACTTAATGGCATTACTAATCAGGTTTAGCAACACCTGGTTAAGGCGATAAGGATCTCCCATTAATACCGGCGAAAGATTTGTATCAAATTTAGAATTGGTAATACTCAGTCCCTTTTCTTCAGCCTTATGTACAAGTACCTGCATTGCTCTGCTGATTACTGCTTTAGGCTCAAAGCCAATATTTTCAAGGTTAAGTTTACCGGCTTCAATTTTTGAAAGATCCAGTATATCGTTGATGATAACCAATAGATTTTCTGAAGCCGAATTAATGGTATCGAGATAGAATAGTTGCTTGCTATCTAGTTTTGTTTTTGTTAACTGGTGTGCCATTCCCAAAATGGCATTCATTGGTGTACGAATTTCGTGGCTCATATTTGCCAGGAATACTTCCTTACTGCGGGTAGATTCTTCAGCTTGTTCCCTGGCTTCTATTAAATCTATTTCCAGTTGTTTTTGATCGGTGATATCGAGATAGATCCCAATGGAACCAACCAGGTCGCCCGATTCGTTGTAACGCGTTGCACCACTCATGAGCCACCATCTTAACTGGCCACGTTTATTTTTTACAGCAATTTCATAAGCATCCGAACCACTTTTTTTACGTGCCTCATTTTTGCTCTCCATCTTCTCAATATTTTCTCCTTTCACAAAAATATGAGAAGCTCTTTTCCCGATAAGTTCTTCAAATTCGTAACCGCTCATATCGCAGAAACTTTGGTTGGAAAACAATATTTTTTCCTCGGTATCTACTTCCATTATACCCAGGTTCATGTTGGTAATAATGCTTCGGTACTTTTCTTCTTTGGTTTGCAACAATTCCTCTGCCTGCTTGCGATCGGTAATATCTGTATGTGTACCGATGAGTTTTAAAATTTTTCCCTCTGCATCTTTTTCAATAACAACACCTCTGTCCATTACCCACCTGATTGATCCATCGCTGTGCAATACCCGGTATTCAAGTAAGTGATGATCTATTTCGCCGCGTTGATATTTTAAATCATTTTCTTCTAACAGGTGACGGTCATCATTATAGGTACGTTCCCACCAAAGATTTGCATTGTCGGTAAACTCATCTAAATCATATCCTAATAAATGACTTTTTGTGTTTGAAAAATAGGTGAGGCTGGTTGCAAAATCGTGCTCCCAAACATTGTCACCAATTTTTTCAAAAGCTTTTCTAAACCTCGATTCATACTCATCAATTTTCCTGCTGCTTTCAATTGCATTGGTTATATCTTCCAGTAGTGTAAAAAAGCCAATCAACTCCCCTGATTTATTGCGCAGTGGTTGCCCCTGAATCCTTACCCAATACTTACTACCGCTCTTATTATAAGTTAATAAAGTACAGGTAAACGGTTTCTGCTCTTCCATTGATTTTACCAGGCAGTTAACTGTTTCAATATTTGTTTCCGGACCGTTTAAAATCTCATTTGGCTTTCTATTTTTTACTTCATCCAACGTGTAACCGGTATGTACAGTAAAACTTTTATTTACCCAGTTTATACATCCTTCCGCATCCATTATAATGACTGCATTGAGATTTTCTTCGGCAATACTGGACAAGATACTTAGTTGTTCTTCCTGCTCTTTCTCTTGTGTAATATCTTCTAAAATTGCAAAATACTGATCAACGCTGCCATCTGCAGCTAAAATAGATTGTCCTTTTATACGACCCCAAAAACATGTTTTATCCTTTCGGTAATGAATTAATTCAAATGTAAAACTTTTGCCTGCTAAAAACTGGTCAGCCATTTGTGTTAGCACACTCCGGTCGGTTAAAGGCCCCAGGCAAAGTTGCAACGCATTTTGCCCCAATGTTTCCTGGCAGCTATACCCGGTAAGTTTTGTAAAGCCTTCGTTGCACCATTCTATTGCCCCGGTGGCATCGCTAAAGGCAACACCATTTTCATTGGCACTAGCTACTAAGGATAAACGCTGAAGTTCCCGTTGCTTTTTTCTTGCCCCGGTTACATCTTCGTATTTCCACAATTGTCCTTTATATTCATTTCCCACAAATAGCGGAATATAATCTCTAAGTAATACTCTGCCATCACATAATTGCAGTTCATCACCGGCAACGGTTTTCTTTGTATTTAAATGGTCATTAATTTTTCTTAGATACGTTGCCGGATCGTTGAACAAATGTGTGGTATGCGCTATCACTTCTGTGGAGAATAGCCCAATTATATTTTCGGGTAAAACCGCTATGCCAAAATTGTCGCAAAATAACTGGTTGGTAAGTACAACTTTGCTGTTTTCGTCCTCCAGTAGCACTCCCCCGTTTAAGTTCGCTACCAAATGATTTAACATGTGGCCGGTAAGCGTTAAACCATCATCTTGTTTTTTTATTCCTGCTGCCTGTTTTATTTCTTTAACTGCAGCAACGCAATTGTCCTCATCAATGCATTTAGCCGCCTCGTCAATTTTATTAATTAAAGCAATATGTTCAGGTGCAATTTTGTTGTTTGCAATTTCTGCTGCAGCATTGTTTGCGGGGTTCCTGGTTAGTTGTTCTGTTTCATGATCAAGTGCATCTATTGCCTGCTGTGGCTTTAATTCTTGCTGGTACAAGTTATAGGTGTTGCTGATGGCATCGATAAAGCCCATGATTTTTTCGTCTTTCAGGAAACTCTGTGAAAGGTGTCGTTTTATTTGTGTTTCGAGTAATTTATTAACTCTCATAAAGACTTATTATAATTGTCTATTTCTTTTATTATTGCCGCCTGAACCGGTAATGAATTGTTGAAAAACCAGCAGCATTACTTTCCCGAAAAATTTAACAGGCTATCTCCTTGGTTTGAATCATTTTATAAATGGTGGATTTACCAATATCGAGTTTGCTCGCTACCGCAAGTACATCTTCATCATATTTTTTCAGGTAATATTTTATAATGTCGCAAGTATATTGCCGCAGTGTTTTTTCCTCAACCGTAAAGGCTTCGTCGGCCTTTCCGGAATTGTAAGAAATATCATCAGCCGTTATTTCTTTACCATCGCTCATCACAACGGCTAATTCAATAATTGCTTTTAGTTCTCTTACATTACCAGGGTAATTGTAGCGCATCAGTTTTTCACGGGCATCCTGCGAAATAGCTATGTTGCCAAATTTATTTTCTTTTGCAAATTCTTCTGCGAAGTGTTTGGATAGAATGAGGATATCATTTCCCCTTTCACGCAGTGGTGGCAAATCGATTGGCATACCAATAATGCGGTAATAAAGATCCTCTCTAAAGTTGCCCTTCTTTACTTCGTCCAAAAGATTTTTATGGGTGGCTATAACCAGCCTTACATCTAACTTCACCGTTTCATTTCCTCCTACTCTGATCAACTCTCTTTCCTGGAGTACTCTTAGTATTTTACTTTGCATGCTCAAATCCATTTCTGCAATCTCATCCAGGAAAATTGTACCTCCGTTTGCCTCTTCAAACTTGCCTTCCTTTCGGGCAATAGCACCCGTAAATGCGCCCTTTTCGTGACCGAATAATTCACTCTCCAACAACTCACGGGGAATGGCAGCCATATTAACAGCAACGAAGGGCTTTTTCTTGCGGTCGCTGTTGTAATGAATCCCTTTTGCAACAACCTCTTTACCCGTGCCTGTTTCGCCGGTAATAGACACATTGATATTAGTTTTAGTAGCCTTTTCCATCAACTTAAAAATATTATTAAGTGCCGGACTTTGGCCCTTCATACTTTTTTCAAAAGAAAACTTCTGTGCAAGTTCTTCTCTTAAAGTAGCTACTTCTTTTTTAAGGTTGCCGGTTTCCCTAACTTTTATCACCGCATTCCAAAGAATATCTTTGGTGTTTTCATCCTTTATTAAATAATCATATACGCCCATTTTGAGCATTTTAACGGCAACAGAAATTTCTTCCTGTCCGCTGATTACAATTACTGGAACTGAATCATCGATTTGTTTAATTTTTTGAAAAAGTAAATCGCCTGTATAGTCGGGCAATGAAAAATCCACGGTGATCAGATCGGGCTGTTTGTGCATATTTGCCAAACACTCCTTACCTGTAGTGAACCTGGTAATGATATAATCAGGATTTAGAGAAAGATGGTATTCGAGTATTTCGCCATACCAGGGGTCATCTTCAACAATGAATATTTTGTAGGATTCCATAGTTATTGGTCGCAGGCTGTTGGATTATGTAGATTCCAGCTTACGGAACTATGTAACGTTGATTCCACTATAAAGATTGTTCCATTTTCTGGATTTCTTTATTAAAACTACTGAACCAACTGTTGGCAATATATCTGTGCGAAAACTATTATTTTATCGTGAATGTTTGTCGTTGATGATACTTTTTAATATGCCAGCACTGGTGTTGCTTTGAAACATTTTTTTAACTCTCAATATCCTTGCAATTACGTTTTCCATTGTAATTACGTCGTTTTCGCCACGCACAATAAAGTCAAAAGCTCCATGCTTTAGTGAACTAATCACTAATTGAACATCGTCGCCCCCGGCAATGAATACAACGTAGATATCAGGATTAAAATTTTTAATCTTCTTTAAAATATCAACCCCATTGGAAAAATTAATTCCGTGATCCAGGAAGACGATATCAGGATTAAACGTTAAATCATCATAAAAATCTATCACATTGTGATAGATTGATATGTGGGTATAACCCAAATTGATAAGGTGCTGTTCGTAAATGTTCAGAGAGAACATGTCTGCGTCAAGTACAAAAATCTTATAATCCTGCTTAACTTTCATGTGCTCTAATTTTGCAACCTGTTAACGATAATAATGCCAATTAGCTAATAAATTGATTTGCAACACAAAAATATAAACATGGGTTTCTATTTGTCCTTCTTTGGGATTAAGTTTCCACAAAATGGAATAATTAAATTGTTTTAACAATCACCAAAATACCAGTTGGCTGCAACGATCAATCATACATAATCAATTACAATGCATTTCGTGTAACCATCTTACTATCTTTAAATAATAACAGTTATGACAAAATCAGAAATTAAGTTTTTAGAAGGGCCTCAAAGCAGGTGGGAAGAGTTTAAATTCAGCGTGAAAGTATTACTGGAATTTATAAAAGGCTTTAGAGCGCTTCATTTTGTTGGCCCCTGTGTCACTATTTTTGGCTCAGCAAGGTTTAAAGACGGACATCCATTTTACGAAAAAACTGAAGAAATAGCTGGCAAAATAGCACAGTTGGGATTTACGATTATGACAGGAGGCGGACCTGGTATTATGGAAGCTGCAAACAAAGGGGCAAAAGAAGCAGGTGGAAAAAGCGTGGGATGCAATATTGTATTACCGCATGAGCAACATCAAAACCCTTATCTTGATAAATGGGTAGATATTAAATACTTTTTTGTAAGAAAAACATTGCTGATAAAATACTCCTATGCTTTTGTGGTAATGCCCGGCGGATTTGGCACGCTCGATGAGTATTTTGAGGCACTCACGCTTATTCAAACAAAAATGATCATGGAATTTCCCATTGTAATTTTTGATACTGAATTTCACAAAAAACTGGTTGAACACATTGATCAATTGAAAGTAGCTGGTACTATTTCGCCAACAGATACCGACTTATTCTTATTCACCAATTCCGTTGATGAAGCTGTAGATTATATTCAGAAAAACAGCATCGTAAAATATAACCTACAGCCAAAGCAGGCGCAAAAGCCTTTCCGGTGGCTATGGGAACGGGATTAATATAATTTTGATCAACAGCTAACCAATCCTGCCTGGTTACTTTTTATCAACCACCATCATAACAGATCCAAGTGGAGGAACGGTAATTTTCACTCCATTCGTTGTTAATGCAGACCTTGCTCCCAAAGTAGCATAATCTGTAGGGCCGCCTGCAGCTACTGAAGGACCACTTCCATTCACCAACACTTTGCGTGAAAACTGACCGTTATCATTACTGCCTTCGAGACTGTACCAGTAAAACCGGCTTCCCATGTTAAAATTATTAAACTTTATTTCCACCGTTTGAACGGATGCGCCTGTGTTCACAACTGTTACGTTAACCTCTCCCGAAGTATAGGTAGATGCATAAGCTTTGATGTCGCTGCTTCCCTGTACTACAGCAGGTATTAACCGATCGCCCAACATTTTTTGAAAATAGTACATATAGTAAAATGAAGGCCTCGGGCTCCATTTTGAAATGCCAGGTTCATCACCGGAACTAAACATGCCATGGTCGTTGCCATTGCTCCATCCGTTCATCAAATCCCAACGGGCAGACATTCCATACTTATTTTTCAACGCCTCTCCCATTACCAATACGGCAAATAATCCGCTTGTATTTGACACCTGCTGTTTTGAGTCTTTCGCCCACATATTCCACTCATCCATAACCACTGGTTTTATTGTGGCACCATTTGTTTGCAATGTTTGTGTTACAAAAGTCATCATTTGGCCCGGCACAGTAAGTGCCGAAGTAAGCACCACACCTGCATTCGAATTTTGATCGTAAGGTGTAAAATAATTATGCACCACGTAAAAATCGGCCTTGTTACCACTACCCGGCATCATTCCTGTATTCCATGTTTTTACCGTATTGGTTTGCCATGGTTCATTGGCAGGAGCTTCCACAGTAACGGCACCTATATAAATTGTTTTGCCTAAAGCAGTGGCTGCATTTTTCATAGAGTCAACAAACACTTTAAAATGTTTGGCGTATTGAGCCCCTGTTAAATATTCAGGTTGGCCATCTTTATTTAACGCAGTGTTGATGCGATATCCCCATTCCCAGTCGCCATAATTTTCGTTACCAATTTCCCAATATTTTGTACGTCCGTTATCGTATCGAACCCAGTCGGCAGCAAGATGTGCCGCAGTCGCAACCGGATCTGCACTGGTGCCATATCTTGAATATCCAAAATTTACTGTGATGATTCCCTGGTTATTGGTTTGCTGCAATAGGGTATAATAATTATCCAATGAGCACTGCCAGTTATAGGTTGTTTTTCCGAATGAATAACCCGGTGCCTGGTCTATGCCGTCTTTATCTTTTATCTTGGCCGGTGCATCTGCTGGCAACACGTCCTGCGCTGCATTCCAGAAATATGCATCGCTTGAGCTACCACCCGGAAAACGAATAATATGTAAATGAAGATTGGTAAGATGAGTGACTGCAATTGGCTCCGTAATAGTTGGACCCATCCACCAAACACCATTGTGCCCAAACTCCGATAAAGGAATTTTAGTAATGATGGAACTGGCATCGGCAGTTACGGTAGTGGTAGATGCAGAAGCGGTTGCAGCATCTGTAAAGGTTGGCTTTACAAATGTTTTTGGTTGCCAGTCGTCTAGAAAAAACCCAATGGTATTGGCAACTGACGGATCAGCTACTGGCGTAACAGCCGTGGGCGTTACTGGTACTGTACCACCGCCGGTTGGAGGCTGAGGAGCAGGAGGTGTAGTTCCTTTTTTACAGGCACTTAACAGGGTTACCATCACCAATAAATAATAAGCAGGTTTTGCAAAAGCTAAATATTTCATATTCAATTTAATTTTTTAAAAAGCTTCAAAACGTTCGATTGCATTATTGAGCTACCCCAAATTTGCGGAGCTAGGGTTAAGATAAAAATGAATTATAAATTTTTGGGAATCGACAAGCACATTTCATAGCAATTAACAGTCTTTACTTTTGTAAAGTATTACAATTGCATTTACTGAATACCTGATTGTAAAAAAATGAGTATAATTTGATATTATAGTACAAGCCTTTTAGCCGGGCTGATACATTCATCGGCGAGATAACGCAGGGATACATGCACGCTGATTATTGACCAGGTATGGTTATGGTTTAAAAACGTTTTAAACTTATGAAATGTTTACTCAACATAATCAGGCAAGAATTTTGGCACCTTCCTCTTCAATAACAGATTGTATTTTGCCTTTAAACATACTGGCTATCATTGGTAATACCAGGTTAACAGTTATTGACGCATCATTTAAATGAAGCGATCCTGAAACAGGCTGGCCACTCATTTTGAATTTAAACTTACCTGTGTCGCCATTCCATTCTTCTTCCAGGTTTTGAATCATGCTGCCGAACTTTATTTTAACATTGTCCAGCAATTTTTTTATTCTTTCTTCTGCCTCAGGTCTTGGCAGGTTATGTGGGATATTTACTGTCATATTGAATTTCAAAGATAATGGTTGTAATTACTTCAGACTAATTTTTACAGTTGCTATTTTGCCTTTCAACCAGGCAAGTGAATATTTAACTATATAAAGATGTACATCAATTTTTATTAGTACAACATTTTCTGCAACTGCTTCTCATCAATTATGGTAATGCAACCGGCTTTTATTTGGATCAGCTTTTCATTTTTAAAATCGCTTAAAGTGCGTATAAGCGACTCTGTGGCAGTGCCCACAATATTGGCAAGATCCTGCCTGGAAATATTGATCGAAAACTGTATTTGTGCCTCTCTTCTAAATTTTTGATGCAATTGAATTAATGCTTCGGCAACTCGTTTTCTTAATGGATTGTAGGCCAGGCCAATTAACTGATCTTCCTTTTCACAAACATTTTTTGCCAATAGCTGAAAAAATTTTTGTGCTACCTGCCTGTTGCTATTGATGAGCCGGTCAAATTCTTCTTTGGGTATTACTACAATATCGGTTTCATCCATCGCCTTTGCGGTGTCTTTATATACACTGTCTGCAAGCAAGGCTGTATAACCTAAAAATTCACCTTCATTCAGCAGCCCCACAGTTAATTCTTTTCCCTCATTATTTTTTTTTGAAATTTTTACACGGCCTTTTTCAACGTAAAATAATCGACGGGGAGTTTTGCCTTCGGCATAAATTACCTGTTTCTTTTTAAAGTGATTAACCGTACGATTTTTTATAAAATCCTTTATAATATCAGCGGTACTTAAGCATAGGTTTTCATTTCCTGCTAATTCTGGAGCATAGTTGTCAGATAACTTTAACTTCTGTTGCATCACATTCAACAAATCATTTCCACACACAGGTGTAAGCATAAAATCTCCATAAGATAACGGGTGATCCTCGGTTTCCTTTGCGTTCTTTAATTCATCCGTTAAGAAAATAAGCGGAATGCCGCGAAGATTTGGCAGGCTCTCAAAGAGTTTTATTAATGGCTTTGCCATCCTGCAAATAATAAGATCTGGCTGTTGCAGTACTGAAAAGGCTATACATTCTTTTTCATCAGCAGCGTGGGCAATACTATAATCTTCATGTTTTAGCATGTTGATGGTTGATCCCGCCAATTGATCATTGCTTTCTATCAGTAACACATGTTTCATATTGCATATAACTGAATTATCCCCTTCTATAAAATTAACGTATTTCACCCGCTTAAAAACCGTTTAAATTTAATTGGGTAAAAAGATTACGGTGGAAAATGATGCCATGAAAATATGAATTTGAATGCATCCCGATTAAAATACGGGCTAAACCGACGCTATCCGATATCGGATGAAGACGCCATGAAATAACATTAATGGTAAACAAAAAAAATCATTTGGAAGCAGTCCGTTAATGTCAATTCCTTTTATTGGATAAAAGCAAAAAAGCTAACCATATTTCATGATTAGCTTTTAGAATAAATTATTAGATGAAACAGGCTATTTTTTTTCAAAATCTAATGCTACTGAATTGAGGCAGTAACGCAGGCCGGTTGGCCTGGGACCATCGTTGAATACATGGCCCAAATGAGCGCCACACCTGCTGCAGGTTACCTTTGTCCTTTCCATATTAAGACTATTGTCAGTCTCCTCTAAAATGGCCGATTTACTGATGGGTTTGTAAAAACTTGGCCATCCTGTTCCGCTCTCAAACTTTGTTGCCGAGCTAAATACCTCCTGTCCGCAACAGATACATTTGTAAATACCCTTTTCATGATTATCGTGATATTTACCGGAATAAGCTCTTTCTGTACCTTCCTGCCTGGTGACCTGGTATGCCGCCGGAGATAGTTGTTTTTTCCATTCCGCATCTGTTTTTACTACAGCAAATTGGTGTTTTTGTGAAAACCCTGAAAAGGAAAAATTAAGTAAACAAATAACAGCTATAAATATTTTGTTCATGGTTGATAATAATTAAAGTATGATATATTCAACCTAAAGTACGAATCAAAAAACCGAAGGGTTTCAAATGAATATATTTTTAACATTTTCAACAAAATGGATTCCTATTTGTAATTTTAATGTACTAAACAACAATAGCCATGGGAGTATGGAGCCAGGTAGCACAATACCTTTATTTAAAGAAAAAAAATCCTAATACACCCGATAGCCAATGGGTAAAATATATGCACGGCATTAATCGCATTTCAATATTGCTTTTTCTGCTGGGAATGATTATCCTGGCAGTAAAATTATTGAGAAATTAATGCCTTTATCCTAATCAATTTTTTACATCGTTATAGATAAGCCTGGCTGCATTTGATGATGCATTTCCACCCTGGCTTAATAAGTTCATCAGGGCTTCGTAATCTGTTTTTAGTTGTTGCTTTTTTTCAGCATCAAACAATATTAAATTTAATTCTTTTTTGAGATTTTCTACTGTCAGTTGATCCTGTATTAATTCCTTCACAACTTCCTTATCCATTATCAGGTTTACAAGGCAGATATACTTGATGCTTATTAATCTTTTTGCAATTTGGTAAGATATGGAACTACCCTTATAACATATTACTTCAGGCACGCCAAATAAGGCAGTTTCCAGTGTGGCCGTTCCACTGGTTACCAAAGCAGCAACCGACATATTTAATAGTTGATATGTTTTATTTACAACTGCTGATACATTTGCAAAAGGCGCCAACAGTTCATCATAGAAATTATCTTCTATTCCCGGGGCTTTTGCCACCACAAAATGAAAGTCCGGAAAATATGTTGATACTTCCAGCATGTAGGGAAGCTTTTTCAATATCTCTTGTTTTCGGCTGCCCGGCAAAAGTGCAATCAATTTTGGTGCAGCTTCTGTAACTATTGTAGAGGAGTTTAAAAAACCGGCGGAATCTTCTTCATGAGTAGATTTAAATTCCTTTATTACCTGCACCAGCGGATGCCCAACATAATCAACATGGTAGTTCCATTTTTGATAAAACTCTTTTTCAAATGGTAGTATAACAATCATTCGATCTATGTCCCGCTTGATTGCCTTCACCCTATTTTCTTTCCAGGCCCAAACCTGGGGAGAAATATAGAACACTATTTTTAAACCTTGTTTTCGGGCCCATGCAGCAATGCGCAAATTAAATCCGGGATAGTCAACTAACACAAGTACGTCTGGTTGAAACCGCAAAATATCAGCTTTACAAAATGCAAGGTTTTTGAAAATAGTACTCAGATTTTTTACAACTTCGGCAAATCCCATGAATGCAAGCTGCCGGTAATGTTTTACTAAAGTTGCGCCTGCTGCTTGCATTTTGTCGCCGCCCCAGCACCTGACATTCGCTTGTGCATCTAACTTATTTAATTCCACAACAAGGTTACTTCCATGTAAATCACCACTTGCTTCTCCAGCAATTATATAGTACTTCATCCTTTAATTAGTTGCGTGCAATTTAGCACTTTATTATAACGGCGAATGGTTTACAAAAGGATGATAGCATCCGTAGCCACCTTTCATCAGAAATTATAATAAGGTTACCGATAATTGACAAAAAATCATTGCGATAAAATTGCCTGTTAAAAACCGGAAATCAGTTCCAGATAAGCTTTTCATCAATCTCTACCACCATTTACTACGTTTATTCCGGGGCAATATTTACAATTAATTTTTGGGATTTTGAAATGTGGTTAAATTTCTACAGCTTAATAAGACGTATGGCTATTTGGAAAACGTCTATAAATTGGAAACCTGGTCTTTTTAATGGAAAAATAAATTGAAATCAATTCACAACTAATTGATTTTTAATGTAAAAATAAATGGCACAATAGTCGATTTACGACTTGCACAAGAAATAATTACCACCCCCTGAAATCAGCATTTATGAAACATTATTACTCAACTACAAAAGCAACAAACACCAACTTCACAGTTAGTAAAACAGGATTATGCTTATTTATATTAGCTGCCTGTTTATTAAACGCTTTTGCCGCAACAGCACAGGGTATTGTTATAAACCCACGCAGTAGCATGGTTTTAAACGGTGATGTTACACTGGTAATTAATAATGCATCTCTAAAAAATGATGGTTCTTTTATTCCAACTACAAGTACAGTAAAATTTAGTGGAAACACTGATACATTGAGTTCAAATGTGAACGGAACTAACACCACTATATTTCACAATTTATCAATTGTAAAATCTGCTTATGGTGTTGCATTGAAATCTGCGGTTGGGGTTAGAAATGTGCTTGCTGTAACTGGTGGTAATTTATATACAGACAGTAACCTTACTTTAATTTCTGACGCTTCTTTAACTGCAAGATTGGATGTTGTTCCTTCTACCAGCAAAATTATTGGAAAAGCAAATGTTGAAAGATTTGTTCCTTCAAGAAGAGCATGGCGTTTAGTGACTGCTCCTGTAACCGGCTCAAACACGATCTTTAATTCGTGGCAGAATAAAGGAATTTATACCCCGGGCTTGGGTACGCTTATTACAGGTTCAAACCCTACAGGCGCCACTGGTAACGGATTGGATTTAAGTTATGAAAACAATGTTTCTCTTAAAAGCTGGAACACAGCTACACAGGCACTAGTAAACGTATTAAATACACATGTATCTGCTTCACCGCGTAATACCGGATCTGCAGATAATACAGGTTATTTCATGTTTGTAAGAGGCGATCGTAACCCTAACAATACGCTGGTACCTAACACCAACATTACCACAGTAACAAGTATTGGCAGTCTTCAAACAGGCACACAGGTGTTCGGTGCCTCAAGCACAGCTAACAGGTACACATTAATTGGTAATCCTTATGCATCACCGGTTGATTTTGATAAAATTGTTAGATACAATGTTGTTAAGCGCTTTTACGTTTGGGATCCATCAATTAATACCTTGGGTGGTTACGTTATGATGGACGACTTAAACAATGATGGTATTTATGTAAAAACAGTCACTGCTACCAATCAAACAAAAGACATACAGTCGAGCCAGGCGTTTTTTGTTGAAACAAAAGAAAATGGTGAAGCTGGTGTTACTTTCAACGAAAGCAGCAAATCAGGTAAAAATAATAACCTTGCCTTCAGGCCTCAAACTAATAACAGTACTTCAGGTGTTGGTGTTGGTGAGATACGTACCAATTTGCATTTGCTGGAAGCTAATAATAGTAAAATATTTGCTGATGGCGTTATTGCTGAGTTTGACAATATTTATAGTGCGGGGCTTGATCGTGATGATGCGATTAAATTTGGTAACGTAAACGAAAATCTTGCAATACAACGCATCACAACTTCACTGGCTGCAGAAAGAAGGCCGGCTCTTACAATCAATGACACGGTGCTTTTTAAAATCACCAAAATGGTACAAAGAAATTACCAGTTTGAATTTATAGTAGATGGTTTGCAACAGCCGGACATGTACGGAATTTTGATTGATAGTTACCTTAACTCAAATACAATTGTAAACCTTTCCGGCACTACCACCGTTAATTTCTCAGTAAACGGAACAGCAGCTTCTTATGCAGCCAACCGGTTTAGGCTTGTGTTTAAATTAACTGCGCCATTACCAGTTACAATTACCAACGTAGCCGCTTACCAGAAAAATACAAATATTGCAGTTGACTGGAAAGTAGAAAACGAAATTAATATGCTGAAGTATGATGTAGAAAAATCAATTGATGGAAGCACATTTGCAAAGGTTGCTACAGTTATTGTTACAGGTACAAATAATTCATATAACAATTACAGTTGGTTAGATGTAAACGCGGTGCAGGGGAACAATTTTTACAGAATTAAGACTTACGATAACAGCGGGGCAATTCAATATAGCTCAATCGTTAAAGTAACAATTGGCCAGAAAGAAGGCGGTTTCAGCATCTATCCCAACCCAATAACAGGTAACGTAATTAACCTGCAAATAAATAACCAACCGGCTGGGAATTATCATGTAAAACTAACCAACAATATAGGTCAGGTACTTTACGTTAGTAGCTTCAATAACAATGGCGGCAACAATATCAAATCATTGAACACGGGTTCTAAACTTCCGGCAGGTATTTACCAACTGGAAATTATTGGCCAGGATAATAACCACAATACGCAAAAAGTTATTGTAGAGTAAAACAGCACAAAGTTGATTGCTTGTCTGATTGGCCTTCAATTAATTATATTAATCATTCAATACTATTGAAAGTATCAATTTTCAATAAATAACAATATCCAAATAAGAAAAGGTTGTAACCTTAAATCCAGAAAATGAAAAACATCTACATTGTAGTTTTACTAGCTACTCAGTGTGTCTTTATTCAGCGTTCATCTGCACAAAATATTGCTATAAATGAAGTGGGCAATTTACCTGACACAAGTGCTATGCTGGACATTAGCAGTGTTACCAAGGGACTTTTAACACCCAGAATGACAACAACCCAGCAAAACGCTATCCCGGTTCCTGCTAAAGGGTTATTAATTTTTAACCTTACAGATAATGAGTTTAAAGTAAATACCGGAACGAGTATAGCACCCATCTGGACCGGTCTTGCTACCGGCACAGGAACCATTAAATCTCTGAATGGGCTAACTCAAAATATACAAACATTTGCTACAGGAACTACCGGTTCCGATTTCAACATCGCATCATCAGGTACAATTCACACGTTTAATATACCAGATGCATCTGCCGCCAATAGAGGTTTGGTAACAAATGGTTTACAAACGTTTGGAGGTAATAAAATTTTCAACGGCACTATCACAGCAGGTAATTTAATGAGCGGAGCAACCACTGATAGCATCGTAATGGCAGATGCAACCGGCCTCTTGAAAAAAAGAACCATCACAAGCGTAATAGGGCAGGGAGCCTGGGCTACTTCAGGAAATAGTAGTATCAATTCCGGCAATAATTTCCTGGGAACAATCAATAATGCCAGTTTACGTATTCGCACAAATAATACAGAAAGAATGGTAATTGATAGTTTGGGAAAAGTTGGAATTGGTGTTTCAGATCCGGCCAGTTCATTGGTTGTAAAAGATAATGTTGAGATAAGAAGGACCGGATCAGTAGGTCAGTTAATTTTTACAAACACGGCCGGCAGCGGCGATTTTAGATTGGGTGGAGATGGAGGAGATATATTCTGGCAGGGAGGCGGTAGTAGAAGTTTACAAATGGGAAGTTATTGGGCCACCATTTTAGGAGGCGATCGTCAAACGGGCGTTTTCCCGGCATTTATTGGAGGCATTTCAGGAACCAGCGTAATCGTGGCTTCTCAAAGAGACCCCAGTGTTGCATTAGGCATTCAGGGTAACAGTACCAACCAATCTGCCAATCTTACCGAATGGAGAAAATATTCAGGTGCTTCGGTACTGGACGTTATTGATGTAGCCGGCAACTTAGGATTAGGCATTGGTACTCCCTTGCAAAAATTGCATGTAAACGGCCAGGCGATTGTAAGTAATTTAACAAGCGGAGTTGTGGCAGATTTTATTGTAACAGCAGATTCTGCCGGCTTATTAAAAAGAAGAACAGTAGCCAGTGTTATGGCAGGATCAAGTACCAATACGCTTACCAGTTCTACCAATACCATCACCAGCACTGTAAATGGTACAGTAGCAACCTCTCCTATTGTTAATTCAAATACGCTTACACTTACAGGAGTTAACCTTGTATCATCTGTTAATGGCATAGCATCACCGGCAATAGATATGTCAAGTTTAACAAATGATCGCTGGAAGCTTACCGGAAATACCGGAACAACACCGGGCGCAAATTTTTTAGGTACACTTGATAATGTGGACTTTATTTTCAAAACAAACAATATTGAAGCAATGCGCCTCACAGGTCCCGGAAGACTTTTGGGCTTAAATGTTTCTAACCCTATTTATCGCATACAGGTAGAAGATCCAGGCGGGCCGGATGCAGATATAGCAACTCGTATGTACAATACAAGTAACCAAGGTTATTTTCCTAGTATGCAATTGCAGGTTTCTGCAGGCACAAAAAGTTCACCATTGCCGGTTACCAGCGGTACAATTTTAGGTGCCTTACATTTCGCAGGTTTTGACGGTTCTACATTCAATGATGTTGTTACTACCGGTATTGTTTCAAAAACTACTCAAACATGGTCCACGTCCGGGCATGGATCATACCTGATTTTTAAAACTATTGCAAACAATAGTACTGCAGAATCTGAAAGGATGAAAATCGATCACAATGGCAATGTTGGAATTGGCACAAGTTCTCCGGGAAGCATATTGGATGTAAAAGGAACAATCAGATTATCCGGCTCCAGTTCAGGATATATCGGATTTTCACCGGCTGCTGCTGCGGGCAGTACTACTTATACACTTCCATCAGCCGATGGAACTTCAGGACAATTATTAACAACAAGTGGCTCGGGTATATTAAGCTGGTCTTCTGCACCCAGCACTTCTAACTTAGTTCCATATAGCGGTGCTAACACTGCAGTTAATCTTGGTACAAATAATTTAACCACTACCGGAACCACTGCAACCAATGGCTTTACAGTAACGGGTAATTCCACTGTAGGCACAAATACAACGAATACAATTATTTTAAAAGGAGCCATTCAGGGAAGTAGTGCATTGGTGTTTGACGGTGCAACTGTTGGAGGGAATATGACAACATTTAATATTATTGATCCCACTTTAAACAATATTATAACAGTGCCAAATACAACCGGCACACTTATGACAAAAATTATCGAAGATGTAAACCCACAGTTAGGAGGTAATTTGATGATGAACAATAATAGTATTGACATTACTGCGGGGTTGGCTACCAACCAAAGTTATGTGGGTACATTTGAAACTGCTGTTGTAGGAGAGAATGTGGTTTTTGGAGATGTTCTATATTTTGATTTTAGTACTACTACCTGGAAAAAAGCAAAAGCAGATGCTGCTGTTACTACACCGGCGCAACGCATAGCTATTCAAAATATTGCTGCCAATGCCACCGGTAAACTTTTAATAGAAGGTTTTGTAAGAAATGATGCATGGTCTTTTAGTGCAGCAGCTATTTACCTGAGTCAAGCTACTGCCGGAGCAAATACTACTTCTAAACCAACCTTACCTGGCAACCAGGTTCAACGCATTGGCATTGCTACCAATACCAATAAACTACACTTCAGGCCATCAATTGATATAATATCACTGTAAGTCATTATTGGATTTGGGGCAGCAAGTTATTACAGCATACCCGATCTAATCACCAAAAAAGCCATCCCAAAATTGGGACGGCTTTTCTTTGCTTAACAATACCTGCTTAAAGACCTGTTAAACTATTTTTCCTGTGTGGTAAGCATACATTTCATTCCAATCTATCAACTAAGTACTGTAGATTAAAATTTGTAGGTAAAGTTTAACTGCCTGCGTGTTTTATTTAAAAAACTTAATTACATATTGATACCTTAGTTCAGGTGTATTGATGAAAGGTAATTCGCAAATTAAAGTAACTGATATCTTTGCATTAGTCGGAGATTCATTTTAGTTACATTGAAAACCATTTACATTACTGAATTGAATTTTTATCAATTATGTATTTTTTTCTAATTATTGCTGGATTTAGTACAAGTAGAAAATTGCCTCCCACTCCGCAAACAAAAATTATTTATAACAATTAAAGTTTTTTTGCAACCTGATCGTCTAGTAAGTATATAATAATCAGATAACCAATTGTTTCAGTATAAATTAATAGATCGAGGCTTTATCACCGTGTATTATTAAATACTTTATGAAAAAAAATTATTTGAAAATTTTATTTTTAGTTGATAATAATTACTATTAGCTTTGCAATAGTAAACTAGTCAACTATTGATATATGGACTGTAAAGAAATGCCAGATACGCTGGGTTTTATGATTATTCACACTGGAAAGCTTTTGTTAAAGTGGATCAATGGTGCCTTTTCGGGGCTCACTACTGATATTACCTTTGAGCAGATGGGTGTACTCTATTATATTTCACGAAGCAACACCAAGGAAATGATTCAACAGGATATTGCTGAAGTGATGGATAAAACCAAATCTGCTATTTTAAGGTCAATTGACATTTTGGAACAAAAGGGCTTTGTAAAAAGATTACCAGTAGCCGGAGACAGAAGGAAAAATTTAATTGAACTCACCACCAGTGGTAAGGCAATTATAGATGAGATGCATAATAAATTTCTGGATCACGATAAAATTTTAAAAGAAGATATTGACCTTAAAGATCTTGAGACCTGTATGTGTGTATTGGCAAGAATTCAGAAAAAATACAAATAACCATAACCCATACTGACTAACTTTATAAAAAAATAATAAGTTTATTAAATTAAATATTTTTATTTTCAATATACTATAAGCTTAAGGAAACACTTTAAAACAACACAATGAGTAATAAAACGCTGATTGACAAGGTAATGGCTTTTAAAACAGTTGATAAATTAAAGGCCGCAGACATCTATCCTTTTTTTCGTCCGTTAGAATCGGACCAGGATACAGAAGTAATAATAGATGGTAAATTGGTATTGATGTTTGGCTCTAACAGTTACCTGGGTCTCACAAATCACCCAAAAGTAAAAGAAGCGGCTAAAAAAGCCATCGATAAGTATGGTAGTGGTTGTGCTGGTTCCCGGTTTTTAAATGGCACGCTTGATTTGCACCTTGAATTAGAAGAAGCCCTGGCACAATTTGTTGGCAAAGAATCAGCCCTTGTATTTAGCACTGGTTACCAGGTTAACCTGGGAGTGATATCTGCACTGGGCGGCAGAAATGATTTTCTTTTTTCCGATGAATTAAACCATGCCTGCATTATTGATGGCGCAAGGTTGTCTTTCTCTAAATTATATAAGTTTGGTCATGGCGACATGGCGCACCTTGAAAAATTGCTGGCTTCAGTTCCCATTGAAGCTTTTAAAATAATTGCTACCGATGGCATATTTAGTATGGAAGGCGACATTACTAAATTAAATGAAATAACTGCGCTGGCCAAAAAATACAATGCCACTGTTTTTGTAGATGATGCGCATTCACTAGGCGTACTCGGGCCCGCAGGACAAGGTACTGCCGCACATTTTAATATCACACATAAGGTAGATTTGATAATGGGTACGTTCAGTAAATCACTTGCTTCTATCGGTGGCTTTATTGCTGCAGATAAGCCGGTTATTGAATACCTGAAACATCATGCCCGTTCTTTAATGTTCAGTGCAAGTATATCGCCTGCAGCTACTGCAAGTGCTTTAGCAGCGCTTAATGTGCTTAAAGAAGAACCTCAGAGAATTGAGAAACTTTGGCAAAATACGCATTACGCTTTGGATGCATTTACCAAAGCAGGTTTTGACATCGGTATCACCGAGTCGCCGATCATCCCAATTTTTGTAAGAGATAATGAGAAGACATTTTTGATGGCCAAAATGTTGATGGATGAAGGAATTTTTGTAAACCCAGTTGTATCACCTGCGGTGAACAATGATTCATCCATGATTCGTTTTTCATTAATGGCTACGCATTCATTTAAGCAAATTGATTATGCTGTTGAAAAGATTAAAAAAGTATCTTTTAAATTAAAAGTACCACAGCAAAACAAAGAAAGAGCATGATTGAAATAAAGGAAGTTGTTACCAAAAAGGATTTGGCAACGTTCATAGATTTTCCCCACACTTTATTTGAGGGTGATAAAAACTATGTTCCTGAATTACATATTGCCCAGCGGGATTTATTGACGCCGGGAAAACATCCCTTTCATGATCATTCAGTTGTTCAATGTTTTTTGGGTTACGAGGATGGTAAATTGAAGGGAAGAATTGCAGCGATTTTAAATAATAACCACAATGCTTTCAGTAATAGAAAGGATGGTTTTTTTGGGTTCTTTGATATATATGATAATGGGCCTGTAGCCGAAAAATTGATAAACGCGGCAAAGGATTGGCTTATAAACAAAGGCGTTCATACTATGATTGGGCCTGTAAATCATTCTACAAATGATCCTGCGGGTTTATTGGTAGAAGGATTTAATTCGCCACCTGTGGCTATGATGACATACAATAAACCGTATTACCTGTCATTGCTTACGGCAAATGGCTTTGAAAAAAAGTTCGACATGGTTGCATACGACTTGCCCACATTGCAGGTTGATAAGCGCACCATCCAATTAAAGGAAGCATTGCTGAAAAGGTTTGAAGCCAGAAATATTACCATTCGAAATATCAATCTTAAAAATTTTAAAACAGAGGTTGATAATGTGCTTAAAGTGTACAATGCAGCATGGCAGGCAAACACAGGATTTGTTCCTATGACAGACGATGAGTTTAAATACCTGGCCAAAGATCTTAAAATGATTTTAGATAAAGACTTTTGCCTCATCGCAGAAAAAGATGGAAAGACAATTGGATTTGCACTAGCCATTCCTGATATTAACCAGGTATTAATAAAAATCAAAAGAGGCAGGTTGTTCCCTACAGGTATTTTCAAGTTACTGATGGGAGTGAAAAAGATTGACTATGTAAGAGTAATTGCATTGGGTGTAAATGAAGAATATAGAAAGGTAGGTATCGAAGCTTATTTCTATGCTGAAATAATTCAGAAAGCCATCGATAAGAAAATTAAAGGTGGTGAGGCGTCCTGGATTTTGGAGAACAATGTGATGATGAATAAGGGATTGAAAAATCTGAATGCAACGGTGTACAAGCGATACCGCATTCTCGAAAAAGCAATATGAGCGAACATGTTTTAATTACCGGGGCAAGTGGCTTTTTAGGATATCACATTGTAAAAGCAGCGGTTGAAAAGGGCCTGGTAGTATTTGCAGCAGTTCGCAAAAATAGTATTATAGACCAACTAAAAGATTTACCCATTCAGTATCTCTACCTCAATTTTGAGGATGTTACCGATTTATCTGCCCAGTTAACTGAAAACAGGATTCAATACATCGTTCATGCGGCTGGCATCACCAAGGCAATAAAGCAGAAAGCATACAATCATGTAAATGCTACCTACACTTTAAACCTTGCAAATGCAGCTAAAAAATTGCCGGAAGGTTTAAAAAAATTTGTTTTTATCAGTAGCCTTGCTGCAGTTGGTCCCCTTTCGGATGTAGAAAAAAAGATAACTGAAGCTACAACGCCTAACCCGGTAACAGCTTATGGCAGAAGCAAATTGCTGGCAGAAGAACACCTGGCAAATACCGAAATCCCATATACTATATTAAGACCAACAGCAATATACGGCCCCAGGGATAAAGATATATTTATCATGGTAAAAACGGTGAGCAAAGGATTAGATCCCTACATAGGAAATTTTTTGCAACACCTCAGTTTCGTGCATGCCGCAGATGTGGCGAAGTTGGCTATCGATGCTCTTTTTATAAATGATGCCATCGGCATATATAACATTACTGATGGAAATAGTTATAACAGGTACCAGTTTTCTGACATAACTAAAAAGATACTGAATAAAAAAGCAGTTCGTTTTCATATACCAATGCCGCTGATTAAACTACTGGCTTTTATAATGGAAACAACCAATGGCTGGTTAAATAAACCATCCGTACTATCAAGGGAAAAACTGCATGAACTGGCAGCTAAAAACTGGATATGTGATATTGAAAAAGCCAGGCAGGAATTGCATTACATGCCAATATATAATTTGCAAACCGGGCTTGAAGATTCAATAAAATGGTACACAAAACACAAATGGATTTAACGAAAGATATTTATTAAGACACTACTACTTACAGACATTCTACTACTAATTAAAACAAATCAATTATGAAACATGACGTAGCTCCTGCAGAAGGAAAGTTAGGCATACTGATACCCGGTTTGGGAGCAGTGGCTACAACTTTTATTGCAGGCGTTGAAGCAGTAAAAAAGGGCATTGCACAACCGATTGGTTCGCTTACTCAAATGGGCAATATTCGCCTGGGTAAAAGAACAGAAAACCGGATGCCTAAAATAAAAGAGTTTGTGCCCCTGGCAGATTTAAATGACATCGCATTTGGTGGATGGGATATTTATGAAGACAATGTGTACGAAGCTGCTACAAATGCAAAAGTGCTCGACCTTCAACTGCTAAATACAGTAAAGACCGAACTGGAAGCCATTAAGCCAATGAAGGCAGTTTTTGACAGATCTTATGTTAGCAATCTTGACGGCAAAAATGTAAAGACGGGTGCTACTAAATATGACCTTGCAATGCAGGTGATAGAAGACATCGAAAATTTTAAGAAGATAAATGACTGCACCCGTGTTGTAATGGTATGGTGTGGCAGTACAGAAAAGTACATCGAGGCAACAGACATACACAGCTCTATTGAAAAATTCGAAGCCGCTTTAAAAAATAATGCAAGCCTGATTGCACCAAGTATGATATATGCGTATGCGGCTATCAAAACCGGGGTGCCGTTTGCAAATGGTGCTCCAAATCTTACCTGCGATATACCTGCATTATTGGAATTGGCTAAAGAAACAAATACTCCAATTGGCGGTAAAGATTTTAAAACCGGCCAAACATTGATGAAAACAATTCTTGCTCCGGGTTTACATGCAAGAGCATTGGGTGTACGTGGTTGGTTCTCCACAAATATTTTGGGTAATAGAGACGGTTATGTGCTGGATCATCCGGATAATTTTAAAACAAAAGAAGTTTCAAAACTAAGTGTGTTGGACGAAATTTTCAGGCCTGAATTAAATCCTGAATTGTATGGCGACCTATATCATAAAGTAAGAATCAATTATTATCCACCTCATGGCGATAATAAAGAAAGCTGGGACAACATCGATATTTTTGGATGGTTAGGTTATCCTATGCAAATCAAGATAAATTTCCTTTGCAGGGATTCTATTTTAGCTGCGCCTGTTGTGTTGGATCTTGCTTTGTTTCTTGACCTGGCAAAGCGTTCAGAAATGTCGGGCATCCAGGAATGGTTATCATTTTATTTCAAATCTCCACAAACATTGCCAGCGCTAAGTCCGGAGCATGATATTTTCAAACAATTGATGAAAATGCAAAATACTTTGCGTCATATCATGGGCGAAGATTTAATAACGCATCTTGGTTTAGACTATTACCAGGAGCTTGTAGAAACATTGTGATAAGATTTCACACATTAGTTGCATCCGTCGGAGGAATTGGTTTCGTAGGTAAAGGTGGCGGAACAATTGCAGCTATTGTTTATTGTTTAATATGGTTTTTTTTGCCTGCCGGTTATACGCAACATAACTGGCAGGTTTTAATAACCTTTATAATTATTGGCGTTGGGGTTTGGAGTTCGAATGAGGTTGATGGAATTTGGGGCAAGGATAGCAGTAGGGTGGTGATTGATGAAGTAGCAGGAATGGCCATCGCATTATTATATGTGCCACAAAATATAGGATACACCATTGTTGGCCTTGTTGCATTTAGATTCTTTGATATTGTAAAACCGCTTGGGGTAAGAAAAACAGAAAATTTACCAAAAGGTTGGGGTGTGATGGCAGATGATGTATTGGCTGGAATGTATGCTTTAGCATTTGTGCAATCCTGGATATGGCTGGCACATAAATTCAGTTAAATGAAAACATTTTTGAAAGCAAACGTGGCTTCTCTCACTGCAAGTTTTTGTGATTTCCTCGTCACTTTTATATTAAAACAATTTTTACAATTAGATGCTGTACTTGCCAGTATAATTGGAACAATTATTGGCGGCATAATAAATTTTTTTATTGGCAGGCAATGGGTCTTTGTCTCCGTTGACTCGCCTGTTTTTCACCAGGGCAAAAAATATTTGTTAGCCTGGACAGGAAATTTAATCCTGAATGCATGCGGAGTTTACATGCTAATAGAATTTGCGAAGCTTAATTATATGATCGCAAAAGTTACAACTTCGGTCGTTGTAGCTGTTGCTTATAATTATCCTATTCAAAAAAGGTATGTTTTTAAAAATATTGATGATAATGAAAAGTTATAGAATAATAATGAGGTACTCATTTTTATTTACACTGTTGCTGGGTAGTTTTTTTGCAAATGCACAAACAGTAGTAAAAGGATTTGTAAAAGATGCAAATACAATGCGCCCCCTGCAATTTGTAAGTATTTTTTTTGAGGGAGGAAAAGGAGTTACCACCGGTGAGGATGGAAGCTTTTCAATTGTTACCTACCGCGAAAATTTGAAGACACTCGTGTTTTCATTCACCGGGTACAAAGAAATAAAAAAGAAAATAAGCCCGGGTAAAGAGCAATCTGTTAATGTTGAAATGCAATTGGCTGATGCGCTTCAGGAAGTAATTGTAAAAACAAAAAGACGAGGCAAATATAGAAACAGGGATAATCCTGCAGTGGAATTAATTGACCTGGTAATAGACAATAAAGAAAAAAACCGCATTACATCGTACGACTATGTTCAGTATGAACAATACGAGAAGTTGTCGCTTTCTTTAACAAATAAGCCGGAAAAATTAATAAAGAACAGGCTTTTCAGGAACTATAAATTCATTCTTGAAAATATTGATACCACTACGCTTGAAGGAAAATCATTGTTACCTATTTACCTGCAAGAAAAAATATCGGACAGGTATCTGCGGAAAAATCCTGAAAAAAATAAAACAATTATATTAGGAGAAAAGAAAGTAAGCTACGGCGATTTCCTGGATGATAATGGCATCAGTCAATATCTGAATAGGCTGTATTCCGATATCAATATTTATGATAATAATGTAACCATTCTTACTACCCAGTTCTTAAGTCCCATTGCGGATATGGGACCCACATTTTACCGCTATTACATTCGTGACACGGTAGAAATGGATGGCGTAAAACTTATTAAACTATACTTTACTCCTAAAAACCCCAATGACTTGCTTTTCAGGGGTACTATGTTTATCACATTGGATGGCAAATATGGTGTTCAAAAAATAAGCATGACCATTAGCAAAAATGCCAACCTTAACTGGACAAGAGAGTTAAGAATTAACCAGGATTTTGAAAAAGCATTTGACGGCAGGTTTCATGTAATTAAAAGCAGCATGCTGGCAGAATTTGCATTAACGCAAAATGCTTCCGGAGGTATATTGGGTGAAAGATCCGTTTCGTTTAAAAATTTCTTAATCAATGAGCCTGCCCCTGATAGTATTTACAATGACAAGGATTTGGTTGAAAAAATAAATGCGGAAAAAACGTCTGATAGCTTTTGGATAGCCAACCGGCATACACCACTTACAAGTGTAGAAACAAAGGCGTACTACAATATTGACAGCTTAAAAAATATGAAATCCTTCAAAAGATTTGGCGAAATAGTAACCCTGCTGTTTTCGGGCTACAAATCTTTTGGTGCATGGGAACTTGGCAACACCAATACCTTTTACAGCTTTAACCCGGTAGAAGGCTTTAAACTAAGAGTAGGCGGAAGAACAACACCTAAGTTTAGCAACTTCCTGTATTTCGACAATTATTTTGCTTACGGTTTCAAAGATAAAAAGCTGAAATATCTGGCAGCAGCCACCTATTCTTTTAACCATAAATCAATTTATTCGTACCCGCTTAATTACCTGAAAGTAAGTTACCAGTATGATACTAAAATACCCGGCCAGGAACTACTATTTACCAACGAAGACAATTTCTTATTGTCCTTTAAAAGAGGAAACAATAATAAATGGTTATACAATAATTTTTTGAAGGCTGAATATGTACGGGAATTTGGTAAAAACATAAGTTATACTTTTGCATTTAAGAACTGGAAGCAAACACCTGCAGGAGATATTACTTACCAGAAAGTAGTTGATGATTCGTATGTAAACAATATAACAACATCTGAACTATCTGCTGAGTTAAGATGGGCACCAAACGAACAGTTTTACCAGGGTAAAAATTTCAGAATTCCTATTATTAATAAATACCCTGTATTTACCGTAAGATTCATTAATGGTGTAAAAGGTCTTTTAAAAGGTGAATATAATTATCAAAATTTAAGCCTTTCAATGGATAAACGTTTATACATGTCGCAGTTGGGTTATACGGATGTATCTGTGGAAGGTGGTTATATATTTGGCAAAGTACCATTCCCGTTATTAACAATACATAGAGCCAATCAAACGTATGCATACCAGATTCACTCTTATAACCTGATGAATTTTATGGAATTTGTAAGTGATAAATATGTTGCGACAAACCTCGATTTCTATTTCAACGGTTTTTTCTTTAATAAAATTCCATTGATCAAGAAATTAAAACTTCGTGAAGTAGCAAGTTTTAAAATATTGTATGGTGGGGTGAGGGACGAAAATGACCCGGCAAAAACGCAGGATCTTTTAAAATTTCCAACCGATGTAAATTTTGGAAAACAAACGACCTTTGCACTTACCAAAACACCCTATATTGAAATGAGTGTAGGTATTGCAAATATTTTTAAAATCATCAGGGTTGACCTTGTAAAACGACTAACGTATTTGCAAAATCCTGGCATTTCAACCTGGGGCATCAGAACCAAACTGAGATTCGATTTTTAACGCTTAAAAACAGTCATTATGGCAAACGAATTAATAAGAGACCGGCTTCAAAAATGGATATATATAATTATTAATCCCATTGTAAAAGGATTAATAAAAATTGGATTTACGCCCAATATTGTAACCATTACAGGTTTGGTGCTAAACATAGGCGTAGCTATCATTTTTATAAAAGGCGCAGAACAGGGCAATCGTGGCGATTTATCCTATGTAGGATGGGCTGGTGCATTGATACTGTTTGCAGGCTTATTTGATATGCTTGACGGGCAGGTAGCAAGGATCGGCAACATGAGTTCCACCTTCGGAGCTTTGTTTGATTCTGTACTGGACAGGTATAGCGAACTCATCATGTTTTTAGGCATTTGCTATTACCTGGTTTCTCACCATTATTTCTTTAGTTCATTATTTGCATTTATAGCTTTAATTGGTTCGATGATGGTAAGCTATACAAGGGCCCGAAGTGAAGGATTGGGTATTGAAAATAAAGGCGGCATCATGCAAAGACCGGAACGTGTGGTATTAACAGGATTAGCAGCCCTGCTTTGCGGAATTGCCGGTGCTATAATTGGCGGCGATTTTAAATATTTTATACCTGGTACAAACTACCAGTTGTTTGAAACAATGTCCATCTTTACAATGCCCATTACAATTATGGCTGTACTGGCAAATATTACAGCATTTAAAAGACTGGCGGCAGCTAAAAAAGCTTTAGACGAAAAAGACAGAAGAAAATAATGGTTATGTCACTGAAAAAATTGATTCTTTTTATCCTTATCCTGGCACTTAGTGTTGGTGATGCAATGGCACAAACGGTATTTCCCGTTCCAACAGGAAATCAAAAGCAGTTATTTTATTTGCAACGTACATCCAATTCTAATACCATTGTGTATGAACTAAATTATAAGGATGGTGTTTTTGATTTGGAGAACCCGGTACACGAATTTTGGATAAGATACCAGGAACAGGGCCAACAGCAGGAATTGAGTTTTATTCAGCGCAAGTTTGCTTATGGTATTAAGGCCAGAAAAATTACGAACAATAAATACGAATTAAATTTTGTATCCTATAAAAATTACAAGTTGTATTTAGAACCGGGGCCGGATAACAAGTTATATGTGTTTACCAATATCAATAAACAAAAGGTAATTTTAACCAGTATATTTCTAAAAATAAACGGAGGTTCGTTTTGGTCGCCCAATATTGAGTATGTAGAAATTTCCGGTATTGATCCTGGAAATCGTACTGTTGTAAAAGAAAGACTGAAAATTTGATAAATCTGAAATAAGCAATAAGATGAAAAAAAATTATGTATCCAATTCAGAGGAATCGATACAATTATTTAAAAGCAAGTTATTTAATAGTTTATCTAAAGTGCACTATACTGTGCCGCTCTATATCTTTATCCCGGCTATCCTGATATTCGGATATAGTTCTTTTAATATGGGTATAGATATCATGTCTTTTGGCATTTACTTTTTAGTTGGTTTGGCTGTGTGGACAATTACCGAATACGTTTTACATCGCTTTATTTTTCATTACCACCCTACTTCTGAATTTGGTAAAAAAATTCATTTTATTTTTCATGGTGTTCACCACGATTATCCCCGGGATAAAAAACGCCTCGTAATGCCTCCATCTGCAAGCATTCCATTAGCAACATTATTTTATTTTTTATTTTCTCTTTTTCTTCAGCAACAATTTTTATTTGCTTTCTTCCCGGGCTTTTTATTGGGTTATCTTGTTTATGATATGATGCACTACGCCATGCATCACCATAACTTTAAAAACAGTACTTTAAAAAAAATAAAGCAGCACCACATGCTGCACCATTACCAGGATGCTTCCAAAGGATATGGCGTTAGTTCTTCATTGTGGGATATTATTTTAAAATCTGATTTTAAAAAGCAAGTTG
>JBKJUP010000084.1:0-66662 GCA_046590675.1 Ferruginibacter sp. | reverse complement strand
ATAAGGCCAATATCCTTTTAACATCACCTCCCGTGTATTGGTGCTGGTTCGGTCACTTTTGGTCTTGTTATCAAAATGGTTAACCAGATGAAAAAAATTTTCCTGGAGCCTGCCCGATGCATCGGAATTATCGATATTTTGCGTTACTGATCTCAAATTAATTCCCATGTTCCCCAACTCCTCACTAAGTTGAGCAGCCGCAGAACCGGTGCGTGAAAACCTATCGAGATTTGAAACAAGTATAAAAGCAACCTGTCGATCTCTTTTTACAAAGGTGATCATGCGCTGGAATTCTTTGCGGCCATCAGTTTTAGCACTTTCATAAGTACCTCCGAAATATTCCTTTATCTCAATACCCATTTTGACTGCATATTCTTCGCAGATTTTTTTTTGAACCTCCAGACTGCCGTTGTTATCAAACTGCTCTTTTGAACTTACTCTGCTGTAGATAACGCCAAATCCTTTGTCGCGTTTAGGCACAACATTATAGCGCTTAATAATACTGGACTCCAGTGTAGACTCCATCGATTCGCCGGAAGTTTTTATTCTATTTTTTTTCATACAATTGTTGTATTAGATTATCAATAATGATTTGAGCCAATTGATTAATCTGTTCATCGATGCTGGCATGTGCTAAGTCATTTTTCGGATGTTCAGATTGTACTTCAGGTTCATTGTTTGTTTCTTCTTTTTTCTTTACATAGTTATAATTTTTCATTGTTACCCTTTGGAAGTCTTATTACATGTAGTAAATCGGACCGGGGTATGACCATTGGCCTGAGGATATCAGAACCTTTATATTCTTTTTCTTATTCGTTTAAAACTCATCGATTTTTCATCGATGGTATCAAGCGTTATGCTTTCATAGTTTTTTAAACCGAAAATTTCCTTCACAGATTGTACCTGGGCTTCCGTTAATTTTCCATTAGAAACTGTAATAATGCGGGATTTTTGACCCTCCAACTGAATCGTAATTTCTTTCGCATTCTTTCTTCTCATTTCTCTGAGAACTTTAATTTCGTCTTCATTTAAAAGTTGCGGCATTACAATGGCTGCCAACTCCTCATCAGATAAAAACTCTTTTAAATAATATCCAAGTGAAAGTTTGATGTGGGGGAGAATTGCATCAGGAATTGTTTCTATATGACTATGACAAACGTCTCCAACATATTCGGCAACACTACCATCAAAATAAATTATAATACTGCCATCTTTTTCGTTCGCAAGAACAGCAGCAACAAAGTTGGAAAGATAATTTACATTTAAATTCAGTATGCGCATAAGGGGTTCATTTTTGAGACCATCTTCAATAAACTGCAACAGGGAATCTTCTTCTTCTGTTTGTGTGCCTGCTAATTTTTTCTGTTGTATTGCTTTTTTATTGTACTCGAAATTTTTTTTTGGCACCTCATCACGATAAGCATCAAGAAAAAAATATTTACAAACCAGTTTCATTTTTTCTACGGGGAAATTGATATCGCGTAGATCATCCAGTATCCTGATCCAGATCAATTGCATAAAGCTAACTTTCATCCACTGCCCGGATTCAACAAAAGGTAAAAGCTTATGACGTCGCCAGAAAGCAATGATATTTTCCAACGGTTTGCCTTTTCGATCCTTCAAATTTTTGATAGAAATCGATCCCCGCATTGATTAGGATTCACATATAGCATCTGAAAATGAATTCTTTTAGTATTTTAAATAAATCAATAGCATTAAATAAATCAGTGCGCTGACTTTATTCAAATTGCGCCGATTACAATTATCGTTTTCATAATAGTTAGCCAATACCTTAATGCTTGATATTATAATGCATTGAGGTGTATTGCAATCCTTCCGGAAAAGTTTAAAATAGCTGAGATTTTTTAATACCGAAATTGAATTCATTATGAATTAATTCCAAAAGAATATTAATTGCTGCATTCGTGATAAGAAATTTCAATTTACCTCATAATAAAAAATATTGATAAACCAATTAAGCCTAAGCCAATAATCGGCGTGCGCCGACTTTCTTCAAATTAATCTCAATACTGCTGTGATCGCTAGAATTGGTTTGATGTAGATAGAATTAGCATCTCCCTATTTTATTGGGGCGTACATCTTTAAAGAAAATCGATGATGATTGTAGATAAATAAAACAACATTAAAGTTGATTCAGAAAGGTATTCAATTCAATTAAACAATAATTCTGAAAGTCCCAAGGAATGAAATATTAAATTAAGCAATCAAGTGTATCAGGGTGCAACATTATTTTTTAAATTGCGCCAATTGCGTTATTTATATTTATTGCAAAAGGTTATTTGATTTTTTTTCAGGAATACAACTGTAGCATTTTAGAAAGCTATTTGTGCAGTAGTTAACTTAAGTTGACTTTCTTCAAATTACGCTGATTCCTTGGTATTAATAATTCAATTACCACATATAGAAAATAAAATGAAAATACTTATTTAATTAAATAAACACTAAATACAAAATATTTAATCAAGACCTGCTTTTTAGTTACAAATTTTATTTTAAAAATGTAGCTTTCTGGCAATCATTTTAAATAAATGAAGCAATTGTTAAAAATGAAAGCTGTTTAGAATTCTATCTTTAACTAGCTTGTAAAAATCGATACGCCAGACCGATTAGGAAATGTTTCACTTAAATCAAATTCAATAAAATAAATTGATCTAGTTATTTAAGCTCACACTTTAAAAAAATTGCTTTAATGCGAAACTTGTTGAAGTTATCCTTCTAGCATTTTTAATTCTTTTTCAATTTTCGAAATTGAAAAAGAATTAAAAATTGAAATCAACAGCATTTAGGATTGATAAATTTGATTGGGTTTTTAAATTGCAATATTCAGTTTACTCTTTCTAGCTTTCCTAAAAAGGGTTCACTTTACTGAACTAATATTTTTAATAGAATTTTAATAAAAGGCATGAATTAAGCAATACTGATCAATTTAAATAATTTTGAATCAATTTAAATTTATTCTAATTTATTTGACTTAAGCTGATATATTTCTTAGATTGAGCATCAATTAGTTAATCGTGTTAATTCTTTTCGGCAATACCGTGAAGTTAGTAGGCCTCTAATGTAAGAACCTTTCCTTTTTCGCAATATCCCTTGCAATTATTTTTGCGTCTGAGGCAATCTCCCTAATTTGTCCCGTAGGACCAACCCAAAAACCACAGAAGTATAAATCGTCTTTACCAAAAAACTTTTGTTTGTCGATCCTTAAATTTAAATCGTCAAAACGATCTTTGCTTACTTTAATGATTTTAGTGTTGTCACTGTTAAAACCAATGCAGACTACAATATCATCAAAATCCTGCTTCTTCCCATCTGAAAAATGAACGGTGGTGCCGCTTAAGCTGGCAATTCCTCCATAAATTTTTATATTCCCTTTACGGATATGCTTAATTGTACCAATGTCAAGCACGGGAATATTCCTATCCTTTTTGATTTGCTCAAAAGGACCGTAAGGCATTTTTGTTAGTCCCAATTTTGTTATATCGCCAGTCATTAAACGAAGTAAAGGAGCATTGATGGCGTCAGCCACACGAGGTGGTAGATGACTCATCAATAAACTTAGTTTCAGGATAGGGATACCTGCGATCTCACGAGGAATTATATTTACCGCAGAGCGAACAGACATACCAGGTATTGCTCCTTGTTCATATAGATCAATCGCAATTTCACAAGCCGAGTTTCCAAAGCCTACTACCAACACCCTTTTTCCTTTAAAATCTTTGCCGGATTTATACTTGCTACTATGTAATATCCTGCCAGGAAAAGTTTCCATTCAGTGCTGGATACAGTGGCAAAACAGATGGTGGATAACTATACACAGCTTACAGCACAAATAAAAAAAGATGGCTATTACCTGCAGAATGTTGTTGTTAAAGCAAAGCTTAAAATACCAGGCTCAAAAAATTTGAACAATGATGGTTCAGACCAGGTTATTACAGGACAAGTATTAGAAAAAACTCCCAAAAAAACCTTGCTACAAATACTGCAGGAAAATGTAAAGGATTTCAGGTGGGGTACGCTTGGTAAAAACAAGTTGCAGCAATATTTTATGAGCTTTAGCATTGTACATTTTATAATTGATGGTGTTGACCTGGACGATTTTTATTATGCAAAAAATCCGGAAGAATTATTTCATAAATTTCCAAGCGGCGCAACACCATTGATGACCGGCTTTTATTTTTGAATAGATACCTGAATTATTTTTCTGCCGAAGATATTATAGGAATTGAAGTGATGAAAAGCCTAAAATACAGTACATTTTACAGGAATGTTTATTTGAGCACAAATGAATTTGTTGATCATGGCATTCAGCCTGATACCTATTCTTTTATCGAAATAACAACCCGGTTAGGCAAAGGCCCGTTGGTAGCAAAAACTCCGGGTGAATATAAATATAAACCGCTTGTACCTGTAATTACAAAAGCCTTTTACAGCCCCAGGTATTCATCGCCGGAAGAAAAAACATTTTTCCCCGATATGCGTTCAACTATTTACTGGAATCCTGAAGTAATGACGGATGCAAGTGGCAATGCAAAAATTTCTTTTTTTACTTCAGAAAGCAATAGCAATTACCTGGTTATTTTACAGGGCATAGACTTTAGAGGAGGTCGCGGTGTTTTGTATCAATACCTGAATAAAGACGATGAAAGCAAAAAAATGCCAATGCAGGATAGTAACTAAAGTCCTTAAAATTTTTATGACTGATCTGGTATGATGAGTCTTGGGCCAAAACGATCTGTTTGTTAGCCATCCTTCATATTGAAACTGATTGAATAAATAAAGAAATAATAACATTGCCCCTAATCGATAAGCAGGTTTAAATTAACGATGTATAAGATGAACCTGCGGCAATTAGGATGTAGCTGTAAAAAATGCAATTTTAAAAAGAACGATTGTGCTTAAAAAACTTGTTGCCCTGCTGGTTTTGCCTACCCTTGTCTTGGCATTTATAGCCGGTGATCCCGGCATACAATCGCTTCTTTCAAAACTTCAAAACTTTCGGGAAACTTATCCGCAGGAGAAAGTTCAACTGCATCTCGATCGATCATATTATTCAGCAGGCGACACCATCTACCTGAAAGCCTACCTGCTCAACGGAGAAAATAATTATCCTTCACAGATGAGTACGGTGCTGTATGTTGATCTTAGCAATAACATGAACGTTGTGTACCGAACTTTAATATTACCCGTACAAGATGGCCTTGCCTGGGGAAATATAGAATTACCGGATAGCCTTACTGCAGGCAACTACAGGATTACCGCATATACCAACTGGATGCGAAATTTTGATGCAGCATTTCTCTATACCAAAACCATTGAAGTTGCAAGTGCGGCTGGCAATGAGTTACAGGTAGATCTTCAGTTTTTAAAAGATAGTGCCGGTAAGAATATAACAGCTTTGGATTTAACTTACTTATATCCCGACGACAACCAGGCACAGCAGGGCGAGTTGACCTACAGTCTTTTTCAAGACGACCAGGAAAAACTTAGCGGAAAAGCAATCATCAGCCAAACAGGCAAATTTTCTGTTGAAACTAAGGAGTTGAAAAAATGCCAGCAGTATAGGTTATTGTCAACCGTTAAAACCGGTAGAAAAACATCTTTCACAAAAGAGATCGTTTTTACGCTTCCGGCTCAATCAAATCGCATTCAATTTTTTCCAGAGGGAGGCCAACTGCTTAGCGGCTTTGCAGGAAGGATGGGTTTTAAAGCAGTGAATGAAAACGGCTTTGGGCAAAATATTTCGGGTGAAATCAGGGATGGAGAAAATAATACGGTTGCCTCATTTAAAACCGGTGTGGCCGGCATCGGTAGTTTCAGTTTTACTCCATTAGGTGGCGCTACATATTATGCCCAGATAACTTATGCTGATGGCAGTAAAGAAAAAACGGAAGTACCACAGCCTGCTCAGAAGGGCTATTCCATAGCTGCAAATACGAAAGATAAAGACAATGTACAAATCAATATTTGCACAAAAGATATTACGGATAAAGAAGTTGTATTGCTTGCACAATGCAACCAGGTAGCACTGATAGCACAAAAAGTTCCACTGGTAAACAACTGCGCCACTGTTAATGTTGCTAAGCAAAATTTACCCAATGGAATTGTACAGTTTACCTTGTTTACACAAGCCATGCAGCCGGTTGCAGAACGGCTTGTATTTATAAACCACCACGATCAGTTGCAACTTGCGTTAACACCCATGGCCGGTAAGAACAACGAAAAAATAAAAATGCTGTTGCAGGTAAACGATGAATCCGGTGAACCTGTACAGGGAAGTTTTTCTATCGCCATTACGAATGGGAATGCTCCCGTTAATGAAGGCAATGCAGGGATATTGCCAGCTATGCTGCTCACCGGAGATTTAAAAGATTATGTAGAAGATGCCGGTTATTATTTTTTAAAACAAGATGCTGTTACAGAAACAGCATTGGACGATCTCATGATAACCCAGGGCTGGAACAGGTTTTTATGGAAAGACCTGTTGGTAGATAAATTGCCGGCAATTAATTTTAAGGAAGAAAAAAGTTTAAGCGTTACGGGTAGTGTAAAAACATTCAAAGGAATACCTGTTGCCAATGCCGTAGTAACCCTGCTTTCAAAAAAGGGTGCCGGCTTTTCGCTGGATACCACTTGCGATAAGGCAGGTAATTTTGTTTTTGACCGGCTTGCTTTTGAAGATGATATGCAATTTGCTCTACAGGCCATTGCTCCCGATGGCAGCAGGGATCTTTTGATAGAAGTAGATCAGTTTAAACCGGCCGAAGCAGTCGATAAAGCAGGCACGCCGTTTAAAAATTACAATGCCGGCAATGCTGTACAAAATCCTCTTAATAAAAAAAATGATCAATTAAATCCAGTGGGTAAAAGAGGCCGGTCAAATCAGCAGGGTATTACCTTAGAGGAAGTAACCCTCAATGCAAAAAAACTTACAAGAGCACAGGAAGCGGTAGCACCTTCGGCTAACCTCAACGGGCCAGGCAATGCCGACCAGGTACTCACTTACGACGATATTCAATATTGTAACGACCTGGCAGCATGTCTTCCCGGAAAGCTAAGAGGTGTGCTATTTAAAATGGTGCTTATCAAAGGAAGGATAACCGCTGTTCCTTATGGTAATATGGGCATGAACCGGCCAATGCTGGTTGTACTGAATGGCATGCCCATGAACGATTATAGCAATTCATTTTCCATTGCCGATCTTCCTGCAGGCGATGTTCAAAGTATTGAAGTTTTACGCAGTGGCGCTTACTGTTCTGTATATGGGCCACCTGGTGCAGGAGGGGTTTTGGTGATCACAACAAAACGTGGTGGCCTCGATTATAGTAACCTGGACGCCGTAAAAAAAACAAACAATCAAAAGCCGAATGGTACCCGGTTTTTTACGTTGAAAGGCTACGGAGTATCCCGACAATTTTACCCGCCGGGTTATAATATCACCGCCAATGTTGAAGGGCATACAAACACCGGTACCACTATCTATTGGAAGCCTGATATTTTAACGGATGAAAAAGGCCAGGCAGTGATTGAGTTTAATACTGCTAAAGCAGCTAACTTAAACATTGTTGTAGAGGGGATATCAGGAAATGGTAAAGTGGGCAGTACGCACATAAATTATAAGATTAAATAACATGTATGTATAATGGCACCATCAAAAAAATACAATGGTTAGTTTCATTGCTGCTGGTACCTGTGCTGCTTATCTGCCAGGATAAAATCAGTGGCAAAGTAGTATCCGATAAACAGGTGCCCCTTGCCGGTGCCAGTGTGTTTATACCCAACACCACAACGGGTGACATTACCCACAACAATGGAGAATTTGTGCTGCATAATATGCCCGCAGGTAATAGCCGTATTGTGGTTTCATTTGTCGGTTATCAAACCGTTACACTCACGGTTAATCCAAAAAATTCAGAAGGTTACATCATCACCTTAAACCCACTCATCCGTGATCTGCAGGATATAACGCTCCGCCCATACGATAAAGATGGTTGGGAACTTTGGGGACAGGTATTTACATCGGCATTTATAGGCAATGCTGCTTATGCAACCAAATGCGTTATTAAAAATAAAGATGCTATCAAATTTTTATACAACGAAAATACACACCAGCTCAATGCCTGGGCCGAAGCTCCGCTTATTATTGAGAACAATGCCCTGGGCTATATTATCCGGCTTACACTGGCAGACTTTGTGTACAATACCGAAACAAAAAATGTTGACTACCGGTCGTATTCTTTTTTTACGGAAATGGAGGGCAATGAAAAGGAAAAAGACAAATGGAAAAAGAACAGGATGAAAGCGTATGATTATTCGATGATGCATTTTATGAGGACACTTTATTCAGGTGAATTGGCAAAAGAAGGCTACGAGATTCGCAGGATGGAGAAAAGAAAAAATGTGGAAAGACAACGCATACAAAGTTTATATCAACAAAGTTTTTTACGAATTAAAGATTCGATCGGCACCACAGCGCTTAAAGAAAATATGATCAATAAACTGATAGAAAGATCATTTAAAAAGGATTCGCTAAAATATTATAGAAGCGTGCTTGAGCAAAATGAAAACACAGTAAAGCTGCATAAACAATTGCTGACGGTTAAAAATTTTTTAACCAAAACAGATAGCAATACAGTAATATTAAATTTTAATGATTACCTGCATGTAACTTATAAAAAGACGAAAGAGCCGGATGAATATGTACAGTTTATAAATAACAATGAAGAAGGTATTTCCCAATCGGGCGTATTAAATGCAACGATGCTAAATACAACGCTCAAAAACCCAAGCACAGAATTTAATTTACAGCAAGGCATTCCGATTGAAATTAGTGAAAATGGTTACTTTGCCAATATAGACCTGTACATGGTGGGCTTTTGGGGATGGTGGGAAAAACTTGCCACCAAATTGCCTTATGGGTATAAAGTAATTTCACCCTAAGCAGTGCGTTTGTGATAGGAAAGATGTTGCTATCAACATATAGTTGAATGAGCGGATGAGGATGATAAGCAACGGCTAATTTCTGAATTTGCCTGTTACCTTTACCTGTTCATGCCCCATGCCGCCATACATAAAAACACAGTAAATTTTTGCCCCAACTCTAAAATGTTTGGTGCCGCTTTTTTATCAATTTCTGTTCGCCCCAATAATAGCTGTCAATAATATTGGCCACTATGCAGGTTTTATATTCCAGGCCGTTTTCATCTTTCATTATACCAGCTAATTACTTTCTATAGCTTTTATTTCTTCTTCGGTTAAATTATATATTTGGTTAGCAACGCCCAAACATCAGCCTGCAATAGGCTTACTCAATTACTTTTGGAAATTGACTAATTCCATTTACTACTTCACTTTTCAATCGATGTCCTTCTTAACCGTAAGGCAAGGCATCGTGAAATAAAAATAAGCTTTCAGCTTGCCCTATATCAGGACTGAAATTTTTTGCTAACCTGTTTTTTAATGCAGATTAAAAACTATCATTCACAGTGGTGGTATACTTTATTACATACGATAAAAGGCAAGGTTTTAAAGGTCATGTCTAAAATGAAGGCAGTAATTATCTGTAGCACCGCCGTTGGTTGATGTATAGTTATTAAAGCCTTTTAAAAAAGAGTTGTAAAAAATAGTTTTAAAAATAAATGGGATAAATGGGGGTTTGAAACTTAACAGGTGACTGGTATTTAAGAAGCTATGACTTTTTCTGTTACTGTAAAATCGCCATGGCTTTGTTTTAATTCAACTTACAGCAAAACAACTCGCTTTGAAAATCTGCAAACGACTAAATACCAGTTTTCATTTGGAAGTGGACTCAAAGTAATCGAAACAACACTTTGTAGATTCAATAGTATTGCGGTAGGGCTAGTATAATAATACTGAAATGATTAAATCACGTATAAAAATAAACTTAGCATCCTTTTGGTTATTTGCCGGCATTCTTACTGTAAATGCATTCTCCGTATCGGCTAAAGATTATGCCGCAGCAGTTTTTGGTATCCAACCTGGCGGTATAGTGCTTAATACACGTTCAATCCAATTTGGAATTGATCATATCAGCCAGAACGGTGGAGGCAGGTTAGTGTTTCCTGCTGGTAAATACCTTACCGGCTGTATACATATTAAATCAGGTGTAACCCTTCAGTTAGATGAGAACGCCACACTACTGGGATCGGTCAATCCGCTGGATTATGACAGGCAAAACACGCCTTTCGATCACAACTATCAAACATCCCTTGCCTTGATATTGGGCCTTAACCAGCATGATATAGGTATAACCGGTAATGGTACCATCGACGGTCAGGGAAAAGAACTTGCCGCCGACGTAGGCGAAATGCTTAAAAAAGGATTTGTAAAAGGTGGATCGGTAAGTCGCCCGAACGAAGACAACCGGCCCATGATCATTAATCTGTTTGGCTGCGATAAGGTTACCATTAAAAATATCACCCTAAAAAATTCGGCCTGTTGGGTAGAATGTTATAATCAATGTAAAGAAGTGGTAATTGATAGCATACGGGTAGAGAGCCGGGCGTTTTGGAATAATGATGGTATAGACATTGTAGACTGCGACAATTTTAAGGTAAGCAATTCCTATTTCAACTGTACCGATGATGGTATCTGCTTAAAATCGTTAGGTGCTGATGTAATGAATCAAAATATATGGATACAGAATAACAGCATGACCACAGAGGCCAGTGGCATTAAGTTTGGCACAGCATCACTTGGAGGTTTTAAAAACATTCACATCCTGAATAATAAAGTATTTGATACCTACCGCTCAGCAATTGCCCTTGAAGCGGTAGATGGTGCCATTATTGAAAATATTGAGATTGATGGCATACAGGGTTTAAACATTGGCAACGGCATTTTTTTACGTGCCGGCGCACGCAAAGGTACCCGTAAGGGGCGGTTAGAGAATGTATCCATTCAAAACGTTTATGTTGAAATAAGGCCTGAGAAAGATCCACTTAAAGCGTTGCCTGCTGTAATAATTACCGGCATGCCGGATCAACTCATTTCAAATATCAGGCTTAGAAACATTCAGGTAAAATTTCCTGGTGGAGCTGAACGTTCCCTGGCAAAAATATCAATCGAGAACCTGGCCACTGTGCCTGAAAAAGGGGATAGTTATCCCGAGTTTACCATGTTTGGCGAACTGCCTGCCTGGGGTGTGTTCATCCGTCATGCCCGCAATGTTCAGTTTAACGGCCTTGTACTATCAGCGGCCAAAACAGATTTCAGAACCGCAATAGTTTTAGATGATGTGCAGCAACTGGCATTTAAGAAGCTAACCGTTAAAGAACCAGAAAGTAAAAGAAAAATATTTACCAGCAACTCTTCGGAAATCACGTCGAAATGATGGAGCAATAGCTGATGGATAACCCGGATATGGGCGCTGTTACATTCATAAAAAAATTGGCGAACAGGAAATTGCAGAAAACAGCGGCAGCAGCGTTAAAGATATAGTTGGTTCTCTGCCTGTTGGAATGGACTCCAGGTCGGGTGATAAGCCGTATTGGCCGGCTACCAATAGCGCCACTTACAAAGAAATATGGATGGAACCGGTAAGCAGATTCATGGGAGCAGTGTCCGTCTATATTTCACAGGATCAATTAGCTTCTTTTAAACAACAACCGGGGAAGCATATCGAAATCAATACTGAAAGCATTCAGTCGGGTAGCGGAGTCGTATCAGTTACCATTACACTAACCGGAACAGGTGATCATGAAATTGAAATAAAACCTTTTAATGCAAAGGCAAGTTTTAGCAGTAAAAAGATCAGCCTGTCTGGTAACAGGTCAGAAAAAATTCAGCTGGAACTAACTGTTGCTGAGCTGGACAAGCCCTATGTCGCTGTGATTTCTGTTAATAAAAATCCTGGTTTGCGTAAAGAAATTGTGGGGTCGTATGTTAATGCTTCCCTAACGGCCGGGAGATAGAAAATGAAATAACAATGAGCAACCAATTCACATCAAATAACAATAACAAATTGTTCAAAACACATAAAGGGAAATGAAATATTTTTCGTTTCTGCCTGAGGTATTACCTAACATTAAATTGCTAATTATGAAAATTATCAAAAACAGGTTTGTTCTTTTTCTACTTTTAATGGTTGCTGCAAATTTTCTTTTTGCACAAACGAACGGGAAAGCCAGGGATAAATCTAAAAATAAATCCGTTAAGCTAACACCGTGCATGAATGTGCTCAATCGCTTCACTGCCGCTAATGTCCCTGCTTTGGCACCGGAAGAAGAGTTTGCAGCATGCGGCAATCCTGATGCAGTTGCACCTGCAAACCTTCCGGGAAACGGTTTGGCTCAACACCCGATGCTCTATGTGGGAGAAAATTGTAATAAAATGTACCTGGTAAAAGATGGCAAAACAATTTGGAGCTATTCTACCGGTAAAGGCCCTGAGTACGATGATATATGGATGCTTTCGAACGGCAATATCCTGTTTACACGTATGCAATACGTTGCCTTAATTACGCCAGACAAAAAAGTGCTTTGGCGTTACGACTGTAATAACTCCAAAGGAGATGAGCACACCGAGGTTCATGCCTGTCAGCCTATTGGGCTAGACAAAGTGATGTTTGTAGTGAGTGGCCTGCCACCAAAATTGTTTGTAGTTAACATCAAAACCGGGAAAGTTGAAGTAGAACATGAACTTCCTTATATCAAGCCGGCAAAGGCCAGTGATATCCATCCTCAGCTTAGGCGGGCCCGTGTTACCGCACAGGGAACCTATCTTGTTTCTTTGCTTAACATGGGGCGTGTTATGGAATACGATAAAAATTTCAAAGAAATTTGGAGTTATAAGAGCACGAAACCCTGGGCCGCAATAAGGTTAAAGAACGGTAACACCTTAATCACCGATGAGACGGATTGGCTTACCCGTGAAGTGAACAAAAAAGGCGAAACGGTGTGGGAGTTTAATTGCAAAACCGATCTTCCTGCGGAATACCAGTTTACCTCCGCACCCCAAACCTGCACAAGGTTGTTAAACGGCAATACCATTTTCACCTCACGTGGCCAGGCGGGTAAAGGCCCGCAACTTATTGAAGTTACCCGTGATAAGAAGGTGGTTTGGGTATTGCAAGATTGGAAAAATATTGGCGATGCTACTGCGGTTCAGATTTTGGACGATCCTGGTATCCCTGAAATTCCAGGACAATCTGAACACTAATTAATCAACACAAATGCACCTAAGAGCGGGATGGTCTATTTGTATTGTGAGCATTCATCATTTTATCCCTTGTGAAGTATAAATGCCGATGTTTTATTTTGCCAAAAAAATTAATTTACGAATCATGAGGATCATCAAAACTTGTTTTCTTGCTGTACTATTAATAATGTTTTTTCCCAATTTAATTTCGGCACAGAAAAACGGTAAAGCAAGAGATGGATCCAAAGGCAAATCACCGCTATCCACACCATGCATGGATGTGCTCAATCTTTTCATGGCTCCCAATGTGCCTGAATTTGGCCCGGACGAAACATCGGCTAAAGTTGTCAGTTGGGCTGACGGCGTGATTCCTGCAAATTTGCCCGGCAAAGGTCTGGCGCAATACCCAATGCTTTATGTGGGGGAAAATTACAACAAAATGTTTCTCATTAAGGATGGAAAGGTGGTCTGGACTTATTCTGCCGGTACTACCTGTGAATTCGACGATGTATGGATGCTTTCTAACGGAAACATCCTGTTCACACGCATGGATTATATTGCTGAAGTCTCACCGGATAAGAAAGTGATATGGCGCTACGATATAAAAAGGGGAGGAATCCACACCTGCCAGCCTATCGGGTTAGACAAAGTTATGTTTGTAGTGAACGGCTTTCCTCCAAAATTGTTTATTGTTAATATCAGCACCGGGGTTGTTGAGGTAGAACAGGAACTTCCTTTCAATGCGGCCAGCGACGATCATGGACAGTTCCGGCGGGCTCGCATTACAGCCCAGGGAACCTATCTTATTTCTTTTCTCGATTTGGACTATGTAATAGAATATGACAAAAATTTCAAAGAAATCTGGAAGTATAATATCAATAAGCCATGGGCCGCCATCCGGTTAAAGAATGGTAACACCCTCATCACCGACGAAAAAGATTGGCTTACACGTGAAGTCAATATCAAGGGTGAAACGGTATGGGAATTCAATGCAAAAACTGATATGCCGGCAGAATACCAGTTTACCTCTGCACCGCAGACTTGTACAAGGCTGGTTAATGGCAATACTATTTTCACCTCCAGGGGCGACAAGAACGGCAACTCCCCGCAGCTCGTTGAAATTAACCGGGACAAGAAAATAGTTTGGGTACTTCAAAATTGGATCACCCTTGGCCCGGCTACCGTAGTGCAGATTTTGAACGATCCGGGCGTTCCTGAAATTCCAGGTGAATCGGCACGTTGATGAACTTTACTGATACTACCTGATTATCCGAAGTAAAAGCAGTTGATCATTTATAAAGTAGCATGAATTGCCGAAGGTCTTTATCCAATGCGTTGTTTCATGATTTTACTACCAGAGTAGAAGAGCATTTGCGCAATGCGGAAGGCCGGTGATATTTTTTGAGTATTAAATTACAGATATGAAAAAGTATTTATTATTATTATTATTTCTTCTCTTAGTCCGCCCCTGCCTTAAAGCCCAGCTTGGAGTCAGGTACGATCCTGCCATTCAGAGCACCACAAACCTGCAATACTGGCGTCCTAAAGGAAATTTGTTTGTGGGCGATTGTATGCCTTTTTCAAGGAATGGCAGTTTCTCTTTTTATTGGCTGCTTGATTCAGCTCACCATGCCAGCCTGGCGGGTTTGGGCGGGCATCGATGGGTTTTGAGCACCACAACAGATCTGAAAACATGGAAACAGGAGCCTATAGTGTTGGGTATTGATGAGGAATGGGAAAAATCTATATGTACCGGTTCCATCGTTTACTATCAAAATAAATACTATGCGTTTTATGCCACCAGGCTTATCAATGGCGAAGGCAAGATAAACGAACAGTTAAGCTATGCTATCAGTTCAGATGGGATTCATTTTAACAAGCAAAAGCCGAATCCCTTTTATACCTCGGCACCGGGCTATAGCAAACGTAATTTTAGAGACCCAAAGGCATTTGTGGATGAAAAAACCGGTGAGTTTCATTTATTTGTATCCAGTTCCCAGGAGAATCCGGTATTAAAACATGCGAGTGGCTGTCTGGTGCATCTTACCTCAACAGATCTTAAAAAATGGGTTGTGCAAAACCCGGTATTAACCGGGCAGGCAACTGTACCCGAATGCCCTGATTACTTTTACTGGAAGGGCTGGTATTACCTGGTTTATAGCATCAATAGTGATACATATTACCTACAATCTAAAAGCGCTTATGGGCCGTGGCAGGAACCTAAATACCAATCTTTAAACGAATCGTGGGCCAATGTGGTAAAAACTGCAGAATTTAAAAATGGCAGGCGTATGGCGACAGCCTGGATTCCGAGCCGAAACGAAAATAAGGATAGCGGAGGAGAACGATTTGGAGGTAACGCCATATTCCGTGAAGTTACACAACAGGCAGACGGTACGTTGGATACCAGGTTTCCTGAAGAAATGATACCGGAAACCGGGGCTGCCATGAATCTCCGAATCGAAACCGACCTGGACAGCAAACCTGAAGGAACTGATGGTTTGTTAATAAGCGCCCCGAATGGTACTGGCGCTGCTCATGTTGAAGGCGTTCCTTTAAACTGCAGGATTACAATGGAAATTGAACCTTTAGGATCAACGGAAGAATATGGTTTGTATGTAAAATCAGATCAGCAGGCGGATCACGGCTACAGGCTGAATTTTTCTGCCAACACTAAAATTGTTGAGCTTGGTAATACAATGATAAAAGCAGTAGATGGGTTAGATAAGCCTTTAAAAATTGATATGATATTGTATGATGACATTATTGATGTGTCTGTTGCGGGCAAGCGTTGCATAGTAAATCGTATGCCAGAACAAAAAGGCGGGTACTTATGGTTTTACGCTAAGCATGGGAACGTAAAGTTCAAATCAATAAAAATAAGCCCGTTTAAAGATGAAAATAATTAATTATGCTATCAGGCTTTGATATGGGGCCCGAATGTACTTTCTTACAATTTAGAATAAGGCACCATAGGCGAACCTGCACGGAAATAATTTGGCGCAGCACCCAATGTAGTATGTTGGTGGAAACTGCAACAAAAACGTTACTCTATTAAGACCGGCAAAACTATTCTTTTATTTTTTCGGCACATTAAAAAATTGCTTTTATAAATTGATGAAACACATCAAGGTTCTTAATAAAAAATTTAACCAATAAATATTTAAAATATGAATTTGATTAATAAACTGGCAGGTTGTTTTATCCTGTTCCTGGGATTGTCAGCCGGGGTTCATGCTCAAGTCACTCCAATTGATCTTTTATCTCCTAACGGCGGGTTAAAAGTATCCATCAGCCTGGGCGATAAAATTTATTACACTATAACAGGTAATAGCCAGGTGTTATTAACAAAAAATCATTTGGCGCTTAACCTTAGAGAAGAAGCGCTGGGCGAAAACCCTAAATTGATCTCAGTTAAAAAAGCCAAAAGTGAAGAGATCATAAAACCCTATGTTCCCTTAAAATTTTCGACTGTTAAAAGCAGTTACAACAATATAGTAATGACCTTTAAAGGAAATTACGCAGTGGAGTTTCGTGCTTTTGACGACGGGATTGCCTATCGCTTCATTACCAGTAAAAAAGGTGAAGTAGAAGTAATGAACGAAGATTTTTCCATTCATTTTCCTGAAAATTACCTGCTGCATTTACAACAGAATAATGGCTTTAACACTGCTTATGAAGAAGCATACCAGCATATTGAATCCGGCAGTTGGAATGAGGCGGGTAAAATGGCCAACCTGCCCGTTTTAATTGATACCAAAAAGCAATACAAAATATTGATCAGCGAATCTGACCTGTCTGACTATCCGGCCATGTTCCTGAAAGGCGCAGGAAATAATGGTGTAGAAGGTGCTTTTCCCAAAGTTCCACTTGAGTTTGAGCCGGATGGTGACCGCAGTCAGAAAATCTTAAAATCTGCAGACTATATTGCCAAAACAACCGGAACCAGGAATTTTCCCTGGCGTTATTTTGTTATCACGAAGGATGACAGGCAGCTCATGGAAAACACCATGACTTTAAAGCTGGCTGCAAAAAATGTGATTGCTGATCCAACCTGGATCAAACCTGGGCAGGCAAGTTGGGAATGGTGGAATGATGCAACTCCCTATGGACCTGACGTAAATTTTGTATCCGGCTATAATCTCGATACCTATAAATATTATATCGACTTTGCATCAAAATTTGGAGTTAAATATATTGTGATGGACGAAGGTTGGGCCAAAAGCACCACCGACCCTTACACGCCAAACCCAAAAGTTGATGTGAAAGAGTTAATTCGCTATGGCAAAACCAAAAACGTGGATATCATACTATGGTTGACCTGGTTAACTGTGTACAACAATATGGACATGTTTAAGACCGGTCATGAGTGGGGTATAAAAGGTGTGAAGATCGATTTTATGAATCGCAGCGATCAATGGATGGTGAACTATTATGAAGAAGTGGTAAAAGAAGCTGCCAAAAATAAAATATTTGTAGATTTTCATGGCGCATTTAAACCCGCCGGCTTAGAATATAAATATCCAAACCTGCTCTCATACGAAGGTGTTAGAGGCCTGGAACAAATGGGTGGCTGCACGCCTGATAATAGCATATATCTTCCATTTATGCGCAATGCCGTAGGACCGATGGATTTTACCCCAGGCGCAATGATCAACATGCAGCCAGAATTTAACAGAGCTACACGACCTAATGCGTCTGGAATAGGAACCCGGGTTTACCAACTTGCTTTATATGTAGTGTTTGAAAGCGGAGTACAAATGTTGGCCGATAACCCAACACTTTATTACCGTAGTGCTGATTGCACTGAGTTTATTACCAGTGTGCCCACTACCTGGGACGAAACCAAAGCACTGGTGGCAATTGCCGGAGAGGTGGCCGTTGTTGCTAAACGTAAAGGCAACCAATGGTTCATCGGTGGCATCACTAACGGTAAAGAAACAACGAGGGAAATTGAACTTAATTTTGACTTTTTAGAGAAAGGCAAAACCTATACCATGACCTACTTTGAAGATGGGATAAACGCAGGCAGGCAGGCAATGGATTACCGGAAAAAAACCATGGAGGTAAAAGCGGGTGAAAAAATATCCATCGAAATGGTTCGGAATGGCGGATGGGCTGCAGTGCTCAACTAGAATGGGATAGCAATTTTTGACATTGATTAAATTAATGCCATTGCGAAACTTCATTTTCTTAAACGCATTTATGTATGTGGTATGCCATGGAAATGGTTATAGTAAATCGCTTTAATTGAGAAATAATATTGTACCGTAATGCCTTTTGATATGAAAAATTTCTTCTTGTTTTTATTGCTTATTACAACATTTATTTTCTGTAATGCCCAGAATCATTCCAATGCATTTACGTCTTACCCGCCTGCAGGTCCCGGACAAAACTCATTGATGGCTAAATGGGAAAAGAAACATATTGTTGATTCCTGTTTGTTTTCATTACCAGGAATTTAATTAATTGCTTATTATCCTTACTGTGTTTCCTCATAAAGGCAACAGGTAGAATGTATTGGTAAGAAATTTAACTCTCGGGAATTCCGCTTTACTGATTGTGGTAGAAGCCCGCAAAGGTGACTAAGAAATAGAATAATAATTTATTTATTTAATGTCAGGTTCTGGAAAAATAATGCCAGGGCACAAAAGATGGCAATATTAGCATGCCAATACTTTCAAATAACACGGGCAAAATGCTTGAATCGAATGTTAACCTATATGAATGCACTAAAAATAAAAGTATTTAAAAGAAGCTACCATTATCGTTGACAGTTCGCTATCTTTTTTTATGACAAGAAAAAATTCAGAGGCGGCTATTGGTTCAATGCTGTGTTCGTAGGAGCATACCAGCATCTTTTAAAATATAACCAGGACACTAAGTCCATAACCGGCTTCAAAAAAGACGAAGTGTTTAGTTTGGTATAACAAGCAGGAATGTTAGAGATGTTGGCTCGTTTCGCATGGCTGGAGCGCCATTATAATTTGCCAGCGTTAAATTCTTCGGTATCAATAACACCAAGTAGCAAAAGGTAAAACAGTCAGTACTTGTTTTTAATTTGATTAAATGGTTTAAAAAAGTGAATATGAAAATTTATAACCACAGATACTTTTTGTTAGAAATATAATAATTATGAAAAAAATAAGAACGCTTATTTTGGCTGGCGTTATCCTGCCAGCCTTCACCTATGGGCAAACCAACCTTCACCTAACCAGTTATGTAAACCCGCTGATTGGAACAACGGTTTTAACCGACTCTGCCGATCTGGGTTACAATCCGCCATGGAGAACCTGGAACGGCCTTACGGGGCCTGCAGCAACCGTACCGTTTGGAATGGTACAAGCAGTACCGGTTACTACGTATGGCAGTGGTAGTGGCTACGAGTATGAAGTGAATACCATTAAAGCATTTGCTCAAACCAGCGGAACCGATTGGGGACAACTTGATATACCCATTATGCCGCTCGAAGGACACAATTTCACAGCAGATGATTTTGCTTCCACCTACAGCCACGCAAACGAAAAGGCACTTCCTGGATATTACCAGGTTCTGCTGGAGCGCTACAATATCAAGGTAGAACTTACCGCCACCAAAAGATCGGCATACCATAAATATACCTATATGGTTGGACAGGATAAAAAGCTCGCATTTGACCTTGTACACGCTGGGGGCGGTAGCAGCACCTGGGAAATCAACAAGGTTGGCGATTACATCGTTACAGGAAGGCAGGGTAACCTCTTTTTCTATGCCGTTATGAACCATAAGATTAGCAGCATCGACATCAACAAACGTAACCCAAACCAGCCCGACATCCCACGTAGCGGCCAGGGTGCCGGAGGTCAGAAAAAACTTACCGGGAACATTGATATTCCCGTAATTAGCTTCGAAAAATCTGATAAACCATTAGAAGTTAAACTTGCTATGTCACGTGTTAGCGTAGATGGTGCAAAACTCAACTACAATGCAGAAATAGCAAATAAGAATTTCGATCAGGTTTACAAAGCTGCTGATGATAGCTGGGAAAAACTCCTCAGCAAAATCAAGGTTACGGGTGGGACAGAAAAGCAAAAAGTGATGTTCTATTCCTGCCTCTACAGGCAGTTCTGGTATCCTAGTGTAACCAGCGATGCGGATGGTAAAATAGCGCTTTACGACGATAGAAGACGGCAGGTTCCGGGTGCAGGGCCCGCTTCTGCGCCTATACCAAAGGATACGATTCCCGGTTTCGAAACTTATTCAAACCCTGGCTTATGGGATGTTTTTCGTACACAACTTGTCGTTCTCAATATGCTTCAACCTGATGTTAGCAACAATGTTATCAAATCGCTTATTCTTAATGGTGAGCGTTCGGGGTTCCTGGCTACTTCCTTCCATGGCGATTTCGCTTCGTCTTACATTGCTGGTGCCTATGCTCGTGGTGTAAGGGGTTACGATATTAAGAAAGCATACCGGCTTATGCTTAATAACGCCAATTCACCTGGCGGTAATGGTGTAAGAGTTCCAAGACCTCACAACGATGACTATCTTAAACTCGGCTATGTTGCTGAAGCAAATATTTCGAATCCAACAACTGAAACTGTATCTACTGCAGGAGCCACCAAAACGCTGGAATTCGCTTATTCGGATTACTCCATAGCACAGGTAGCCAAAGCGTTGGGCGATAAGGATGTGTACGATGCTATGATGAAGCGTAGTAAGAACTACAAGAACGTATTCGATTCTCAAACCGGATTTATGAGAGGCCGTCTCGCAGACGGATCATGGGTCACACCTTTCGATCCTCTATATCCTTACTATGAATTTATGTACCGCGAGGCAAACGCCTGGCAGTCATCGTTCTTTGTACCGCAGGATACCAAAGGGCTTATCGCTCTGCACAAGAGTCCTGCAGACTTTGAACTAAAATTAGATTCACTTTTCTCGATTCCCTGGGGTGGATATGCAAAGGATAATCTGTCATGCTTTCTTGGACAATTCTGCATGGGTAATCAGCCCGACTTTAACTATCCTTATCTCTACTACTTTGTAAACAAACCAGCAAAGTCTCAGGCCATTCTTACCACACTGTTGTCAGATTATTTCGGAATGGGCCCCGAAGGCCTCGCATTAGCCGGAATGGATGACTATGGTTCGCTTACAGGGTGGTATGTATTTAATGCCATGGGTATTTACCCCTATTCACCGTCAGACCCTGAATATATTGTATCAGTGCCTATTTTCGACAAAATTGAAATGCAGCTAGGCAACGGAAAAACATTTACCATTAACAAAAAAGGCACTGGTAAAAACATTGACAAAATTACTATAGGAGGTGAGCCCCTCAAAGGATGGTTTGTTAATTATGATGATATGCTTAAAGGTAAAGTACTAAGTATTTATACAAAATAGGTAAAAGGTTTTTAAATATTAGGGTGCTATAATGTAAGTAGGCATGGATTGCCTTAGCGTTATATCCATCTAGGGCATAAAATTAAAAGAACCATTGAAAAAGGTGGAAGAAGGACAGAAAAAATTTCTAACTAATAACTAGTAAAATCATATAGATCTTGGAATCTTTGATACGCTGAAGTGATTAAACAGTCATCAACCAGTGATCCAACAATATACGTTTAGTAAACTAATGAGAAAATAATGCAGACCAACAAAACCATTCGAATGCTGATATTAACCGCTTTTGTTAGCTTAAACACGGCGGCACAACCGGCCATGTTTCCTACCATAAGCGAACCGGTACAAATAACTAATGGCAAAGAGCATTTGTTTTCAAGTTATTACGGCATTAACTCGTGGAGCAAAAACGAAAGATATGCAACCGTATTAGAAACTCTTTGCTACAAATGCTTCCGTAAAAATAATTAACAACCACACAATCGCCGGTGTTCAGGAATATAGCATAGATACAGTTTTTCATATTCCCGGAGGTGCAAGAATATTTTTTTACGCAGTGTTCAGCAAAGATTTTAAAAGTGCAGGAACCTGGAAAGACAGTGTTGTAACTCCAGGCTCAACTTCTGCAGAAGGACATCCGCTTGGTGCCTACGTTACTTATAATACAAAGGCAGGTGAGCAAATACTTGTAAAGATTGGAACATCTACCGAAAGTATTGAGGATGCTGCAAAAAATCTGTCAGAAGAAATTCCTGCAATGGATTTTGATGGTGTTCATAAAAAAGCTGAGGTCTTTTGGAGTGAAATTCTGAACCAGGTTATTGTTGAAGGTGGTTCAGAAGCCGAAAAGACAAATTTCTATACAGCGGTTTATCGTAAAAATGGATATGCAAGAGGACGAATACTTTCCTGGAGTGAGCATAAACCAGGAGACAAGCCTACTGCTTTTAGGGGAAAATGGGGCGGAGGTTACTGGGGAACAGGAAGTACGGCTGGAGTAGTTGGAGCTTATAAAAAAGGAACAAGCTCTATTGACCTTAATGCGGCTTATGCAAAATTATATAACGATGCAATGAACGGCGGCGGCGCAGCAGGTGTTGCATATCGTAAGTATGGATATATTCCCGACAGTGCGGGTGTAGATGATTATGTGAATCGCTCAATAGCACTTTCTTACGAAGATTATGCAATGTCAGAATTAGCTGCCATAGTTGGAAAAAACAGCGACCATGATTTCTTTCTTGCACGTTCAAAAAATTATAAAAAATTGTTCAATTCTGAAACTGGTTTTCTTACCCCTCGAAGGGCTGATGGTTCATGGATGCTGCCTTTAAATCCTTACAATTTTCACGCAGAAGATATGTACAGGGAAGGCAATGCGTGGAATTATCTGTGGTTTAATATTGGCGACGTTCCCGGGCTTTTTGAACTGCTCGGCGGCACCAAAAATTTCATCTCAAAATTAGATACCTTTTTTACAAAACCATTTCCGGCTAATGCAATTCCTTTACGCGATTGCACCGGGCTTATCGGTTTATATTGCCATGGCAACGAACAATATCGAAGCATACCGTACTTATATAATTATGTTGAACAACCGTGGAAAACGCAGGCGGTTATTAGAAAGATTCAGACAGCATTGTACAGGGCTGAACCTGCCGGTCTTTGCGGTATGGATGATTATGGAAACTTAACAGGCTGGTATGCTACCAGTGCACTTGGATATAAAGAGGCAGACCGTGCCTCAGGATATTATGAAATCGGAAGCCCGCTATTTTCAAAAGTTGTCATTAAGGTGAGCGAAAAAAATCCGGGTATGTTTACCATTAAAGCAAATAATGTATCGGATAAGAATATGTATATTCAATCGGCAACGTTGAACGGAAAACCATTGAATGAATCGAGGTTCAAAGAAACAGATATGATTGCCGGGGGTAGCCTTGTTTTTGAAATGGGTCCCGGACCTAACTACAAGTGGGGAACGGGAAGACAAAATCAAAAGCAGCAAAGTAAACAATTAAAAAAGAAGTAGAAGGCCTGGCTTTTTAATCAATGAATAAATAATAGTTCATCAGAAATTTATTCATCTTAACCTTAACTGTATGACAAAAAATTACACTTGCATTGTCGCTGTCGTCCTGTTGTTTTCTGCAAAAATATTTGCTCAAACAGGCAAGGTGTATGATGATTTATCGCTTACCAGCAAAATACTTAAAAGTGAGCGCAAATATGCTGTTTACTTACCACCGGATTACGAAACTTCAAATCGTAGCTATCCTGTTCTTTACCTGTTGCATGGTGGCGGTGATGACCAGACTGGTTGGATACAATTTGGAGAAGTATTAAGTATTGCTGATAAAGCCATCAACGATGGCAGCGCAACAGCAATGATTATTATTATGCCCGATGCCATGACCGGTCGCCGTGGTTTTTTTAATGATATAAAAGGCAACTGGAATTATGAAGATTTCTTTTTCCAGGAATTGATTCCTTTTGTTGAAAAAAAATACCGCATTAAAAGTGAAAAAAGATTTCGTGCTGTTGCGGGCTTATCAATGGGCGGTGGGGGCAGTTTTATTTATGCATTGCATCATCCCGAAATGTTTTCCTCATCATGCCCTATAAGTGCGGATTGCGGACCAAACACTATTGATGATGCAAGGAAGAGACTGAGTAAGGACAACAATAACCTGCCGGATGCTGTCATTACTAATTATTACAATCGGCAGAGCGTATTGGCACTGATTAATAATATGCCTGATTCTTTAGCCAAAGCTGTGCGCTGGTACATTGATGATGGTGATGATGACGAATTTTCTTTAGCAGAAGGCAGTTGTCTGGCACACATTGCCATGCGTAAAAAAAATATACCCCATGAGTTTCGCATACGTGATGGTGGACACAACTGGACATACTGGCGTGCTTCACTACCGAATGTTTTGGAATTTGTATCGCAGGCATTTCATCAGTATTAAAAATTGATTTTTAAAACTATAATTTATGAAAAGAAATATCTTGTCAATCATTTTGTTCCTATTTTTCTTGAGCGATGTTGAGGCGCAAAAAAAGTTTACGGATTACGTTAACCCATTTTTAGGAACCGCTACTTTATGGGACAGCATTGAGATAGGATATAAACCAACGCACAGAACCTGGGGCGGAGAAGCTTTTCCTGGTGCTGCATTGCCCAACGCCATGGTGCAGTTAACACCGGTAACCCAATTTCATAGTGGCTCGGGATATCAATATGAAGACACAGTTATTTACGGATTTGCACACACCAGCAAAGGCCATTGGAACTTATGCAATATCCCTTTAATGCCTGCTACCGGCAACATAAATCCTGATGATTATAAATCTCCTTACAGCCACAAAAACGAATCTGCACATCCTGGTTTTTACCAGGTCTACCTTGAGCGATATGGTGTGAATGCTGAACTGACATCAACATTAAGATGTGCTTTTCATAAATACACTTTTAAGCCAAGTGAGCCTGAAAAACTGATCGCCGATTTATCAATGTCTAATGAAAAAGTAAGAAGCTGGGATATTCACAAGGAAAGCGAAAATATTTTTACCGGTTTTCAGCAGGCAGGAGAAAAAATGTATTTCTATGCAGTTGCCAATCATAAAATAGAAAATATTGATTCGTTAAATGGCGATAAGAAAGTATTGCCAGTTGTGAATTTTTTAAGTGCCCATAACCCTCTCGAACTTCAGATAGGATTTTCTTATGTAAGCATTCAAAATGCAAAAGAAAATTTGCAGAAAGAAATGCTGGGAAAAAGTTTTGCGCAAGTACGAAAGGAAGCAACAGCAACTTGGGAAAACCTGTTGTCTAAAATTAAGGTGTCGGGCGGCACCGAAAGGCAAACCGGGTTATTCTATTCGACTTTTTACCGTTCGTTTTTATGGCCAACGTTGCAAAGCGACATTAACGGAGAATTTACAGATGCCACCGGCAAAGTAGTAAACAAGGGTTTCAGGTATTATACAACGCCATCTTTGTGGGACACTTACCGCAACAAATTAGTTTTACTCGGCATGTTTTCGCCAGATGTAACCAGTGATGTGATTCAGTCTTTAATTGACAAAGGTGAAAAAAAGGGATTCATGCCAACATTTTTTCATGGCGATCATGCCGCACCATTTATCGCCGGATCTTATTTAAGAGGCATAAAAGGTTACGATGTGAAAAGTGCTTACAACCTGCTTTTACGAAATGCCACGCTTGAAAACAGAAGCAGGCCGCACATTTTGGAATACATTGAAAAAGGTTATGTGCCCGAACAAGACCTTGCAAACCCTGTTCTGGGAACTGTTGCCAACGCAGCCGTAACAAAAACCCTTGAATATGCTTATGATGATTACTCCCTGGCCTTGCTGGCTAAAGCATTGAAGGATACAGCCAATTACAATATGTTGATGAAACGAACCACTAACTATAAAAATGTATTTGATCCCTCAACCAAATTAATGCGTGGGCGGCTTGCAAATGGAGATTGGGTGAAGAATTTTGACCCCACTTTTATTTATTACGAATACATGTACCGTGAAGCCAATGCATGGCAATCTTCGTTTTTTATACCACACGATGTAGAAGGATTGATAAGCCTGTATAAAAGCAAAGCTGAGTTTGAACAAAAAGTAGATAGCCTTTTTACCATTCCTTTTAAGGGAAACGAAGCCTATAATATCTCTGTTTTTATCGGTCAATATTGCCAGGGAAACCAACCCGACCACAGTTCGCCATACATGTATTATTTTGTTGGCAAACAGCAAAAATCACAAGTGATATTAGATACCATTATGAACAGTTTTTATGATATGGGTAAAGATAAACTTGCCTATCCGGGAATGGATGATGCCGGTGAAATGTCTGCCTGGTTTGTATATAATGCCATGGGATTTTACCCGTTTTCACCAGCCGATCCAAAATATATTATTTCTGTTCCGCTTTTTGATAAGGTTGAAATAAATCTTGATGGCAAAATTTTTAACATCGCCAAAAAGAATGCAGGCAAAAAAATTACCGGCATCACTTACGGCGATAAAAAGATAGATGGATATTTTATAACAGAAGCCGAAATGAAACAGGGAAAAAAATTGGTAATTACGACTGAATAAAAAAGAAGATCTACTGAAGCTCAATTTCAGGGGCTTTGGGTGTATCTAAAATTGTCGCCGGTTGGTGGGGACACCAACCGGGGCAGTCAGCCGTGGGCGGTGTCCTCACCGCCCACAAGTAGAAAAGCGGTGCGACAATTATAAATGCAACCGACGCCTTATATATTAATGCAGATTGAAATTCTTTCGATAGCTTAAGAAAAAATATTTCATCATGAGTATTTCAAATATAAACCGCCGTAAGTTTCTTTGGAATACTTCCTTAATTGCGCTTTCTGGCTTTACATTATTTGATCGTGCTTTTGCGCAGGATAAAAATTTTGTGATAGCCGAAACTAACTTCGGAAAAATTCGTGGAGTTGAAAATCGGGTTATCAAAATTTTTAAAGGAATTCCTTATGGTGCAAGTACCGCAGGACCAAATCGTTTTATGCCTCCGGTTGATCCCGATAAATGGGCCGGTATTCGTGATGCGTTGGAATTTGGATACAGTGCACCTCAAAGTGCGCCACCTCAGCCAAAAACAATGGCATCCAAAGAACCCGTAAAACAGCCTGCCGCAGATTCACCAAAACCAATAGGCCCATCTATTTTTAAAGCATTGGATGTTCCCGGAAATAAGCCAACCGGCGAGAACGAAGATTGCCTGTTCCTAAATGTTTGGACCCCTGCATTAAAAGATGGACGCAAGCGGCCGGTGATGGTATGGTTGCATGGTGGCGGCTTTGGGTCAGGATCAGGCTCTAATATGGGCTGGGACGGAACGAATCTTTGTTTGCGTGGAGATGTTGTTACGCTGACCATTAATCATCGCCTGAATGTTATGGGGTTTGCAGATTTAAGTGCATTCAGCCCTGACTTTGCTGCATCCGGCGATGCAGGAATGCTGGATATTGTTCATGCCCTTAAATGGGTGCGTGATAACATTGAAAATTTTGGCGGTGATCCTAACTGTGTAATGATATTTGGTCAATCCGGTGGTGGCAGAAAATGCGAAACGTTGTTGGCGATGCCTTCTGCAAAAGGCTTATTCCACCGTGCAGCCATTGAAAGCGGCGTGGCCATTAAAGTAATGGATAAAGAAACAGCAATAAAAAATGCAGCGGCCTTATTAGAAAAGCTGAATATTAAAAAAGAAAATGTTCAAGACATTCAAAAAGTTCCTATCGCAGATATTATGACTGCCTATTTTTCTATAGCTCGTGAATTTAAAAAAGGCAATGCTGGATTTTCTCCATCGGTAACACCGCCTTATCTTCCGCAGCAACCATTTCATCCAACAGCTTCAGCGGTTTCAGCCGATGTGCCGTTGATAATTGGAACTACAAGAACGGAAGCAACAGGACTTACAACCGATGCCACACTCTGGCATCTCGATGAAGTAGGACTGCAAGAGAATGTACGTATTTTTTTGGGTGGTAAGTCGACAGAAATTATTGAACTATACCAAAAAATTTATCCTGGCGCCACGCCCACAGATATTTATTTTTTGATAAACAGCGATTATAATTATTGTGGGCCCACCATGAAGATAGCTGAACGAAGAGCCGCACTTAACAAAGGCCCTGTGTATGTATATTATTTTACCTGGGAAACACCCGTGCAGGATGGCCTTTTAAAATCGCCGCATAACATTGAATGGCCATTTGCTTTTGACAACACAGAACTTTGCGCTGCATTAACCGGGGGTGGATCAGAGGCAAAAAAATTGGCTGACAAAATTAGTGATGCATGGATAGCATTCGCACGAACGGGAAATCCCAACACGCCTAAACTTCCACACTGGTCTGCATTTACCGAAGCGCATCATGAAACGATGGTGATCAATAATGTAAGCAAGGTTGTTAATGATCCAATACGTGAACAACGTATTGCAATGTTTCGTGCCTTGGGTTATGATGAATAAAAATATTAAAATGAATTCAATTCTATTCTATAATAAAAAATATAAGGAGCATAAATGAAAAATAAACAGACATTAAGTGTAAGCAACCGCGGTTTTTATTTAAGATGTTTTATGATACTTACGTTATCAGCAAGCTTTTATAACCATGCCTTTTCGCAAACAACTGCTTCTGATTTGGTTAAACAGGCAGCCCCTAAAGTGTTGCCGGGAAACGGGCTTAAACAGCATGACTTTTTTTATGCGGGTGAAGCCAAATCACGTAACATGTATATTGTTAAAAATGGTAAAATAACCTGGTCGTATATAGATACTACCGGCAAGGGCGAAATAAGTGATGCTATATTAATGAAAAATGGTGATATTCTATTTGCGCACCAGTTTGGTATTACATTAATTAATCATGATAAAAAAGTGCTTTGGCAGTATAACACAACGGAAGGGTTTGAAACGCATACTGCGCAGTTGATTGGAAAAGATCATGTGGTGTTTGTTCAAAACGGAAATCCTGCCAAAGTATTTGTAATGAATATAAAAACCAACAAGGTGGAAAAAGAGTTTCCGATTCCATTTAAAAGCGGTACGCATGGACAAATAAGGCATGCAAGGTTAACAGATGCAGGCACGTTGCTAATAGCGCACATGGACCTGGGGAAAGTGTGTGAGTATGATATAGATGGTAAACAACTTTTATCATTGGATGTTCCGGCTGTTTGGTCGGCCGTGCCTCTAAAAAACGGACATATTTTGGTAACAAGCAACCAGAAATTTGTAAGGGAAATAATGCGTGATGGCACTGTTGTATGGGAGTATTTGTTGGATGAAATTCCCGATTATACAATAGCAAATCTGCAGTTGTCTTCGCGGCTTGCAAATGGCAATACACTTATCAATAATTGGTTTAATCAATGGAGCGATGTATTGAATGCAAATAATTTACCGGTGCAGGCAATAGAAGTTACGCCGGATAAAAAAATAGTGTGGGCATTGCGTTCGTGGGCCAGCCCCGTAAATCTTGGTCCTGCTACAACCATTCAATTACTTCATGATTCGAATAATACAACCGAAAGAGTTCATTTTGGCGATATAAGATAATATCAGAATAACCGGCTGCATTTAAAATTATTTTGATGGACAAGCTGGCTTCCAAAAACAGCAGTGTTCACCAGGTTACATTACCCGGAAAGCTTATCGTACGGCAATCAACCGCACTTAAAATAAACATGCCATTCCAACTGGAATAATTTGAACCATATTGAAATTCGCTAAAACGTTTTTTCTAGTTACTTTTATTCCTTAACGGTAGTATTTACGTTTAACAGAATCCCAATTTTTTACCGGGCAAGTAAAATTCAATATGAAAAAGGACGGACAGTTTTCTACTAAGCATCTTATCAAACATTTCTACAATACTGAAGAAGGTAAAGCAAGCTGGTTTCCCCATAAAGCAGAAACAATAAAACTATATTATAAGCCAAATAAACAAAGAGGCACTGAAGCCTCAGATTTCCCCTATTCACTTTCGAATGATAAATAAATTTGAATTCGTTAAAAAAGTCTACCAATAACATGAAGCATTTTACCTCATCATTTCAAATCGAAAAAAAATAATGACCAAAACTATCACCAGAAGACGAATCATAAAATTGACAGGAATTTTAATTTTTCTTTTTAATTACAACATCAGTTTCAGCCAGCAATCGGTTAATCATTTGTTCTCAGCAACAGATACAGCCTTCGTGCCAAAAGAAATTCAGGATCCCGAATGCTTTGGCATTAACAAAGAACCCAATCATGCAACGTTGATGCCATATGGTTCGCTACAGGAGGCCCTTGTAGCTAACCGCCATTCTTCCAGCTTTTCCAAAAGTTTAAATGGCGCATGGAAATTTAACTATGTCGACTGGCCGCAAAAACGCCCCGTTAATTTTTATAAAACAGATTATGATGTTTCGAATTGGGAGGAAATTACTGTTCCATCCAACTGGCAGGTGAAAGGATATGGCACGCCGTATTACAGCAACTTTAATTATATTTTTCAAAAAGATTTTCCAATGGTAATGAGCACGCCGCCCGTGAAATTTACGGCTTACCAGGAAAGAAACCCTGTTGGCAGTTACCGAAGAAATTTTGACCTGCCTGCCGATTGGAATGGCCGCCGCATTTTTGTAACGTTTGATGGTGTTGATGCTGGTTTTTTTATTTGGGTGAACGGGCAAAAAGTAGGCTATAGTGAAAATAGCCGCAATGCTGCCGAGTTTGATATAACAGATTTTGTAAAGCCTGGAAATAATATGATTGCCGCTGAAGTCTATCGCTTTACAACCGGCAGTTATTTGGAAGACCAGGATATGTGGCGGCTGAGCGGTATATTCAGGAATGTAACTTTATGGAGTTCGCCGCAAGAACATATAAGGGACTATTTTATAAACACAACTTTTGATAAGCAGTTTCGCAACGCAGCATTATACGTGACTGCTAAAGTAAAAAATTATTCAAAAGAAACATCCGGCGCCAAGGTATTAGAAGTGTCTTTATATGATGGCACAACGCCCATTTCAGCGGCCACAGCAAAAGCAAATGTACCATCGCTGAAGCCCGGCGAAGAAGTATCCATTAATGTAAAATTTACAGTAAAGAATCCCAAAAAATGGACGGCAGAAACACCTGATCTTTATACCACCATCCTTGCATTAAATGATGGAAAAAATAAAACGGAGATCTTGTCTTCCCGTACCGGCTTTCGCCAGATAGAAATAAAGGGGCGTTTGTTTTTGGTGAATGGCGTACCCATAAAATTAAAAGGCGTAAACCGCCACGAAAACTGGCCGGATGATGGCCATGCTGTTACCGAAGAGCAAATGATAAGAGACATAGTATTGATAAAACAAGCCAATTGTAATCATGTACGCACCTGTCATTATTCAGATGATCCGCGTTGGTACGAACTCTGTGATGAATATGGAATTTACCTGGTGGCCGAAGCAAATGTGGAAAGCCATGGTGCATGGGATGAATTTAATGAAGAGCCACGCATTAAAGCAGCTTTGATTGAACGCAATGTTGCTAATGTTGAAAATTTTAAAAACCATCCTTCAGTTGTTATCTGGTCGCTGGGCAATGAATGTGGAAGCGGCGGCTCTAATTTTAGGGCAATATTAAAAGCAATGGCTGTAATTGATTCATCACGCCCAACACATTACCAGGGATTTGGTATTGGCGATAAAAACCCCGCCGACATTGACAGTGAAATGTACACCAATGTAAATAGCCTTGAACAAAAAGCCAAAGACAACACATTGACAAAACCATTTTATTTATGTGAGTATGCGCACGCTATGTTTAATTCTATGGGATCGGTAGATGTGTACAATGAATTGTTCGATCAATATCCGCAACTACTCGGCGGTGCTATTTGGGAGTGGCAGGACCAGGGTGTTTATAACGATCGGGACCCTAACCATCACATCACGGCTTATGGCGGTGGCTTTGGCGAATACCCTAATGACCGTTATTTTATTCACAAAGGCGTCGTTTTTTCTGACAGGTCTGAAAAGCCACATTATCCTGAATTAAAACACGCTTATCAGTGGATCAGCGTAAAAGCAAAAGACTTTAAAAGCAAAATATTTACCATCAAAAACCGCTACCAGTTTATTAACTTAAATGGCTTTACAGCCAAATGGGAACTTACTGAAGATGGCACAAAAATATCATCAGGAGATTTAAAATTGGGCTTAATAAATGCTGGCACAGAAAAAGATATAGTTATTCCATATACTGCAAACCCAAAGCCAGGGTCCGAATATTTTATACGTGTTTCATTTGATTTGGCAACAGCCCAAATATGGGCGCCAAAAGGGTTTGAAGTAGCCTGGCAACAAATGGAATTACCAATAGCTATCCCTGCTATCACCACTAATATGCAAGCCGGAAATTTATCCTTGACAGATGAAGCAGGTACAATACAAATAAAAGGCGCTGATTTTAATTTAGTTTTTAATAAAACAAAAGGCATTTTTTCAAGCATAGAAAAAAATGGTGAAAGTATCTTACAAAAAGATGGCGGCCCGATGTTGCACCTATGGCGTGCCCCGCATCAAATAGATGATATGTGGGCTTACGAAGATTGGGACAGAAAAGGCATTAACTCCCTAAAATGGAAAACCAATAATGTTAGTAGTAAGCAAGTTTCGCCGGGTGTAATTGAAATTAAGGCAAGCATGACCGGGATGGGGAAACAAAATTTTTCAGTGCAGTACGATGCTGTTTATACAGTGTATGGCAATGGAACAATTAATGCTGCAAATACAGTTTCATTCAGCGATCCGGCGGTTGTGCTTGCACGGTTGGGTGTGCGCATGTTTTTAAATAAAGACTTAAACCAGTTTGATTATTTTGGCCGTGGCCCAATGGAAAATTATGCAGACCGTAAACAAGGTTCGGATGTGGGGCATTACGCCAGCAGTGTAAGCCAGCAAATGACGCCTTACGAAAAACCTATGGAATGCGGCAATCATGAAGATGTTCGGTGGGCGAATGTATTTTCTAAAAATGGAGTAGGGGTAAAGGTTAAGCAAGGTGACTCACTGATACAGGTTTCGGCGCTTCCATATAGCGATGAAGAAATGAATCCAGTGGAATATAAAATAGATCTGCCTGAAAGCAAGGGCACTGTTTTATGCGTTAGTCACAAAACGCTGGGTGTTGGTTCAAATGGTTGCGGGCCGAGGCCTTTGGAAAGCTGCCGCATTTATACAAAGCCTGCAACGTTTAGTTACCAGATTGAGTTAATTGCAAAAAAATGATACTATGAATAAGCCGTCAGAAGAACTTTTATGAAAAAAAAACTGACTTTCTCATAGTCATAACAATCTGTCTCCCGTTTCTACTGGAGGCTTTTTATAAATTTTTAAAACAGATAGCGGTATAAGGAAATAAAAATAAATAAAGCACTATACTGAAGAGGCATTTGAATAAAATTTTAATCATAAATCAAACAGCTAACCAGGCTAAAGTATTTATTTGACATTGCAGCATCAGACCGGTAGATTTGATTATGGAAAAAGTACTTCACGAAAATAAAAATTTTGATAACGTTGATTATACTGAAAAACTATTATTAAATCGTGAATTTATTAATTGCGAATTTGCAAATTGCATCTTTACAAAAGCCAATTTAAGTAACAATAATTTTATAGACTGTAATTTCAAAAGCTGTAATTTTTCCCTAACTATTCTGCAGGATTCGGGTATTAGAAATTGCGAATTTTTTGGCTGTAAGCTGTTGGGTTTAGATTTTAGTAAATGTAAGCGCTTCCTTTTTTCAGTTAACTTTCAGGATTGCCAGCTTGATTATTCTTCTTTCCTCCAAATGAAAATGAGAAAGACGAATTTTATTAATTGTTCAATAAAAGAAGTTAATTTCTGCGAAACGGATTTATCCATGGCAATTTTTAAAAATTGCGATCTTGCCAATACTTCTTTTGTAAGAACAAATCTTGAAAAGGCTGATTTCCGCGTTGCCTTTAATTATTTAATTGATCCGGAATTAAATAAAATAAAGGGAGCTAAATTTTCAACCGAAGGTCTTTCCGGATTACTTGTAAAATACAACATTGAAGTTGAATAACAACTGCAAGGGGTTGCCGAAATCTTCGCTCTGGATAAAGGTTTGCCAACTTGGAAAATAGAGATTTTTAAATTGAAATGAACATATTAAAGTTGGTAACTTTCGAAAATTTGGAATGCACCCAACTGCAACTAGATTTATTATAAAGCAAAAAAGTTTTGCCAAATTAAGTTTTGCAAATTGGCAATGGTTCCGAATTCGGCATTCAATGAGATTGATAATAATATTCGCATCATCTTGAACAACTATACAAATAATAGGAACTTTTTATAAATACATCATTATGCATTTTGCAAATTATTTTTTAAAGCTTTTACTTCGCTTTTCATTCGGCATTGTTTTGCTTTTGCCGATAGAATCAAAGGGCCAGCAAACTTTTTGTAACCCGCTTAACATAAGTTACCGTTTTCAATTAACTAAACCCTCCCGGCGCACAGCAGCCGATCCTGTTATTGTTTTATATAAAGACAATTATTATTTATTCGCAACTGCATCCGGAGGATACTGGTACTCAAAGGACCTGCTAAAATGGAATTTTGTTACCACTAAAGACTTACCGTTTGAAAAAGATGCACCTGCCGTAGCTGAAATAAACGGCTCACTTTATTTTTTGGCTATGTCCAGCCCAATTCTTTACAAAACAGATGACCCTGTTAGTGGCAAATGGGAAATATATAATGACTCTTTTTCATTGCCAGTAGGTGATCCCGATATTTTTCAGGACACAGATGGTAAAGTTTATATGTACTATGGTTGTACTAATAATGCTTACCTGTCGGCTGTGGAACTTGACGTAAATAATAAGCTTAACCCTATTGGAAAACCTGCAAACTGCATAACAGGCAATCCGTTGGTACATGGGTGGGAAAGGCCAGGGGACTATAATACGAGCACTGAAAGCCCATGGACAGAAGCTCCATGGATGACTAAGTACAATGGAAAATATTATTACCAGTATTCAGCGCCGGGAACGCAATACAAAAGCTATGCTGATGGCTATTATATTTCCGATAAGCCGTTAGGCCCATTTACTTATGCTGAAACCAGTCCATTCTCAGCAAAGCCTGAGGGGTATATTAGTGGCGCCGGTCACAGCGCTACTTTTCAGGATAAATATGGTAATTATTGGCACATATCAACCATGGTCATTTCTGTAAAAGATATATTTGAGCGAAGGCTGGGATTATTCCCGGTAACGTTTGATAAGGATGGCACCATGATTACGCATACCGAATTTGGAGATTATCCAATGGTAATGCCCAATCACAAAATAAAAGATGTAAGTGAGCTATTTCCCGGTTGGATGCTGCTTTCTTATAAAAAAGAGGCTATGGCATCTTCAAGCTTAAATGATCATCCTACCTCGTTCGCTTTTGATGAAGAGATCAGGGATTACTGGAGCGCTAAAACGGGTAATAAGGGCGAATGGCTGAGCGTAGATCTTGGTAAAACAGCTACCGTTAACGCAGTACAATTAAATTTTGCTGAAAACGAAACCCAAATTTTTGGGCGTGATAGTGTGCCGGGTCAACAATACATTCTTGAATATTCTACCGATAAAAGAACATGGAGAAAATTAGTTGATAAAACTGCTAATACCGAAGACCTCACGCATCAGTACCACGTAATGAAAATGCCTATAAAGGCAAGGTATTTAAAAGTTACCAACTACCGGGTACCAGGTGGCACTTTTGCCATTTCAGGCTTTCGGGTGTTTGGAACAGGCACGGGTAAAAAACCAACAAAAGTCAATTCAATTGAAATTGTGAGAGATATAAATGACCCACGCAATGTTAAGATCAGTTGGAAAAAGCAGGCAAATGCTATTGGATATAATGTAATGTTTGGTGTTGAAAAAGACAATTTGAATCGTGTTTACCAGGTTTATAGCGATACCGAACTCACCATCCGCAGTTTGAACAAAGATCAAAAGTATTGGTTTGCGATAGATGCTTTTGGTGAAAACGGAATTACGCCTGGCGAAGTTCAAAATGCTGTTCTAGCTCCTGAACAGAAAGTCGAACGGTAAACGGTTGGTCCCGACATCCTGGGGGAAAAGTGCTACCGTCAAACAACGAGATCGTTTTTGGGAGAATGACCAGGGAAACCTGTTAAAAGACGCTGTCCATTCGTAGAAGTCTGTCTATTGGGCATGGGTATGGGCACCATATGATAGTGTTGCCTGAAAAAGATTGTGTTATTGTTACCACCATCGATATCTGTCGATATACAAACGGAATTAGATCTGGTGTGAAAGTGTATTCTTCCTACATTCAAATAAAGCAAACAACTAAAACATGAAATAAAAAGGATGGATTTTTTTTCTTTGTATATTATATGCACTTAACCCCATTTGCCTTCATGCCCAGCCTCCTGAAAAATTAAGATTGACCGGTGGAATCCTTTTTCAATGATTGCATAAACTGTAAGGGTGATTTGCCATATTCTTTCTTAAATGCTCTTGAAAAATTCGAACTGCTTTGTAAACCTATTCTATCTACTACTTCATTGATAGCAATATTTTCGTGGGTCATAATTTGAATTGCTTTTTTTAACCGGATGGTTCTTATAAATTCTGCAACAGATTGACCTGATATACTTTTAATCTTTTGATAAAGCTTGGTACGGCTTATAAATAGGTGCTCACATAAAAAATCAGCATCCAAAACGGGGTCCTGTATATTATCTTCTATCAAATTTAATAATGTATGGATAAAAGCCTTGTCTTTTTCAGAATGAACAAGTTCGGTGGCTTCTGCAAGATAATCGTTGGTATATCTTTGTTTAAGCTTTTCACCCTGTGCAAATATGTTATGAACAGTTAATGATAAAAGCTCTACACTTAATGGCTTGGCAAAGTAGAAGTCGGCACCAGATTCCATTCCCTCAATTTTTGTATCCAATGCATCTTTAGCAGATAAGATGATAAAAGGAATATGTCTTGTTTCAAAAGTTTCTTTAATTATTTTACAAAATTCTATCCCATCCATTTCCGGCATCATTACATCGCTTATAATTAAATCAGGAATTTTTTCGGAAGCTATTTCCAGTGCCAAATTTCCATTCTCTGCCTCATAAATAAAATAGTTTTGTTCCAACGTTTGTTTTAAAAATTTCCTCAATTCCTTGTTATCATCCACCAGCAAAATACGTTTTTGAATTTTCGACACCGCCGGATTTTTGTCGTTTTCATCATCAGACTCATCAGACAGTGGTAACAATACCGTATTGTCTATAACTTCTAACTGGGTTTCTAAATTAGTTCCCAAATTCACATGTTCTGATTTAGTATAATTCTCTTCACCCCAGGGAATGCCGATAATCATTTCTGTTCCCTCATTTTGCCTGCTATAAATGTAAATATCTCCCTTATGTAATTGTGTAAGACTTTTAACGAGTGCTAATCCTATACCCGATCCCAGGTTACTTTTACTTGTACGATAGTACATGTCAAAAATCTTTGGCAAAGAATCACCTGAAATACCTACACCGGTATCTGCCACCCGGAAATACATATATTTTTTTGCCCTGTAATCTTTATTTAGCAACTGAAACCCGTTTTCAAATGCGGGTTTAAAGTTTTCGATATCACAAAAAAGTTCAAAGGATATTTCACCACCCGGATTGGTATATTTAAAAGAGTTGTTTAAAAGATTAAAAAGAATTTTTTCAAGAACCTGGATATCAAACATACCGCTTAATGGAAGCAGGCTGTCTTTTTCCGTATGATCCGTTATCTTAAAATTAATGTTCTTCCCAATTGCCAGGTTTTGAAAATCCAAAGCCAGGTCTTTACAAAATTGATTTATAATGACGGGTTGTACCTGTAATTTAATTTTGCTATCTGCAACTTTTCTAAAGTTCATCAATTCATTGATGAGGTTAATGAGTCTTTTGGCGTTTTTAAACATAAGATGATAAGCATTCTCCAAAGCGGTGTTTTTATTTTTACTCATCAAATTTTCCAGTGGCCCCAAAATTAACGTTAACGGCGTACGGAACTCGTGGGAGATATTGGTGAAAAACATGAGTTGTTGCTGATACAGTTCCTCCCGGTGTTGATGCATTTCTTCCCTCTTTTTTTCTTTTACTGCATTAATTGCAACTTTACTTTTTAGCCGGTACCATCTGGCCTGGTAAATATAAATTCCTGAAAGAATTGAAATGAATAATAAAAGATAGAAGATTTTTGCAATGTTGGATTTCCACCAGGGTGGTGTTATAATGATATCAGCCACTGCGTGGCTTTTACCCCATATTCCATCGTCATTTGTGGCTTCAACTATAAATTTGTAACGTTTATAATCAAGGTTGTTATATGCCGCACCTGGCTTTTTACCATCGGTATATTTCCATTCTTCATCAAAGCCTAACAATTTATACCGATAGCTGCACCTCAATGGATTGGCAAAATGCATGGAAGAGAAAGAGATCACAAAATTGTTTTGCAGGTAGCTAAGCGTTACATCCCTGCCATATCCAATGGCCTCTTCGATGGAATTTTCTGAAGAATCCGGATCGCCAAAATGTGGCTTTTGATTATTGATTAAAATATCTGTAAGTACCGGGTGAACATCAATATTGTTGGGCTTTATCTGATCCGGATAAAAATAATTAAGTCCGTTTATTCCCCCAAAGTATAACCGGCCGTCTGCTCCTTTGCAGGAAGCGCCCACTTTAAAACTGTTACCCTGCAACCCATCATTTTTATCATAGTGTATTAATTTTTCCGTTTTCGGATTCAGGTATTCAAGCCCGTTGCCCCCCATCCAGATATTATTTGAGTTGTCAATTTCAAGGCTTTCTACATCCTTAAATACGCCATGGTTTCCAGTAAAGGATTTAATTTTAAAGGAATTGTTTTCCCCGAGTGTAAGGCGATTTAAGCCTCCGCCAATCGTCCCTATCCAATAAATACTATCATTTTGCTTGCAAACGGGGTAGGTATAATTGGCACTTAGAGAATTGGTGTTTCCTTCAGCAGTATAATGAAAAGTTTTACTGATGTTTCGTTCCTCATCAATGATTGCCCGTTTTAAACCATGGGTACTGGAAATAAATAATTGGGGCTTCTTTTCATCAGCCAATATAAAATAGCCTTCATCATAATATTTTACATGATAATAATTTAGTTTGTCCTTCCATATTACACCATACCTGTTCATATGGTTACCGAACCAAATATTGCCAAAGCAATCTTTCACAAGCGTTTCAATGGTATAGGTTGGAAATTGATCATAGCCGGGGGGCTTCAATAATTCTTTTCTGCCGGCTTTTAGTATCTCTATACCTGCATTGCTGCCAATCCATAAATTGTGATCACTATCAAAGGCTAAAGATGAAATGACATCGCTCTTTAATTTTAAAGCAGCATTATAAGAATTATAATACGTGAACGCCTGGGTTTTTAAATTATATAGGTTTAACCCATTCGCATGTGTCCCAATCCAAAGGTTTTCACCGTCTTCAAGTAGTGAACGGATATGATTTCCTGATAATGAATTGGGGGCGTCAGGATTATGCTGAAGGGTGTAAAATAATTTAGCATTCAGATCGCAATAGTTTAATCCACCGCCAAATGTACCAACCCATAAACATTCCGACCGGTCGATGAATACTTTGGTTAAAGAATTTGAGTTTAAGCTATGTTGCGAACTTTTATTGGTTACAGCCTGGATGAAATTAAAGTTGGTATCCAGTCGTACCAAACCTCCGTATGTATTTAGCCAATAGTCTGACCTGTTATTTTCTGTTACGCTTTTTATAGTGGCGTTATTGGCAACGGTATACCATTTGTCAACAATTAAACTGTAAGCAGCAGGCGAACTTTTAACGGTTGTTTTTTTAACAATCAAAAAAAGTTTATCAATGGATGCTGCTACCAAATTATTTCGGTTATCAGCAAATAATCGGGTAAGGTTCTGAACTGGCAAGCCTGTTACCGGTAGATTTTTAAATATGCCTTTTTTATCAAAAGACCATAGTCCTTTATTACTTGCCAGGAAAATCAGTCCGTTTTTATCAACGGCCATGTCCGAAAACTGCACATCTTTTGGGAGGTTTATTTTCTGTTCGGTAATATAATTTCCATTAATAAAATATTTCCTTATCCTATTGTCTGAAAGCCCGTATAAAATATTTCCAAGGGGCTTAAATATTTTCGAGAAATTAAGATTATCCTTATTATCAGGATCAGTAAAATCTGTGTATTGCTCAGTTTTTGAGTTGAAACTTTGAAGCCCACCTTCTGTACCCATCCAAATATTAGCCGCCTCATCCGGGAAAATGCACATAATACGATTCTTATAGGCGTTTTGCTTGGGTATATTCGTGTTGTAATACTTTTTAATAGAATAGCCGTCATACCTGTCGAGGCCAAAAAAAGTAGCTACCCAAATATAACCTTGCTTATCCTGTACAATATCATTTGCATCCGTATGGGACAATCCTTCATCAACCGTTAAATAATTAAACCTATAAGGGTAGGGCTGACAAAGAATTTCATCGGAAGCTATAAAGTTAATTAGCAATATAAAAAACAAGACTTTAGTATAACCCTTGCTTTTTAAGCATAACCGATTATTGATTTTCATATTTTTTTTTAGAGCAATTCATTTTAGTCTGATAAAATTAGAGGATAAAAATTTCATAGGTTGTTATTTCCAAACCAAATTAATCTGCCTCTTTTACTCCGCCATTCAAAAGCCCGATATCGTTATTTTATCTGTTGAATATGTCTGGGTGTAAAAAATCGATTTGATCAACTTCAATACCAGTTGCCTGTCAATTTTAGAGAAAAACAGGATTGATCAATTTTACTGGCCGGGTCAATCTTTATGGTTAACTGGTTAAATGAACAGCATGCGAGGAGACGGTTGTATAAACTTCAACATGTATGATAATTATTTTACCGTTCGGCCCGTGTAATTTATTTAAGATTCCAATTCCGATATGTTAAGATGCGATAGTTGAGCAAAAGTGCATGATTTATTGAGAAATCTGTACACCAGGTCAAATATTATGTATGTTATGACACCCAGTCCCTTCAGAATTTACTGTTCTTTGTAATGGAAAATGAGGTATTCAAACTGTCATTATTACGATTTGCTAAAGCTGGTTATGATTAAATCCACTTCATATTGGAAAGTAATTTTCAGTTTTTTTTTGCTGCCCGTTATTTATTTATCCATTTTAAGAATTAACCTCTGTACGCTTTTTTTATATCATTCAGTCTCATTCATTCAGTGCAAAAATGCCGGGAAAGACAGTTGCCACCCAGGGTATTACCGGGAAAAATAAGATGTCAGTTTAATGTTTTAGAACCGATTGTATGTTAATTACTAAATTATCTTATTCGCAAAGTTTAGATTCAGATTTATTTCTTCTGGTTAAACAAAACGATGTAAAGGCATTTGAAGAGTTGTATAATCGCTATTGGCCCAAATTAGTGAATACTGCATTTAAAAAATTAAACTCCAGGGAAAAAGCGGAAGACATTGTCCAGAATATTTTTATAAATATTTATCAACGCAGAACCACAATAGACCTAACGATATCGCTAAGCGCTTATTTAAACAAGGCTTTGAAATTTAAAGTGCTTAATGAATACCGGTCGGAAAATATTATCAATAAATATCAAAAGCATCTTTTTTTTAACAGGGGTTGCAAAAACGATTTAGCAAATGAATTGGAAGCTAAAGAACTGGAAGCAAAAATTCATTCTATACTGAACGGGTTGCCTGAAAAGTGTAATCAGGTATTTAATTTAAGCCGTAAAGGAAATCTGTCAAACAGGGATATTTCTCTTTGCTTAAATATTACCGTTAGTACGGTGGAAAAGCATATCAGTAAAGCATTGAAAGCCTTAAGAAGCAGCGAGATTATTAACTATCAATGATATTTATTAAATATAGCCTCCCAATTTTTTTACACGATTACACCAATCACATTGGCCAAAGATTATTATTGGGGTTAATGATTGTTAATGTGACAGGTAATAAAGTAATTATTATGAACCAGGTTCTAAAAAATGCAGATTTCTTATTCACTTTTAAATGAAAAAATAATATCAACTCATTTTATGATATTAAATCAAAATTATAATCCAGGGTACGGGTTCCGATCCTTTAATTCAAATTCAATTTAATGCCAACAATTCGAAAACCATCTGTATGTTTTGAAAAAAATAATCCAATAACATAAAGTATATTCAGTTTTAAAATTGCTTCAATTATGAATAGTAAAAAACACATCACCATTTTTGCGGTAGGATTTTTTTGTTGTATTGTTTCAGCAACGGCGCAAATGCCTTCTCTAAGTAAAAAAGAAATAAAAGAAGGATGGGCTTTATTGTTTGACGGAAAAACCTTTGAGGGATGGCAAAAAGCAGATGGTAAACCTTTTACCGGAAAGGGCTGGAAGATAGAAAATAGTGTACTCAGTGTTAATCCACAGGATGGAGGGGGCGGCGATATTATAACCACAAAAGAATTTTCAGACTTTGAATTTTCCCTTGATTTCAGGCTCGAAAAGGGAACCAATAGTGGGATCAAATGTTTTTTAATTAAAAATACTTCTTTAGGGTGCGAATATCAGCTCATTGATGACGAAAGCCACCCCGATGCAAAACTGGGTAAAGACGGTAACCGCTCACTGGGTGCATTGTACGATATTATGCCTCCCTCATCCGTTAATAAGAAAACTAAAGCATTGGGCAAATGGAATAATATTCATATTATTTCAAAAGAAAAATATGTAGAGCACTGGCTCAATGGCATAAAAATTTTGGAGTATGAACGTGGAAGCGAAATGTTTAAGAAGATGATAGCAGAAAGCAAGTTTAAAAAAACAGAAGGTTTTGCTGAAACGGATAAGTCGCCTGTCCTTTTGCAGGAACATGAAAGCGTGATTCATTTTAGAAATATAAAAATCAGGAGTATTTAATTTATATTCAGGATTCGCAATTGTTTAAAAGCCCTGGCTATGGTGTGTTCACCATTTGCCCGAATAACGAAATGCCTGCGCATTTTTTTTAAACCCGGTCTGCACGGAATAGGGTTTAAACAGGGCAGCCTGCAATTCGAATAACAATGTGCAGTTCGCTGCCATCAACATTTTAATGGTTTAAAATTATTATATCATGGAGAAGAGAAGATCGTTCATAAGAAAAATTGCAGTTGTTTCTGCTGGCCTTGCAGTAGGTAAAAGTGGCTTTGGCTTTACAGCTAAAAGCTATAGAAAAATCATTGGTGCCAATGACAGGATACATGTGGCACTTATAGGCTTAAATGGCCGGGGAAATAGTATGGCCGGTACTTTTGCCAAACAACCTAATCTTGAAATAATTACGCTTTGTGATGTGGATTCCAGAACCATTCCTAAAGTGATAAAAACAATTGCTGATGCCGGTCAGGATACTACGCCAAAAGGGGAAGAAGATTGCCGTAAAGTATTGCAGGATAAACAGCTCGATGCTATTTACATTGCAACGCCGGATCATTGGCATGCACCTTTAACCATTATGGGATGCCAGGCCGGTAAGCACGTATATGTAGAAAAGCCGTTAAGTCATAATCCGCACGAAGGCGAGATGGCCATAGCGGCAGCACGTAAATATAACTGTATAGTGCAAATGGGGGCGCAGCGGCGTTCAGCGCCGTTGATGATACAATGCATCAATGAATTGCACAGTGGGGTTATAGGTAGGGTATATTTTGCAAAAACATGGTATACCAACAACCGTAAAGCTACTTTCCTGAAACCGGGTACTGTACCAGGTTGGTTAAACTATGACCTGTGGCAGGGCCCGGCACCCCGAACACCCTACCAGGATGGCCTGATACATTATAACTGGCATTGGTTCTGGAAATGGGGAACCGGTGAAGCATTGAATAATGGAACCCATGAGGTAGATATTGCCCGCTGGGGTTTAAATGTTGATTTCCCAACCCGTGTAAGTTCTATCGGTGGAAGATACCAGTTTAAAGATGACTGGCAAACGCCGGATACACAGATCGTAACTATGGAATTTCCGGGAAAGGTTTCCCTGATGTGGGAAAGCCGGAGTTCCAACGGGAGGAAGATTGAGGGAGCAGATCGTGGGGTAATATTTTATGGCGAAAACGGAAGCGTTGATACAGACGGAGAGGATTACACGATATATGATTCAGATGGAAAAATTGTTAAACAGGTAAAAGTAGCCGCACAGCAGGAGGTATTGGAGGGTAGAAATACAGCAAGCCCAAGTTTGGGTATGGATAGCGACCATATAGCTAACTTTTTGGATGCTATCCGTAATAGAAAAAGGCCAAGCTGTGATGTGGAAACCGGCCATCGGAGCGTGGTAGGAATGCAACTAGGCAATATTTCATGGCGCCTGGGAAGGGATCTGCATTTGGATCCTAAAAATGGTCATATCCTGAATGATACTGAAGCCCAGGCGTTATGGAAACGGGCTTACGAGCCAGGTTGGGAACCAAAAATTTAACGCACTATAAAATGATATTGAAAGCGTAAAGATTATTTACAAACGAAACAAGCGTCTTTAAAATTGAAAGCCGGGGTTATTGACAGGACTAATAAAAAATTATGAAAAAAATATTGTTCCAGTGCATACTTACTATAAATTGTTTCGCCGCTTTTTCACAAGGCACTATTGTTAAATATTTATCAGGTACAGATAAGGACTATACCGTGCCATGGGATTTTTATTGTACGGGGGGAAATAATAGTGGCAAATGGACAAAAATTGCGGTGCCCTCCAATTGGGAATTACAAGGCTTCGGAACTTATAACTACGGTCACGATAAGGTAAAAGCCGACGAGCAGGGAATTTACAAACATGAATTTTTTTCAGAAAACTGGAAAGGAAAAAAGGTATTCATCGTTTTTGAGGGATCAATGACGGATACTAAAGTAATGATTAATGGCAAACAGGCAGGGCCGGTACACCAGGGCGGTTTTTACCGGTTTAAATACGATATAACTGATCTGCTAAAATCAACAGGCAAAAACCTGCTGGAAGTTACCGTTGATAAAACATCAGCAAATGCCTCGGTAAATAATGCTGAACGCAAAAGTGATTTTTGGATATTTGGCGGCATTTTCCGGCCTGTGTACCTGGAGGTGGTTCCCCGAACCTTTATTGACAGGGTGGCCATCAATGCAGGAGCAGACGGTTCTTTCCAATTGCAGGCGTTTCCACAAAATTTACAAGGCAATGAATCCATTGAGGCACAGCTACAAAAAACAAATGGAGAAAATGTAGGTCAACCATTTGCTGTTAAAGCAGATATGACAAAGGAACAACAGGAACTACATCACAATTTTACCAGGCCGCTTCTGTGGAGTGCAGAATTTCCAAATCAATACCAGGTAATTGTTTCTATAAAAAATAAATTGGGTACTGTTCACCAGGTTAAACAAAAGTTTGGTTTCCGTACGGTTGAACTACGTGCAAATGACGGCCTCTATGTAAACGGAACAAAAATAATATTAAAAGGCAGCAACCGCCATAGCTTTTGGCCGGAAACAGGCCGAACTTTGAGTCATAATGTTCATTTATTGGATGTGGGTTTAATGAAGGAAATGAACATGAATGCGGTGCGCATGTCGCATTACCCACCCGACCAGGACTTCCTGTATGTATGTGATTCATTGGGGTTATATGTACTGGATGAGCTAACCGGTTGGCAGGCGAAATATGACACGATTGTTGGACATAAACTGGTAAAGGAATTAGTGGTACGGGATGTAAATCATCCATCCATTATTTTTTGGGACAATGGTAATGAGGGTGGCTGGAATACGGCGTTGGATAATGACTATGCTTTATACGATCCGCAAAAGCGTACTGTCATACATCCCTGGGAAAAGTTTAATGGTACCGATACCAAACATTATCCAGATTATAATAGCGTCGTTAAAACAGTGGCTAACGGGCACGAGATTTATTTTCCAACAGAATTTATGCACGGGCTTTATGATGGAGGAGCCGGTGCAGGACTTGACGATTTTTGGAGCCAAATGATTCAGCATCCGCATGGTGCCGGTGGTTTTATTTGGGCATTTCTGGACGAAGCAGTTATTCGTACTGATAAAAATGGGATATATGATTCTGATGGTAACCATGGAGCAGATGGCATAGTTGGTCCACACCGTGAAAAGGAAGCCAGCTTTTTTACGATCAAAGAAATCTGGTCACCAGTTCATATAGACCTTCAGTTGATTGATGAGAAATTTACCGGGAACATTGCTGTTGAAAACAGGTATTCATTTACTAACCTTAACCAATGTACGTTTAAGTGGAAACTGGTAACATTCCGGCAGCCGCAAGATAAAGCAACAACAGCCATCGTTAAAGCAACAGGTTCCCCTGCATCGCCCAATCTTAAACCAGGTGAAAAAGGCACGCTGAATTTAGGTTTGCCTGCATCATGGTCAAAAGATGATGCACTTTACCTTACGGCTTATGGGCCTGACAAAAAAGAAATATTTACCTGGAGCTGGGCCATCAGTACCCCTGAAGCTTTCATGAAAAGAGCAATTCCTTCGCAAGTTAAATCAACCATTCAAACTAAAGAGACAGATCAAACACTGCAGGTAAACTGTGATGGAATAAATTATTATTTCGATAAAGCCACCGGGTATATCCAAAAAGTAGTTAAGCCTTCAGCCACCATCTCTTTATCAGGGGGGCCGGTTTTAGCCGGTGTCAACACTGAATTAAAACAGTTTACCCAAAAGGCAGAAAAGGAGCAATATATTGTTGAAGCCGACTACCAGGGAACCGGATCGTTACATGTAAAATGGACCTTTACTACAGGGCAGCCTGTTAAACTGGAATATCAATATTCCCAAACCGGGGATGTAGATTTTATGGGCATTACTTTTAATTACCCGGAAGAAAAAATTACCGGTATAAAATGGCTTGGGCGTGGGCCATACCGGGTTTGGCAAAACAGGCTGAAAGGACAACAATTTGGTATTTGGCACAAAGCATACAACAATGCTATTACAGGCGAAACATTTGAGTATCCTGAATTTAAAGGCTATCACGCTGAGGTTAACTGGGTGGTGATTGAAAATAAAGAATCGCCCTTTACCGTGTATACTGCGGATAAAAATTGCTACCTGCAAATGCTTCACCCGCAAAGAGAAAAGGATGCGCTAACAAATAATAATGTAGAACCTGCTTTCCCTGAAGGGAATATCGGTTTTTTAAATGCAATCAGTGCTATTGGTACCAAGTTTAAACCTGCAAAAGTTATGGGGCCACAAAGTCAAAAAGTTCATGCCAATGGCGAACAGGTTAGTGGAACCTTATTGTTTGATTTTATCCTTTAATCATCCGTAAATATTGAATTAAAATAATCAATACTAATAAAAAAAATTATGACTGGTTTGAAAAATTTATCCCGAAAAAAAACGCTTTTAAACTTATCAGGCACCAAGAAAACAGTTATCATGCAGATGGCCCTGGTTATAGCATTAAGCCCTTTCTCTTTTTGTGTTTCGCATAATACCAAATCAGTAGAGGCAAGTGGCGATCTGCCAGCTATAACATTAAAGGTACAAGAAGTTGCCACTAATTTAGAGGCGCTTACGGCAATGGCATTCCCTGGTAATGGAGATATTTGGGTAACGGAACAAAAAGGAAAAATACGTTTAATCAGGAACGGAAAATTAATTGATTTACCCTTACTTGACCTGAAAACCAAGCTTACAAAAATAAACAATGGCTATGAGGAACGGGGTTTTTTAGGGCTTACATTACATCCCCGGTTCAAATCCAATGGAAAATTTTATGTATGCTACAGCGCTCCTTCAAACCAAAAATCAGATAACACAGAAGTATTGGCTGAATATACATTGACTGCAGGTTCCGACCAGGTTGATCCGAACAGCGGACGCATTATCCTCTCTCTTGAAGATCCTGAAGGAAATCACAACGGTGGTTGTATAGCGTTTGGCCCGGATGGTTACCTGTATATTTCATTTGGCGATGGCGGGGGCCAGCACGATAAGCATGGCGAAATTGGAAATGGGCAAAACCTGGATACCTGGCTCGGTAAGATATTACGCATTGATATTGATACCAACACTGGTTACAACGTACCTAAAGACAATCCTTTTGTCGGCAAACCAAATGTGAAGCCAGAAATATGGGCCTATGGTTTCCGTAACGTCTGGAGATTTTCATTTGATAAAGCCTCCGGACAGTTGTTTGCCGGAGAAGTAGGCCAGGATAACTGGGAGGAGGTTGATATTATAAACAAAGGCGCTAATTACGGCTGGAGAATATTGGAAGGAACACATTGTCATAATCCCGCTACCGGTTGTGATAGTAATGGAATTACAATGCCTATAACAGAATATAGCCATAAGGAAGGCGTATCTGTTACCGGAGGTTATGTTTATAATGGCAAGCTATTGACTGATTTAAAAAGTAAATATTTGTTTGCGGATTGGACAGGTCCTATGTTCTATTTACAAAAGGATGGCGCTAACTGGCAAAGAGGAAATATTGTATTACAAAACATTCCCCCAAACCTAAAAATTACGTCATTCGGTGAAGATGAAGCAGGTGAGTTATACATATTAACCAATCCGGATACAGGGCCGGGAAACACAAATGGAATTGTTTTCAAAATTGTAAAAAATTAACCTGTAAACTTATAGCTTTTCAAATTGCGTCATGTTGATGGTGGTGTTTGTTCACAGTCATAATTGAGCTGAAATGGATGAATGAGAATCACTAACTAAAAGAGAGCTTTCAATACTAAAAAAAACATTCTTAATAAAATCATGAAACTAAAAATCATTGGTCTTGTTGTCGCTATCATTATTATTGTTCTTTCGGTCTTTATGTATAAGACTAACAAAAGCGGAGATGATAAAAAACTAATCACTGCTGAAATTGATGAGGGTAAGGAGCTGATTGAAAAGTCTGATTGCTTAAGTTGTCACAAGCTGAATATTAAATTCATCGGGCCGTCTTACAAAGATGTAGCTGTAAAATATCCTGCCAACGATTCCAATTATAACCTTCTTGTTCAAAAAGTTATCAATGGTGGAACCGGTGTATGGGGAGAGGTACCTATGTCGCCTCACCCGGACCTTACGCAGGCTGATGCGAAAAAGATGGTGCAATATATACTTGCCATTCAATAATTTAATAAGCGCATTGTTATGCAGGTCAATATAAATAATCACCCCGGCTAAATCGCCGGTTTTTTTATGCCCGGCCTTGGTTAGATGATGAACTAATAAAAGAAAAATCATTTTACAGTTGGGGTAGCAGCCTGTTAATGTGACAAAATAAAGTATGTGAACTGTTCATTCAAAAAATGAGATAAATAATATGATGACAAAAAAAAATGGCTTTCTACTTACTTTATTATTAATGATGTTTTCAAATTTTCTTTTCGGGCAAAGGCCAATTGCCAACAATGGTTTTTACAAAAAAGAGATGAAATCACTTCAGGTGTCAATACAGGAAAAATTTTACGACAAGGCCTCCGGGTATTACTTTGTAGTAACAGATCCCGCAAAGCGGGAAAAAAAAGGAGATTATCTGCGGGAGTATACTTATATATGGTCACTATGCGCCATGTATCAGGCAGCAAATGAAATAGAGAAGTTGGAACCGGGTACCGATCTTATGAAGCCACTGCTTAAGATTATGAACGCTTATTATGATCCGGCTCCTCCAAAACCCGGGTATTCTGATTATATCATGAAGTTGAAGCCCGGAGAGCGTTATTACGATGATAACCAATGGATAGGCATTACTGCCTTAGATGCTTTTGCAAGAACAAAGCAGAAGGCTGACTTAAACCTTGGAAAGCTGATATATGACTTCATGATGTCGGGCTATGATACGGTTTTGGGTGGAGGAATCTACTGGAAGGAAACCTCCAAAAGTTCCAAAAATACCTGCTCAAATGGCCCGGGTGTACTTGTAGCGCTTCAACTATACCAGGCTACAAAAGATAAAAAATACCTTGATACAGCATTACTCTTATACAATTGGACAAATAAAAAATTGCAGACGGAATCTGGGTTGTACTATGATAATATCAATACAAAAACTGAAAAAATTGGCAAGGCGACTTTTTCTTACAATACGGGTACCATGCTTCAGTCGAATATATATTTATACGAATGCACAGGAGATAAAAAATATTTAAAACTGGCGAATGCCATTGCCGATAGCTCTCTTTCATTCTTTTATGGCCGCGACAAATTTAGAGATGGGTATTGGTTTAATGCGGTGTTGCTAAGGGCCTACCAGCATTTATTAAAGTATAACAAGGATACTAAGTACCTGCTCGGGTTTAAAAAATGTTTGGACTATGCATTGAAGAATGACAAAAATGAACAGGGGATGCTTTCCGGAAAAGAGGGCGTGCATAATTTAGTGGAGCAGGGTGGAATGTTAGAAATCCTGGCACGGTTTGCATGGCTTGAGAGCCATTATGATTTAACTGGACCAGTAAATAATAAGTTATGAGAAGAAGATCATTCATTCAAAATACAGGAATATTGGGAGCTGGAATTCTGCTAAATAAAGTTAGTTCTTTTGCTGCTGTATCCCATGCTGTCTTTCCTGTTGTAAGAGTTGCAGAAGCTTCAAGAAATTTTAAAAGTAAGTCAGTAGAAAAAGCGATATCCGAATTTAAAGCAAATGTAAAACAACCGGAACTTGCATGGTTATTTGAAAACTGTTTTCCTAATACCCTTGATACCACTGTGTTTCATACTGTCAAAAACGGTGTTCCGGATACGTACGTAATTACCGGCGATATTGATGCAATGTGGTTGCGTGACAGTAGTGCACAGGTTTTTCCATACCTCCAGTTTGTTAAACAGGACACAGATTTAAAAGACCTGGTTGCAGGCGTTATCAACCGGCAAAAGAAATGTGTTTTAAAAGATCCTTATGCCAACGCTTTTTATGGTGATGAAAATAAAGTAGGAGAATGGGCCAAAGATAAAACCAACATGAAGCCCGGTGTGCATGAAAGAAAATGGGAGATAGATTCTTTATGCTATCCTATCAGGCTTGCTTATCACTATTGGAAAATAACCGGCGATATAAAACCTTTTGATGAAACCTGGCAAGCGGCCATAAAAACTACGCTACAGGTATTCCGTGATCAGCAAAGAAAAGAAAACCTGGGGCCTTACAAATTTCAGAGAACAACACCGTTTGCGACAGACACTTTACCGATGAATGGTTATGGCTATCCGGTTAAGCCGGTTGGGCTAATTTGTTCCGCCTTTAGGCCAAGTGATGATGCTACAATATATTCTTTTTTGGTTCCTTCAAACTTTTTTGCTGTAACAAGTTTGCGCCAGGCTGCCGAAATGATGACAAGTATTGCAAAAGATAAATCAACCGCAAGCCAGCTAACCGCATTGGCACTTGAAGTAGAAAAGGCACTGAATGAACATGCTGTTGTGGAACATAAACAATATGGAAGAATATATGCGTATGAAGTAAATGGTTTTGGCAGTTATAATCTTATGGATGATGCTAACGTTCCAAGTTTGTTGGCGATGCCTTATTTGGGTGCAATAAAAAATACCGATCCAATATATATCAACACCCGTAAACTTGTTCTTTCTGACTATAATCCATTCTTTTTTAAAGGAAAAGCCGGTGAAGGAATTGGCGGGCCGCATGTAGGGCAGGATATGATTTGGCCAATGGGGATTATTATGAGGGCATTAACCAGTAACAGTGATACAGAAATTAAAGAGAGCATCTCGCTTTTAAGAAGAACACATGCTGAAACTGGTTTCATGCATGAATCATTTCACAAGGATGATCCAAAAAAATTTAGTCGCAAGTGGTTTGCCTGGGCTAACACACTTTTTGGCGAATTGTTATGGAAAACTTATAATGAAAAACCGCGGTTATTGACTTAACGATCACATTTGGTTTAAATGGACAGCCTTGCTAATCAATTACAATTAGTAAGGCTTTTTTTGTTTAGCCCCTTAATACAAAAATGAACTCAAATAAAATTTAAAAAATATTGCCAAATCGAGTAGCGGTAGCGAAGTTTGAAAGTGACTTATTATTTAGGGAACCCTTAACTTTTTTATTCAATTAAAAATACCAGGCAATCCTTATTCACTAAAAGCTAACAATAAAAAACAACTTGCGTATGAACATCTCCAAACGACAAAGTGAACTGTTTTTCAAACTCCCGGTGACAAGAAAAACGTTCCTTAATAAAATTGCAGTGTTATTGATCTTTTTCAATTTTACTGCTTCAACATCTATTTGGGCCCAGGCAAACAAACCCGTTACTGTTACCGGACAGGTATCGGGCGAAAATAATACGCCGCTTGCAGGAGTTACCGTACAGGTAAAAAAATCAAGTGTAACAACTATTACAAATGAAACGGGAAATTTTTCCATTATAGCTCCAAACAAAAATGCTGTATTGGTTATAAGCTATGTTGGCTACGAAAAGCAGGAAGTAATAGCTGGCAGCGGCAATTTGTCCGTTCAGCTAAAATCTTTAAGCAACAATTTAAGCGAAGTGGTGGTAGTAGGTTATGGAACCCAAAAAAAGATATCCGTAACCGGCGCCGTGGATATTGTAGGGAGCAAGGCGATAGAAGACCGTCCTGTTGCCAATGTTACACAAGCCTTACAGGGAACATCTCCCGGTTTGATTATTCAGCAAAGAACATTTCAGCCGGTATCTGGCGCATTGAATATTAATATCAGGGGGTTGGGAACTACCAATGATAATAACCCATTAATTGTTGTTGATGGAATTATTGGTGGTGACCTCAATCTTATTAATCCAAATGATATTGATAAAGTTTCCGTTTTAAAAGATGCTGGTGCTGCAGCTATTTATGGCTCCCGTTCTGCCAACGGGGTTATATTAATTACAACAAAAAAAGGTAGAAAGGGAGCAAAGCCTACCATGAGCTATAGCGGAATGTATGGGATGCAAAGCCCACATTTTACTTTTAAGCAGGTGCATGGCTGGGAAAATGCAGTTTATAAAAATATATCACTTGCCAATTCAGGTAAGCCACCTGCATATACCGACGCACAAATTGATCAGTTCAAACAACAGGGCGATGGCGATTGGAAATTAGAAAGTGTTTTGAAAGATGCTCCGCAACAATCGCATAACGTAACGATCAGTGGTGGATCTGCTACCAATACCTTCCTGCTATCGGCTGGTTATTTTGATCAGGAAAATATGTTTATCGGTCCAAACTATGGTGCCAAGCGATATAATATTCGCTTAAATCAATCTACAACGATGAACAAGTTTACGCTAACATCAATTTTCAGTTATGTAAAAGCTTTGTATAAAGAGCCGGCCACCGGTACCGAAGGCTTAATAATTGATGTTACCCGGGTTCCTTTGATTTATAGCTTCAACGATGCCCAGGGAAATTACCTCGGCAATGCTGTAAGTGGTAGTAATACAAAGGCAATTTTAGAAAAAGGCGGTTATACAAATAGCAACAATGATGAACTAAGTGCAAACTTTTCCGGTGAATATGCGTTTTCACCTGCCTTTAAAGTAAGAGGAGTATTTGGCGGTACCACGCAGTCAAATACACAATTTCAAAGAAGGATTAATTTAGTTTATAACGGAGGCAACTTTGCCAATGACAGAAGGGTGTATGATATTAATTCCAAATCGCTTTTTACAAATACCCAATTGCTTGCAGAATACAACAAAACGTTTAACACAAAACATGATGTATCTGTTTTAGTCGGTGCTACCAATGAGTCCTATAAAATAGAAAGAAACGGAGTGCAAAAAGAACAGACAGATTCTACATTAGGAATTCCTACTACAGGAACAACTTTAATTGCAGGAAATACCGGTGCTACCTACAACTCAATTACAAATAACAATGAGAGTAGCCTCAACTCAGTTTTAGGAAGAATTGGATATTCGTACGATAGTAAATATTTCCTTGAAGGAAATTTCCGCTACGATGGATCTTCCAACTTTCCAAAAGATCATCGCTGGGGATTTTTTCCATCTATAGGTGCTAAATGGCGTGCTACGGAAGAGGGCTTTATGGGTGGCTATAAAGAAAAAGTAGGGGATCTGATGCTAAGGGCAACATACGGTATATTAGGAAATCAAAGTGTTGGAGCCTATCAATACATATCGTCATACAGTACCAACAACAATGTGTATAGCTTTAATGGTGCTGGTGTAAGTGGTGCAACTGTAAACTTAGCCAACCCTGATCTTACATGGGAAAAGGCAGCAAGTTACAACCTAGGACTTGATGCCACTTTCTTTAAACGCAAATTAAATTTCACTTTTGAATATTATCATAAAATCACCAGTGATATTCTTCAAAACAGGGAAGATGTTCCTTCCTTTTTTGGATCTGGTTTGCCCACATACAATATCTCAAGAGTAATGAGCAAAGGATGGGAAGCTTCAGTACGTTATGATCTGAAAGGAAGATTATTCACACATAGTTTTTCAGCAAATCTTGCGGATAATCAAAATGAACTGCGTGAGTTAAGCGGCGATGTAAAAGAGTACGAATTCAAAAGGGAAGAGTTTTGGTTTGTACGCAGGGTTGGTCTTCCTATAACTGTATATCGTGGATATAGAACAAACGGATTGTATCAAACAGATGATGAGTTAGCTAAGTATCCCAAATTTGCTGGCATTACGCCAGGCCTCGGAGATCTTAAATATGTAGATCAAAATAATGATGGCATTATTGATCGTAAAGACAGGGTTATTTTAGGTAATCCTTTCCCAAGATATACTTTTGGATTTACCTACAATGTTACCTTTAAAGGTTTTGATGCCTCGGTATTTATACAGGGAGTTGGCAAAAGAGATGCCTTAATCAGGGGAGAGTTGGTAGAAGCTTACCACTATGGTTACAGCGGAACAATGTATGAGCATCAGACAGATTTCTGGACACCAACAAATACAGGTGCCAAATTGCCTCGTATTGCCGAAAATGGAAGCAATTCAAATAATAACAATTACAAAATAGGATCAGATATCTATTTATTTAATGCAGCTTATGCAAGGCTTAAAAACATCTCTATAGGATATTCTCTGCCCGCAGAATTAGTAGCCAAAATGCATATGCAAAGAGTAAGAGCATACATCAATGGTCAAAACCTGCTTACAGTCTCTAAACAAAAGATCATTGATCCTGAGCAGAGCGAATTTGACAACAGGGTAAACATTAACTCAGGTGCTAATAGTGCAAGGTCATATCCAACGCCTATTTATGTTGGCTTTGGTTTAGACGTTACTTTTTAATAACTAAAAATTCTTATTATATGCAATTAAAATTTTTAAATAAAGCAAATGTTGTCATCCTGCTTGTAGTGGCCATGCTCGGATGCAAAAAGCTTGATCTGAAGCCGACAGACAGGTTTACAGAAGACAATTTCTGGCAGATAAATGGCAATGTAAACAATGCGTTGAATACCGTTTACAACCGGATATTTAATAGCCAGCGGTTCTTTTACAATGAAGCACTGAGCGACAATGCACATGCGCAGTTAGGTGTAAACGTTGGAACACCCGACCAGATAGCCGGTGGTACCGATGGACTGTTTTCGCCTGATTTGGCAAGGATTCAGTCGGATTGGACCTATTATTACCAGGGGATATTTGCAGCAAATTTATTCCTGGAGAATGTAGACAAAAACACTACAATGCCTGCTGCGCTTAAAGACAGGATGAAAGCAGAAGCAAGGTTTATAAGGGCGTTTCATTACTTCAGGTTAATGAACTGGTATGGCGATGTTCCACTACTTACCAACATCATATCTGTGGAAGATTCACGAACTGCAAAAAGAACTCCCAAAGCAGATGTGTTAAAATTTGTTTTGGACGAATTAGATGCTGCGGCTGCAGCTTTGCCTAAAAAGGAGGATTATGCTGCTGCTGATAAAGGGCGTGTTACAAAAGCCGCTGCAAAAACATTGAAGGCAAGAGTATTGTTATACCAGGGAAACAGGATGGCGGAAGTGGCAACTATATGCGAAGATTTAATGAATAACCAATCTGTGAATGGCACATATAACACTTCGCAAACCAGTTATGCATCTATCTTCTCTTCTACCAACGAATATAATTCAGAGGTGATATTCGATCTTCCTTATACAGTTGGTGTACGTACCTACGATGAGCCAAGCCGTATGATACCAATTTCTGCAGGCGCACAAAATAGTGAAAACTACAATGCCCCAACACAGGAACTGGTAGATAGTTATATTATGTTGAATGGGAAGGCAATCAATGAAGCTGGTTCGGGTTATGTGGAAAGCGACCCTTATGTAAACAGGGATCCACGTTTAACAGCTACCATTGTTTATGATCAATATGTCTGGACAAATGCAAATGGTACTTCTACACAGGTTATTTATATTAAACCAGGTTCTGACCCCAACAGTTCAAGATTAAATGAGCAGGGGGCTGGCCTGCATACACCTACAGGGTATTATTGGAGAAAGTATTACGACCCAACAGTTGTAAGCAATCAATCTACTACCAATCTTATTTTACTAAGGTGGAGCGATATTTTATTAATGTATGCAGAAGCAAAAAATTCATTGGGGCAAATGGATGCCACTGTCTGGGACAATACAATAAAACTAATACGTACAAGAGCCGGTTTCACTGACCCGCTGGCTTTAAATTATCCGGGCAATTCAAGTGTTAGCATGACTGATTTAATCAGAAATGAAAGACGGGCTGAATTTGCATTGGAATCAATGCGTATAGATGATATCAGGAGATGGAAAATAGCTGAAATAGTAATGAATGGCTGGGTTCATGGTGCAAAATGGGGACCTCCGGGTATTGACAATGGCTATTTAAGGGTAACAGAAAGAGTGTTTAAGCCAGCCAAGCATTACCTGTGGCCTGTTCCTTCATCAGAAATTCAAAAAGATGCAAGTTTACTACCACAGAATCCGGGCTGGTAGAAAGAATTGATGTATTTAAAATTGGCTTTAGAGAGCAGATTAGAATTCTTACCATTTTCTAATCTGCTCTTAAATATATAGCAGTGAATAATTACTATTTATAAATAACGAACAAGAAGTAGTTGACTAAAAAGGATAATAATTTGATGCAGGCAACGCTGAAGTGTAAAGTAGCAACTTGTTCTTTTATTTTTTTTGTACGCTAATCCTACATTAAAAATCCGAACGGTGGTAATGGACTAATTCTACAGGACCTTATCAAATAAACTGGCTTTCAATAGCAGGCGGGAGTAGTATGTACATGGTGGATCAATGCTGGATACTGCGGGAAAGTATTTTGTAAAGAAGTAATAATATACTGCTGTCAATTATTGACCGCAGGCAAAAGTTTTAGATCTTTCGGTTGATGTTAACACAAGAACCTGAACACTTTTATGAAACCTATGCCTGCAAATGGTTTGCTGCGGCAAGTTTAAACCAGTTATCAGATAATTCATCTTCAAAGAGTATTTGTGCAATATTTCAGAGAGTTATTCTTACGCCAGATTTACCCGCTTCTAATAAGCAGCATTATATAGTTTTCTTAAAATGCAATGCCGGAATTTTATGGCACCATCACACTAATAAATCAACTGTTTTATTTGGTGCGGACAGGAAGATTAAAGCTTTTTCAACTGCTGATTTAGCCACACATTTAGGGTGTGCAATATTAACGTATTCGGGCTTTGCAAAAAAAGAATAACCAGTTTTAAGAATGATAATGGCATTATCACCACATTAGATTGTGTACAAACCAGTAGTGAAGTTTGTAATCTGTTCTCTAAACTGTATTGCATAAGCATGGTTAATGCTTATCGGTTTGTTGTAAGCCCAGTAAAAAAAGCGGTGAAAATTACAATCTATAAACAAATAAATAAATGATTATCTACTTCTTTCTCATATAGCAATAACAACAGGCCTCCTGTGTCTACAGGAGGCTTTTTATTTTGAACTATTGTGAACCGTTAAAGAATTGGTGAGCGCTATGATATAAAGTGGCAATTAAAGAACAATGGTTCAGTTGATTTCAATGGAAAGAATTTACCTGTATTTGGTGTAAAAGGAAATGAATCGTAATAAAGCAAAGTATTACCTATCAATAAAGCTTAGGATTTTAAAAAGATAAACTAGAAAAATAAAATATGAATGATTCTATAATAGCGGGAGTAGATATTGGAGGGTCACACATTACCGTAGCCTTAATTAATATTAATTCCCGGAAAATAGTGAACAGCACATGGAAGCGTTTAGAGATTAATCCGAATAAAAATGCAGAAGAAATTATTAATTCCTGGACAAAACTTATAAAAGAAAGTTTTGACGCAGCTAATAGCAAACCGGGTAATATTGGGATTGCTATGCCGGGGCCTTTTGATTATGCAAATGGGATTTCTTATATCAGGGATCAAAATAAATACGATGCTTTATATGGAGTTAATATAAAAGAAAAACTTTCTCAGAAATTAGACATAAGTCTGTGTAATATTTCATTTCTAAATGATGCTGCATGTTTTCTTCAGGGAGAAGTATTTGGTGGTGCAGGCAGAGGTTACAGTCGTGTGTTTGGAATTACCTTAGGTACTGGCTTTGGTTCCGCCAGATCTTTGGATAGGAAAACTGCAGATGCAGATTTATGGTGTTGTAAATATAAAGATGGTATTGCCGAGGATTATTTTTCAACGCGGTGGTTTTTAAAAAGGTATAAAGAAGTGTCGGGTAGGGCAGTTAGTGATGTAAAAGAATTGGCGGGTTTGATTAATGAAGATACTATTGTGCAGGACGTGTTTGATGAATTTGGACAAAACCTCGCAAATTTTTTAATCCCATATATTAAAGCGGAGGAACTGGAATTGATAGTTTTGGGAGGAAATATTTCTTTAGCTTTTGCCCATTTTTCCGGGGCATTAAAAGCAACATTCGATCAGCTATTAATTACCATTGAAATAAAAACAGCAGAACTAGGAGAAAATGCAGCATTGCTGGGTGCGGCAAGTAATCATTATTTGCTTTCAGCTACATTAATTTAAAAAAACTCATTATTAGTTTAATCAATCCGGAATATGCAATCAAAACCATTATTTACTGAAAAAAAATTCTTAATAACGATCATTTTTGTTACATCTCTTTTTATGCTTTGGGGAATTGCCATTACCATGGGTGATGTATTGAACAGGCATTTCCAGAATGTATTGAAAGTTTCAAAGGCACAATCCGGGCTGGTACAGTTTTCTATTTTTGGAGCTTATGCTGTGATGGGTATTCCCGCAGGATTATTCATGAAGAAATTTGGATACAAGAATGGGGTTTTGCTGGGTTTGTTTTTATATGCAGTTGGTGCCTTTCTGTTTGTTCCTGCTTCCAATGCAAATTCATTTTTATTCTTCAGGATTGCTTTGTTTATTCTGGCCTGCGGACTTGCAACATTAGAAACAGTTGCTCATCCTTTTGTTGCATCCCTTGGTGATCAGCGTACCAGTGATCAGCGTATTAATTTTGCGCAATCCTTTAACGGACTGGGTGCTGTGGTGGGGCCTTTAATAGGAAGCTATTTTATTTTACGCGGCGGCCAGGAACATTCGAATGACCTGGTTTCGGTAAAATCCTTGTATATCGTAATCGGAACAGTTATTACAGTCATCGGTATAGCTTTTGCATTTGTTAAAGTGCCCACATTAATTGATCCGCATGTTGTTGCAAAGGAAGTTGATCCCGATGCGTTAAATATAGATACAGAGCCATCGAAAAAATTATTTCAGCACAAACATTTTGTATGGGCTGTGGTAGCGCAATTTTTTAATGTGGCTGCGCAAGGCGGCACCTGGGCATATTTTATAAATTACGGTCATGAGAAAATGGGTTTTACAGACGAGAAAGCTGGCTACTATTTTGCGTTAAGCATGGTGATGATGATGCTGGGCAGATTTTCAGGTACTTTCCTGATGAAATATATTGCACCCAATAAACTACTGGCAGGTTTTGCATTTGCAAATATTGTGATGTGCCTGTTGGTGGCACAAAGTTTTGGTTGGCCCTCCTTTATAGCTTTGCTGATGTTGAATTTCTTTTTCAGTATCATGTTCCCCACTATCTTTAGTCTTGGATTAAAAAACCTGGGGTCGCATACCCAACAGGCTTCCTCCTTTATTGTGATGGGTGTGGTGGGCGGTGCTGTATTTCCGCCGTTGATGGGTTTAATTGCAAATCACGATGTGGCAAATGCTTATTACCTGCCGATCATTTGTTACGCGGTAATCTTTTTGTTTGGATATAAATTGTACAGGGTGAAGCATTAACCAAAAGCAATATATTGAAATACAGTTGTGCCATACGGTAACAGTGGTAGCTTTTCTTAATCATACTTAGGTTGTCCTGTTTGTTAATGGATATATCAATTAAATTGTAAGTTGAACGCCTGGTCTTAATTTTACCGGCGCTGCCCGAACAGCATAAAAAAGTTTAATGAAAAAGGTCTCTATAAAAGATATAGCTAAGCAAGCAGGAGTCGCTCCTTCAACTGTTTCTTTTGTTATAAGTGGAAAGGCTAAAGAAATGAGGATAAGCGATGCACTTGCTGAAAAAATTAAAACATTAGCTGAAAAAATAGGTTATTACCCACATCAAACAGCAGTAAGTTTAAGAACAGGTAAGTCAAAAATAATAGGATTGATTGTTGAAGATATTTCCAATCTTTTTTTTGCAACCTTAGCAAAAACAATTGAAGATAAAGCCTACTCACTTGGTTATAGAATTGTTTACTGCAGTACGGAAAATGATGATGTTAAGGGTAATGAATTAATAAAAATGCTTTTACATCAGCAGGTTGACGGATTTTTGATAACTCCGTCAAAAGGGATGGAAAAACAAATTGCAGAACTTCTAAAAAGACATAAGCCTGTTGTTTTGATGGATCGTTTTCTTTCCGACATTGAAGTGCCTTATGTTTTGGTTGACAACTACGGAGGCGTAAAGGCGGGGGTTGAACATCTTTTAAAAAAAGGGTATTCGAAAATTGCATTTGTTACAGTAGAGCTTGATCAAATTCAAATGCACCAGCGGGAAAATGGATACAGGGAAACATTAAAGCTGCATGGATTAATATATTCGGAAAATTTAATTCTAAAGTTACCTTATGAGCAGTCAAAGGACATTTCCATCAAACAGATATCAACTTTTATTAAAGAGAATAAACAAATAGATGGGCTTTTTTTTGCTACCAATTACCTCGGTATATATGGTCTGGAAAGTATTGCGTTTTTAGACCTCTCCATACCACAGGATATAGCAGTGGTTTGTTTCGATGATCACGATATCTTTAGGATTTTTAAGCCCGGCATAACCATCATTGAACAGCCTATTGAAGAAATAGCGAAAACCTCCATTGAAATATTAATCAATACAATTGAAGGAAAACCTTTAGCAATAGGAGATCACCATGTTGTTAAAAATACGAACCTGGTTTTAAGAGGTTCTACCTAGCAAAAGTGTTGTCACAATAATTTAGTTTTTGTTTTTTATGCACCTGTTATTTGTTCAACAATATCTATTCCTAATTTTATTTTGATTAAACCCCAAATATTTTTTCTTCCCGTTAGCGGTATTTGGGGACTTAAGTGACTATACTAAGTAATGCGGGAAGAAATAACAAGAAATCTTATTGGCAAATACCTTGAGGGCAAGGCTTCAGTTGATGAAATCAATCAGTTGGATAAGTGGTATGATTCATTTGATTGCTACACTAAAGACCTTTATAGCCCAGGTAGCCCTGAATTAAAACAGGCGGTTGCTAGGGGATTTTCAGAACTTAAATTGAAGCTTGGGATTGAGGGCACTACTGCGCCATGTATTTAAATAAAATTACAGGTTCATAGGGCTCTACCGTTCATTTTGAATACCTGGACGGTTAATCTTGTAAGGAAAATTCCTCCGGAATATGTTCCACAATAGACAGGTCCATTATTATTTCCGTAAAATAATTTTTAAAGAAAGAATATTTTATCCTGATAGTTTTTTTACTAAACAGCTAAATTGATTTGTCTGTTTAGCAAAAAATAAAGATTGTTATTTTAACGTTCAAAACTAATTGCATGCTACTTACTAAATTATTTTATTCACAAAAATTAGATGCTGAATTATTCCATCTATTTAAGAAGGACGATGTAAAAGCATTTGAAGAATTGTATAACCGTTATTGGCCCGGCTTAGTAAATAAAGCATACAAAAGAATAAATTGCCGGGAAAAAGCGGAAGCTATTGTACAATATATTTTTGTGGATATTTACCAGAGAAGAACAACGATAGATTTAACTATTTCTATTGTGGCTTATTTAAACCAGGCGCTAAAGTTTAAGATTTTAAATGAGTATCAGTCAGAAATTATCCTCACAAAAAATGAGAACCATTCTTTTTTCAATCCTGGTTGCAAAAACGATTTAGCAAACCAGTTAAAAGTTAATACCCCTTAGCAATAAAGAGCAGATTTTAAAAAAAGTTATTCCCCATACTGTGAATTGGGATTAGTATATATCCGGGATTACTCATGGAGATCAAAAATTTGATGGTTATTGTATTTCTTACAAGCAGTTGAAATAAGGAAAGAAACTGGTGATCACAACACGGTAGCGGATAGAAGAAAATTCGTCATGATTCTTAATTATTCTGAATGAAAAAAATATTCGTTTGTCTAAAGCTGTTTATTCTTGCATTGATAACTTTCCAATGTTTTGCATTTTCAAAACGGGTAAGCCCTTATTATATGCAAGAACCTGGTAAAGAAGAAAAACCTACAATTGGAAAAGTGCTTTTTGGTGAAATTGAAGGTCAACAAGTGTATGAGTATACACTCAAAAATAGCAGCGGGATGCTGGTTAAGATCATCAGCTATGGCGCTGCAATTACCAATATCATCACACCCGACAAAAATGGAGAAATGGGGAGCGTTGTGCTGGGTTTCGATTCGCTCAACTTATACAGGGGCCCCATGAATGCATTGATGGGAGCTGCAGTAGGGCGTGTTGCCAATCGCATAGCAAATAAAAAGTTTACACTTGATGGAAAGGAATATATTCTCAGTTCAAATATACATGGCGGGGTAAATGGATTTAATAAAAAGATATGGGAAGTAGAGGAAGTGCCAGGCAGAAAAGAAGTGGCTTTAAAACTAAGTTATTTTAGTAAGGATGGTGAAGAAGGTTTCCCTGGCAACTTACATGTCACCATCACTTATACGCTCACCAACAATAATGAGCTTAAAATAAATTATACTGCTGAAACTGATAAAGCAACTCCTGTTGTGCTCACTAACCATTCTTATTTTAACCTTTCCGGTGGCAAAGAAGATAAAGCTTTAAATACTGAAGTAAATATTTTTGCGGATCAATACCTTGAGTCGGATAATGCAGGTATCCCTACCGGTAATTTTATTGATGTAAAAGGAACGCCTTTTGATTTTACGCAGCCACAAAAGATCGGTAAGCGTATCGGCGAAAATAATGACCAGTTAAAGCGTGGAAATGGCTATGATATTACATTTAGTTTACGCAATGCTACAGGTAAATTAGTACAGGCAGCAAGTGCTTATGAACCTTTGAGTGGCAGGCTCATGGAGGTTTATACAACCGAGCCGGGAGTAGTATTTTATACAGGGAATCATCTTAGTGAAAGGACAATTGGCAGAGGAGGAAAACCCTTTATCAGGTATGGGGCTTTTTGTCTTGAAACACAGCACTATCCTGATTCTCCCAATAAGCCGGAATTTCCAAACTGCATTTTAAGACCAGGAGAAAAGTATCTGTCACAAACTGTTTATAAATTTTCTGTGCGTAAATAAATCAGTCAGTTCTATCAATAAAAGATTGCTGCGGGCAATGTGTAGATGATAAGCTGATAGGAATTTTTAATTGCACCAAAGAGGAATTGAAATGAGAATGTAAGCGTGGTTGCTAACTGCAGGGAAAACTTTTAATCGCACTATAGAGGAATTGAAATACAATTAGCATTGTACATAAATCAATCGTATCAATTATATCAGCGTGCGCTGATTTTATTCAAATTGCACCGGCTACGATTATTATTTTCGTGATATTTATTCAATATCACATTTCAACCAATATAAAATAATTGAGGTTGTTTTTAATATCGAAATTGCATTCATGCCTGGTATTAATTGATTCTGGAAGAATATTACTTCGAACTACAGAAATAATAATTCCGAAGAAAGGAGTTTTACTTTCAGTTTTGAAACTAAAGAGCGCTTTACCGCAAGAAGTCTTGTTTTCTTTCCTCCCACATAAGAATAACAATAAAGCTCAGATACAGGCAAAAAGAGTATGAGAATTTTACCACGATAAAATCGTTTATAGTTGATCGTAGTAATAGTGAGTTAAACGTCCTTGTGCGCAGATATTTATTTCCGTTCCTGAAACTTCTTCAAATGAATTTCGTATTGTATTTAAAGATGTAAGCCCTTATAGCAAAGAGTTACAGGAAAAAACTTATCTGTAATATAAATCTCAAAAATAGACTACAATTTAAACTCAATTAATTTTTGCAAATCATACATCAAAAAGTTCGAACTAAGTGCAGCTAAGTGCACTGACCTCTCGTTTTTTGAGAGGTTTTTTTATCTCGTGGGTGGTAACATCAATAGGCACGATAGATTTAGATTCAACGTTTTCAAGAATTGAAAGGTTTGAAGACATATCAAATTACAATCTTTTTCGGATCAGTATCGTATAAAATCGTATCAAATCGAATCAATTTTTCCTGTATCCGGCATTCTTAATAACTCCCCCTATACAAATGATCTATCTTTTTGCCGATTTGTTTTTTTAACGGTATCTGCAGGCCATTGGTGGTTTCCAGCCAGGTAAACAGGTCATCCCGCAATGCAAGGCCAATTTTATCCATTGCTTTGTTCCGTATCAGGTTATTCATTTCATACGGATCATTTTCAAGGTCGTACAATTCATTGATATCCCAAATGCCGTTGTAAAAAATGTATTTATACTTATCTGACCGTACTGCAAATGTAGTGGGTGTTTGGGGGAATGCCTGCTCCCAGTAATATTCATAAAATACTTTACTGCGCCAGGCTATATTTTGTCCTTTTAATAAAGGCAAAAACGATTGTCCCTGCATTTGTGCCGGTTTTGGAATACCCGCTACTTCCAGGAAAGTTGGTGCCAGGTCAATATTTAAAATCATTTGTGGAATAACTGATCCGGGCTTTACCATTCCGGGTGCCCATACCAGTAAGGGTACACGCATACTGGCTTCATAAGCATTGCGCTTGTCTATCAATCCATGTTCGCCAAACTGAAAACCATTATCGCCCATATAAACAATCATGGTATTGTTGGCAAGTCCGTTTGCCTCCACCCATTCCATTACATGCTGAATGCTTTCATCAACCGATTGAAGGGTTTCCAGGTATAGATGATAAAATTCATCAAAAGGAATCTGTCCATCATACATGTGATCAACGCCGTGCCAGCTATAGCGTTGTTCCCGTACCCATTTGGGAATGTCTTTATAATTAACCGGTGTTGCAGGCGCAGTGGCTACACCATAATGTACGCTGCTATCTGTAGCAGTAAGATACATGGAAGGCGGACACACAATCGGCAGGTCCTTGTATTTTCCTATATGCCTGGGAGCAGGTTTAAATTCGGCGTGTACACCTTTGTGTGAGAGGTACAAACAAAATGGTTTTTCTTTTACGGTATTCATCCAGTTGATGGCCCTGTCTGTTAATTCATCCGTAACATAATTGTTATCAGCTAACTTTACATGTTTACCATTTACATTCAACGTATTTCCATAATAATTACCCTGTCCTTCAAAACTTACCCATTCATCAAAACCCGGTTGTGGATTGTCGCCCGTATTACCCATGTGCCATTTACCCAGAAAAGCTGTTTTATATCCTTTCTTTTGCAGGTATTGCGGATAAAAGGAAAGGTTCGTTGGTAAGGGTGCCGAATTATCAACGACTGTATGGGAATGGGCATACTGACCGGTTAATATAGACGCACGGCTGGGTGAACAGAGCGAAGTAGTTACAAATGCATTTTTTAAATGGGCCCCCTCTTTAGCCATCCTATCCATACCGGGTGTTTGCAAGCCAGGCACAGTATTCATAAAACTCATAAAATCATAACGATGATCATCTGCCAGGATAAAAATAATATTCATTGGTTTTGCCAGTTTCTGCGCCGACAAAAAAACTGTTAATAGAAACAACAATAGCGTGGTAAATAAAATGAGTTTTTTCATATAGCTTTTTTATATGTGCTGCTTTTATACTGCGCAAGGGATAAATGAGTGATGTTTTATTTTGTTCTGTAAACAAATAAAACAGGCGTCATTTAATTTAAAACGCAATTGAAGTTGCCCATTGATAATAAGTACAAGAG
>JBKJUP010000013.1:0-73340 GCA_046590675.1 Ferruginibacter sp. | reverse complement strand
CATCCATAATGTAGCAATACATTTTGTGATTTAAAACAGGAAGAGCCGTGTGACGGGAGACTGTCACGCACGGTTCTGTGAGAACGCAAGGGTGAAATACTTTGCGTGACTCGACTGTGCAAACGCATAACGGTTCAACAAATTAGGCATCTTTATTTATGCCTGTTAAAAGAGACTGTTGCATTTAAATCCGATCGATCAGATGCCGCAAGAGGTGGTACCTTCAATTACAGGCATTAAGGTATAAAACAGCAACAAAGAAGGTGACACCGCTATAGTAACCAGCGAAATTTTTAGTGCACACTATAACTATCAAGATTTGTTTATAAATTTATCAGCAGTTATCCATCGGGGATCAGGAATATTTATTTTCAAAAATTTGGCAAAGGTTATCAGTCATTGTTCTTTAAATTAGTTAAGTATGAAAAGAAAGAAATTTATTGCTGCCATATTCACCTTGTCCACCGTTCCTACGATGGCGTTTGCAAAAATCAGTCAACTGTTTACCAGGAAAGATAAAGGGTTTAAAATTCCGGCAGGTGAAGGAAGGCTTCATGGGCATATACAGTTAAAGGGGGTAAACGCTAATGTGCTTGACGTAAAAATTTCCGGAACAGATACAGATGGTGACCTGGCAATATTTGAACAAACTTCTCTGTCACCAGGCAAAGGAACTCCTTTACACATTCATCATTTGCAGGACGAAATATTTTACGTTATAGAAGGCGCTTACAAATTCAAGGTAGGGGACGATAAATTTGATTTAACAACCGGCGACAGTATTTTTCTACCACGTAAAGTTGCACATGCCTGGACACAGGTATCAGCAAAAGGTAAGATGCTGGTAACAATGCAACCTGCCGGAATGCTGGAAAACTTCTTTGTTACAATGGCTGCATTGGACCATCAGCCCAGCCAGCAGGAGATAGCAAAAATTTTTTCCGACAATGAAATGGAAGTGGTTGGACCGCCTTTAAAAATTGACTAACAATTTTTTTGGTAGTTCAGACAATATGAACAAATGTCTGAACTATGATTTAAGGTGATTAAATTGATTACTATGATTAAAGGGAAGTATTAATAGTTGTACAGCCAAAATAGATGAGTGAATATTGACTGTGTGGAGACCTGCGAATGAAAAGTTCTAATCATCATAATCACAAAAATCATAGTTCTGACACTATGAGCAATCGTCTGAAACATGATTAAAGTTGATTAAATTGTTAACTATGATTAATGAGCAGTATAAATATTCGGAATTAACTTCTAAAATAATTGGATGTGCAATTGCTGTCCATAAATTTTTAGGAAATGGTTTTCAGGAGGTCATATATCAAAGAGCGTTGGAAATAGAAATGCAACTAACAGGTATATCTTTTCAAAGAGAATTTGAAATGCCCATTTTTTATAGAGATCAACATATAGGAACCAGGCGTGTTGACTTTTTGGTTGAGGGGTTAATTTCAGTAGAGTTGAAAGCAATATCAAAATTAGAAGACGTGCATTTTGCCCAGGCTATTAATTATTTGGAAGCATTCAAACTTGAAATTGGTTTGTTGATTAATTTCGGCGAAACAAGTTTAAAGTTCAAAAGACTTACTAATAAAAAGTTCCAATCATCATAATTACAAAAATCAAAAATCATGGTTCAGACAACATGAACAATTGTCTGAACTATGATTAAGGTGATTAGATTGATTGCTATGATTAAAAGGAACTATTAATATTTGTACAGCTAAAATAGATGATTGAATTTTGACTGTGTGGGGACCAGCGAATGAAAAGTTCTAATCATAATAATCACAAAAATCAAAAAAATCATGGTTCAGACAGCTAGAACAATTGTCTGAACTATGATTTAAGATAATTAAATTGATTACAATGATTAAAGGGAAGTATGAATATTTGTATAGCCAAAATAATCGATTGGACAGTGCATAACAATTTCGTCCAAACAAGTTTGAAGGTAAAAAGACTTACTAATAAAAATGGCTGATCATGAAATACATTTGTTATTTCATCATCATCAGAGCTGCCATTGTTTCAATGCCATCAAATAAATTCTGCAAACGGATATTTTCATTCTCGGCATGCTGGTTGTTGTCATGATTGGCAACAGGAATGTTGATGGTAGTAGCTTTCAGGTATTTTTCAAATAGAAATAGCGGGAGACTCCCACCCGAAGTTGGTTGCAGCACCACTTCATCTTTGGTGGTTGATTTTACCGCTGCCACTACTTTTTTTATAATAGGTAAATCCATTGATGTACGCTGGGCATTATAGCCATCATCGCTGGCAATTACTTTTATTATTTTGCCATGTTCTTTTCTTTCAGCATCCGTTGGTGCATGATCGGTTACGAAATATCCCTGTGCTTTTATATGGTCAATTACCTTTTGTTGTTGTCTTCTCCAGTCATTGCCCAACACAAGCCGCATGTCTATTACTGCAGTCGCATAAGTAGGTATTTGGTTAGATGCCAATGCACCCACATTGCCGCTGTGCATGCCATTGATATTTAAAGATGGCAGATTGATGGATTCGCCCAAAGTTTTACCCGGCATCTCCACCTGGCTAATGCCCAATTCGTTTTTCATTTGTTCATCAACCGGCGGCATATCCTTCAAGGCTTTCCTTTCTAAAGGAGTTAATGGAATTACATCATCATAAAATCCTTTTACTGTAACGCGTCCATTATTATCTTTCATTTCTGCCAATAATTTTGCCAGCATCAGCGCAGGATTTGGGGCCCAGTTGCCATAGTGCCCGCTATGCAACGGTCTCTTAGATGAATAAATGGTGAGGTCGAGATGTGCATCACCCCGAACACCAAACCCAATTAGTTTTTTGCCAGTTTGATGCACGGGCCCATCACAAATAATAAAAAGATCCGATTGTAAAAGATCGTGGTACTTCTGCAGTAATTCATGAATGTGCGGAGAGCCGGCTTCTTCTTCGCCTTCGAAGAAAAACTTCAGGTTGAAGGTGGGCTGCATACCGGATTTTTTTATCATATCATAACCATTTAAAATGGCGTCAACACCTGCCTTATCATCAGAAGCACTGCGTGCATATATTCTCCATTCCGGATTGTATTCTCCATTTTCGGGGAAGGAGATTTTAATGCCATTCTCATCAGGTGCTCCATTAAATAATTGAGGGTTAAACGGCGCAAGGCCTTCTGCCCATTGAGCAACATTAACCGGCTGTCCATCATAATGCGCATAAAAAATAAGTGTTTGTTTTGCACCGGGTACATTTACTTCCCCGTAAACTGCCGGTGGAATATTTGCAGTAATGGTGTTTAACAACTGTACATTTTCAATGCCCCTTTTACGCATCATATCAGCAATAAATTTTGCATTGGCCTGTGTGTTTAAAGTATCATTGGCAGTGTTGGGTATCGTCAACATTTTTACAAACTCCTGCACTATATTACCGCCGTTTTCTTTGGCATATTTTCTCACCTTCATTATTTCCGGTGCTTGTGCCTGGCAGATCTGCAGCATTAAAAAACTAACAACAAAAAAGTAGCAATGCCTTTTCATAATATATTTATTTGAATGAAAAATTATTGATGGAGGGCATGATACATCGTATTTGTAGTACATAATTTTAAATCGTACCATACCGCATGTAATATCAAACAAACCTGAATATACAAAATAAGTACTCCCTATTGCACGAATCAAATTAATACTTACATTCATTGAACCATACCATTATTAATCAACACGTATAAATTGTAGGAATGAATTTTAAACGAAAAGATTTTTTAAAGCTCAGCGCATTGGCAGCCACTGCGGGTGCAATAGCCGGATTCAATTCGTGTGCTGCACCAGCAAAGTCAAAAGAAAATAGTGAAAGACTTTCAAATATTGCTGCTGATGCAAAACCAATATCAATTGCTGAAAGAGATGCCCGGATAGCAAAAGCACAACAACTACTTACTGCAAATAAAATGGCGGCACTGGTATTGGATTGCGGCACCTCACTGGAATATTTCACCGGCATTAAATGGGGCCCCAGCGAAAGAACAATGGTTGCCATTATACCGGCAAAGGGAAGTGTAAAATATGTGTGCCCTGGTTTTGAAGAAGACAGGCTAACTGAAATGATTACCATTGGGCATGAAGTATTTGCCTGGCAGGAAAATGAGAGCCCTTATAAGTTAATAACAACCGTGCTAAACGAAGCAGGTATAACGGCAGGTACAATCGGCATTGAGGAACGGCTCCGGTATTTTATTTTAAATGGTATTCAAAAAGAAGCGCCTCATTTAATGTATGTATCCGGCGACCCGGTAACGGTTCCCTGCCGCATGATAAAATCGGCAACTGAAATAGATTTGATGCTGAAAGCAAGCGAGATAACGTTGACGGCAATTAAGCATAGTGTAGGGCAATTGAAAGCTGGTATGTCGTCAGCCGATTTAGCCAAGTTGATAATGAAGGCGCAGGGAGAACTGGGCGGTAAGCCGGATTTTGCTTTGTGCCTTTTTGGAAAAGATGCGGCATTTCCACACGGAACAAAATCACCGTCCCCATTAAAAAATGGAGATATTGTATTGATGGATTGTGGTTGCACGGTACATGGTTATTGTTCTGATATAACCCGTACTGTTGTATTTGGCGCAGCACCAACTGCCAGGCAACTGGATATATGGAACATTGAGAAAAAAGCACAGGACGCAGGATTTGCTGCAGCGAAAATAGGAGCTCCACTCGGAGACATTGATGCCGCTGCCAGGAAAGTGATCACCGATGCAGGCTTTGGACCGGGTTATAAAGTACCGGGCCTGCCTCACCGCACAGGACATGGCATTGGCATGGACGGCCATGAATGGGGCAATGCTTTAAAAGATAACCAGCTACTAATTGAGCCGGGTATGTGTTTTAGTATTGAGCCCACCATTGTTATTCCCGGTGAGTTTGGAGTAAGGCTGGAAGATTGCGTGTACATCACACAAGATGGCCCGAAATGGTTCTCAAAAACGAGTAAATCTTTGCAGGAACCTTTTGGATAATTGGATATTAAAATGAGTTTGTTGAAGCACCAATAATATAGTTGTTTATCGGGGTTTAAATAATTACAGGCATATCAGAACCGAACATTAATTTTTTAAGGCATCACAACCGTTCAGATTTTTGTGTAGGATGGATGGATTATTTTCTAACCATCTTTCATCGCTGTTAATGTAAAAACAACAGTACCAAAAGGCGTGAATTTTCCTTTTATACTGAATTGGTAAGAAAGCCGGACATCATCAAGTCCATCGTGAAGGCTGTATCGAAACTCAATTCCTTAATTTCATTCCGCCCTGTTGCCTGTTGAGTAAAGCAACAGCAATTAAAAGTTGCCATCATAAAAATCAGCAGAATGAGTTTTCCATTGATATCCTTTTTCGTTTTTTATCATTTGGCGATTAGTGTTAGTCAAAGTCCATATTACTACGCACATTTTTTCAACAGTGTTAATAATTAATTAATGATATACATTTTTACAGTAGATTTATGTTCTAAACTTTTAAACTATGGCAATGGCAAAAAAAGCTGCTCCAAAAAAGGCTGCAGCGGTAAAAAAAGCTGCTCCGGTAAAGAAAGCAGCTCCCGTAAAAAAAGCTGCTCCTGCTAAGAAGGCAGCTCCGGTAAAGAAAGCTGCTCCAGCTAAAAAAGCTGCTGCAAAACCTGCTTTGAAAAAGGGAAACATCAAGCCACTTAAGGCTACTTCCTAAGATTAACCGCAGGCGGATTTTTACTAACCTATAATGAATTCATGCAGCAAATTTCTGCAAGGGTTCATTATTTTTTTTTGTAGTTCATCTGCACAGTTTTGATTTTGATCTCATCGCTTTCTGCATGTTTTTTTGTTAGTTTACTAAGCAGTATATGTTCCAGTTTATGGTGGCCGGGTACAAGCAATGCAGCGATGGTAACGAATATCAGTAATTCCAGGACTGGTATGTGATGTGTGAGATTGGCTACTACGGGATGTAGTAATAAGGTTAAAAATTCAAACAGCAATAACAGGGAAAAAACTCCCATAAATGCAACGGCCCGCCTATGTATTTTTATGCGGCTGATTAAAAGCGTAATTAAAAACAAGATGGGAATACACACCGCAATGATTGACCATTGTAATTGTTGAGAGCGGGCTTTTTCATCTCTTATTTTTTGTTCTGCAATTTCCTGTTGGCGTATTTTTTCATTCAGCGATAAGTTCATTGCTGCTTTTATTCTCTCGTGTCCCTTAATAGAATCCTGTAGCTGCACTGCAGTTTTTAGATGAGCATAAGCCAGGGCAAATTTCTTCGACTTGTTATAAATATCGCTCAAAAATAAATCAGCATCCAGCAACCGGGACGAAAAATTGCCTTTCTCTGCAAGGGAATAACTCATCTTGCCATAATAAATAGCAGAATCATTTTTATCAAGACTTTCATAAGCTTTTGCCATTCCAAGACTAACCTCGGAAAGTATATCAGCATCCGGTCCATCTTTCAGGTAGTTGTAGGCATCCCAATAAAAACCTAAAGATTTTTCGGTTTCATTTTGTTGTGCCAATACATTTGCCTCACCCAAAATAGCGGCGCCCATAGCTTCAGTATCGCCGGATGAAACGGCCACTTTTAATGCGTTATTGAAGTATGCAGTAGCTGAGTCAGGTATTTTCATACGGTAATATGCTTCCCCGATATTTACTTCAATGCTATATTCCAATTCTTCTTTTGTTTTTCCTCCTGCTACATCTATAATGGAGTCGGCCCGGTACAGGTATTCCAATGCATGCTTATATTCTTCCAGTAAAATATAGGTAATGCCAATATTATTAAGGGCACTTGCATAATTACGCGGACTGTTCCTCTTTTCTTCAATCTTTAATTTACGCATATAATTTTCCAACGCCTTTGGATAGTCGCCCAGCAGGTATTGCGAGTTGGCCAGCATTGCCAGCGACCGGGATTCGCCTTCGGTAAAGTTGATGCGCTGTGCCAGCAGCAATGCATTTTGAGCAAGTTGTAAAGAGGTGTCTGGTTTAAATGCCTGGTACTGCTCAGCCAATTGCCAAAGCAGGGTTACCCTGTTACTGTCTTTTTTTTCTTTAGATATTAAACGGGAGAGACTGTCAATTTTGGATGTTTGTGCAAAGCTTTGTTGTACCAGGCCCATAAAAACGAAACACAATAAAACCAGGCGGAACTTTAACGTTAAAAATTTCATGCTGCAAAAATGCTTCTTATATTTTAAAAAATTATTTTTCATATTGTATTGAATATTTCCCGGCTTTAAATTAAAACATTAACGCTTCACTTCGTAAGGCTGAAGTGATTTCCTTAAATATCTAAACTACAAAATTGATTGAAACCTGGTATTAATGTTTACCAGCAAACAAACTATCATTATCCTATGTAAATTAAAACCATAACCTTAAATTTATGAAATATAAAGTAATGTCATTTAGTTAGCAGGCATTAGGTGTCGGTGAGGATTATCCAAAGCTGAGTGCCAATGGGTGAGTATCCACCCAGAATCCTTTAATCATACGGCAATTTAATACGAAAAAAAATCACATTCAAATCACCCACCATGTCAATGAATCAGCAACCAGCAACACTAGCAACCTTTTCTGTACAAAAAAAAATATTTGCAGAAAAACAATTAAAAGAAGAATCTGTAGCCAGAACAAAATTGATCCTGTTAATTGCCGCTAATACTCTTGACCCCACAATTGGTAAGGGGTGCGTAGAGGATATGAGCACTGTAAGACATATTTTAACCACGCTCTCACAGGAAATGAATTTTAACTTTATTGAATTGGTTATACAGGGCGAAGACTACGGGAAGGAGAATATTCTTGAGGCGATTAATTTAATAACCCCGGGTTACAATGATATCGTAGTATTTTATTATTCGGGCCACGGATTTAGTTATGAAAAAGATCCGAAGAAAATATATCCACAGGTTGATCTGCGGCCTCACCCTGCATCTGATAAAATTGATGTGATTAATGCGCATACTGAAAACCTGGATGATATTTTCCTTTTAATAAAAGATAAGGGTGCAAGGCTGAATATTGTGATTGGTGATTGCTGTAATAGCCTGATTAATTTCAAAAGAAAATCCAGGGGAGATAGCTCATTGTTGATGGAGCATAAAAAAATGCCTGTGGTTATAAACAAGGAATCATGCGAGGAACTATTTTGCAATTATACGGCATCCATACTGGTGGCATCTGCCAGTAAAGGTGAATATGCAGTGTCGGACGATGAGTTGGGAAGCATCTTTACATTTAGTTTTTCAAAGGCACTTAAGAAGCTAATGAAGGAGGAGATTGATAGGAGTGTTGGTTTGCCATGGGAGAAGTTGCTGGAAGAGACTACCCATAAAACATTGGAATTAAGTAAAACTTATGACATTGGTGGGGGAGTACCGGGCAATCAGAAAGCAATTTATAATATTGAGGCGAAAAAATCGCTGTATTAAACGATGCTGTTGTCACCATATTTACCAGGTTAAATAGGTTGCATGTATTGATCGTTTTTACTGTTTTCCGTAATCCCGGATCATCGATCTCTAAAATGCAATAAACAATAATTAAGTGCCAATTAAAAAGAGGCCGTATCATAGGATGATACGGCCTCTTTCAAAGAAATGAATATTTGTTATTTCAACATAGGATTTGTAGAAGTTTCACTGGATGGAATTGGGAACAAAGCCACCTGGCCCGGTGCCGGATCAGCAATGATGGAAGGGAAATAGCCCTTTGCTCTCCACCGTAAAATATCAAAACTGCTCAACTCCTCAGCCCCTAACTCAACTGCTCTTTCATGCATAACCGCTTTCAATGCATCGTTTTTTGTTAAAGGTGCAACCGGCGCCATATTAACACTGGGACGGCTACGCACTTCATTGATATATTTGGCAGCAAGCGCCGGTGTACCCACCTCAGCTTCACATTCGGCCAGCAACAACAGTACATCCGCATAACGGATTACACGTTGGTTTAATCCTCCCGGATGAAAGCCTGAATTAACCCAATCGTAAATATTGTACTTACGAAAAAAACGCTTTTTAACAACGCCACCCTTATTAGAAGTTGCAATATTCATATCTGCAGCTACCAGCGTTAAAGGTGCGCCTGTTGATTGAGTTAGTATCTGATCACCTTCTTCAAAAATGGTGAATTTATACCTTGGATCATTTGCTTCAAATTCATTCAGAATACGATTGGAAGGAATTACATTTCCCCAGGTGATGCCGTACTCCTGGTTGCGTACCGTGCTTAAAGGACTGGTAGAACCTTCACCATTGTAACCCCAGTTAAAGTTGTTGTCTCCTTTATCTACAAAAACTACTTCAAAAATTGATTCAGCATTAAATTCATGGCCGGTAGTAACAGTTGCTCCGGCATCATTTTTTACATCACCATCAAAATTCCATTGGTAGTTGCTTACAAGAGAATATTTTCCGTAAACATCCATTAATGCCGTTTTGGCTGCCGCATAATCTCCTTTCTGCATTTGTACTTTTCCAAGTAATGAACTGGCTGCGCCTTTTGTTGCACGACCGTTATCTGAAGAACCATAGCTTACCGGTAATTTTTGAACAGCATCAGCTAAATCACTTATGATTAAAGTGTAAATTTCAGCAGCGGGTGATTTCCCTTTAAAGCCAGTTGCAGAAGATATAGGATCTGTGTAAAGCGGAACATCGCCCCATTGCACTACCAGTTCAAAATAAGCCCATCCTCTTAAAAATTTGGCTTCCCCAATCAACCTGTCTCTAAGTGCTGTATTGTCTGTTACATCAGGCGCTTTCAATAAAACAAGGTTGGCCCTGTTGATCATTTGATAACAACCGGTCCACACATTTGTCATTACTGAATTAGAAGCGGCAGGTGAAGGTTGCTTTAATAACTCGGCTCTTGGAGCTTCAAGTTGTGCACCACCGGCATCCGTTTCACCACCTCTCATGTCGTGTGTAAAGAACCATTCCCGGCCAACCAATTCTCCGGAACGCAATGTAGAATAAATGGCATTTACACCATTTTGCAGTTCGGCTGCGGTTTTAAAATAACTTTCTGTTGTTGGATTGTTTTCATCAAACACCTCCAGCTTTTTATTACAGGCAACTGCACCAACTGAAACCAGTGCAATGGCAATAATAATTTTATTTATATTTTGTGTCATAATTTTTCTTTTAATAATTAACTTAATTTCCTAAAACTAAAACGTTGCCTGTATGCCCGCCTGGAATGCCTTTGGCTGAGGATAAACAGCAAAATCAATTCCGTTGGTCAAAGATGAATTTGGTGTTCTGTTTCCAACCTCAGGATCATACCCGGTGTATTTTGTAAATGTCAGGAGGTTTTGAGCCGAAATATAAATACGTAAGTTTTTTACAATTCCTTTTGCATTCGATTCTAAAAAGTTAGCAGGAACTGAATAACCCAGCATTACATTTTTCAAACGCAGGAAACTGCCATCTTCCAGGAAGCGGGTTGAAGTTCTTGCATTTTGATTTGGATCGGATGAAATAGCTCTTGGGATATTTGTATTTGTATTAGTTGGTGTCCATGCATTTAATACCTGTGTACCTGCATTAAAGAACCGAATCATTCCTTCAGTAATAACACGGGTTGCATTGTATATTTTGTTGCCACTCACGCCCTGGAAGAAAATTGATAAATCAAAATTCTGATAATTAGCTCCCAGGTTTAATGCATAAGTTGCTTTTGGAATAAAGCTGCCCAAAAATTTGCGGTCCTTACCATCAATTACACCGTTACCATCCAAATCCTTAAACATAAGATCGCCGGGCGCTGTTGCTGTTGTTTGTTTAGCATGCTTCGTTACTTCTGCCGCAGATTGAAAAATGCCTTCCACTTCCCAGCCATAAAAAGATTGAATGGCCTGTCCAACCGCAGTATTGGTTATACTGTTTGCGCCAAAGTCAGCATCTGAACCTGCTTCGATATTAGCAACACCTTCTGCTAATCTCAAAACTTTATTGGTGTTAATGCTTATGTTACCACTAACATTCCACCTGAATTTACCGCTGCGTTTATTGTATCCCAACTGAGCTTCAAAACCCTTGTTTTGCATTGAAGCCACATTTTGAGATACCGTGCTGTTGATAAAGCCAAAAGACGGAGGAAGAGGAACACTTAAGATTAAGTTATCAGTTTTACGTTTATAATATTCCATGGTTAAAGTAACCTTGTTGTTTAACAATCCAAGATCAAGGCCGATATTAAACTGTTTGGTTTTCTCCCAATTTAGATCTTCGTTTCCTAGTTTCTGAATAGAAGAGGCAGGCCCGCCTGTAATTGATCCACCGAAAGGATACTGGGCACTATTGGAGGAAACACTTACCTGCCATGGTGTACTTCCCAGCACGTTACCATTCAAACCGGTTACACCATATCCTGCTCTTAATTTTAATTCAGAAACCTTTGTCACGCCTTTCATGAAATTTTCCTGGTCAATTCTCCAACCGATAGAGCCAGAAGGGAATGTAGCCCATTTTTTGCCTGGAGCCCAAACGGAAAGGCCGTCACGGCGAATAGCACCACTTAGCAAATATTTGCCTTTATAATCGTAGGTAACACGACCTAAGTAAGATAATAAAGCGTTTTTATTGATAAGCGTTTGAGCAGAAATATTGGTGGCGTTGTTCAACGTTTTTAGGTCATTAGACGCCTGGTTGCCACTTGCATTTTCCTGCTTACTGTTTTGGGTTTGTTGTTCGTAAACAGCTACAGCATTTACATGATGATCTCCAAAAGTTTTATCAAATGATAGTTGCTGGGTGTACAAAAGTACCGTTGATACATTGCGGTTATTGGTAATGGTGGCAAGTGTTGCACTTGAACCGGCAATAGCTCCGTTATCATTAAATATTGGGGAGAAGCGATAGTCTAAACCGTTGGCATAATCTACCCCGATGGTTGACTTAAATTTTAGCCACTTGGTGAAATTGATGTCCAGGTAAGCAGTTCCAAAAACTTTTGCAGTTGTTCTGTTACCAGGGTTTTTTAGTGTTGCATCTTCTACAGGGTTTGTAGGGTCACCACCATCTAAGGTTGCGTTTACACCTCTAAAACCACCGTTAGAAGTAGGATCATAAACAGGTATATGTGGCATCATCCTGATTACATTTACCAGGTTTGTACGGGAGCCGGTTTCGTTATTGTCATAACCCTGGTTACCGTATGCAACATATAAATTTTCACCAAAAGTAAATGCCTTACTAATAATATGATCTGAATTTATACGGAAATTGTAACGACGATAAGCTACGCTTGGTGCCGTTCCTCGTTGATCTGTATAACCTGCTGAAGCATAAAAGCGGGAAACATCATTTCCACCGCTCAGGCCAACATTATGACCAGTCATGGCGCCTTTTTTAAAGTAAGCATCCTGCCAGTCTGTGTTGGTTTGGCCGTAAGTTTGGGTAGCACCTGTATATATTGGTTGATTGATATCGGGAGGCAACAAACGTTGTACCTGGCTACCTCTGTATGCAAGTGCATATTGCTTAAACTGGTCTGTGTTTAAAAGGTCGAGGCGCTGGGTTACTTCCTGGTAACCTCCATAAGAATCAAGGGTTACACGAACTTTGCCATCTCTTCTGCCTTTTTTGGTAGTTATTATTATTACACCACTGGTAGCTCTTGAACCGTAAATGGCTGCAGCAGAAGCATCTTTCAATACATCTACAGATTCGATATCTTTTACGTCAATTGCTGCAAGGTTGCCTGTAGGAAATCCATCTACGATGTATAATGGATCAGAAGCGGAGCTGATAGAGCTGATACCCCTGATACGAACAATGGGTTCAGTACCCGGACTACCATTGTTGGTTACCTGCAATCCGGAAACACGGCCCTGTAGTGCCTGGGAAATAGTCAGCGCAGGTGTTTCATTTAAAGTCTTGCTACTAACACTTGAAATCGCCCCTGTAACGAGGGTACGTTTTTGCGTACCATAACCTACCACCACTACTTCATCTAAAGCTTTGTTAGATAATTGCAATGTAACAATCACTGAGTTTTTACCGTCGATGTTTACTTCTTTGCTAAGCATACCAACAAAGGAAAAAACCAGTGTTTTTGTATTGTCTTCTACTTCAAGGGAGAACACGCCATTGGCGCCGGAAGTGGTAGCTTTTGTCGAACCTTTGGCTTGTACAGAAACACCAACAAGTGGTTCGCCCTGGTCGTTGGTTACTTTGCCTGTAATTGATCGTACCAATGCGACGTTCATTTCAACCAGCGGGTTGTCTGTTTTCTTTGAGATGATAAATATGCCGGATGTTTCGTCAAAGCGATACTTAAGGCTAATGGGCGACATTACCTCATCCATCACCTGTGCCACAGGCATATCTTTTACATTGATAGTGATGATACGACCTGCCGGAATAATGTCGTTGCAAAATATAAAGCGATAGTTGGTTTCCTTTTCAATCGCCTTAAAGAACTTGGTCAATTTTACTCCATTGAGCGAAATATTCACCTTTACATCCTGTGAAAATCCCCCTGCATGCACCGACAAGGCACTGGCAAAAAGTAAAATCGAAATTAATTTCATAATTTTTAGCAGCTTTGTTAAAGATGGCGTTACATAACCCCACCGATAAGCATGATTTTTTTTCATACCTTTATTTTGGTTTTAATTAAAAAATAGAAACAGCTTTTAATTTTTTAAAAGCATTTCAAAATTTTGGTACAGGGGAAATGTTGCCGCATCTTTCCCTGTATTTTTTTATTTAGACAATTTCACTGTTGTATTTTCCCCTGTTTCGATCGAGTAGTTGAAACTTCTGGATTCTTTTAAGAAATCAAGCACCGTATTCAAATCTTCTTTTTCAAATGTTCCTGTAAATCGATAGTTTTCGATGTCTTCGTCTTTGAATGCTATTTTCACCCCATACCATCTTTCTAATAAAACAGCTATGTCGGTAAACAGGTCATCTTCAAAAATCAGTTTGTTTTCTTTCCAGGCTATTTCTTTTATATCGCCATTACTTGTTATTCCCAGCTTTTTCATCAGGCTGTCGGTCGCAATTAATTTGTCGCCACTATTTGTTGTTGAGGAATTGTTGCCAACTTTTGCAAGAGAATGATCCCATTGTATTTTCTGATTGGGATAAAGCCGCATTACCCGGTTATTGTTTTCTTTCAATGTAACCTCTACAATACCTCTTATTAACGAGGTCTCCGTTATTTTTTCGTTTTGATAGGCTTTTACATCAAAGGCAGTTCCCAAAGCTCTAACATCCATGGTGCTTGTATGCACAATAAAGGGGAGTTTCGTGTTGTGTTTTACATCAAAGAAAGCTTCTCCTTCCAGGTAAACATCACGGGTTGTTGACCCAAAAGTTCCATTGATCTCTATCTTGCTCCCCCCGTTTAAGGTAACATTTGATCCATCGGGCAATTGTATATTCTTTCTTTCACCATAAGCGCAAACAAATGATCTGATACTTTTGGTTCTGTTATGGTTTAAATAATTTAAGGTGAAAAAACTACCTGCCACCAGCAACGCAGCCACTGCGATAATTTTTATTACCTGCAACAAAATTTTCTTTGATTTTCTTTTTCCGGAACGCTCCATCTGTATAATGGGCGCAGGTTCTGATAAATTTAGCCTGTTTTCCAGCAAGGCAACCTGCTCATCCATGTCGGAGGCTGCCAACGCATTAAATAGCTGTAAAAATTTTTCCTTTGCTAACTCTATCTCAAGTTGTTGATCGGGGTTTTCTATTAAATATTTTTCCCAAAAAATCACGTCTGCTGTTGATGATTTTTTGCAATAATTAATAAATGATTCATCGGACAATAAATCGTTCATGTCCATTTTATCAGACTTCATATAGCAGTTTTAATGAAAGCATTTTAAAGTAGAGTGCAGAGCCGCCTTTTTTTACCCTTTATTTTAAAAATATTTTTTTTATTGCAGGTAAATGGCGCAATTAATTGTAAAAAAGCATCCGGGTGAGGGAGAAATTAGTTGTGGGGTACGACAGCAAGCGATGACGTGAACAGGCTTATCAATAGGAGGAGGGCAACATTACGGGAATGGTTACCCGTAACTATATCCAGTTTTAATTTCTTTAATGCTTCATGTATTTTATTATACACTGTGCGGTGCGAAAGGCCTGTTTTTTCCACTATTTCATCGTAGCTAAGGCCTTCATAAAACTTAAGTACAATCAATTCCTTTTGACGATTAGGCAGGTCGTTGATCAGCGTCATTAATAAATTTGACACTTGAATATGTTCGTCTTTATTGATCAGTTTTTCCTCTGGTGTAGGTTGTGGATCTGTTGTGTAATCATCTGTAACAGCCTGTAAATTGCAATATTTGCCGGATGTTTTCCAGTCTGAACTAAGCTTTCTTAAGAATGAAGTAACCAGGTAAGACTTCACATTTTTAGCCTCCATAATGGACGCTCTTTTCTCCCATAGATAAAGGAAAAGCTGTTGAATAGAATCCTTCACCAATGAAGCATCTTTCATCTCTTTAAGGCCGATAAATAAAAGGCAATGGTAATATTTTTTGTACAAGGCCAAAAACATTTCTTTATCACCCCGCATCAGGCCTTTCCACAATGTTTCATCATTATCCATAAGCAATTTTTATAGAAACGCTGGTAAACGTTCAGCTAACAATCGTTTACGAAGTTAATTTTTTTTTAAGTTAATTCTAAAAAATAATATTTCCCGATTTTAAGATATGTTGATAAGGAGTGTATTAAGTTCCAAAAATTACTGCCTGAAAAAGCGACTTAATAACTTAAATAATGTTGGGGTCTGGTATGCTTCTAAGGTTAAGTTTTGTCACGATATTTAAACCATGCTACTAACGCAAAAGAATATTTTTCGAAATAAAAATCCGGAGGTTATAAAGCATACAACGTGACCGGTTTCAAAAAAAGCAACCCTTATTTACCCAATTGTACAGCCTTTTGCATCGCCTGGTATCGTTTGTCCCACCTGGGCATATTAAGGTTAAGGCCGTCATCAATATGCACGGAATCTATTTTCTGGAAATCTCCACCCCAACGAAGTGACGGATCGTCTTTAATCGATTTGATGAACATCCGCACCGGTTCCGCTACTGACGGGTATTTCGCCAGTTCCGTAGAGTTGGCCGACCTGCTCTTGTTGTTATAAATCACGTTCATATCGATGGCATGCCCGGCCATGTGATTGGATCGGGTGGCAGGTTTTACAATAGCACCCTGTACATTGGAAGAGGTGCGGAAAGAACTGGTTACATGTATAAAGACATCGGCCTTTTCTGCATACTCATTTATCTTTTTGAGTGCGGGTACAAATTCTACGTCTGCACGACAAGGCTGTCCCATAAACCTGGAAGCCTCAAACAATATCAGTGGCGATCCTTCGGAAGGTAAATTGTTTTCGGCCAGGTCGCTCCAGTTGCTGCCATAAAAAGCATTGATATCTTTCAATATCAGGTCCATCAGCGGCCGGGTAAGCAAGTCGCCGTCACTGTCAATATTATTATCCTTTGAATATGCAATCATTGCGTTCCTGGTACTGTTGCCATAATCACCATCTGCACCAAATTTTGCAAAATTCAATTGGGTGCCATAGCCGCGTTCATTCAACATCAATTGAATAGCGGTAACACTCATACGGGAACCCCTTGAAATGAATTTTTTCGTACGCAGATCGGAGTTGTGGATAGACCACAACAGGTACATTTCAGGAAGAAAACCATGTCGCTCCAGCATCAATTTTGCAAGTGCGTTAGATACAGGCGTACCGGTACTTTTCGCATTGTTCTTTGCGGCAAAAGCAGCCACAGCGCTAACAGTAGCTGCGCCATAATTTCCATCTGTTTCAAAATTATCAATCTGCAGCTCTCGTTTAAACCCCAGTTCAAATAGTATCCGTTGCAATTCTTTTACAAGCTCCTTGTTTCCGGAACCCTGAAATAATTCCTTGCTGATGTCTCCTGCTTTAAGGGCTGCTTCAATAAGTGATGTTTCCATGATGGCGTTTTATTGATGATTAAAGTTGAGCCATTAAATATATCAATAATGTGGGGGAGATGCAAGCATTCGTTTATATTTTTATGGATACGCTTTGCATATAATTGCTGATAAACTCTAAGGCGTTTACTTTAAGATTATGCAGAAACGTAAAAGGCTAAACGAAGTAGCAGGGTTTTTAAGTTACCAACTTTACTGTTGATTTAATCGGTGGATTGCGGCACCTGTTTTTGGAAGAAGCATTTGCGGGTAGGTCTTCAGGTGAGATGAATGAACGGATTGTACTATTAACCTCCGGCACGGATAAATTAATATTGGCCGCCTTGCCAAAATTTCGGCTAAATGTACACAATAGCAAAAGGGCTAAAGCAAAGCTTAGCCCTCAAAATTTTATTGTTGTCGAAAATTTGTTCCGGAAAGTGTTAGTAGCCTTTGTAACCTTTGTTGTTTACGCCACTGTTATGCATACCCTCACGGGAACCGGCACATGCAGAAAAGAGTAAAGCAAGAATTAAAATTACGGGCAGCATTTTTAGTAGAGAATGTTTCATAGGTTTTTCGGTTTAGGGTTGGGGATGGGGTTTTATTTGATTATTACAACGGTTTTTTTTTTTGGTTATTGTATTTTTTGGGGGATTGAGTTTAGTGGGAACTATTGCCTGTGAAAAATTTATTTTGGGATATTAGTAACATTCAGAGGCAGGATGGAGTTTGATGAGGTGCAACCTTTTATGCCACAAGTGGACACTTGCGCTAAAAGTACTTTCTTGTTAGTGTGCTTGGACGAAAGAGGGGCACCAGGTAAGTTTTATTGAAGCCATTGCCACGATGAAAAAAGCCATCGTCTCCTTTTTGTAATCAACAAAATCCGGGAAGCTCTAAAAAGGATTGTCAGAAGATTGTCCACGATAACAGAACCAATCAGGAAAGGGAGAAAATCTAAAAGAAACCATCAGCCCAGACGAAAATACAACATGTGCTGTAGACCTGTTTGAGGCTTAAGTTAATGACATTGGTTGTAAGAGCTAAAACTGGCTTATGGTTTTGCGATTATTCCCAAGCGTCGAACCGTTCTTGGCTCTTTTTGTTACAAGGTAATTTTGAGCTGCCTTAAAATAATCCTACAAACTGATTGGAATCAGCAAACATATGACTCTCTTTACGACTTAGAGTGTTCAATTTAATAACTTTTATTAAGTTCTCGCAAGCGCCTACATCACTAAAAAATAAATATAATTTCGCTTTATTGTTTCTTACTTCTATACAATATTTGGCTAAATAAGTGCATTTGGGTACTTGGGTTATAGTAGTTTTGCAGTCCAGTAAAGGCAAAATATATCTAGTGAGTTTTGAATTATCAATTGCTCGAATATTGTGAACAAGATAGTTATATATATATATAGATTTTTTATTTTGCATGGCACTGTCAACAGGGGATCCTGTCATTTCAAACATCCGTATCTTTTTTTTACTGATTAATATTCTAAAATCCGTGCTGTCTAAGAGTCTTGAACTTTGTGTCTCGTTTGTTTGGCAGTAAGTGTGGAATGATATAGATATTACAATTACTGATAATAAAAAGGTTGCCTTTTTCATAATATTATTTTATTCCTAACCAATAAACAGAAGTTTCCGTACATTTTTTATAATTGCAACGTGAATTTTTTGTCATGTCGAGTACCGCGGTTTGCGTTTCTGCTATTATCTCTTGCCAAGAAGGGTAACTGGAGAAGACATCCATAGCTTTATCTATTGATTCAATGAGATTATAGAGAAAATAACCTCCAATATCAGAGTTGCAAAATGCTACTTCTCCAGCAGACGCAGCACTAACGATAATGGTGCCTGTAGTGTTAAGAAAAAGTCGTTCACAATTTGATTTATTCCATTGTACCCTCGATTTAGCAGTAAATGGGCTCGAATGGCCAAAAGGTCTTGATTGTCTGATTTCACTATTGCAGCAGTCTGTAAATAATAGTTTTAAATGACTTTGTTGTTTATCTAAAATATTATAAACGTCGACAGCATTTATAGTATTTTGATCTATGGATTGAAAGCTACTTGTTGTTAAATCCAATTGCGGATATGGATGGCTTGGGTCATCATTGTATCGAAATCCATGCCCAGTGTAGCAAACAACAATGATGTCATTATAGTTTGAACTTAGATTTTTTAGTGTTTGCACAATTAACTGCTTACTAAAATTTGAACCACTAATTTCTGTATATTGAAATTGTAAATGGAGGAAACTTGCAATGTCATTAAACTTTCGCTTAACTCTGACAGCGTCTTTTATACAGGTTGCACCAATATCTTCATCTAACGTATTTGCGATTATTAAAAGTTTCAATTTCGCATTACTTGCTATATCTGATTCGTCTTTTTTATCATTAAATAGGTTTACATAAAAGGCTTCTGTTGTTCCAAAAAACAAATTAGTATATGCTCGGGTAATTTCATTGGTGTTAAGGAGTTTAATACTTGTAATTGTACCTTGTGTTGTTTTTCCATCTGGATGAGGAGAGGTAACTCCCCAAGGGGTAAAATTTTTTTCGCCGGATTTTTTTTTGAACCAAATATAATCAACGTAGTATGAGTCTTTACTATTATCGCCCAAAATGAAAGTCGGATCTTTACCCTCAAACCTTAAAGTCTCATCTCCATTGTCATTGCCTGATATTTCTTCGAAGTCCATTGAAACTACTTTCGTAACTTGTGAGGTGTTTTTATATCTCACTCTCATAAATCCGGTGCTATTCTCGTAACGTACCAGGAATGCGATGTATTCAATATTTGACCCTTCGAATTTATATTTTATTTCATAAATACTTGTGGCTAGTAAAGATTCAATCATTAAAAATGATACCAACACTAAAAAACTTTTTTTCATAAATATAATTTTAACTCTGGCATGTTGAAATTTCGTCTGGAACATTCTTTTATAAAAGACCTGAAAATTTATTTTCTTATGACATCAGGGACGGACTTATCTAAAATGAAGCATACCAACATAGTACAACTAGCCATTGGAATTTCTTAAATTAATTACTCATTGAACGTTATTCTATTGTTTGGCTTTCTTTGTATTGTAAATATTATTTTGATAATTAAAACTACTCCATTCCCAATACATACTATTACAGTAAATCCCCCAAATTCCCTCATGGAAAACCGCAATATTTTTCAAGGGAAAATCACTTTCTTCAGGCAACGTTTTCGTATCGCAGGTTTTGTGCCATAGCGAGGACGTTGCGCCTACCACCTCCGATACTATATATGTTATCGTTCTTTTTATTGGCATAAATAAAGATGGATATTAAGTCGAAACTTTATCTACAGACGCAAGGTCCCAAGCTTGGCTCATTGCTCGCTGGGAAACGTTCCTGGGAAGAAATCTTAAATTCTGTTTAGTCCATTATCCTGATTACTTTAAATTGTTTTTGTAAGGCTGTCGCTATTCTCTCCAATCAATTTCAACAGATAGAAACTTTTATAAAATATTGCCTCAATAAAATCTACACAAGATGTATTCAATTTCTTATCTGTGGCTTGTTTGCTAACACTTTTCCCAGCATCAGCTCGCATAACTAAAGCATGTTTTTGTAAACTTGGCTTTTCTAATTGAAGATGATCAAATAACAACATGTATAAAGCCCTCTTAACCGTTAGTTTATTATTTCGGGTAACAAAACCTTTTGCTTTGAAATACTCGCTATTTCTGCATTTGACAAGATAGAAGTTAGCTTTTCAACAATACAATCAAATTGCTTCGATGCCAATACCGATTTTATAATTGCTCTATTCCCCTATGCGTTTTTTCGAAATGCTCAAATTCTTAAGTTGACGGCTATTGTGTCTTCACGAATCATTTCCGCAGGATTAGATTTTATATTGTCAGATTTAGACCTTTTTTTTCAAGACGATTGCCAATTATATTTTAAGATCAAAATCTTATGTCAAACCATGAGGTGTTCCATAGTAACCCATTGACGAAATTTACATATGGTATTTGATAGTTAAGATTACCATTATTGATTGCTCCATTAAAAACATAAGGATCAAATCCTGTGATAAAATAAGGAAAGGGATCGTTAACTTTTAGTATGAGGTTTAAACCTGAATAGTAAAAGCCAACAATAAGTGCGACATGCTGGGAATTACCAGGCAGTGCGAATTGTGCTCCCGGATTAATTCCAGCAATTACCGGTCTTTTTGCATTCAATTCAGTAACTAAAAAATCAGGAGATAAGAAGTTTGAAACAAACTGATTTTTTAATGTGGTATTGTTTTGATATAGTATTTTGCAAGCAACTTTAGGGTAAGCTGATAACATATAAGATACCATTTGGGATGAACCTGCTGGCCGTACACAATTACCACAATTAATATTACAAGCATCACAGGCACCGTTTTTAGAATAGCCAACAGCACCTACTATTCCACATTGATAATCGCCTCCGGGGTTAAGGTTGGGTAGTTGATAATATCTAAATACCATTTCACCTACTGCAAGCCAACACCACACCGCTGTTTCCTGCCTCAAAGGTGAAATAAAAAGAGACTGGGGAGAAACAACCCCACAAATTTCATTAATTCCATCATAGCGACATAGACAATCATCGGAAATTTCCGCATTGGCATTGTAATTTGTCGCAAAGGCAATTTTGCAACCCTTACTATTATTACTTTCTTTTTTGCAAGAAAAATTAAATACAACCAATAAATACAGTATCCATTTTTTTTTAAACAACATCTTGATTTAATTTGATGCTCAGGTTGTCATAATATCATAATCATGTAATGATTAAATCAAAAGTAAAATTCATTAAGTCCATCTCCACCCAGTAAATCCCCCAAATCCCCTCATGGAAAACCACGATAATTTTCAGGGGAAAATCACTGAACAAATAATATACCTTTGGATGTATGACTACTGTTGCGCTTGTGGATGATCATAAAATATTCAGTGATTCACTGGCCGGGCTCATTAATGATTTTGAGGGCTTCGAAGTAATATGGACCGCACTTGACGGAAAGGAAGCTATTCAGTATATAACACAAAAGGGAAACCGGCCGGACATTTTATTGCTTGATATAATTATGCCCGGCATGAATGGAATTGATTTTGCCCGGTGGATCTATGAGCATGAAAGAGGCGTAAAAGTATTGGCACTTACGATGGAAGAGGATGACGATAATGTTATCCAGATGCTGCAATATAGCGTTAAGGGATACCTGCTAAAAAGCATTGGGGCAGAAGAGTTGCTGACCGCATTGCAGCATGTAGTAAAATATGGTTATTACTACACACCCATCATCACCGGCAACATTCATCGCCAGATTGAAAAGAAAGTTCACCAGGTAAATGTGCCCGATCTTACTGACAGAGAAATGGAATTACTAAAGCATCTTGGTTCAGATTTGAGTTACGCAGCCATTTCTAAAAAGATGTTTTTGAGTGAATCAACCATTGATACCTACAGGGCAAGGCTATTTGAAAAGTTTGAGGTAAAAAACAGGATCGGGCTTTTAGTGAAGGCCGTTCACATGGGCCTGGTGAAACTATAAAGGAATTTCTATATCAATGAGGGTGCCTGTTTTTTGCTCACTCACCAACGAAAATCTACCCTTCATATAATGCACACGGCTTTCGGCACTTTGCAATCCCAGGGTTTGATTTTTCACCAAATCTTTTTTTGGAAATCCCTGCCCGTCGTCGGAGATGGTTACAGTTATACTGTGTCCTGTCGTTTGAATACAAATGTTAATACATGCAGCCTTGCTATGGCGTGCAGCATTTAGTACCAGTTCGCAAATAATGCGGTAAAGATTTGTCTGCATGTCTGCGTTGATGGTAGTGGTAATATGGTGATCGAATAATAACCGCTTTTGATAGAGTTGCCCGATGCTTTCAAAATATTCATTGAGTGTATTTACAAGCCCATTCGAGGATAAGCCTTTTGGCATAAGATTGTGTGCCACATTTCTTATTTCTGCAATGGAATCGTCAATGATGGATTCTGTTTTGCCTACCAGTTCTTCCTGCAGGTTTTCACCGGTATTTATGATTCGCCTGAAATTTATTTTAAGGGCTGCCAGCAAGGGACCGAGGTTATCATGCAGATCTGCGGCTATTCTTTTACGTTCGTGATCCTGTACGGTTATCAGTTTCTTCAGGGTTTCATTGCGGTCCCTTTCTAATTCAATCAGTTGCTTATCCCTGGTTCTTTTTTCATTTAGAAAAGTATGAAAAAGCCCGAGCGTCATAATTGCAACTTCCAACAGGCTCCCCAGCATCATGCCATGCTCGTTGATAAAAAAGCTATGGATAAATCCAAGGTTTGCCAGTTGCTGTATAATAACCATCCCTGTTAGTATGCATACCGCCAGGCTAAATACCCTTGCCATATAACCGGAACGGAAAAAGTAAAGTGGCGTAAATACAATTACAATAATTGTACAATACAACGCTATTTGCCAGGAAAATACGAGTGCTATTTTTACTGCTCCCGGTACAGCCGGAACTATTAAAGCTAACATGCTTATTGCCAAAATGGCCAGCAGGTTTACTGAATGCCGCAACAGGCGCTGAAGCCATTTTTGCTTTATCAATTGTTCTGCAAATACCATGGATAAAACCTTCATCAAAAAAGCACTTGACCCTAAGGTGGTCAATGGTTTTATCACTTCATTGATGACCGGCATTTGGGGGTAAAGTAATGGAAAGACAATGCCATAATGGGTCAGGATCCAACCACTGGTACAAATAACATAGCCAAGATAGCAGCCAAAAACTGGTTCTCTAAAAAGATAAAAAGTAAGTAAAATAACAAACGCAATGATTAAAGCAATACCAAGATAGATGAAAATAAAACGCTGATATATTTCGTAATTTTTTTGTAATACCGATGCAGGTATTATTTCATACCGGGTGTTCATATTTTTATAAGCACATTTCATGGCCACTAAATAAAATGATGCCGTGGTGCCGATGTTAAGTTTTGCGGTATGCCATACATAATTCCTCGATTTCGCATAAGGTATTAATGCGCCACCCTGGTAAAGCAGCCGGGCTGTTTGGTTATTTTCCATTGCATAAATACTGACGGTGTCAAGGCTGGTATTGTCAATTGACAGCAGGGCGTCTTTTATTTCAGCAGTTGCGCTCAATTTCAACAGCAGGTAAAAATATTCATTTCCTGCCATGGTTGAATCAATTCTTTTCCCCGGAATATTTTTAAAATGAATTTTATCGGTAGCTAAATTCTGAATAACATTTGCTGGAAGTTGGTTGCTTTGAAAATAAAAGCCACTGTCAATGATGGTTGACTGTCCGTATGACGCATGGGATAAAATCAATACAAGCAAAGCGGGTATGATTCGCCATATAATATTATTCCAATGCGGATTAATTAATGTAAAAATTTCCATGGTTGCCGGACAAAAGCAATAATTGCCTGTTTACTTTGGGGTGAATAATGATATGGCAAACAATTTCTTTTCTTGTGAAAGCGGGGATGATTTTTGGGAAGGATGTTGGGGTTATATAAAGATTAAGAAAAAATTCAGTAAAACAAAGCTGAACGTAAAAATTAATATACAATATTTTTATTGGCAGGCGTTTGGTGGATGATATTAATTCTACTTTGACAAGTCAAACGTTTTTAATTTCTTTTTGACCAGCAGCCGATTTTTTATGGCGGCATTGTTGTGTCACTTGCCGATCTTATCGGCATCCCGATGTTACACTTAATCGGGACTTGTACTGCAGGTTTTTATGGCAACTTTTCCGTTCCATAATTAAGGTTATTATAATCATAAAATAGGTTTTCTAAACATGTCAAAGTAGAATTAAAAAGAAATCAAAAAACTTTCAGCCACAAGATTAAGGGCTGCGACTGAAAGTTTAAGATTTATTATGAATGAACAATTTAAAAAGCGTGCAAACAATTACACCGGTAGTTGAGATCTTCTGTCTTTTAATGAAGATGCCGAACTACTAAACTTGAAATCGTTCTCCACCGTTTTAGCATCCAATATCCTGGCCAATGTAGCTTTTACAGTTGGAATGTCATCATCAAAAGCACCATGTGCAGTAGAAGTTGAATGCGTTGTTGAACCTTCCGGATTTGCATTGGGCGAAAGAACAAGGTCAGCATTTTTACTTTTAAATAACTTACTTAACTCATCATCTTTTTCAATGAATTTTTGCATACCAAGAATTGCCTCACCATCCGGGCGGAATAAAGGAATTCTAAATCTTGTTTCAAATGCATTTGATACCAAATACAAAAGCGACTTGTTATAAATTTTGGCGCAGTTATCATCATTTTCTGCCTGGTCATTCAAAATAAATAATGCAAACTTTACGATGTCCTTAGTTTTGATGGCGGGCAAGTAACAGGTTTTAAATAAGTCAACAGTACAGGCCGGGGCCCACATTGTGCAGGTTAATACGGACAAGCCGTAACCGGTGGTGCCCTTTAATGGTCCATTTTTTATTTTACCTTTTGATGTCAGTAATTGTAGCAGGGGAGCATGGAATATGCTACCTGCGCTGTGGCCAACAACATGAATTTCAAAATCATCTTTGTACTGATTTGCAAGCTCTTTTATATATGCTAAAGCCCGGCGTGCGCCACCTGTTTTAGAGGTTGTAGATAAGATGGCATTTTCTTTCATTTCATCCCATTGCAGTTTTCCTGTAAGCTTACGGGCTAATGGTTCAAGTGCATCATCAAGGCGGTTTAGCATAAAATCTTTTGCACTGTCCAAAAAGCCTTCCGGCCTGTTTCTGTCAAAGGTATCTTTCAGGATATTTGTTAACGTAGTCCAGTAGTCGCTGTGCCAGATAAATGAAATGGGATATACCTCAGCTTCAATCATGGCCTCCCTGTATTCTGAGAGCCGCTGCACTGCCGACACTTCAGAAACAAGGCCTCCATGAGCGTATAATAATATGCGCTTCTTTTTCCATGTTGCTGTCATTCTTGGAAAGTCTTCTTTAAAAATTGCTTCTAGCGAAGATTCGGTCGTTCCAAAATTGCCGCCAACATTTAACTGCCCGTCATTTCCGATGCTGATAATGTGTGGACGCAGATCTGAATAAGAATATGCATTCGATTTTCCTGATCCGGCAGCATGGGCAATGGCGGTAGATTGTATTTTCATTAATGTAACCGGGGCACCCAATCTTGCCACCCATACATCTGTACCATTCGCCAGCCAGTCATCGTAAGTGATTTGTGCAAAGCCATCTTTGCCCCATGTATTGGTCCATGAATTTTGTATCCAAAAACCATTGCTGTCGTAAGCCACAATTGCAAATGCATGGCCTCCCAGCAATTTATCCATATAAGGGATTACGCCGTTTTTATCAACATTATCCCAGCCCTCATGCACCGCACTTGTAGCATACAATATTCCAACCTCTGCTATGGCACTATGCATCGCTACCAGGTCTTTGTGGTTAACCCGGTAATAGGCACCCAGTGGCCGCTTTAAAGCATCTGATGATCGGGCCTCATTAAATTGTTCCTTCCTAGTTCTTGTTTTATAGGGCCAGCATTCTTCTCCACACACGCCATGTTTATGCCAGCCTTTCATAGCACCCCGGGCACTTGAGCCGCTGTAATGTTCGCCTGGCCACTCATCATACCTTCTCGCCATTTCATAGATCATGCGTGGGCTAACTTCCTTTAAATCCGCAACAATCTTTCTTTTTCTTAGCAGGTAATTGGCCACAGTTGCCAATCCAAACCCGGTACAGGCTCCTTCCTGCCCCTGGTCCAATATGGGTACTTCAAATTTTTTATACTCTTCCAGGTCAATTTTTGTTGGCACTTCAAAGAGAGATGCTACATACATTTTATCCCTGAAATCAAGTGTGTCAGGACGGGTATTATAGATCCTTTTATCAACGGTTTTTTTTGTTGCCATAGTAAGTTGTTTAGGATACTAAAATATCTATAAACAATTCTAAATACAATAGGGTAAATCCTGATTTTTGTTTTTTAACAAAGTCGATTTGCCAGGCCGTTTTTTTGGTAAAATCTTTGTGCCAGCCGAAATGACGGATTTTAGAAATTTAGCCGGATTCTTTGAGATATAATTTGTTGATTGCCGGGTAAAATAGCATAGGTAAAAAAAAGAACCGGAATGACTATGCGACAATTTGGAATGCACCCGAAAATTCCTTCATTTTTTATTCTACCACTTTTTAAATAGCTTGCCCTGCAAATAAACACCAACGCTCTTGTGTAACTGTTTATATTAGCCAAGACTTAACCGTAACCTTACTAATTTATGAAGACTATTTTTACTGCTGTTATTTTCCTTTTAATTACTACAAACATTGCTGCACAGATCACCAGTAATATCCGGGCCGGCTACTGGAGCGACCCTGCAAGCTGGAGCAAAAACATTGTGCCAAATGGTACCGATTCAGTGGTGCTGCATTTTGATATTGTGATAGATGAAAATGCTGCTTGTAAATATTTCAATGCAAACGGGAAAAAAGTTACCGTAAATACCGGGGTGAACTTGTCGGTAGGCAAACCAGTTCCATCTGCTGATACGGCAACAATTTTGACCATTAAAAATTATACCTCCAACCAGGGAGTTTTTAGTGACACCCTTACCCGTGTCATTAAAAATGATTTTATAAATGGATTAAAAAGAATTGTTATTACGGAAACCAGTATGTCGGAACCTGCGAACCATACTGTATTTAATTATAATACGCAGCAACAATTAACAGGCATCCATAATTTTTATGACGATCCTGCCTATGGAGATTATTACGTTATCATTCAATATGGTAATAATCGCATTGTAAAAATTACTTCTTCCTACGACGGCTACGACGATGTTGTTGATACGCTCATATATGGTACCAACGGAGCAAATTCAACAATTCAAAACAGATCAGTTTACGCATCGTACAATTTTGATAGTTCTATTTCCTATATCCAGGAAACAATGAAAATTTTGACCATTTCACCTTTGTCAATTCCCATAAACAGGATATTCTATTCCTATTTATTAAATGGATTTAGTAACGAAACCACAAACGATACAACGGTCCAGGTTTATAACCATGACGGTACAGGGAATTTGATTGGATATAATCAATTTTACTCCCGCAAAATAACCAGATCAACTAATCCTCCTATTAAAACAAGAGACACAACTATCACTAACTACCAACGTAATGGCCCTGACAGTTCAACACTTTTTAAGGTGCTGTTAAATATTTATGGAAAAGAACTGCTGACATACATAAACTTTGATCTTACAGATTTAACCATCGCGGATGTAACCGGTTTTGATGGTGATCCACCATTTCATGGACCAGACGATCTTAAAAAATCACTTTCCTCAGTTTTTTATACATTCCGTAATGGGGTTGCCAGCGAAGAAGTAGATAATCTGCAGTTATACCGATCAATAAACAACTACGACAGCAAGCCAAGGCTAATTAAATCTACCATTGATGATGGGGGAAATGTAGATTATATTATTTTTAGAGAATTGATTTACCCCAACTAGGTAACCGCAGTAATATCTTACAATAAAATCCTGAGACCTACCAGTAGCAGGCAGGCAGCAAGTATTTTAATAATAAGCCGGGTATTGATTCGGTGGGAAATGTAGGCCCCTAACTGTGCGCCTGGTATTACGCCGATGCATAAACAGGCCACCATTTTTAATACATACGGATCGTTGTAACTGCCTTCTGAAATATGCACAATCACACTAACGGTTGACATTACTGCTAATATAAAATGCGAGGTTGCCGTTGCAATAAAAACCGGGAAGCCCAGCCACTCAACCATTGCGGGCACATGTATAATACCGCCACCAATACCCAACAGCGGGGATATAAAACCAACGACTACGCTGATGATGATACCATAGGTTTGATTATAGCTGTAAGAAAAAATATTGCCTTCACTATCTGTAAGCGTATGCGATTTGATATGGCTGCTAAGGTTGCCGGCAGTAGCTGCGGAGACTTCTTTTTGCGGTTTAAAAAAAAGATACAATGCTAAGATGATGAGTAGCACGCCAAACACAATATTGAAAGTATGAAGTGGAATGTATTTAGTAACAAACACTCCAGCAATAGAACCGGGGATGGTAAATAATGCAAACAAAATGCCTGCCTTATAATCAATGCGTTTTGATTTTGAATACGCTACCGAACCAGAAATAGCATTGGCAGCCACGACCGCAATGGAGATTGCCGTTATAATTTCCGGCGGCATATCCTTTGCCGTTATTAAAAGTAGGGGTACTAAAATAAAACCTCCACCGGCACCAATTAAAGTACCAAAAGTTCCAATAATAAAACCGGTTATGATCAATAAAATAATGCTGTCTGTCATCTATCGGCCGGGTTTTGTAATTGTTTCCATTCGTTAAAATTATCTGCTATTCATTTACTCCTTACGCATCTTTATAAAGTTAGCTTAAAAGAGACTGCATATTTTCCGAACTTTTTAATTTAAAGGTTAGAGTGTACATTTTTAAGTTGCCATCACTCCTTCATTTTTTTTAAAAACAGTAACAGTATAAACGCTGTGCTACTTTTTTATAGCACTAAAAATAGTTGTTCTGTTTAAAATAAAACTTATAGGTGGCAACCGGTCAATTTGTACATTTTTAAATTATTCCATAAAGGTAAAATGTACAGGATGTATTTATAATTGTCGCTGCATGCATAAGAGATGTCACCTTTTTACAACCAGCTTTAAATTCAAGGCCCTTAAATAAAGGTAACATCTCATGCTACAATTTTAAATGCGCCCAATGTACAAGGCCCGCTTTGAAAGCCGGGATGAAGTACAATCCCGACAAATGATCGGGACAGGCTGCCTTTCGTTCCTCATAGCGGTGCAGTTGAAATGTGCGACGCCACCGAAGCTTAACTGAAATACAACTGCCGGGCCAATAAAAACTTTAGTAAGGCAAACTGTATTTCATTCAAAATTTATCATTCAACATTCAACATCATAAAAAACGCCTGGCTCAAAAAAAATACATTGCGTTTGTTATACCGGTTAAGTACAATCGATGTTTACTGTTATTTAATCTTAACATACTGATCTGAAACGTTCCAGCCATATAAATGAATGACTGCTTTTTCATTGGCAGCAGAGGTATAATCAATCATGATCTTTTTTGTTTCTCCCGGTAAAACCGAAACATAATTGTCACTATAAAATGATGGCAGTATCCGTTTTTTTGTTGCCGCATTTACCACCGAAAGCCTGTTAAAGAAAGCGATGGGATTGCCCGGTGCATTGCTCATGGTTACTTCAACTTTTCCTGCACTTAAGTTTTTTGCACTTACCGCAGGGCTTACTTTTTTCATTTGCTGCAGGCCCGAATAATTACCGCTGCTATCGGGCAGCCAATATAGATTGTCGTTTAGTAGCTCCTTGTTTTCATCCATTAAACTCAGGTAAAGAAATGCACCTTTATCTTTTGTAAGTTTATCCAGCATTGGTTTTACAGAAAGAAATTTCTTTGCACGGGTAGGTTCAATTTCAGAAAATACCTGTGTAATCAGTGTTTCTTTTCCATCCATATCATACGCCTTTACCTGCAACATGATATTATGTTTTGCTTTAAAAGTATTGTTTACAATCATCACCATTCCATCTGCAGGATTGCACATTACATGAAAGGCTTCGCTGCCATTGTGCAATCCATACAGGCAGGCATTGGGATCAAGATAATAATCATACATCTGACCACGCAAAGCCGTCCAGGGATTTTGTGTTTTCCAAATGATGGTGCCGGTGTACCAGTCCCACATATGAGCGCTGAAGCCTTCCATTAAAGCACGGTACTGATCATAATTTACGAGCTGCGCCTTTTCTGCAAAATCCTTTACATCTGTTGGTTTGCCATACGGGTCGATGTATTGATCATAGCCAATGTACTTGTGGTATTGCCACACACTATCTGTTTTTTTATTTTTAAAATCCGGTACAACCATATTTTCTTTTGGAATAAATCTTTCCAGCGAACTGTAATCGCCGATGCCAACCGAGCCAACTTCTGAGTTGAAAGGATAGGTTTGATGTTGCCAGAATGTATTGATATTTTGAATGCCATAAGGCCCGTCGCCATTGCCACCAAATGGGTTGTACGACATGCTGTCGGAGTTGGAATATTCAATCAAATACCTGGTGCCGTCCAGTGTTGGCATAATGCTGTCACGCATTGCCACCAGTATGTCTTCCGGTGGTGTAATTTCATTGCCGCCGCACCACAAAGCCAGCGAAGGATGATTGCGTATCATCTTTACCTGGTCTGTCACAGAGTTTAAAAACAATCCATGATCATCAGGATATTTCCTGCGTGTCCACTGGTCTTCTTTTTTCTTGGGATCTACCCAGCGGCCGTTGCAGTCACCGGAGTTCCAGAAGTCCTGCATGACCAACATGCCATATTTATCGCAGGCATTGTAAAACTCCGGACGCTCTGTTAAAGCACCTCCCCAAATGCGGATCAGGTTTAGGTTCATATCTCTGTGAAACCTTACCTCTGCGTCATATCTTTCGTCTGTAAAGCGCAGCATTTCATCAGAGATGATCCAGTTGCCCCCCTTAATAAAAATTGGCTGGCCGTTTACCAACACCTGGCGGCTATGGGTAGTTGTATTCCATTCGGTTGTAATTTCTCTTACGCCTATATCTACATGCTCAGCGTCACTTGTTTGCTGATTGCCTGTGATAAATTTTACGTCAACACCGTATAAGTTTTGTGGGCCATAGCCACTGGGCCACCAAAGTTTTGGTTGTTGTAAATTAAAGCCGGGCAAAGCAACAGTCACATTTTCATTTGCAGGTACAGTGATTTGTTTGGATATTTTTTTGCCGGCCATTTCATATTCAAGCGTTCCCGAACTTGGGCTGTTAGTGCTGTTCAGCAATTCGGCCGTTACTTTAATGGTAGCAGGTTGTTGGTTGTCTTCCACAAATCGCTTTCCGGGAACTTCAGTAATTACATGTACGTTTTGAACATTTACGGCACCCGTTTTTTCGATGGTTACTTTATCCCAGATACCGGTGTTGCGGTCACGGATGGGTTGTATCCAATCCCAACCGGCAACGTATTGATGCGAAATATTTTTTGCAATGGTGCCATCGCCGCCCTGCCCGCCATTGGGGTTGCCAACAGGATCGGGCGGATAAACAATCACTGCCAGCCTGTTCTTACCATCTTTCGCCAGCCATTGTGTAATGTTATATTGCTGGCGCAAAAACATACCATAAAATGTTTTATCATTTAAGCGATGTCCATTGAGGTAAACATCACAACCATAGTTGATGCCACGAAAATTTAGCCAGACCTGTTCATCTGTCCGGGTTGTTTTTTCTGTAAAATCTTTTACAAACCAGTAAGTATAATAGTCGCTGCCGGTATTGTAGATGTCGGGAATTCTTTCATTGTTCATGCCATAAAATGGATCGGGTACCATTTTATTATTGAGCATGGTTGTAAGCACTGTGCCGGGAACCGTGGCATTCATAAAGCCTTTGAGGGAGTAGGAGGGCTGAGAGATTTTTTCGCCACCAGTTGTTACTTTTTTAATGTTGATGCATTGCCAGCCTTTATTCAGTTCGTACTGCTGGGCATTTACTGATAATGAAAAAAAGGTGGCTAATAAAAAAACTACGGTTGAAATGTTCATTTTGTTGATTGTTCAGGTAATTGATATTTTATCAGCAAGCGCTCGTTATTTTTTAAACACTAACTGTTCTATATTTTTTCTATGATTGTTTGGGTAATTTTTGTGCTAAATTTTCTTTCGCAATTTAACTACAAATTGGCACCCGATTAAATAATATACTGCCTTAGTTTTTTACTTTATGAATGAATGTTTTCATTTGGTTTAATCTTGTTGATCAACAAAGCTTCATGCACAGTTCGGCAAAGTTTTATATTTTCGGTAAGTAAGAGGTTGGCCGTATATGATTTTAGTGAAATGGAGGATATCAATTACAACACCTTTTCCTGTATGGCGGCGGGTCCGACGGCCTACACACAATGCTATTTGTGGAGACCCACCTGGGAACTTTTGATTTAATGAGGGTGAGACACGGAGCGGAATAAAGAGGGTGAAACCTCGAGCAGAATAAAGACACAACATCGGCGTAAAATAAGGAAGTGCATTCTTAATAGAAAATAGCTATGGCACAAAAATGTCTGGAAGTAAACGATGAATATCCTTGCCGTGTAAATTATAATATTGGAGCTATTAGGTATATTTGAAAAATGAAAGGTTATTTGTTACCTTCCTTACCTTATTCAGAAAAAAATATTTAATCCCTTTATGAAAAGTTCAAAAAAATGGTTATCAGTTGCGGCTCTTTTTCTATTGCTTTATAGTTGCACAAAAGATAAGTTACCCACAGTGATCGATAAACCTACAAGCGACGATACTTTAACACTTATAGTAGCAAAATGGAAGATAATTAGCGACTCAGTTACAAGTGTTAGTTATACCACTCCGTCAGGATGGATTCCAATACCGGGAGTTTATTATGGTGTTCCTGAAGATTTTTATTTATTTGATTCATCCTATCATGTTAATGCGCATGAAAATGGCCATGACTACTTAAATGGCACGTATAAATTATTGCCTGATTCCCATTTTCTGATAGATACTACTGACAAAAACTATATCGGAGTCATTAAAGTACTTAATAAAGTAAATGCAACTTTTGAATGGGAGCGTTTCAGTTCCAATGGCGGCAGATATTTCAGACGATTGTCTTTGATCAAATAATAACTTCTTATGCTTCCAAGCCATCCGTAATGCTTAAAAAAATAGGTGAAAGATGCTTATGATTCAACCCGGGTAGTTGCAGGTTTTGTTTATGATGCGGAACAATGGGTATATAGCAGCGCAAAAGGTTATGCAGAAAATAACGGTATAATAAAGCTGCCCGAATGCTGAGGGGCAAATGTATAAGGCACAAGTGGACACTTGCGCCAAAGCAACTTCTTCTTAATATGCTTGGACCAATTGGGGTTCTGGCGAAAATCTCAACGGGACGAAAGGTTTGAAAATGAAAAAATCCTCAACACTTATTATTGCGATGTTATTTTCTGTTTTTTTAGCAAGCTGCTATAAAAAATATAGTCGTACAATTACTGTCTGTGACGGGAATCTTTTTGTAGAACGATATCGCAATAACTTTATCGATGTAGCTTATTATTACCTAACAGATTCAAGTAGTTTTAAAATATACGTTGGCAAATTTGATAATGAACACGGAGGTTATTTCATTAAATGTCTGAATGATTCTATAACAATTGCTGAAACCTATGAGGGAAAGGTTATCAATATCAGGAATTACAACTTAGTTGATTTGCGCAAAGGTAAAGAAGGGTTTTAAATTTTCTCTGTTGGCGCACAAATACATCTTAAGTCCCGTATTGGCGCAAGGGTGTGGGGCGGGTAATGTGTGTAGGCAATCCTTGAGCCGTGTAAGAAGGTAGCAAATTGAAAATTAGGAGAGCACTTAGTGACGGCGGGTCCCACGCCAACACTCAATGCTATTTGTGGAGACCCGCCTGGGAACTTTTAATTTAAAGAGGGTGAGACATGGAGCGGAATAAGGTTTTGTTTATGAGGCGGAACAATGGGTATATAGCAGCGCAAAAGGTTATGCAGAAAATAACGTTATAATAAAGTTGGTCGAATGCTGAGAGGCAAATGTATAAGGCACAAGTGGACACTTGCGCCAAAGTAACTTCTTCTTAATATGCTTGGACCAATTTGGGGGGTGCATCGAAACAGTTTTAAACTTTTCGAATTATTTCCTGCGAAAACCCCGCCGGGACAAAATGACATTTTGCTTATTTATCATTCTTGTTTTAATGAGTTCGGCAACATTATTAAAAATGGGATAGATTTTTCATAGGTCAGTTCTTCATAAAATAATCCAACTCTGGCAAGATTATGATAATAATTTTGAAGGTTTTTATAGTAAAAGTGCTCACTTCCAATATACCAGGCTTGCTCTCCAAGTTTTGTTTTCAGGAACCATTTCTCTAATAAGCGAGCTGTTCTGCCATTGCCATCATTAAATGGATGGATTTTAACAAATACCAAATGAATTAATGAAGCATAATAAAATACCTCGTTTAAACTCAACTGTTGCTTTATCAATTTGTCCAGTTCAGTCCAAAAATCTTCAAACTCGTTTTTTACAATCGAAGCCGAAGCTGCTTCATATTGTACACGCTGGGTTTGGTGTTCCATAATTAGCATATTCCCGGTTCTAACAACTCCCCGAAGAGTCTCAGGTAACAAATGTTTTGTAGATATTGAGTGAACTTTACAAAAATTCGAGAGCGTTAATTTATTATCTCTGGCAAATTCATACGCTTCAAATAAATCGTTGGGTTTTTCGGTAAGGTCTGGTAAGTATTCTATATCCTGCAGCTTATGTTTTATGTAGCTGTCTATTTCCATTTGCTCACCTTCGATTCGTGATGAAGACATAACTGATACAGCTGTGTAAAAGCGAAAACTTTCAGATGACCAATCACGTTGCTTTAGCTTAGCGTATGCTGCTTCTAAGTTGACATCGAGCATTGCTTTATAAGTTTCAAAATATTTATTCGTTAGTTTATTCATTCGGCTCCTTTCTTATATTAGTTGTATAATTTAAAACTATAAAGTTAAGGTAAGTTAAATTCAGTAATACTGTTTTAGGGTGACTGTTGTTGTGCGTTCGGCTAGTCTTTTGTCCTGCCCGGCTTTTCACTTAATTTACTCATAATTTTAATAGAGCAACTGTGAAACCCTGTATAATGGACTATAAACATTTTGCTGTCACGCTTACTATTTTTTAACTGAATGTGATGCCAATAAATTTAAACACACACCTCTAGCTTTTGCTGATTGTAAAAGTGGATATTTAATTTTGTTGCTGCATTATACGTAGGGGTTTCGCATCGAAACAGTTTTAAACTTTACGAATTATTTCTGGCGAAAACACCGGCGGTACAAAATCACTGTTGAAAAATATTCTCCGTCCCATGGCTGCCGGATGGGAATGGAAAACACGGTGAAGGTTTTGTGCTGTTGGCTTTGCGCAGGCTTTGTAATGGACAGCCGGAACTGCTGCTGCTCATAGCTGCTAAAGTTCACAGCCCATGATTGCATTTGTTTATTTGAAATTTCTTGCATCCGGAAAGATCTTTTCCTGTGGGATTTCTTTTGATTGCCTTTTTTTAATTTGTGCATGTGCAGGGATGGATGTTTCATCTGCATAAGCCAGGGTTAATACCTGCGGATCCTGGTTTTGTGCCTGGGTTAGCTGGCGCAATAGTTTGGAGAAATTGTGACAGCGCTTTACAATTACGTGGATCACTTCGCCTTCTATTTGTAATTTACCTTCTACCATTATAAGCCTGGACTGGAGTATTTCTTTGCGGAATTCTTCAAAGAGTTTTTCGAATATTACCAGGTTAGCAAAGCCGGTTTCGTCTTCAATGGTCATAAAGCAAATGCCTTTGGCAGTGCCCGGACGCTGGCGTACAAGTACCAGGCCGGCTACTTTTATAAAGTCGCCATCTTTACCGGATGCCAGTTGCATGGTGGGTGTAATGTGCAACTGGTTTAGCTTTTCACGGATAAAACTTACCGGGTGTGCCTTTAATGAAAGCGAGGTGGCTGCATAATCATGCACCACATGTTCGGAGTTTTGCATAACGGGTAAGGCTATGTTTTCGCCGCTTGCATCGGCAGCGGGTTGGCCGGCAAACATAGCCAGTGGCCGGTCTTTGGTGGAGACTTCCCATAGAGCCTGGCGTCTGTCGAGCTCAATGGAACGGAAGGCATCGGCATCGGCTAATTTCTCCAGGGAGGCTTCGGGCAAATTGATATCACGCAGTGCATTGATGCTGGTGTAGGGTTGTAGCCTGTTGGAAATCAATAAATCCATGTCGGCTTGCCGCAAGCCCTTTACCTGACGGAAGCCGAGGCGAAGGGAGGGTTTATGTGTTGGTTCATCTGGTGAAGAAGTATAGGAACGCTCTAATTGATTATCCCAAAGCGAATGATTGATATCTACAGGTAGCACTTTTACACCATGCTTTATGGCATCGCCGATCAGTTGTGCAGGTTGGTAGAAACCCATGGGCATACTGTTGAGTATGGCACAACAAAACACATCGGGATAATAACATTTTAACCAACTACTAACGTAAACCAATAGCGCAAAACTTGCTGCATGGCTCTCGGGAAATCCATAACTGCCAAAACCTTCCAATTGTTTAAAAACCCGTTGGGCATATTCCAGCGTATAACCATTTTGCATCATTCCTTTGGTAAGCTTTTCCTGGAATTTTGTAACCAATCCTTTGGCTTTAAAAGTGGCCATGCTGCGGCGGAGTTCATCTGCCTCGGAAGCTGTAAAACCTGCGGCAACAATGGCAATTTTCATAGCCTGCTCCTGGAACAGCGGAACGCCCAAGGTTCGGCCGAGTATATCTTCCAATTCCTTTGATGGGTATTCGATGGGCTCTTCGCCATTGCGGCGACGCAAATAAGGATGCACCATATCGCCCTGTATGGGGCCGGGCCTTACAATGGCTACTTCAATTACCAGGTCGTAAAAGCAGCGGGGTTTTAGCCGGGGCAACATGCTTTGCTGGGCACGGCTCTCAATCTGGAAAACGCCGATGGTGTCTGCATGGCAAATCATTTCATAAACGGCCGCATCATCTTGTGGGATATTCGCCAACGTTAGGTCGAGTCCATAATGTGCTTTGGCAATATCAAAAGCCTTGCGGATGCAGGTGAGCATGCCGAGTGCCAGCACATCTATCTTCATAAAGCCAAGTGCATCGATGTCGTCTTTGTTCCATTCAATGCAGGTACGGTCTTCCATACGGGCATTCATGATGGGGCAGAGATCGGAGAGTTTGCCATTGGTAATTACAAAGCCACCGGTATGCTGGCCAAGCTGACGGGGAAAGCCCATAAACTCACGGGTGAGTTGCAATACTTTTCGCAGGTGCAGATCGCCGGGGTTCAGCCCTTGTTCCTGAATGCGTTTTCCTTCGAACCATTCGTCGGTAAATTCCCAGATGGAACCTGAAATGCGGTTGATGGTATCAACAGATAAACCCATGGCTTTGCCTACATCACGGATGGCGCCTTTCTGGTGTAACTGTGTTACAGTAGCAACGATGGCAGCCCGCTCACGTCCGTATTTTTGATAGATATACTGGATCACTTCCTCACGCCGTTCATGCTCAAAATCCACATCAATATCCGGCGGTTCGTTGCGGGCAGAAGAGATAAAACGTTCAAACAATAAATCGAATTTTGTAGGGTCTACAGATGTGATGCCAAGACAGTAACATACGGTAGAATTGGCAGCAGAGCCACGGCCCTGGCAAAGAATTTTTTGTTGCCGGGCAAAACGTACAATATCATGCACGGTTAAAAAATAGGCCGCATAATTCATTTCTTTAATAAACACCAACTCGTGGTTAATGGCACTGCTGATGGATGCAGGAATGGTTTCTCCAAATCTTTCTTTGGCGCCTTGCCAGGCGAGGTAAGTAATTTCTTCCTGTGGTGTGCGGCCGGCTGTTGTGATCTCTATGGGGTATTCATATTTTAATTCATCTAAAGAAAAAGTACAGGCTGTTGTAATTTCCTGTGTGCGTGCTATGGCATCCGGGTATTGCATGAATAACCTGATAATTTCTTCGGGTGGCTTTAAATATCTTTCTGCATTGGGATGCAATAAATAGCCTGCAGTATGGATGGTACTTTTTTCACGGATGCAGGTTACAATGTCTTGCAGTTGCCGCCTGGCTGGTTCATGATAATGCACATCATTGGTGGCTACCATGGGGATATTTAATTGGGTTGATAATTGATTTAGCTGGTAAAGATATTTGCTGTCGTTGCCCTGGTAGCGCCTGGATGCTGCTATGTATAAATGTTCATCAAAATTATTTTTATAATCTACTAAGGCTGTTTTAAATGCTGCATCAAATTCAAATCTTTCATTTAATTCATCAGGTGGTATTGCTATAAATTTTATGTCTTTTGCAAAAGCATACACATCTTTTTTATATAGCAGGCAGTCTCCTTTTTCTGCACGTCTGTTTCCTAAGGTTAGTAAATTGGATAATTGCGAGTAGGCTGTTTTGTTAGTAGGATAGGCGAGCATGCTTATGCCATCCTGTAAATCTAACCTGCAGCCGACGATCAATTTAATGTCGTGTTTTTTTGCTGCGCTGTAGGCTCTTACAATGCCTGCTAAACTATTTCTATCAGTAATGGCAATTGCTTTGTAACCTAATGCTATGGCTTGCTCTACAAGTTCTTCGGGGTGGGAGGCTCCGCGGAGGAAAGTGAAGTTTGTTGTTATTTGGAGTTCTGTGTAGGTCATTTTATTTAAATATTTTTTATGCCGATTTATTTTTGTGAAATGATGGTGTGTATATGGTTTTAAGTGACTCTAGTTATAATTGAAAAAGGCTATCCGAGGACTTTCTATCTTTTAAATTTATTGCCTAATGATCTTTCTTTTTGCTTGTCCAAAAAGAAACAAAAAAGACAGCCGGGAACGAAAACAGCCCGTTCCCGGCATTGTTCCCTGAGGATCATTTGTGCATAGTGGTGAATTACATTTTATCTTCATTGAGCTTGAAATGCACATTTCAATTATTAACAACAGGCTTTAATATTAAAGTGTATGCATTTCCACGGCATCGAAAAAAATGCGTTAAGAAAATTTGAAGTGCTGGCGTTAAAAAATGAAATTGATGTTACCAATGTTTGGCTTTATTCATAGCTCGTAAGTCGTACAGAATTTTGGTTATTTGCTGGTGATGGAACTTATTTCATTTTAGCCAGTGCTTTAAATTTTTAGCCTTTTTTTTCGGAGCCTTGATTTTTTTTGTTTCTTTTTTTTATCAAGAAAAAAAAGAAAATAGAGAGTAACCTAAAGTTTTTAACGACACTGGTTAATTATAAAAAGGCTGTCAATTACATTCCTTCTTTTAAATTTATTGCTTACTAAATGTTCTTTTTTGCTTGTCCAAAAAAGAACAAAAAAAGACAGCCTGGAACGATGACAGCCCGTTCCAGGCATTGTTCCCTGAGGAGCAGCTGTGCATAGTGGTGAATTACATTTTATCTTTATCAGGCGGAAATGCGTAGTATAATTATTAACAAAAGGCTTTAATAGTATAGCGTATGCATTTTCTCCATTATCATCTCAAAATAACATTCACATAAAAAACCCATGTACAAACCACTGATAAGTCTTCGCTAAATCATAATGCCCCAAACGAAATAACCAATACCTGCAACCTGCAGCATCTTCTACATAATAATAATCGCGGTGCTGCCCGTCCTGCAGCCACCATTCCTGTTCAATTCTTTCAGGTCCGTCTGCTTTTATTATTTTATGCAGTTTGCCTTTGTACCTGAAATTCATTGGAGGATAATCAGGTACAGGGGCAGTTACTTCAATAGGTGCAGGGTTGCATAATAACTGCAACGGCCTTGGTATGTTCAGCTTCCAATTGGTTGTTAATGGTTCATTTAACGTTGCTGAAAGTTTAAATGAACGTTCAGGCCAGTAATGTTCTGACGGTACAAAACGTTGAATATGATTATCACCAAACTTACCTGCAATGCGATCCAATAATTCAGCTAAAATCACATCATCCAGGCCGGCATTTTTTTCAAATAGCTTTTCCTGTACCGGTGATAATTCTTCTGTTTTTGGAGCATCCAATGTAAATAACTCAATGCCCAATGCAGGTTCCATGGTTGCAATTTTATCTTCAAATAATCTGAACAAATGTTTGCTATTACTTGAAGGCCGGTTGGTGCCAATTGCTATTTGTGCTGTTTTACCATCTATCCTGTATCCCTTAAATATAGCATTGCGTAAACCTTTTTCTTCCTGTTTCAGGCGTTTGCATAATTCATCGAGTAATTGATTTAGTGCTATTTCAATACCAGTTGCTGTTACGATTGGTTCAAGGCAGGGTAGCCTTGCATAAAACGCTTCTATAGGATTTACAGGTTCAAGTGATTCTGCTGCAGATCCCATAGCCTGGTCTAACCTGTTTAATAATTGCTGGCCAAAACGACGGCGCAATGAAGTTCGTGGCATGTTGATGAATTGACTGATTTGCCGCAAGCCAAGTTTTTCCAATCTTGCTATCATTTCTACATCAATCCTTAATGCTGCCGGGGGTAAAGAAAGCAGTGCTGTTGTTTGGTGGCTGTTTTCAACAATTGGATTTGCTTTTCCAAACCTAGCAACTGCCCAGGCTGTTCCAATGGTAGCCGCAATTGCAATGCGGCAATGATATCCAAAGTTGTTTAAGCGTTTATTGATTTCTGTTAGGTACTCTTTTTCACCACCCCAAAGATGGGTACAACCCGAAATGTCCAGCATTAAACCATCCGGTAAATCAATGGACACAACCGGCGTAAAACGGATCAGCCATTCTGCCAAACCATTTAACAATTTTTCGTTTTGGTCAGGCTCGTCATCAAAATATTGCAATGCAGGAATGATGGCTCTTGCATCTGCTAAAACATTGCCCGGGAATATACCTTGTTGCTGTGCCCATGCATTAGCTGCAGTTACCATCATTCTGCCATGATTGGGCGATACCATTACAAAGGGAATGTCTTTCAGTACTGGCTGGCGACGGATTAACCAATCCGTTTTTAGTGAACAAAACCATATTGATAGATAACGCTTTTGCATATCAGCCCGTTTTCTTTTGAAGTTGAGGAATGGCAGCAAGCTGATAAATATGCCTGAACCGACCGGCAATAAATTCTACCTGCCAGTTGCCCGGTTTTCCATTTCTTACTTTAAGCAATGCAATGTTCCACCGGGGAAAACCTACACCCGGCATTGCATTCAATGATTCACTGGGTAAGGATGTTATTTTCCAACGGGTAACACATGCTGTGGTACTTAAAGTGCGGGGATTATTGCGTAACATAAACCCTGTAACACGGCTATCTTCTACGGCGAGTTGCAATCTCCTGGAAGCTGTAAAACTGAGTTCTGGTATTTCACCAATTACCGCAGAAAGGCCCTCGCACTTCAGGGCTTCTTCCATTGCCCATAACATTTCTTTTTCTTTTTTCAAATCAATAAAAATGATTTTATCCGGTGCAATGCCAAACGATTTGAGGGCAGGAGGAAAAATTTTCCGGCCGTTACTGATCCAAATAGCTGCACCACCTTTTTGCATCAGTGCGGCCAGCAAACCTGCAACAAATCCACAGGTTGCAGTTGCATCTTCAACAGTATCTGAAATAAATTCATGTATGGCGCCTATAGGAAATGTTTGATTGGGAAATGCATTTTTAATTGGTCCAAGGCCCATATCTATCACAGCATTTGTATGGGTATTTTTAAATCCTTCTAAAGGAAGAATGTCTTTTTTTAGTTTTGATATAATTGCTGCCTGTGTGTCCGTCATTGTAAGATTATACAACTGCTTTGAGCAGTAACATAATATCAAAAATACTAAATAATTTAGTATTTAACGTTAAAAGATTCATGTTTATTATTTTCATTTAAATAAAAAATCCCGGCTTTAAACCGGGACTTACTTTATAATTTATATGCGGTTGTTATTTCAATTTGCTAATCTGATCTTTGTAATAGGTAATGGTTTTCATTACTGATGGCAAATTACTTGGCAGATCTTCGGCGTCTCTTTCAATATAAATGTAACCATCAAAATGTTGTTTTTTTAATTCAGCAAATACGGCTGGGAAATCTACAACACCGGTTCCAACAGGTACATCTTTTAATGTAGGATCATTAAAGGCAGCGATATCTTTTAAATGAATGGCAATGATGTGACCGCTTAATTTTTTTACAGCTTCAACAGGATCAATGCCACTTTTTGGCCAATGACCCAAATCTGCACATGCACCAAAATTTGGATGATTTTTTATTGCCAGTAAAACTGTGTCAGGATTCCAGTAGTGACTTACACCTTTCCAATGTTCATGAATGGCAACCTTCATACCGTTCACTCCGGCAAGGCTATCAATGCTATCCCACAAATTAAGCGGTGGTTCGGCAGTTACAAATTTTACACCCAGTTGTTTGGCAATTGCAAACTGGTGTACCCAGGAAGCCAGTGTACTGTCGCCACCAAGGTAAATAGATGCCAGCTTAAGATTTCTTTTATCAATCATCACTTTCATCTTATCAAGCCCATCAACAGATAATTGTGAAGCAACAGAATCTTTTAATTCGGGCCCGGTTTTATGAAATGTGTTTGGTTCAATGTATTGCAAACCCGAACTGTCTACTTTATCCAGGGCATCAGGAAAATTGAATGTATGAAATGTCCAAAGTGCAATACCAAATTTCCAGTCTTTTGCAGGATCTGTTGTGGTAGAATCGCCTGTAGCAGTTGCGGTGGTTTCCTGCGAAGCATTGTTACAGGATACAATAAGAATAGTTGCTAATAAAAGCAGGAGGGGAGTTTTTTTCATATATGCTTTTCGTTTAATTTTTTGAAAAGCAAAGTTCAGTATAAACAGGCAAATTGTAAGCCTTGTTATTAAGTTTTTCAATTGTAAAAAATCAACACATTATTAGAACCTGATTGAGTTATTTTTAATACCAGCGATAGTTTTTCATAGCAACATTGTTGCGTCGCAATCCTTTCATCTGTATATTTTCATGGCAGCAATAAGCGGCACCAAACTTTCTAATTAACTCTAAACTCCTGGTTGCTATCAAGGTAAATGATTAACTTCTTTTTTCAGTGGATGCCCTTTCAATCAACATAGATGGTATAATCACCAGCTCATGTTTAAGATCGAAATTGGTTTTCTCAATTCCCTTGAAGAGTATTTCTGCAGCCATTTTGCCAATCTCAAAAGCAGGCTGTGTTATTGTGGTCAATGAAGGATTAAGGATGGGAGCAGTTTCCAATGTAGAAAAAGCAATTACCTTAAGTTGATCGGGTATGTTGATGCCGGATTCATGGCTTGCCAGGTAAACCTGCATGGCTATTCGTTCTACTGAAGCCACAATGCCATCCGGGCCATATCTTCCTGTTATCAGTTTTTTTATCAGTTGATAATTTTGTTCCCGGTTGCCATCGCAATAAATGATGGGGTTGTAATTTTTACTTTTTTTTATACCGGCAGCTTCCAACGCATCAGCAAATCCATCTACTCTTTTTTTACAAATGGACAGGCAGGAAGACACAGATAAAAATGATGGTCTTTTAACTCCTCTTTCAATTAAATGTGTAGCTGAAAGATAGCCACATTCATAGTCATTGGTAATAACCCTTGCTGTATCAAAGCCTTCAAATTCACGGTCAAAAAAAACAATGGGAATGTTTTCATTCTGCAGCTTTCGTATATGATTCGAATTACTGGTTTCTCCTGATATTGAAATCAATACACCATCCACCCGTCCACTGCTGCAATCATCTACAATTGTTTTTTCGTTGGTATATTTATCATGCGAAAGATATATGAGTACATGGTAACCTTTTAATTCGGCTACAGACTGAATACCATTGATTGCCAGTGAAAAAAAGCTATCTGCAACTTCAGGTAAAATAACACCGATGGTCTTGCTGTTTTTCTTACGTAAACTACTGGCATAGGGATTAGGTGTGTAGTTGAGCTTTGCTGCCATTTCAACCACTTTCTTCTTGGTGGTTTCACTAATTTCATGACTGTCACGAAGCGCCTTCGACACCGTGGCTACAGATATTTTTAATTCCTGAGCCAGCTCTCTTATGTTAACTTTTCTCATCCTTAAAAGTGACTTTTCTTTAACCTGCCGTATGTTCAATTACCAGTATATAGCGAAAACGGTTTCGTAAATAAAGCTATGGTATTTTATAATTGTGTTGATAAAAAACTGGAATTTAGCACTTGTAATTCTAATTGAACGTTAAAACGATTGTTATGAAAAATGCCACTCAAAATTTTACGGCTGAGGAATTAAATCCATTACACAGCCTGGATCAATGGGAAGATGATGTGTTGGAAAGATATCCTGATCCTGAAGTGATCGCAAAAGATAAATCAACAGAAACTTATAGAAACTATGAATCACCCGGCAGAGATACCGTAAAGGAATTCTACCGTTTAAACCACACTTACCAGTCGCACGATTTTGTGTTGCAAAAAAGAGATGAATACCTGCAATTCAATAAAAAAGAAATGCCGGTATGGGATGCATTTAATTTCCTGAATGAATTGGTAGATGACTCTGATCCGGATACTGATCTGGATCAGTTTCAACATTTGTTGCAAACTTCCGAAGCCATCCGCAGAGACGGGCATCCTGACTGGATGGTGCTTGTAGGTTTAATGCACGATATGGGCAAAGTATTGTGTTTATTTGGAGAGCCTCAATGGGCGGTAGTAGGAGATACATTTCCGGTAGGATGTGCCTATTCAGATAAGATAGTTTACCCTGAATTTTTTAAGAACAATCCCGATTTTAATAACCCGGCTTATAATACCAGATTAGGTGTTTATAAAGAAGGTTGTGGGTTACGAAATGTGAATATGACATGGGGACATGATGAGTATGTGTACCAGATGTTAAAGGATTATATTCCTGAAGAAGGATTGTATATGTTGCGCTATCATTCCTTTTATGCATGGCACAGAGAAGGCGAGTACAGCTATTTATTAGATGATCACGATAAGAAGATGGTGAAATGGGTAAACCTTTTTAACCCTTATGACCTGTATTCAAAAAATCCCACACCACCCAATTGGGAGGAGCTCAAAGATTACTATCATGCATTGGTGGCAAAATATTTACCACCAACTTTAAAATTTTAAGAAATTACTGGTAAGATACGGGTGGTAATACTACTCCGTATCCAGGTAAAGTTGGGTGCTATTTCTCTCAACTAATGATTAAGTTTTTTATGATAGTAAGTTAACGTTGCACTGTATTTAAATATCATTTAACCAAAACTCCAATTATGCGATTGCTCACGAAAAAATTTCGAAAAAGCGGCTTATCTATCTTGCTGCTTTTAATGCTGGCGCCACTTGCCATGGTAGCCCAAACAAAATCAGTTACCGGCCTTGTAAAAGACACTAAAGGCTACCCCGTTCCAAATGTAACGGTTGTGATTAAAGGCAGTAAAAAAGGTATCTCAACGTCTCCGGATGGAACATTTACCATCAGCGCATCCAATGGTGCTACATTGTTATTTTCTTCGGTAAATTATGAAAACACAGAATTAAAAGTAGGTGCAGACAACAGCTACACCATAATACTAAATGATAGACAGACCGTACTAACAGATGTGGTGGTGGTAGGATATGGTAAGGGAAGCCGTAAAACACTTTCAAGTGCCATTGCTACCATTAAACCGGAAGATTTAAACAAGGGAGCAATTGGCGATGTAGGCCAGTTACTGCAAGGTAAAGTTGCCGGTTTAAATGTTACATCAAGTGGAGATCCTAATAAGCCTGCTGCGGTAATATTAAGAGGTGCAAGTACGGTAAACAGTCCGGGTGCTCCGTTTTATGTAATTGATGGTGTTCCTGGTGCAGATATTTCTGTGGTTGCGCCGGATGATATTGCAACAATCGATGTATTAAAAGATGCTGCTGCAACAGCTATTTATGGTAACAGGGCTGCAAGTGGTGTTATTATGGTAACTACCAAACGCGGTAGAAAAGGACAATCAAATGTTTCCTACAATGGATATGTTGGATTCGAAAATGTTAGCAACAGTCTGGACCTGATGGACGCCTCTCAGTTAAGGGCCTATCTTTCTGCAAACAGTTCTGCTTTTTCTCCGAATGATGATAAAGGTGCCAACACCGATTGGCAGAAAGCCATTCAAAATAATTCTGCCACTTCTCAAAACCACAACCTTTCATTTAGCGGCGGCGGAGAACATAGCACTTACAGTGCAAGTTTAAACTATTTTGACAAACAGGGTATATTGTTGAACAGCCGCTTAAAGCGTTTGAATGCACGTTTAAATATTGAACAATATGCTATAAACGATAAAGTGAAATTTGGAATAAACATTGCAAATTCCAATAGTAATTCAAATTATACGCCATTGCAGAACATTGTATTATTACAAGCTGCACGTCACTCTCCCGTATCACCGGTTAAAAATGACGATGGCAGCTACTTTGAGAACCTTAACACCCAGGGTTATTTTAGTCCTTTGGCTATTATTGACAATGCAAACGATGATACAAAATACAACACGCTTATTGGTGGCTTTACAACTGAAGTAAAATTGCCCTTTGGTTTAACGTATAATGCAAACCTTGCTTATCAAAAAATTACGTCATTGCATGGCGAGTTTTATAGCAGTTATTACAGCAAATATCCAACATCTAATTTTTATAATAACCCCGATCCTGGTATTGGCATTTCTCATACGTTAATTGGTGGTTTGTTTGGAAGTAATGGTTCGGCGTTGCGCAGTACCTATTCAAACAGTACCAAAACAATTGAGTCGTATTTAACATGGGATAGGAAATTTGGTGATCACGGCATCAACATTGTGGCTGGTTATTCATGGGTTGAAAATACTTATGGTGAAGGTTTTCAGTCTTCTACAACTAACTTTCCTGCAGATAATATTGGGTACAGCAACTTTGCTTTGGGTAACCCTTATGCAATACCAAGTTACCGCATCAATTCAGGAAGTGATCTTACTTATGGGCAAACCCGTTTAATCTCCGATTTCGGAAGGTTGAATTATAATTTTAAAGACAAATATTTAATTCAGGGTTCTATCCGCAGAGATGGTAGTTCAGTATTTGGACAGAATAATTATTGGGGTTACTTCCCTTCGGTAGGTGCAGCATGGCGCATTGGTGAAGAAAATTTCATGAAAAATCAAAACCTGGTATCTGATCTAAAAATCAGGGGTAGCTATGGGGTTACCGGTAACTCCGGTGGTATTGGTGCTTATACATCCAAACTGGTTTATGGTATTAGCGGTACATATTACAATAACGGCGTACAGGCAGCAGCTTATGCTCCTATCCAGGGGTCTAATCCCGATCTGCAATGGGAAGAAGTTGCTACTACCAATATCGGCCTCGATTTCAGCATACTTAAAGGAAAGCTGAGCGGTTCAATAGACTGGTATAATAAAAATACTACTGGTATGTTGTTTAACTATTCTGTTCCTGCTGCACAATTTCCCGGTGGTAAAATTTGGGCAAACGGCGGAAGTATCAATAATAAAGGTATTGAGGTTAGCTTAAACGCCACCCCGGTTAGAACAACCAATTTTACCTGGACATCCAGTGTAAACCTGGCACATAATAAAAATACCATCACCAGTTTGCAAGGGCCGTTTTCCAACAGTGATTCAATCCGCTATTCAGATCCCGAAGGTCCGGGCCAAACCAACTCAACATTACAAATCCTGAAAGTGGGTTACCCGATCGGCCAGTTCTTTACGCTGAGCTATGCAGGGAAAGATGCCAATGGTATTTCACAATTTAATAAAAAAGATGGCTCTAAAACAGTTGGTGGCGACAAGCCTGGAATTGGAAGTGATTATTTTTACCTGGGTAGCCCGCAACCAAAACTGTTAATGGGTTGGAGCAATAGTATTTCCTACAAAAACTTTGACCTGAATATTTTTGTAAGAGGCGTATTTGGTAATAAGATATTTAATGCAACCAGGGCAGATTTATCTTATGTGTCCGCAGCGGCAGGCAACAATATTTTAAATTCCGCAGCCGGCGATAATATTGTCGATACTAAAAATTCATTCTATTCTGACAGGTACATTGAAAGTGGAAATTTTGTAAGATTGGATAATGCAACACTTGCTTACAATTTTAAAAATACTATCAAGTACATAAAGAACATCAGGGTATATACATCGGTAAACAATTTATTTACAATTACAAATTATTCAGGAATTGATCCTGAGATCAACCAGGGAGGCGTAGCGCCAGGTATAGACTATAACAATTTTTACCCTAAAACCCGTACCATTTTAGTGGGCCTGAATGTATCTTTCTAATTAACACGTTTAAATTTTTATAAAATGAAAAATTCATTTAAATTAATATCATCGGTTTTGCTGGTTGTGATTTGCGTCACATCCTGCCATAAAATTGATGTGCCGGTAACATCTGAATTAACACCGGCTGTTTACCCATTAACAGATGCCCAATTCAGCTCTGCATCAGGCCCGGTTTACATCAGCCTTAGAAGTAGTTTTGCTACTGCTTATCATTTTATTCAAAGCATGTCATCCGATGAATCGGTTTTGCCGATATATGCTTCAGACTGGATTGATGGAAATAAGTACCTGGAATTACACAGGCATACATGGACCAAAGACAATGCAATTGTAAATGACAACTGGAATTATTTTTCAAATATGATCGGCGTTGCCAATCAAACAATTTCTATCATCAATCAATCTGCACCCGCAAGTGATTCAAAAAATACAGGTATTGCAGAGTTGAGAGCAATGCGTGCCCTTGCTTATTTTATGATGATGGATTTGTATGGTAATATTCCGCTTGATACCGTTTACGGCAGCAAAACTTTGGAAACAAATGCAACAAGGGCCAATGTATTCAGCTTTATTGAAAGTGAATTAAAATCATCTATTCCCTTCCTGAAGTCGGCTGCAGGTAAAAGCACTTATGGCAAGCCAACCAAGTACCTTGCTTATGCAATACTTGCAAAAATGTACCTAAACTCAGGTGTATATACAGGCACGGCTAAATATAACGAGTGCATCGCTGCCTGCGATAGCATTATCGGTGCTGGTGGTGGCTCGCAATATGCAATTGAGCCAAGGGCAACCTATCTGCAAATGTTTTATCCAACAAATGGCCCTTCACAAAAGGAATTTATTTTTGCCATTCCATTCGATCCATCTACTTCTAACGGAACCATGTTTTATGCCCGCTACGATTTAAACCGGAACCTTGGTATCCGCTTTGGTTATTCGGGATCTACGCCGGGTGCGTTTACAAATCCGGTAATGGGTGGTAACTCAGGAAGCGGTTTGGTGAATAATAAGCCAAGTGGCCCAAGATGCACAACAGATGAGTTCTTTGCATATTTTGATGATCCAAATGATATCAGGAACAAGCAATGGTTAAGTGGTTTACAAACCTGGCAGGATGGTAGCCCGATTATGGTGAAGACAACTAATTTAGGATATGACCAGTTTTATACTGGTGGTAGCCCAACAGCAACCAATACCTATCAACTCGTTATTTCTCCATTGGGTACATCAAGGCTTGGAGCAAATTCCTATGATTTAGGTAAAGATGAAATTGCCTGGAATACAGGCGTGCGCAACAATAAGTTCGTTGCTGATTATACCAATGCAACCAGCAGGAACCAGAACAACGATGTACCTATTTTTAGATTTTCTGATGTGATATTAATGAAAGCAGAAGCAATTCTACGGGGTGGTGCTCCAACAATGGGCAGTACTGCACTTTCGTTGGTAAATCAATTAAGAGCACAGCGTTCAACCAGTGCTGCATGGGGAGCGGTTACATTAGATGATCTTTACCTGGAGCGCAGCCGTGAGTTAGCATGGGAGTGCTGGCATAGAAATGATATGATACGTTTTGGCAAATTTGAACAGTCTTATGGATTGTCAAAAACTAACAATGAAACCTACAGGAGAATTTTTCCAATACCACAAAACGCCATATCTACTAATAACAAATTGGTTCAAAATCCAGGATATAATTAAACTCAGTTTTAATAAGTACAGCAAGTAGTAGTCGTACATCCCGGAGCTTCTGCTCCGGGTTTTTTTTACAGGAAAATTTACCTTGTTGTTGCTTCAGTTTTTCTATGCGTTTTAGTAAGTTGCAATACACACTTATAATGCACCCATGTAACATTGAAATTAGTTTGTAGTATCTATTTTTAGTGAATGGTGGCGGATTGATCACATTTAAATTGCTTGTAAATGACTAAGATTAAAAGAGATGCTTTTTTGAAAATGGGCGCATTGGTTTTGCTTGCTCCATTTAGTAATAATTTTTTGGCCAAAGCTGCTGCCGGCAACACTGCAAGGGGTATGTTATCCGGCGACGAACTTATGCAGCGATTGTTAACGGCTAATGATAAACAGGTGGCCGCACTGCTTCAAAGCATCGGGCCGGATGAAATTAAGTTTGGCAGAAAGATTGGTTATGATTTTGCTAACCTGTCGGCTTCCTATTGTTACCCTGGTTCGGCTTATTATCACAGCCCGTTGGTGATTTCCAAACTTGAAATATTGGTGGACGTCCTGGAACGATTTCAAACCGCGGATGGAACCGTAAATATCGGCAACCTGGAGTCTCCGCCAGATACCGCTTTTTTAATTGAAATATTATCTGCAGCCACATACATTCTTATAAAAGATAATTCACCAGAAATAAAAAAAATAAATGCCGGCATAAAAGGTTTTATGTTGAGAAGCGGCGATGCACTGACTACCGGTGGTGTGCATACGCCCAACCATCGTTGGGTAATAAGTGCAGCCCTTGCTGGTATCAATAATTTATATCCCCACAGGAAATATGTTGACAGGATAGATGACTGGCTGGGTGAAGGCGTTTATATGGATAGTGATGGTCATTATCCCGAAAGAAGCGGGATTTATTCCGGGGTTGAAACCAATGCCTTTATAACCATTGGCAGATTATTAAACAGGCCTGCACTCTATGCGTCTGTAAGGAAAAATCTTGCCATGATGTATTATTACATTGAACCAAATGGCGAACTGGTAACAAACGATTCCCGCCGGCAGGATCAGTATATGCCGAAGTCTGTTATGAACTTCTACCTTCAATACAGGTTTATGGCCATTCATGATAAGAATCCACAATTTGCCGCTATTGCTGCCTTTATAGAAAGCCTTCCCGAATTTGAAGAGACAGTATTACCTACAGGACTATTTCACTTTTTGGAAGATCCGTTATTGCAACAATCCTTACCATCGCACAGCGCATTGGCAAATAATTATGAAAAGTTATTTACAACATCCAGTTTACTCCGCATACGTAAGGGAAGTACATCAGCCACATTATTTGGCGGCGTAGATTGGCCGGTAATAATCGCTTCTGGCCGTTCAAACAGTCCTAACTTTTTTGCATATAGAAAAGGCAAAGCCATATTAAAATATGCAAGGTTGTCAACTGGATTTTTTTCAATGGGATATTTTTACAGCGATGGCATCCGGAAAAATGGCACAAAATATATACTGCATAAAAAACTGGAAGTTCCCTACTATCAGCCACTGCCGAAGAATCTGCGAAACAGCAAGGGCGATTACAAATTGTCGCCAAGTGTTGACGGCCGGTTCTGGAACAAAATGGATTTTAAAAACAGGCCGGTTAGTAATGTTAAAACACAGGACACCACCATCACCTTTTCAGAATCAAACGGTTCAGTTGAATTAAATTTTTCAGTTACCGGCTTGCTTGGCGTGCCTGTTACCATTGAGTTATGCTTTGCTGAAGGCGGGAAATTTAACGGCGTTTCCGTGGAAAAAGAAGGCAATCAATTTCTTGAAAATGGCGTGGGTAAATACGAAATGGATGGCGATACCATTCAGTTTGGCCCCGGTACAGTGGCAGATAAATCGATTGCTAATTTGGAAGGAGAAAAATACAGTTCTCATTTTGGCAGCCTTAAAACAAAAGGTGAGTATGTTTACCTTACGGGCATTACACCATTTACCCATACACTTAAGTTTAGCTAAACAGCTTTAAGTGCATTAACCTGGTTGATTGCATTCAGTTGTAAAAAATGCCCGTACTTTTAAAATAAAAAATAGTATGAAAAATACCATTGCTTTTATGATGTTGGTTATGGTTGTTTCCATCTTGTCCTGCACTTCGGGTAAGCATACAGGTAACCAGCAAATAACACTCACCAACATGGCCAATATTGAGCTCAGCAATAAGGCCATTACCATTAAACGGTCTGATATAAAACAAGTGCCGGAGGGTGAAAAATTCCCGCTATTGATTGCTCAATCCGGTGATACTATACCGGCACAACTAAATGATCTTGATGGCGACAGGCAATGGGATGAATTATTTTTTGTAACAAATCTTGCGGCCAGTCAAACAGCAACCATACAGCTCAACTGGATAGATGCTCCCGTAAATTTTACAAAGCGAACCAACGTAAGGTTTGGTGTAAGGCCGGTGTTGGATTCAAAGGTTTCGCCGGCAGATAGTGCTACATTTTACCCCGATCAATTGCCGGGTGTAATCGGATACCAACATTTTCAAACGGATGGCCCTACCTGGGAGAATGATAAGGTTGGGTTCAGGCTTTACCTGGATGGTAGAAACTCAGTAGATGTTTTTGGCAAAAAGGTTGCTTACATGTCGCCACAAAATGTTGGTATCAATGCGGCTGGTGTTACAGAAGCAAACTATAGCGCCATGCAGGATTGGGGCACAGATATATTGGCTGTAGGCAATTCTGTTGGCATTGGCGGCATTTCATTTTTGATTGGAGATAGCCTTGCCCGCCTGGGTGTTACAGAGAAAGATTCAATGAATAATGTTGACAGCACTCATTTTCAGATTGTTTCAAACGGGTCCGAAGAATCCATCATGAAATTTACTTATAACGGATGGCGACCCATGAACCGTGATTATTTTGTACAAACAACTACCAGTACCTGGCCGGGCATGTATGCATTTAACAACCAGGTAATTTGTAAAAATCTGAAAGGCGATGAAACCCTGGTGATAGGATTGGTTAATTCAAATACAGATCATCCGGTAACTGAAATCAATATCAACGATAAATGGGTAGCATTGCTCACCCACGATAAGCAGGCAGTAGATAAGCAATGGTGGCTTGGGCTTGCAATTGTGTTGCCAAAAGATAGTTACCTGGGCTATATGGAAGCGCCAAAAACAGGACGGCTTTCCACCACATTTCTTGGTAAATTAAAAATTGACAATAATAAGCCGGTAAATTATTTTGCCATTGCAGGGTGGGAGCTAAGTGATGAAGGTTTTAAAGATTCCACTTACTTTAAAAATTATGTTACCAATTTTGCCGATCAACAGGCTGCGGAAGTAAAGGTCACCATTGAGTAATGCATTGTGAAAATGGAAAGAATGATGTTGGACTTTGTTTAAAATAATATGCAAAATCCCGGATTGAGCAGACTCTGCATATTATATTAGATCCACTTCAATAAAATGTAGTTTATTTACAAAACCTCAATATTCTAACACACATATATTACTATTTCACCAAACGATTGTATCTATAAAAAATTAAACATTGCCAATGAACAAATTACAAATTGCCGACTACGTTGTTTTCTTCATTTATTTTATTTTGGTTTCCTCGTACGGTATTTATATCTACAAAAAGAAGAAAGCAAAAACTGCCAGTTCAAATGATTTTTTTCTTGCAGAGGGTTCTTTAACCTGGTGGGCAATTGGTGCTTCACTGATAGCTTCCAACATTTCGGCAGAGCATTTTATTGGCATGAGTGGCTCGGGCTTTGCATTGGGCCTGGCGATTTCTTCCTACGAGTGGATGGCAGCGGCCACACTCATTATAGTGGCAGTTTTTATTATCCCGCTCTATCTTAAAAATAAAATATTTACCATGCCGCAGTTTTTGGCAAAGCGGTACAACGATACCGTAAGTACCATTATGGCGGTGATCTGGTTGCTGGTATATGTTTTTGTAAATCTTACTTCAATTATTTACCTGGGCGCATTGGCCATTTCATCTATTGCACCCATCAGTTTTGAATGGAGTGTGGTTGGCCTCAGTATATTTTCTGTGATAGTAACCCTGGGCGGCATGAAGGTAATTGGCTATACAGACGTTTTCCAGGTGTTGGTGTTGATACTGGGCGGCCTGGTTACAACCTACCTTGCGCTCACATTATTGAGTGATCAGTTTGGATTTGGAAAAGATGTTTTTAAAGGACTGGCAATTTTACGAAAGGAAGCGCCCGAACATTTTCACATGATATTTGATAAATCGAATCCACATTACCGTGAGTTACCGGGCATGTCTGTTTTAATAGGTGGTATGCTGATCAATAACCTTGCTTATTGGGGATGCAATCAATACATTGTACAAAGAGCCCTGGGAGCCGATTTAAAAACTGCCCGTAAAGGAATTTTATTTGCAGCATTCCTGAAAATGCTGGTGCCCGTTATTGCGGTGTTGCCGGGCATTGCCATGTATGTAATGCATAACCATGGGATGTTTCAAAAAGAAATGGTAGATGTTGCAGGTACGGTAAAGCCAGACCAGGCTTATCCTACATTGATGAACCTGTTACCAGCAGGATTAAAAGGTGTTGCATTTGCTGCATTAACAGCCGCCGTTGTTGCATCACTTGCCGGTAAGGCCAACAGTATTTCAACTATTTTTTCACTGGATATTTATCGCAAATATTTTAATAAAGAAGCCTCCGAAAGAAAGCTGGTGATTACCGGAAGATGGGTGGTAGTTATCTCCATGGTGATTGCAGCAACTGTAGCACCGGCATTAAAATCACTGGACCAGGCTTACCAGTTTATACAGGAGTATGTTGGCTTTTTCTCGCCGGGTGTACTGGCTATATTTTTGTTGGGTATGTTCTGGAAAAAAACAACCGCATCAGCAGGACTTGCAGGTGCATTGCTTACGGTGCCTATTTCTGCGGTATTAAAATTTCTACCAACCTGGACGGGAGGCGCCTTCCCTGATTTTCCATTTTTGGATAGAATGACCGTTGCATTTTTTGCAGTTGTAATAATAATGGTTGCCATTACTTTAATAAATCCAAAACCAGAAAATGACAAACATGTTATTGAGGTTGATAAATCTATGTTTAAGGTGTCACCGGAATTTATCATTGGTTCATTTATAATTTGTGGAATATTGGTTGCATTGTACACGGTGTTTTGGTAGCGGTTTCAAATCGATGTGCTGCTTCAAAAAAGCTGCATCATGTCCTTTTGAATGTAGCCAAGGGGTGTGACCTTTTTTACCGTATTGTCGTTAATGCTATCTGTATAATGTTGATACCTCTAATTCAAAGAGCGATCTGAGATGGATCGGATTTTAGTTGTATTCCCATAATTCGAGTTGTATTTAAAAGAATAAAAAATAACAAAATTTCTATTCCCTAGTAGCCTGATCGGAACTTATTTCCAGGTATTCCATCTTTCATACAAACTGGTTAATAGCATTATTTTAATAACAGATTCAATTGGAAATGATAAAATAAAATGAATAAGAAAATGCGAAAAGTTTATTTCATTTTAATGACCGTTCTTTTTATTTCAGGATCGTTGTATGGTCAGCAGGAAGCAGATGCATTTGCGGGTTTGCACCTCAACCAGCTTCAGTTAATCGGTAGCCACAATAGCTATAAGCCGGGCATCGAGCCGGCATTGTGGAAAATCATTTATGCGCAAGATAGCGCCGCAGCTATTGAATTGCAATATGGCCATATTGGTTTTACGGAGCAATTAAATTTGGGCTTGCGCAATCTTGAAATTGATGTCGTGTATGATCCACATGGTGGTACATACAAGGATCCGTTGGGCATGCATTGGATGAAAGAATATGGCATTACCCCCATGCCTTTTGATGCCAACAATGATTTGCTGAAACCCGGCCTGAAAGTATTTCATGTGCCCGATGTTGATTTCAGAAGCCATCATTTACTTTTTGTGGATTGCTTAAAGGAATTAAAGCAATGGTCGGCGATGCATAGGGGGCATTTGCCCGTGATCATTACCATGAACACAAAGGATTCAAATAAAAAAGGATTGCATGAAATGATGCCTTTCACAAAAGCAGCGATGGATAGCATTGACCTGGAGATCAGGTCTGTTTTTGATGATGAAGACTTAATTACGCCGGATCTTATCAGGGGTAAATTCAATACATTAAATGACGCAGTTTTAAAACGCGGCTGGCCACTGGTGAGTGAAGTAAAAGGAAGATTTCTCTTTGTGCTGGATGAGCAGGGAGAGAAAATGGCAACCTACAAATTGGGCCATCCCTCGTTTAAGGGACGGGTACTGTTTGTAAACGAAAAGCAAGGCAGTCCTGAAGCTGCGTTTATGATTATGAACAATCCAAAAAAAGATGGACCTGAAATACGACAGTTGGTGAAGCTGGGTTACCTGGTAAGGACAAGAGCAGATTCGGATACAAAGGAAGCCCGTGACAATGATTACAGCACTTTTAAAGCAGCACGAAAAAGTGACGCCCAGGTTATTACGACTGATTATTATTTGCCTTCGACACTATTTAAAACAACCTATAAAGTAATTTTTGAAAATGGTAAATATGTTAGAAAGAATAAACTGTCGAAAGAGATTGGCCGACATGAAATGAGTAAATAAACATATTAATATTATGGGCGATGAAAAGTTGTAAATGTATTTTATTGGTGTTGATGCTATGTATGCTTTTATTGCATGCTGTAAATGCACAAACTTTAACCAAAAGCATTGTTGAGTTTGGTGCAAAACCTGCTGCAGGTTTTATCAACACAGCAGCTATTCAGCAAGCGATTGATGCAGTGTCATCGGCTGGTGGTGGAACGGTGCTGGTGCCGGCAGGTGTTTTTATTACAGGCAGTATTGAATTAAAATCGGGTGTAAACCTGCATCTACAGGATGGAGCAATTATTAAAGGCAGTGATAAAAGAAAAGATTACGAAGAGAAAATAAAACCTGCGTTGATTGTTGCTGCCAAACAGCACAATATTTCCATTACAGGTAAAGGTGTCATTGATGGCAACGGCAGGGAGTTGATAAAAGATATTTTTAAAAGACTGGAAGAAGGAACATTGACTGATCCTAACTGGAGACTGACAAGACCGGGAGAAGGTATCCGTACCAACCTCACTTATTTTGAAGATTGCAATGATATTAATGTAAGGGGTGTCACTTTTAAAGATGCCACCAGTTGGGTAACACATTATGAGCGTTGCCGCAACATCACGATTGATAGCATACGACTGGAAAGCGTGGCCTACTGGAACAATGACGGGATAGACATTGTGGACTGTAAAAATATGCGGATCACCAACTCGTACATCAATGCGGCAGATGATGCTATCTGTTTAAAGTCGGCACGACCGTATGATTTTTGTGACAGCATTTATATCGACAACTGCACCTTACGTTCCAGTGCAAACGCATTTAAGCTGGGCACCGGATCGTTTGGCGGATTTAAAAATATTACGGTTCGTAATTTAAAAATATTTGATACCTATCGTTCTGCAATTGCGTTGGAGGCAGTAGATGGTGGCTTTCTTGAAAATATTGATATCAGGAATGTAGTGGCTACCAACACCGGCAATGCTATTTTAATCAGGCTGGGGCATCGTAACAAGGATGATGTGTACAGCACCGTAAAGAATATCTACATAGCCAATGTAAAGGTGTCGATACCGGAACATAAGCCTGATGCAGGTTATGAAACGGAGGGGCCGTTGCTGATGTATCCGCCAGGCTTTAAACCGGTTGAAGGTAAATACATCAGCGTGTCGCCGTGGAATTACAAAGAGAAAATGCCGGATGTAAAATTGTATGAGCACAATGTTTTTCCTTCCTCTATAACAGGCCTGCAGGGTCATGCAGTTGAAAACGTAACACTGGAAAATATTGAAATAACTTATAACACGGTAGCAGATAAAAAGGTGAATTATTTTCCACTCGATTCATTTAATGTAATTACTGAAGCCACTAAAGATTATCCCGAGTTTTCTATGTTTGGCGAACTGCCGGTATTTGGTTTGTATGTACGGCATGTGAAAGGACTTACACTCAATAATATTACCGTTAAAATGGAAGGGAGCGATTACCGGTCAGCGTTGCTGATGAATGATGTTGCGGATGTTGCAGTTGATAAATTAAAAGTATCCGGAAAATTAACCGTGCCGGTAATGCTCTTTAATAAAGTGAAGTTGTTGAAGTTTAGAAAGATTAAAGTGCCAGGGGAAAAGAAACAGGTGTTGAAGGTATTGGATGCTCAATAAAATTACCACTGATGCAGTGTGCGACGCCACCGAAGTTTAATAGTAATTCAAATGTTTGGTACATAAATGTATTTAGTTTTTAAAGACAGCAGATTATAAATGAAAATGGATTCGTTAAAAATATTCAGGATTAAATGCACGATAACAGCGCTGTGCGTTTTGATAAATTGCAACCTGCTGAATGCCCAGGATGTATTAAAATATGTGCAGCCATTATCGGGCACTGCGGCATCCACAACATTGAGTGCCATCAAACACAGCGAGACAGGATCGGAGGCAAATGCCAATACCATACCCTCGGTAACGTTGCCCTTTGCCATGACACAATGGACGGCCCAAACGAGAACCACCGAAGTAAAATGCCAGCCACCTTATTATTATAAAGACAACCTGCTTAGTGGCTTCCGGGGTACGCATTGGCTTAGCGGTTCCTGTACGCAGGACTATGGAAGTTTTACTATTATGCCGGTTACGGGTACACTAAAAACAGGATTGAAAGATTATACCGTTCCATTTAGTCACAGCAATGAAATAACAACACCCGCTTACTATAAAATTGATTTGCCTGCCAGTCATCTTACTGCGGAAATGACTTCCACCTTGCGTTGTGCCATGATGCAGTTTACAATGCAACAGGATGATAGTTTGTACCTGCTCATTATGCCCAACAGCGATCAGCAGAAAGGCTTTGTAAAAGTAGATGCGGCAACGGGTGAAGTGTGGGGGTATAATCCGGCGCATCGCATTTACCAGGGCTGGGGTGAGCCTGCAGGTTTCAACGGTTGGTTTTATATAAAGGTTGAAAAAGCAGTTGCTATCAGTGGTACATTTACGGGTAGTGAAACATTTTTGAGTGATACTATTTTTAATAAAAAAGACATTGGTGCATTCATTGGTTTTGCAATGAAGCAGGAAGAACAATTGCGGATTCGTATAGGCACATCATTTAGTAGTTTGCAGGGCGCCAAAGAAAATTTGCAGACTGAAATTGCCGACAAAGGATTTAATGAAGTATGGTCAAAATCAAAACAAGTGTGGGAAAAATCGCTGTCGCAAATAACTGTACAAACCAGTAATGAAAAGAATAAAAGAATTTTTTACACAGCCATGTATCATGCCATGCAGCATCCACGCTTATTCAACGATGTGGATGGGGGCTATCCTGCTTTTGGCGGCAAATATGAATTAAAGAAAACGAAGGGGGGAAACTATTATGATGATTTTTCGATGTGGGATATTTATCGGGCACAATTGCCATTGTTTGAAATATTACAACCAACGCTAACCAACCAGTTGGTGCAATCGATTATATTAAAAGGGCAGCAGGGAAGCTGGCTGCCGATATTCCCATGCTGGAATAGTTACACTGCAGCCATGATAGGTGATCATGCCACGGCGTTCATTGCATCTGCCTACAATAAGGGCATTCGCAATTATGATGTAGCAGAAGCATACAGGCTGATGCGTAAAAATGCATTTCAGCAGGCCGGTGAATCGGACTATAAAAATGGCATGGGCCGAAGAGCTTTGCCATCTTATTTGAAATATGGTTTTATACCCATGGAAGACAGTGTGCCCATTGCCTTTCATAAAAAAGAACAGGTAAGCCGCACATTGGAATACGCATTCGATGATTATGCATTAAGCGTGGTAGCAAAGTGCTTGAATAAAACAGCAGACTACCGGTTATTAAATAAGCGGTCCTTCAATTATCAACATGTATTTGATAAATCTTTGGGCATGGTAAGGGGGAAATACACCGATGGAAAATGGTTTGGTGAATTTAATGCAGATATACGCCAGCCTTACATTACAGAAGGTACACCACGACAATATACATTTTATGTACCACAGGATGTAGCGGGTTTGGCGAAGCTGATGGGCGGTACAAAAAAACTTGAAAATGCATTGGATAGTTTATTTACAAAAGATGAATACTGGCACGGTAATGAACCGGGCCACCAAGTTCCATTTATGTATAATTACACTGCATCGCCTTATAAAACCCAGCGACAGGTATTAAAAATTCTTTCGGAAGAATACAGTGATGGGGCAGGTGGTTTAAGCGGTAATGACGATGCCGGGCAAATGAGTGCCTGGTATGTATTTGCAGCGATGGGTTTTTACCCGGTAGATCCTGTTAGCAATGAATATGAACTGTGTGTGCCATTGTTTGATTCGGTGTCTATTCATTTAACCAATGGTAAAACATTTTTGATGACAGTTAATAGGAAAGCAGGGGGGATCGGCATAATAAACAAAATTATGCTACGAGGTAGGGTATATAAAAAGCATGCGATTACTTACAATGATATTGTGCAGGGGGGCAGGATGATTATTTACCTCCGTTAAAATAATTTTGAAAAAGCTATTGGTAGCCAAATGTACCTAAAAAATAGTACATTTGGCTACTAATAGAAATTGGCATGGCTAATATTATTATCGGCAGAGAGGAAGAAAAAGCTATATTGAATGAGTTGCTTTGCAATACAGGAGCTCAGTTACTATCGGTTTATGGCCGCCGGCGAATAGGTAAAACCTATCTTATAAAAACATTTTTTGCAGATTACCTGGCATTTGATTGCAGCGGGCAAGCCAATGGGTCGCTGGCCACACAACTTGAAAATTTCAGTGTGCGCCTGGCCGAATATTTTACCATAAAGAAACTGGAAACACCTGCTACATGGCAAGCCGCATTCAGGTTGCTGGAAACCTGCTTAAAAAAGAATAAGACAAAGAAAAAGAAGGTTATATTTTTTGATGAGCTGCCCTGGCTTGATACACATAAGTCGGGTTTTCTTTCGGCATTTACTTACTGGTGGAATATGTATGCAGCCGCAGACGATACACGTGTGGTAGTAATATGCGGATCGGCTGCATCCTGGATGATAAAAAAAGTGGTAAATAATAAAGCAGGCCTGCACAATAGAATTACTCATAGAATCCGGCTGATGCCATTTAATTTAAAAGAAACAGAAGCTTATCTTTCTTACAGGAAAATAAATTTGACCCGCTACCAGGTACTACAGTTATATATGATTATGGGTGGTGTGCCGCATTATCTTAATACCATCTTGCCTGGTAAAAGCATTGCACAGTCGGTGCAAAAGGTGTGCTTTACAAAAGATGGATTACTAAAAAATGAATTTGAAAATTTATACGGAGCACTTTTTGCAAATGCGGATAAACATATTATGGTTGTGCGTTTGCTGGCATCCAAAGCAATGGGATTAACCAGGGCAGAAATTGTTGCCGGTATTAGAAATGTCAGCTCTGGCGGCACGTTATCGCTGGTATTAACTGAACTTTTAGAATCGGGCTTTATAGACAAGGTGCTTCCGTTTGGGAAAAAAAGCAAAGACACAATCTATCGGCTTACGGATGAATTTACAGGGTTTTATTTTCGTTTTATGGCAGGTGCCGGAGTGGGAAGTGGATGGGCGCAGGTGCAGCAATCTGCTGCATTTCAAATATGGTGTGGCTTTGCTTTTGAAAACCTTTGTATTCGTCATATTGATGCTATCAAAAATACACTAGGCATAAGTTCAGTTTATACAGAGCAAAGTTCGTGGCGCCTGCATGGTTCCAGATCAAAAGCTGGTGCACAAATTGATTTATTAATAGATCGTAAAGACGACTGTATCAATTTGTGCGAAATGAAATTTTACAATACCGAATTTATTGTATCAAAAAAATATGCGACAGAACTGGCCAATAAAAGGGCTGCGTTTACAAATGATTCAAAAACAAAAAAAGCAATATTTGTTACCCTTATAAGTACATATAGCGTAAAGGAGAATGAATATAAACTACAGCAAATTCAGGATACGATATCAATGAACGATTTATTTCAATAATACAAACCAAATCTATTGGTAGCCAAATGGGGGTAAAAAACAATAGATTTGGCTACCAATAAAAAAATTAAAAATTTAATTATGGCTGGCATTATCAAGGTTTTTACAACATACATCATCATTCTGATGCTGCTGCCTGTGACACAGCAGGCACAAAAAGTTTACAATGTAAAAAATTATGGCGCTATAGGCGATGGTAAAACCAATGATGCACCCGCCATTCAAAAAGCCATTGATGATTGTAGTAAAACGGGTGGCGTAGTATTGCTACCTGCACCGGCGGTTTTTATGGCAAGCCCTTTTAACCTTAAATCCAACATCGATTTTCATGTAGAGGCAGGAGCCGAGTTGTTGGCCAACCCGGATGAAAAAGTATATACCAAAAGCGCCTTTAGAACCAACCCCGGTGAAGGCACCATCTGGATCGGTGGGGAACAAATCAACAACCTAACCATTAGTGGCGGCGGTAAAATTAATGGCAATGGTATTTCATTTATGGGTGCAGAACTGGATGATTCGTATGAGCTGAAACCCTTTAAGGTACTGGATCCCAGGCCGCATGTGTTAACCATTATTGGTGGAAATAATATTCGTATTAAAGACATTCATATTGGTAACTCAGCCTATTGGACGGTACACCTTGTTGGCTGCAACGATGTAGTGATCAGCGGTATTACTTTGCTGAACAGTTTAAAAGTGCGTAACAGTGATGGCATTGACCTGGATCATAGTAAAAATGTACGCATCAGCGATTGTTATATTGAAAGTGGAGATGATTGTATTTGTTTAAAAAACCGCCGGGAGTTTGAAGATTTTGGTAAGTGTGAAAATATTACAGTAACCAATTGCACCATGACGAGCCGTAGCTGTGCCATTAAAATTGGATCAGAAAATATGGATACCATTCAGCAGGTGGTGTTTAATAACTGCATCATCAAAAAAAGTAACAGGGGTGTGGGTATTCAAAACAGGGATGAGGGTGTTGTGCAGGATGTGATATTTTCCAACATGATTATAGAGAGCCATTTGTTTAGTGATACCTGGTGGGGTAAGGCGGAGCCGATTTATGTTACAGCGTACAGGCGTGCCAGTGGTAATAACAAGGATGCCAACTGGCGTTTTCCGAAAGGTGCCATTGAAGGCAGGGTAGGAGAAGTGAAAAATATTTACTTCAGCAATGTAAAATGTACCAGCGAAAATGGTGCTTATGTAAGTGCAGAATCAATGGATAAAATTTCCAATATTTATTTTGATAATGTTGATATATTCATTGACAAAACAACTGCCTTCCCGGGTGGTGTGTATGATCGCAGGCCAAGTGCTGTGGAAGGCTTTGTAAAAGGCAGTACATCTGGTTTTTATATTGATGATGTAAGAAGTGTGTTTATCAGAAACTGCAGCGTACAATGGGGCACCAACCGGCCCGATTATTTTGCCCATGGTATTGAAAGCAATCATACAGCACAAACGGAAGTGATTAATTTTACAGGTGCATCCGCTTTTCCCGATAAGGTGGAAGTTATAAAAAAATAATGTAGTAGGGATTTGTATTGCCTATTTTGTAGTTATATGAATGCTTATATCATTCACTTATAAAAGAAGGATGTTATTTTGTTTGCATCTATCCACAACTTTTAATGAACTTACTTGTCAATAATAAAAATTAAAGCCATGGATCAACAAATCATAAACCTGTACGATGAATATACCCACAAGCCTTTGAGCCGTGAATTGTTTATCAAAAAACTTATTAAGATTACGGGCAGCATGGCGCTGGCGCTGAGCGTGCTGCCGATGTTGGAAGGTAACTATGCAATAGCTGCTGTGCCTGAAGCGGACGAAAATTTATTTACCGAAGATGTGGAGTACGAAGGCGCTGCAGGCAAAAAGATGAAGGCATATATTGCAAGGCCGGCAAAGGAGTCGAAATATCCCGGTGTAATGGTTATACACGAAAATCGCGGATTGAATCCACATATTAAAGATGTGGCCCGGCGTGCTGCAATGGCAGGATATACAGCCATTGCTCCGGATGCACTGTCACCAGTGGGTGGTACACCGGCCAATGAAGATGATGCAAGGGATTTGTTTACTAAACTGGATAGTAAGGATACACTCACCAATTTTTTAAGCGGGCTGACTTACCTGGCTCAGCGAAAAGATTGTGATGGCAACCTGGGATGCGTAGGCTTTTGCTGGGGAGGTGCCATGGCCAATCAGCTGGCAGTACATGCTCCGGATTTAAAAGCCGCTGTGCCATTTTATGGACGCCAACCCGATGCTGCAGATGTACCTATGATACATGCTGCGCTACAATTGCATTATGGTGGATTGGATGAACGCATTGATGCCGGTATTCCCGCATTTGAAGCGGCTTTAAAAGCCAACAACAAGCCCTATGAAATTTATATTTACGAAGGTGCCAATCATGCTTTTCACAACGATACTTCCGCTGCAAGATACAATGAAGCTGCAGCGAAACTAGCGTGGAGCAGAACCCTGGAATTTTTTAAAAAGCATCTTAAATAAAAATAACTGCTACTTTAAAAAGTGCGAATTAAAATTTTGCAATGATTATAATTCAACTGCCACTCATTTTACTACAACGATGCCGTTGTGCAATGAGTGGCAGCTTTCATATAACCCGGTCTTTTTATTATTTTGTATCACTATTATCCGGCAACGCCGACTGACTGATTGGTTGATCGCTTTCCAGTGTTGGATCACCATCATCTTTTTTACCTTTTTGAGTCAGTTGTTCAAATTGTAATGTATCGTTACTTTCTTCTTCTCCCGGTGCTTTGTCAACGCCTTGTGGCCCGTGGGTTGGCCCCGTTAACGCAGGTGTAGGTGCTGTTGTTTTTTCTGTATTGTCCATGATGTATGTTTTTTATTTGTAGTACTGATAGCTAATTATATGCCATACCTGTTACTACTATTGATAGCTGATAAACATGAGGAATTTTTATTCAGGAACTTATATGAAATGTGGATGGATTGTGTTGATAAGTTCTGCAGGATGCCATTATCAGCATCAGACGTGTTCCTGTTCGTAGCCTAATTTAATAGTGCCATCCACCACATTCAACGAGATCGCTTCTTTTATCAGCTCCGATAAAAAACTGTCATTGTTCGCAACGGTTTCCTGGAAAAACTTTCCCATCATCCAGCTATAAAATAATTCAAACCTTTCTGTATCGCTTAATCCGCTAAGGTTGTAATTATTAAATTCACCTCTATAGCTATCTCTTACAAAAGATACCAACATTTTGCCCTGGTCTTGTTGCATATTGATTTTGTTAATTTTTACCCAAGTTATACATCAGCATCCATAAATAATACTGAAAGTATAACTATCTTAATCGGATACATTGCTTTTAACAAACCTGCTGTCATTTGCCATCATTAAATAAGTACCTGCAACAAAGCATCCAACTCATCTTACTGTCTGTTACTACTCCTCGTTTACACGTTGCCGGTAAAAGTTACTAATCACAAGCTTTCTAGTGCACATATTTTTGGGTTAGCAACAACCTGGTCATTAATTGTTTTTAATCTTTGGCATTTTATTGGAACGTCTATGCACGGATCAGGCATTCACATATAAATGAATGAATGAACGTTCAACAGCATTGATTTAATCATGGTAAAACTAATAAGAGTGAGAAAAAAAATCCACACATCAGTTGTACTCGTTACCGATCATTTACTGATATGATTTTAATAACATTTAATATGACAATTCACCAACCATATTATAGGTAATTGCAGTTTGGATATTTTACAATTTATATAAAAATGGCAAAAACATATAAAAGACAGACAGCCGCTAAACCGGCACAGTTAACTAAAACACCCACCGGTATTATCGGCCTGGATGAAATTACAGGAGGAGGTTTGCCACAGGGAAGGCCATCGTTGATTTGCGGTGCTGCGGGTTCGGGTAAAACCTTGTTTTCAGTTTCGTTTATTGTTGAAGGAGCTATTGCGTTTAAAGAGCCTGGTGTATTTATGGCTTTTGAAGAAAAGGCAGATGAACTGAGCATGAATGTGGCGTCTTTAGGATATGATCTGCAAAAATTGCAGCAAGATAGCATGATACGGTTAGACCATGTTCATATTGACAGAAGTGAAATTCAAGAAACAGGCGAATACGATTTGGATGGATTATTTATAAGATTAGGACATGCCATTGATAGCATTGGTGCCAAAAGAGTGGTGTTGGATACCATTGAAAATTTGTTTTCGGGACTTAGCAACGAGGCTATTTTAAGGGCTGAATTACGCAGGCTTTTTCAATGGTTAAAAGATAAAGGTGTTACCACAATTATTACCGGTGAAAAAGGTGAAGGCTCACTAACAAGGCAAGGACTGGAAGAGTATGTTTCTGATTGTGTAATACTTTTGGAGAACCGGGTGACCAACCAAATTTCAACCAGGTTATTGCGTATTGTAAAGTATCGGGGCAGTTTGCATGGAACCAACGAATATCCTTTTTTAATTGATGAAACAGGTATATCCGTATTACCGGTTACTTCATTATTACTGGACGCAAAAGTATCTACAGACAGAATCACTTCAGGCATACCGGCATTGGACCAAATGTTGGGTGGTAAAGGGTTTTACAAAGGTAGTTCTATATTAGTGTCAGGTACGGCAGGTACGGGTAAAACCAGCATTGCAGCTCATTTTGCCAATGAAACCTGCAACAGAAAGGAGCGCTGTATCTATTTTGCTTTTGAAGAATCGCCGCAGCAAATAGTGCGCAATATACGTTCTATCGGCGTAGATCTTCAGCGGCATATTGATAGCGGATTGCTGCAAATGCATGCAGCCCGGCCCACCTTGTATGGCCTCGAAATGCACCTGGTGGCCATCCATAAAAAAATAAATTCATTTAAGCCGCAGGTGGTGATATTGGACCCCATTACCAACCTGATTACGGTAGGTGTAGTAAGTGAAGTAAAATCAATGTTAATGCGGTTGATCGATTTTTTGCAGAACCAGCAGATAACCGTAATGTTTACGGCACTTACATTAAACAGCCTGGTGAGCGATCAAACAGATGAAGGCGTTTCTTCACTGGTAGATGCATGGCTACAGGTAAGGGATATTGAATTGAACGGCGAACGTAACCGCGGTATGTACATTATGAAATCGAGGGGGATGAAACATTCTAACCAGGTAAGGGAATTTGTGATAAAGGATAATGGACTCGATTTGGTGAACGTTTACCTGGGCGCAGATGGTGTACTAATAGGGTCGGCACGTGAGGCACAGCAATTGAATGAAGCGGCGGGTGAACTAATACGCACACACGCAGTAACCAGGAAAGACAAAGAGATTAAAAGAAAACGCACGGTGCTGGAAGCAAAAATTTCATCACTGCGTGAAGAATTTGAATCGGTACAGGACGACCTTAATAAATCTTATGTTGAAGAGAACCTGAGAAAAGAAATAATGGATAAAAACAGGAACCAAATAGCAAAGCAAAGAAATGATAACAGCCACCATAATGACAAAAGAAAATAAAATACTAACACCAACGCTGGAGCCGGCACCGGAGCATTGGGAACTACGATTGTATATTGCAGGTAACACACCTAAGTCGGTAACAGCTTTGAGGAACCTGAAAAAGTATTGCGAAGTTCACCTGAAAGGACAATATAAAATTGAAGTAATTGACTTGCTGGTAAAACCACAGCTTGCTGAGGGCGACCAGATTTTTGCAATACCTACACTGGTAAGAAAAGTGCCGGTGCCCATCCGTAAAATAATTGGTGATTTATCAAACGAAGAAAAAGTATTGGTAGGATTAAATATACGACCTGTAAAAAAATAAGATGCAAAAAAAAGTGCCCAATCAACATATCCCTGGCGGCCATCAGGCTGAGGAAGGAGTCTATGTGCTTCGGCTCTTTATAACCGGTGCTACGCCTAATTCACTAAAAGCAGTTACCAATGTTACAGCTATATGCGAAACCTATTTGAAGGATAGTTATACATTGGAAATAATAGATGTTTACCAGGATGCGGAAATAGCTCAACAGGAAGAACTGATAGCATTGCCAATGCTGGTGAAAAAAATGCCGCTCCCTGAAAGGAGGTTTATTGGCGACCTGTCCAACACCGAAAAAGTTTTAGATGGATTGGGAATAGCATCTTAGTAACTGTTTAAATTGAATGTTGTAAAAAAATTATGGTGGAGAATGATGCCATTAAATATGAATTTGAACAGTGCACTTCGTTCCTCAGTGTAAACTCAGCCAATGTCGCTGCCATGACATACCAATGCTGGTAAACAAAAAAATCATTTCCAAACAGTTTTTTTTATAAATGGATAAAGAAGTAAAAACATATCAGCAATTAGTACTCGAAAATGACGAGCTGCAACAACAATTGACAGAGGCAAGGGATACCATTGAAGCCATACGCACCGGACAGATAGATGCCCTGGTTGTAAAAAATGAAGGTGGCCACCAGTTGTACACTTTAAAAAGTGCAGACCAGACTTACCGTATGTTTATTGAAAAAATGATTGAAGGTGCTGTTACCCTTAACAGCCGTGGCGTTATTCTATATTCCAACTCAAAATTTGCTGCCATGGTTGAGCTTCCTTTATCATATGTACTGGGGCGAAATTTTATTGATTTTGTTGAAGAGGATAGCCAGGCCGATTACAATGTATATTTTAAAAAAAGCTGGAAAAAAGTTGTGAAGGGAGAAATATGTTTAGTGGGGAAACATGAAACCACAGCGGTGCAGCTTTCGCTAACTACGCTTGAGTTGGATGAGGGGGTTGCACTCAGTATTATACTCACAGATTTAACTTTACAAAAAAAGGCCCAAAAGCAACTTAGCAACTACAACGAACAATTGCAGCAGATGAATGTAGCCCTGGAGCGTAGCAATCACGACCTGCAGCAATTTGCTTCTGTAGCATCGCATGATTTACAGGAGCCGCTCAGAAAGATCCAGATATTTTCAACCCTTGTAAAAGAAAAATCCGGGCTTCACCTGCCGCCACTGTCGCAGGAGTATCTTGAAAAAATTATAGATTCTTCGGTGCGTATGAAAACACTGATCATCGATATATTAAACTACTCAAGGCTTTCATCAGCCATCAACCCTTTTAAAACGGTTGATTTAAATCAATTGGTAAATGATGTGCTGCTAGATTTTGATTTAGTTGTGATGGAGAAAAATGCCGTGCTGAATTTGGGGAAACTACCAACCATACAGGTAAATCCGGGGCAGATGCGCCAGGTATTTCAGAACATTTTAAGCAATGCACTCAAGTTTGCAGATGATGAGAGACAATTATTAATTACCATTGCTGCTAAAAGAGTAGGAGAAAAATCATTGCCGGCTGTTGAACAGGCAGATGGACCTTATTGCTATTTGTCGATAACGGATAACGGCATAGGATTCGATGAACAATTTTCAAAAAATATATTCTCACTGTTTGAAAGATTACATTCAAAAGATAAATACGAAGGAACGGGAATTGGCCTGGCAATTGCAAAGAAAATAATAGAAAAGCACAATGGGCAAATTTACGTAAGTAGTAAAGTGGATATAGGTACTACCTTTATCATAATATTACCCGTAGCCCAATCTTTATTATAACAAAAATATACTATGACACTAGTTCGTAAAAAAATATTACTGGCCGAAGACGATTTTGACGATCGCAGTTTTTTTGTTGAACACCTGAGCGAAAGGGATGATATTGAGTTGCTACCCATTGCTGAAAATGGCATTGAAGTGTTTAAGTTTTTAGATGGTTTAAGTACAGAGGATTATCCCGATTTGATCGTGCTGGACCAGAACATGCCTATGAAGAGCGGCATACAAACATTGGAAGATCTTAAAGCCAGCAAGGCGTTTGCTGCTATCCCGGTGGTTATTTATTCAACCTATGCTGATAGTAGTTTAATTAATACCTGTATCAGCAAAGGTGCAGAAATGGTGGTAACTAAACCCTTATCCAAAAATGAGTACAGGGATATGATGGATAATTTTATGCAAACAATTATTTTACAGAAGTAACAAATTTTATGAAGCGGCACAATGCTTTTTTGTGGTAATGATGCAACAACAAAAAGGGGTATGAATAAACTTGCAGCATTCTTAAACATACAGTAAAATATATTTTTAGTAAATGCGTTATTAACTCACTAACCCAACCATTATAAAAAAAGCAGCACTCATTATTGGGCGCTGCTTTTTCTTTTCTACTGATTCATATCATTTATATTTTTACCAGCCAACATAGTCCGGAGGTTTTATTCCGTTCAACCTTAAATATACCAGTAACTGCGCCCTGTGGTGGGTTTGATGATCTTCAATTAGGTTGATGATTTGCAGTTTATTCATTGGCCCTACAAAAAATTTCACCGTATCAGTTAATGATTTCACAGGCAGGTTTTTTACAGCAGCGATGGCAAAATCATAAGCCCTTGCAACCAATGCAGCGATGTCTTTTTTACTGGTAAGCTTTCCATCTTCGTCAGTCAATGGGTTTGCACCTTCATTTAAATAAGATGAACTAAGCCAGCATAAATTTTGTGAAATATGCACCAGTTGCCTGCCAAAATTCATTTCATCTGCATGTGGTTTAAAATCATATTTGGCCTCCGGCATCAGCTTTGCAACTTTTAGCGTATATGCTTTTGCATTGGTAAGTTTGGTAATGTGCGATTGTATAAATACGTCTTCAATTTTTTGTGCTTTTCCTGTGTTCATTATTAATATTAATAAACTAAGGCTTGTTATAATGTATTTCATTGTGAGGCTTTTTTTTGCAAAGCTAGGGATAATGATATTGGTTATTGATAAAACGGTTATTAGTAACCTTCCTTCTTCTCAATTTATTACCCAATGCTTTTTGTTTTTTTTTGTCAAAAAAGACAGCCGTTAACGATGACAGTCCGTTCCCGGCATTGATCTCTGAAAAACATCTGTGCATAGTAGTTATTACATTTACTCTTTAATGGGCAGAAATGTACTGTTCAATTATTGCCAACAGCGTTCATCTTAAATTGTATACATTTCCTCCCCTTCGGGGCCTGGGGACACAATTAATCTTCCACTTCAATCCAAACCGGCGCATGATCGCTGGTCTTTTCCCAGCCACGTACATAGCGATCAACCTCTGCAGATTTAAGGCGTTCTGTAAGTGCAGGATTTAATAAAAAATGATCGATGCGTAAACCGGCATTGCGGCCAAATGCATTGCGGAAATAATCGAAGAATGTATAAATGGTTTCATTGGGATGCAGTTTGCGAATGGCATCTGTCCAGCCCTGTGCAAGTAGCTTTTTAAAAGCCGCACGGGTTTCCGGCCTGAAGAGTGCATCTTCCACCCAACGCTCCGGTTTGTAGGCGTCCTGTTCTGTAGGTATTACATTGTAATCACCAGCCAGTACCACCGGTTTACCACTTGCGTACACGCCGGCAGCATGTTCAGTAAATCTTTCAAACCAGTTTAATTTATAATCGAATTTTGGCCCCGGTGCCGGGTTGCCATTTGGCAGGTAGAGACAGCCAATAATAACATCGTTTATACTTGCTTCAATATACCTGCTTTGTAAATCGTCGGGGTCGCCGGGTAGGCCACGTTGTATTTCAGTGATTTTGCCTGCACGGGATAAAATGGCCACGCCGTTCCAGCTTTTTTGTCCGTGCCAGATGGCTTCGTAACCTGCATCATTAATGGCCTGCAGTGGAAACTTTTCTTCAGGTGCCTTTAGTTCCTGCAGACAAACCACATCGGGCTTAGACTCCTGCAACCAGCGAATCAATACCGGCAAGCGGCCATTTACACCATTTACATTATAGGTAGCTATTTTCATATTTTACTTATTAAAACGATTAAAATTAAAGGGACAACAAGTTAGTAAAAAGCAGGGAGGCAGTAAAAAAGAATAGGGGAGATGGGAGAATGAATGCAAAATTTGCTGGCGGTTAAATTGTCTGAATTATGATTTTTTTGAATACAGTGATATTAGTCTGAACTATGATTTTTATGATTTTAGTCTGAACTATGATTTCTGTGATTTTTTTGATTGCTATGATTATAGCGTACTATTAATTTACAGCATTCAAAATTTCGTAACGGGTATTGCATTTTCTTGAGTAGTCACAATCCAAATAATAAAAATCAAAAAAATCACTTTAATCAAAAAAATCATAGTTCAGACAACCAGGTACGAAATGGAAAATTTGCACAGTAGAAGAACATAGTTCCCCAATGGTATGCGGTAAAAGTGCTACCGTGTGGACACATCTTTTGTAGCTTTGGCTCAAAAATATGTTGACATCATCGTTTAAGGATAGTTTTGGAGATAAGCGTTTGGATGAACGTGGGAATAAATTTGTAAGAGAT
>JBKJUP010000085.1:0-43157 GCA_046590675.1 Ferruginibacter sp. | reverse complement strand
AGTTAAGCCAAAAGTGTTTTAATCACCTCTTTTATATTGTTCCCATACTTCCATTTCTCCATCATGAATCCTCAATAACACAAGTGTTGTATCATTTTGCATGTGGATAATGTAAGTTGGCTCACGGTTCGATTCTATCGTCTCGGCTTCATGAACATAAGTGATAGCATAATCGTAGTAAACGCTTTTAACCATTTTCCGTAAATCAGCAGCCATTTTATCTTCGGTATAGCCTTTTAAATCACCCATCCACCTGCCTTTTTTGTCGTAGTAAACTACATTGTAAACATCGTTTTGCCTAAAGGTTGCTGCGAAGCCGTCCTCGTTGGTTAACCATGCAGCATTGCTTACATTTTTGTGAGCTTTTGAAAAATCTTTAATGGCTTTTGCATTAATACCACTCAGTGCGTTTGTATTTGCCACTTCAGCGGGCGTTGATCTTTCAAAGGCTATTTCATCTGTTGGAGTCAATGCCGCTGATAGGTTCAGCTTTTGGCCAAAGGCTCCGTTGATCATTCCTGACATCGAAATAAATCCGGTTGCCAGGGTAAAAATTATCTTTTTCATGTTTTTTTGGTTTTTGTTGTTTGAACGAATTGTTTGCGGTCTCTCTTAGTAAATGATCATTCAATAATTTGTCGGGAATTGAAAAAAAGAGGGAAACAAAAACTATAAAAAAATTTCGATGAAATCGAAAAGATAAAATGCCGGCGATGAAAAACACAGCATTAACGCCATTAAAAGAAACTTACAAAATTGAAATAAAGGATGGCAATCTGAAATAAAAACAGGGAATAAAATAACATCATATATTACATTTTTCATTACCTTACTTAAATATAATATATGACTTTTGACACACCATCATTTATTCCGGAAGATGAAGCGCTGATCAGGAGCCTTCGGGAAGATGGTTTGTTTAAAAGAAAAGCCGAAGAACAACTATTCAGCCAGTACATGTATTTTATCAGGGAGGGTATGAACAAATATTCCCTGCCAGAAGAAGAAGCTTTTGACGCTTACTCCGACACCATTCTTTATGGTATTGACAATATAATAAAAGGGATTTTTGAAAACCGGTCATCCTTAAAAACCTATCTCTACAAAATATTCTGCAACAAGTGTGTTGACCTCATCCGCAAAAAAACGACCAATAAGAGCAGCATCCATCAAACAAGTTCAATTTCAGATATGCTTTTTATGATCGCTGATCCGGCAAAAACTGTTATTCAACATTTGGTAGATGCGGCTGATACCGACCTCTTAAAAAACAGGTTGCTGGAGTTGGGCGAAAACTGCAAAAAACTTTTGGGCTTGTTTGCAGAAGGGTACACAGATAAAGAGATATCCGTAGAAATGACTTATAAGTCCCATGATGTAGTTAAAACAAGCCGCTTACGCTGCCTTGATAAACTGCGCCAATTGTATAAACAATAAAAATACCGAAATGGATAATATGGAATATATCGACAATTATTTTAGCGGCGACAAATCCGAAAGCCAAACCCAATCCTTCGAAAAACAAATTCTTGAAGACCCCGCCTTTGCAGCCGATGTTGCATTTTATATTTCAGCAAAAAATACCATTGCATCGCAGGTGAAGGAAGAAAAGAAACAACGCTTCCAGGAAATATATCAACAACATAAAAAGGTTGTACCTATAAAAAAGTACCGTCAGCCATTTGAGTGGAGGTACATGGCTGCCGCCTGTATGATTGCCGTTATTATGATGATAGCCTGGTTTATTTTCAGGGGCAAAACCAGCCCTGCAAATCTTGCAGATAACTATATCCGGGAAAACTGGACAACATTGGGAGTAACAATGTCGGCCAAAGAAGACAGCATGCAAACGGCCCTTGAATTTTACAATGCTGGCAAGCTTAGCCAGGCACTCGAAAGCTTTGAATTGATTTCGAAAAATGATCCTGCCAACCAGGCGGCAAAAAAATATGCCGGCATTGTTTCCCTAAGATCTTTACAATACGACAAGGCACTACATTATTTTACACTACTTGCCTCCGACACCACATTATTCAGCAATGAAGGCAACCTTTACAGGGCGCTTACATTCATGAAAAGGAGCCGGCCGGAAGATATTGAAGCAGCAAAAAAACTGCTGATCAACATACGTGATAATGATTTGGAAGGAAAAGAACAGGCTGTAAAATGGCTGAAGAAATTAGAATAAATTTTCATTAGCATACAAAATCCCCTTAGTTTATGCCACAATCACATCGCAATAATCGTGTACTTATTATCATTCTTATACTTATTTTACTAGTCTTTATTGTTCTTTATTTCCGTTGTTGCACAACAAAAACGCATCAATACGGGGTGATTGAAAAGAAAGATGGTAAAATAAGCTGGAATATTTTATTTAAACCTGGCACAAACGAGGCATCCAGAAATCAAACAATACAGGAAATTAAAGATTATGTACAAGCAGCATATGCAGAATACAATCGTAATAACGGAACTAATATAAGGCCTGATTCTTTTGCCGTAGATTATTGCCCATGCGATTCACTACTTTACAATGTTGGTTTTGGTGCAATCAACGCCGAAGGTGAATCCGTTACAACAGTTCCAAGTAGTTCAAAGTTGCGCCCAAGCGGAGATAATGTTACTTATGCAGTTTCTGAAAATGCTGAAACTAAAGAACCTGCCAGGTCGGGAGAGTTTAAGAGAGATTCCATTATATACTTGTCATTTAAAACGATTGACACTTCCAGGCGGCTGGCCATTATAGATTCCGGTATTGACAGCACTTTATTTAACCAGGCATTAGGTGAAATTATATGGAATGATCCTGCCGGCCCAACACTGAAGAACTTTTTGCCGGGAAATATTTCGAATAGTTATTTAGATGCAACTAAAAATAAACATGGTAGTGCCGTGGCCGCTATTGCGCTTAAAGCTATGGGAAACACAGGTGTACTTCCCAAAATAATGATTTTAAAAGCATTGAGTGATAGTAGTGTAGGAACCGTTTTTTCTGTTAGTTGTGCCTTAAGTTATGCCCGGCAAAAAAACGCAACCCTAATTAACCTTAGTCTTGGATATTATGGAGCTGCCGATTCTATCCTTCATCATTATCTTAAACTTTGTGATAGCATTAGCCCTGCCATTGAGGTATTTGCAGCCGCCGGTAACACCGAAGGTGTGCACCTGGATACAAGTATTTGCACCGTGGCAGATAATCATAATCAATTAGCATTTGGCAGGTTGTTTTATCCGGCATGTTTTAGTGTAGATTTAAATCATTTCACAACCGTTACACAAATTAATAATGGAAGTGACCCATGTTTTTACCAAAACTATTCTGACAAGTATGTTTCCCTTGGCATATTGGATAAAAATTATTGCTGCGCATTTTACGTAGGTTTTGCGAAGGCTAACTTAACTTACTACGAAGGCTCTTCATTTGTTACACCTGCTGCAAGTGGTTTAAGAATGGCAACAATGATGAGGGGATCGGATGAGACTTCAAGGAATGACCTTTGGAACAATATGATACGCACGATCAACCCTCCTGGTAGAGCCACCATAGCAGGAAAATATATTCCATATTCCGGTCGCTGATGAATGGATGAAGTTTGGCTTAACGATATTAGCATTAACAGTTATAGTGCACTCCTTATGCGGCCAGTGTCCTAAAAGCGATGCTGTAACAGAGAAAATTATTTTTTTGAAGGACGCTTCCATAGTACCGGAAAGTGAACAGTTGTCAGACTTACTCAGCTATCAAAAAAAATTAGATGAATGTGGCTACCAGAAAGACTCTGCCTATGCATTTCTATTGCAAAGAATTGGCTATTTATATAGTTCGCAGGAAGATAATTATAATGCTGTAAAATACACACAAGAGTCAATCAATTTGGTAAATCTGCGAAAAAAGAAATCGCCGGGTGATCAATCACTATCCATAAAAAGTTACTTTAATCAATCGTTTTATTACGACGCTCTTAAGCTTTCAAACAAAAAATATGCAGCACTTGACAGTTGTATTTCCATAGCTATTTTATTGCGTACCGGCTACAACTATGCCGATGCTGCACTCAATTCGATGGTACCCTACTTTTTTGAATTAGGCGACTACTACCGATGTATCAATTATGCCCTTCTCGGTGAGAATATGGTTACAAAAATTAGTGATGCACAATCAACTGCCGACGAAAAATCCTCTATTTATTTCACCTGGAAAATAAATTCACTACTTAAATTAAAATCTTATGACGAGGCAGCGGCATTCCTGGAAAATAAAATACAAAGTGCAGGAACCGGCAATAGAAAGCAGGAACTGGCAGCACTACATGGCCTTACAGGAACACTTTTAAAGAATACGAATAAACCTACAGAGGCACTTGTAAATTTTAAAAAATGCCTGGCTTATAACAGCCAAATAAAATATAACAAAGGATGCAGCGAGGCACTCAATAATATTGGCTTTACTTACCAAATAAATCTTCATCAAACAAGAACAGCATTGCCCTATTTTTTTAGGGCACTTAAATTTTCGGATGCAAATGAGTCCCTGAACATTATGGATAATATTGCCAATGCTTACTTTGAAATTGGTAAGTACGATTCTGCTTTTTATTTTTTCCGAAAGGCTTTTGACCAGGTTAAACCAGGTTTTACTACAGCCGATTTATTAAACGACGAATCAGCCGCACTTGGCGGAAACTTTAGTGTTTACCTCACTGGAATGGCAATAGACAATGCAGACGCATTTTTTAAAATGTACAACATTGAAGGCGACAAAAAAATGCTTGACAAAGCAATTTATAGTTATGAAATACTGGATCAGTATTTTGAAAAATTAAAAGTTTCGCAGGTTGAATTACAATCAAAATTATTCTGGAAAACCAGTACCCGGCGCTTATACGAAGGTGCCATAGAAGCGTGTTATGCTAAAAAAGATGCAAACAAAGCATTTTACTTTTTTGAGAAAAGCAGGAGCATTCTTTTAAACGACCAGATACTTGAGCATCAAAAGATGAACGATGTAACACTGGAACAGCAAGCAGTGTTAAAGAAGAAAATCCTTACAATTGAAAGGACGCTGAACAGCACCAATAAATCTTCGAAAGAGTTTTTCGATTTGCAGCAACAATTAGTAACAGCAAAGCATGAGGTGGCACAATTGCTTAATAAAGACAGTAACAACAATACATTCGCAGTCTTAAAAAATCGGGATGCATTTTCCCCTTCACTTGAAAATGTAAAAAAAAATATTTGTACGCAGAACAAATCCCTGCTTGAAATTTTCTCAGGTGATAGCGCCGTTTATTTAATATCAATTACAAATAGTAATACTTCTTTTGTAAAAGTTAATAAGCAATTGTACGAGCAATACACCAACAGCTTTATTACCAGTTTGGCAGATGCAGAAAAGTTAAACCGCAACTTCAAAAACTTTGCAAATAATGCTCACCAGTTGTATGAGTTAATTTTTAAAAATATACAGCTTAGCACCGGCGGCAGCCTGATTATTTCGCCAGATGGAAAAAGCTTTCCTTATGAAGCATTGATTACAAATTCAGATAATAACAAGCCCGATTATTTACTCAATCATTATGCTACGAGTTATACATATTCCGCAAAATACCTGCTGAATAAATTTGCTGAAAATGAAAATAATTCCAACAGCCTGTTGGGTATTGCGCCGGTAAATTATCCATACAATACATCGTTGGCAGCATTAAAGGGAAGTGACGTTTCACTAAATAATATAAAGCATGAATTTTCAAATGCCGACAATTTTACTTTGGGCAAGGCTACAAAAAATAATTTTCTAAGCAATTTCCCTGACTATGCCATCATACAATTATACACACATGCGGCGGATAGCAGCTACCGGAACGACCCTGTAATTTATTTTGCAGATTCCGCCTTTTTTTTGTCGGACCTTATAGCCGATCGTAAGCCGCTTACACAGTTGGTTGTATTATCTGCCTGCGAAACTGCCAATGGGAAATTGTATAAGGGAGAAGGGATTTTTAGTTTCAACAGGGGATTTGCATCTTTAGGAATTCCCGCAGCCGTTAGCAATTTATGGTCGGTAGATAACGAATCTACTTATCGAATTACCGAACTATTTTATAAATACCTGGCACAAGGCAAACCAACAGATGAGGCATTGCAAAAAGCAAAGCTTGAGTTTATTGAAACCAGTAATTCAAGAGAGAAAAAACTGCCTTATTACTGGGCAGGAACCATCCTGGTTGGCAAGGTAGATCGTATTGCAGCATACAACAGCTTTTCATGGAAAACAGCTTTGCTGATTACAACAATTTTATTATTGATAATTTTTATTGCCCGCAAATTCTTACCAGGCAAGAAGAATAATTTACCACCGGGCAAGATAAAAAGCAATGCGCATTTGAACTAACCGGCTAATGTAACCGCATTAATACCTTGGAAAATAAAAAAAGGCCATCCCATGGGACAGCCTCCAATTATGTGACAAATTAATAATCACCAGCCTTTTTTAGCAACACCGTCTTTAACTGCTTCCAAAGCTCTAGCTTCACCAAGCATAGTGGTCATCTTATTTCCTTTACCATCATTTCCCTGTGCCATGTATCCGCCACGGGCTGTTTTAGTAATTACTGCATCCTGCATTGGAACGTCTTTTTCTTTCGTCTTCATGCAATAAGCTGTTAACATTTTTGACATTTTCTATTAATTTATGGTTAGTAAATATTGGGTGAAGCTTTTAACTTCAGGGTACAAGCTACTAAAATTATTGGTTTTATCAAAAAAATGAACTTTTGTTTGTAACTGCCTCAAATTTTTTATTTTATATATTATCCTCAAAAAAGATAATTTCTCCAAATACAAGCTGAGCAACGGTTATAAATAAAAATCATTATTAAAAAAATTGACAGCAAAGCTTTCAATATTAACCGCCTGGTTTGCCTTTCAGTTAAAGCAGTAAAAGAAAAACAAAATGAACCACACTATGACGGCTCATTTATACAAATTAAAAAACGAAATATATAGATACTCAGTTAAGTGAGCGATTTAAATAAAATACAAATTGCATTTACCCACCTTCCTTAATAAGAAGAAATTTTGTTCTTTATTTAGTTGGTTTTGATGAATGTTTCTTAACGGTGATGTCTGCCGGGTATCTTTCATCCCCCAATCTTTTTGTGTGGGTTGAAAGGGAAGGTCGTATTTCATTAAAAAATACAGGCCATATTAGGGTCGACAAAACAACAGGTATTGATCTTGAAGTCAAAAAAATTGTTGGCGAAGTTAAAGTGGGTTGATCTACAATTTGGTTTTCGGTTAATGAGGGTCATGCTGATTAGCATGACCCTTTTTTATGAGATGGCACAAAACTGTAAAAGTCGGCGAAGAGTTAATTGTTAATCTTTCTGCAATTCATACAATGAAAACTTCAGCCTGTTGACATTGCTATTGTATATGGAATACGGGCCAGGTAGATTTGTTAAACCTTTCAATATTTAACCAATCATAATCAAACTCAAAAAAGAGAGAACGAAAATATTTTTGGGTCAATATTTGGTATCAAAAAACATAACGCTTAAAACTTAAATTAAATGGAAAAGAAATTCTTAAACTTCATGGACTATTTTTTTACTATACTGCTATATTTATCCGGCGAAGAAGCAAACGAAAAATCTCCCATCAATCATATTTTGTAATTGAAATCACTTAGCTGCTCAATTTTATAGTTGAAAATATTGTCGCAACAATATTTTGTTGGGATGAGATAATGGTGGTAAGAAAATATTAAGGCCAAAAAAAATAGCTTCCGGTAAACCGGAAGCTATTTATATTATTTCTAACTATACTTAGATTTCAACTATTGTTACACATCAATTTTTGCATACTTGGCATGTGTTTCAATAAACTCCCTCCTTGGAGGAACCTCGTCTCCCATCAACATGCTAAATACCAGGTCAGCTTCTGCGGCGCTTGATATAGTTACTTGCTTTAAAGTACGTGTTGCAGGATTCATCGTAGTTTCCCATAATTGCTCTGCATTCATTTCACCCAAACCTTTATACCGCTGAGTGGTTACGCTATCATCTTTTCCCTGGCCAAATAATGCGATCAGTTTTTTTCTTTCTTCATCTGTCCATGCATAATCCTGATCCTTTCCTTTTTTTACGAGGTATAAAGGTGGCTGGGCTATATAAACATACCCCTGCTCTACCAGTTCTTTCATATACCTGAAAATAAATGTAAGTATCAGCGTAGCAATATGGCTTCCATCCACATCAGCATCCGTCATTATGATGAGTTTATGATAACGAAGCTTTGAAATATCCAATGCTTTAGGGTCTTCAGGAGTACCAATTCTAACGCCCAATGCTGTAAACATATTCCGGATCTCCTCATTGTCATATATCTTATGCTCCATTGCTTTCTCAACGTTCAGAATTTTACCTCTCAACGGCAATATGGCCTGGTAGCTTCTATCTCTTCCCTGCTTGGCTGTACCACCAGCCGAATCTCCTTCCACAAGATATAATTCACATCTGTGTGGGTCTTTATCACTGCAATCTGCCAGTTTACCAGGTAAACCACCACCAGTTAGTACACTTTTACGTTGTACCATATCACGGGCTTTCTTGGCAGCAGCACGGGCCTGGGCGGCGAGTATTACTTTTTGAATAATGGTTTTAGCATCTTTTGGATTTTCTTCAAGGTAAGCTATCAACACACGGCTTAAAGTACTGTCCACCACACCCATTACTTCGTTGTTACCAAGTTTGGTTTTAGTCTGACCTTCAAATTGAGGCTCGGGTACTTTTACCGATATAATTGCACTCAGCCCTTCCCTGAAATCATCACCTTCAATATCAACCTTGGCTTTTTCAAACATGCCTTCCTTTTCGCCATAACTTTTAAATACCCTGGTTATAGAACGACGGAATCCGGCAACGTGTGTACCGCCTTCAATTGTATTGATATTATTTACATAGCTAAACAAATGCTCCTGGTAGCCGGTATTATAAATCATGGCTACCTCTACAGCTACATTACTGTTTTCATCGCGGCCATCGCAATAAATAACGGTTGGCAACAGCGCATTTCGATTGGCATTTTTATCCAGCATTTCTACAAACTCCACTATTCCACCTTCGCTATAAAATGTTTTAGCGTACGTCTTTCCGTCTTCATCAAGTTCTCTTAAATCGGTAATAGAAATTGTAATTTTTCTGTTTAAAAAAGAAAGTTCCCTTAAACGTCCTTCCAATATTTCGCGGTTGTAAATGCCGGAAGTAAAAATGGTAAGATCGGGCCAAAAATGAACTTTGGTACCATGTGTGTCAGATTCTCCAATTTCTCTAACAGCATATTGCGGAATTCCGGTTGCGTACTCCTGCTCAAAAACTTTACCATCCCGGTTAACAGTTACAACCAATTTAGAACTCAGTGCATTCACACAACTTACACCCACACCGTGCAAACCACCCGATACCTTATATGAATCCTTGTCAAACTTTCCACCGGCATGCAAAACGGTCATTACAACCTCAAGCGCACTTCGGTTTTCTTTTGTGTGCATTCCGGTTGGTATTCCACGGCCATCATCCTGCACAGTTATAGAATTATCTTCATTGATTACAACGGAGATGTTTTTACAATGACCTGCCATTGCTTCATCAATGGAATTATCCACCACTTCATACACAAGGTGGTGCAAACCTTTTACGCCAATATCGCCAATATACATGGCGGGTCTTTTGCGTACTGCTTCTAAACCTTCTAGAACCTGGATACTGTCTGCGCCATAAGACCCCAGGGCGGGATTGGCAACTACTTCTTCAATTTCTGTACTCATATTTTCGGGCAAATTCTCTTTAAATTTATCAAAATTTGGAATCGTGCAAATATAAGGAAAATCAAGGGTTTGAAGGCAAAAGAAAGGGTCTGTTTGCAAAGTATTTTAATAACCGGATTTCCACATTTTTTTACCATAAAAACAAGGCCCTATACGGTTGAAAATCCACCTGATTTTTTAAATTCGAGAAGCATTCTATATGAAATCAATACATTGTCACCGGGATGATTTAGGTAATCCTGTCCAGGTAAGTTTAACATAGCCAAAGAATTACATACATTTTAATCCATTTAACAATTGATGGCTAATTTTTAACTCAAAATTCGTGTTCATGATGTATATTTGCATCGAAGTTTTTCAATGAATCAATCAACAAACATATTAGAAGTCGCCCACAAGCAGCCACTCATGTTCAATGAACTGGATGTTTTGCAGGATATTGACCGGTCCGTTCCCGGATCCGTACATTATTCTATAAAACGTTACCGCAAAGAATTGGATTGGAGTATGGACGACACGGGCATGTTTGTATATCACTACGAAAAAAACAATCCGGAAGCAAACTATCTTGAGTTAAAATTCTGTGTAACCGGCAATATTTACTGCAGGCAAAAGCAAACAGAGTGCGACTTTTGTAAATTCAATGCTTCAAAAACCTGCGTAGAAAAAGTGGAGAGTGTAGATGTTTTGAGCTTTAGTTTTAAGCCGTCTTACCTGACACAATTTGTAAAAGGTAAAAAGCAATTGAATCTTTCTGATGAAGTGCTTGCTTTTACGCACACGAATTCATTTTCCAAGTTATTACCGCTTTGTGGCAAAACAAGGAAAAGCATTGAAGCTCTTTTAAATCATACCTATACTGATACCCTCGAAAATATTTTTGTAAATGCGCAAACACAAATCCTGCTTTTATATAGTATGGATTGTATGGTAGGTGAAAAAGAAGAAGTTTTTACCTGCAAGTTTTTGGCTAACGCAGAAGATCGTGAAAAAATCATTAAGGCCAGGGAAGTATTGCTGCAACACATTGGTGAACCACTCACTATTAAGGAGTTGAGCAGAAAAGTTGCCATCAACGAGTGTTATCTTAAAAAAGGGTTTAAAGAGCTGTTTGGTACAACGATCTTTGATTTTTATCAAAGTCAGCGTATGGAACATGCCAAGTACCTTTTATATGAAAAAGGCCTAAGCGTAACAGAAGTATCTATGTTACTCGGCTATTCATCTATCTCCCATTTCAGCACAGCTTTCAAAAAGCACACAGGCATTAAACCTTGTGAATTGCTGTTGCACTAATATCAAAATTATAGTTTCCTTTTTGCGTAAATCGATTTCCTATTCTTGATAATACTCTCGTATTTGCTAAAGTTTCTTTGCAATAATTAATTCAAAAAAAAAGAAACTGATCAATGAGAAAAATTCGGGTAACGCAACAGGTAGTATGTACTATATCATTATTATTATTTTCGCTGCTAATAAAGGCGCAGTCGCATAATATAACAGGATTTATAAAAACAAGCGATGGGAAGCCAGCTGCACAGGTAAATATCCAACTGAAAGAAATTAAAAAAAGTACTGTTTCAAATGAAGCTGGTAGCTATACCATCGCAAACATTCAGCCGGGTAATTATACTTTAATAGCCTCATTTGTTGGGCTACAAACCATTCAGCAAAAAATTTCAGTAACCTCATCTCAAAAAAAATTTGATTTTACACTGGTTGAAAATCAGAACGAGTTAAAAGAAGTTTTAATTGTATCTGCACGTAATAGCAATGAAAAAGCTGTTTCAATTGGCAAGTTGCCCATTAAGCCAATGGATTTACCACAAAGTATTGTAACCATCGACAAAGATGTATTGGAACGTCAGCAAAATTTACGTTTAAGTGAAGTGCTTGCAAACACCACTGGTATATATGTAATGGGCACTACAGGAGGTGGACAGGAAGAATTAGCAGGGAGAGGATATGCTTATTCCAGTAGCAATACCTTTAAAAATGGTGCCCGTTTTAACAATAGCACTATGCCTGAAATTAGCTCGCTTGAAAAAGTAGAGGTGCTTAAAGGTAGTGCTGCCATTCTATTTGGCAACGTGGCTGCAGGCGGAGTGATAAACCTGGTTACCAAAAAGCCCCGTTTCGAAAACGGAGGTTCCATTTCTTTCCGTGCAGGAAGTAATGGCTTTTATAAGCCATCAATAGATATTTACGGGCCTATGAACTCTAGTAAAAAAATTGCTTACCGGGTTAATACCAGCTATGAAAATTCAAAAAGCTTTAGAGATGTGGTAAAGGCAGAACGCTTTTACATCAATCCTTCTTTCTTATTTAAATTAGGAAATCGTACTGAAATATTGTTGGAAGGCGATTATCTGAAAGACAATCGTACCAGCGATTTTGGCTCAGGAGCCATTGACTACCAAATTGCAGCTATACCAAGAAGCCGCTTTTTAGGTGCCGAATGGAGCTATTTACATGCCGAGCAGCGCTCAGCTTCCGTTACCACTACGCATCGTATTAATAAGAAGTGGCAAATTCGAAATCTCACATCATTCCAGGGATACAGCAATGATTTGTATGGAACATCAAGGCCAAATGAAAGCAGGGAATTTGTACAAACGAACGGTACCTGGGCCAGGGGCCTTCAAAGATCCGGCAATAAAGAAAAGTATGCAATTACCCAGTTTGACCTTACCGGAAACTTCAATACAGGTAAAATAGCACATACCTTATTAATTGGTGCCGATGCCGATAAGTACATTACTGACACCAAGGCTTACGCTTATAGTAACCCGGCAATCGGAAACAAAAATATTTATGACACCATTAATATTTTCGACCTTACCAAATACCAGCAACGAACGGATATTCCTACAATCACTCCTACTACTTTAACACATACACCCACAATCCGCTATGGCGCTTATATCCAGGACCTTATAAATGTTACAAGTAAAATTAAATTATTAGCAGGAATAAGATATTCAGTGCAACAGACCAATGGAGCATATATTGATTCTGTTAGCAGTCATAGCCGAACAAATATTGACAATATATCCAACGATGCTTTTTCGCCCAGGGTAGGAATTGTTTATCAACCCTCCAAAACGGTATCACTATTTACCAGTTATTCCAATTCATTTGATCTTAATTCGGGAACAGATATCTACTTAAATCCGCTGGCACCTTCTTTTATCAACCAGTATGAGGCCGGAATAAAAACAGAATTATTTAATAAAGTGTTGGCGGCAAATGTTACCCTTTACAAAATACTAAACAGTAACCTGGCTCAAATGGCTTTATTGGATGCCAACGGAAATGCCAATAATAATAACAAGATAAAAGAACTTGCAGGCGAAGTTGAAAGTAAAGGCCTTGAAATAGATATTACCACGAAACCGATATATGGTGTGCAGGTTATTGCCGGTTACAGTTATAACCAAACAAAATATGTGAACAGCAATACCTATATGAAGGGTAGCAAACTGAGGTACAATCCGGAACACACTGCCAACCTGAGTTTATATTATACTTTTAGCAATCGTACCGCTTTAAAAGGATTTAATATGGGTATTACAAGTTATTATGTGGGTAAAAGAGTTGCAGGACGATCTACAAGGCTTAATGTAGCCAATGATACTTACAAGTTATTCAGCATTCCCGATTATGTTCAGGTAGAGGCTTCGGCCGGGTACTCGTTTGAAAAGGTTAGTCTAAGATTAAAACTAAGTAACCTCTTTAATGAATTGAGTTATAACGTTCATGATGATAATAGCGTAAATCCAATAGCCCCACGCCAGGCGAGTGCTACATTTTCCTTCAGGTTGTAATGTAATTGCCTCATTTACATAAATCTTCTGTAAGCACAAAACAAAAAAGGCATCCTGACGTATCAGGATGCCACTGTTTTTCTGTAAAATAGTTGAATAGAAGATAGATTTTTCTTATTGAAGATAATTTTCAATAGTTACAAATTGGCTTTAAACAGATACTGAATTTTAATTGGTTATTTAGGAATCGTCAGATTTTAAAACGGAACTAACTTTATTTATTATTAAATGAATATCTTTTTGTTTGGTTGGAAATGACGGAAGCAAGACTACTCCCGTCTTTACCCTAATAAAACCCTAAACCAGCAAAATTTTTATTCGCTATGAAAAATGACTTAAAAATTATTTGTTCCTGTATTTAAAAAATTATTGTGGGTATAAATAAATTCAAATAGTAATATTAAAATTGGTTAATGATCCGACGAATAGAGCTTATGTACAAGCAATTTGATCTTAAATGATATTTCTTTGAGTACATTTTTAGGAGCCAATACTATGCCAAAGCGCTTTTTTGTGGAAAACTCCATTAAAAGTTTAAAAAGACCGCAAGGCAGCCATATATTTAGAATTACGGCAAACAAGCCTATTTTACTACCTTTGCAGCCATTTTTAAAGATTGATAGCAGGAAAATATATGAGTGCCAAATACAAAGAATACCAACAACTTAATTTACCCAGGATAGGTGATGAAGTTTTAGATAAGTGGAAGAAAAACAGTGCATTTGAAAAAAGTGTATCTCTGAGAGAAGGTGCACCTTCTTTTGTTTTTTATGAAGGCCCCCCCAGTGCCAATGGTATGCCTGGCATTCACCATGTAATTTCCAGGACATTAAAAGATTTGGTTTGCCGGTATAAAACCATGCAAGGCTTCCAGGTAAAACGTAAAGGCGGATGGGATACACATGGATTACCCGTAGAATTAGGTGTTGAAAAATTATTGGGCATCACGAAAGAAGATATTGGCAAAAAGATATCTGTTGAAGAATATAATGCCACCTGCCGCAGGGAAGTATTAAAATTTAAAGATAAGTGGGACGACATTACCAACAAAATGGGTTATTGGGTTGATCTTGATCATCCTTATGTAACTTTTGAAAATAACTATGTAGAAACGTTGTGGTGGATACTTAGTGAGTTGTATAAAAAAGGGTATTTATACGAAAGTGTGAGTATCCAACCTTATTCACCTGCTGCCGGTACAGGATTAAGCAGTCACGAATTAAATCAACCCGGAACTTATAAGGATGTAAAGGATACTAGCATAGTTGCTATGTTCAGTGCAGTTAAAGATGAAAAGTCCGCTTTTCTTTTCGAGGCAGCAGATAGTGAGGAAGTATTCTTTATGGCCTGGACTACTACACCCTGGACATTACCTTCGAATCTTGGCCTCACTGTAGGGCCGAATATTGATTATGTAATGGTAAAATCATTTAACCCCTATACCCACCTGCCAATTAATGTAGTACTCGCAAAAAACCTGGTCGGAAAATATTTTAAAGCTGAAGCTGAAAATGCTGATTTCCAGGCGTATAAAGACGGGGATAAATTAATCCCGTGGAAAATAATTACTGAGTTCAAAGGAAAAGACATTGAAGGTTTATTGTACTACCAGTTACTTCCCTGCGAATCCAACACTTTAGAAAAAATAAAAGAGCTCACTCCCGGAGCAAAACCTTTCAGGGTTATAACCGGCGATTTTGTAACTACTGAAGATGGAACTGGAATAGTACACACGGCTCCTGCATTTGGTGCAGACGATTTTAAAGCAGGCAAAAAAAATAACCTGGGCATCTTAACACTCGTAGATAAACAAGGAAAATTTGTTGAGGGCACAGGAGAATTCAGTGGCCGGTTTGTAAAAGATTATAAAGACGAAAAGAACTATGTTGATGTAAATGTAGATATCAGTGTTAAGTTAAAAAAAGAGAACCGTGCTTTTAAGGTTGAAAAATATGAGCACAATTACCCGCATTGCTGGCGTACCGATAAACCGATCATCTATTACCCGTTAGATGCCTGGTTTATTAAAACCACCGCAGTTAAAGATCGAATGGTGGAGTTAAACAAAACCATTAACTGGAAACCAGCGGCTACGGGAACCGGCAGGTTTGGCAACTGGCTCGAAAACATGGTTGACTGGAACTTAAGCAGGAGCCGCTATTGGGGAACACCATTACCTATATGGCGCACAGAAGATGGATCGGAAGAAAAATGCATTGGTACCATACAGTTATTAAACGAAGAAATTAAAAAAGCCAGCCAGGTATTGGGAGGTGAAACCAATAAACATTACCTGCATGAAGGAATTCTTGACCTGCATAAACCCTATGTAGATGACATCATACTGGTGAGTGATAAAGGCCTGCCCATGAAAAGGGTATCAGACCTGGTGGATGTTTGGTTTGATAGTGGCGCAATGCCTTATGCACAATGGGGATTGCCTGATACCAGTTCCAATGAATTTGGACCTTTAAGTACTGAGAACTTCTGGCAATACCATGCGGCTGCAAACAATTCGCCGCTTAAAGGAAAAGGAGCCAATGGAGCATTTCCTGCAGATTTCATTGCCGAAGGAGTAGATCAAACAAGGGGTTGGTTTTATACTTTACACGTACTTGGCGTATTGCTATTTGACAGTGTAGCTTACAAAACTGTGGTGAGTAATGGCCTGGTGCTTGATAAGAATGGCAATAAAATGAGTAAACGCACGGGGAATGTCGTTGATCCATTTGGCACAATTGATACATTTGGCGCCGATGCAACCCGCTGGTACCTGATAACCAATGCTTCTCCCTGGGATAGCTTAAAGTTTGACATTGAAGGAATTAAAGAAGTTCAACGCAAGTTTTTCGGTACGCTTTATAACACCTACCAGTTTTTTGCACTCTATGCCAATGTAGATGGTTTCGCTTTTAAAGAAGCTGCCATTCCTGTAAAAGAAAGGCCCGAAATAGATCAATGGATATTATCTGCACTGAATACATTGATAAAATCTGTTCAGTTGAGCATGGATGACTATGAGCCTACACAAGCCGGAAGAGCCATTGAAGATTTTGTGGATGCTCAGCTCAGCAACTGGTATGTACGCTTGTGTCGTCGCCGGTTTTGGAAGGGCGAATACGAAAACGACAAAATTTCAGCTTATCAAACGCTGTACACCTGCCTTGAAACCTTAACAGGTTTGATGGCTCCCATCGCACCATTTTTTGCAGACTGGCTTTTCAATAATTTAAATGCTGTTACCAATCGCTTTAATTATGAGTCGGTACATCACATCGATTTTCCAAAGGCAGACGAAAGCATGATTGATACAGACCTGGAGAAGCGGATGTTGCTTGCCCAGGATGCTTCATCATTGATACTGTCATTAAGGAAAAAAGTTAATATTAAAGTAAGGCAGCCGTTGCAAAAGGTATTTATACCGGCAATGGATACGGAAATGGCAGTAAGGATAAGAATGGTAGAAGATATTATTAAAGCCGAAACCAATATTAAAGAAGTTGATATCCTGGAAGCAGACAATGATTTTATTAAGAAAAAAGCAAAGGCTAACTTTAAAACTCTTGGTAAAAAACTTGGGCCAAAAATGAAAGCGGTCGCAGAAGAAATTGCAAAATTTAATAATGCAACCGTTGACAAAGTGTTGGAGGGAGACTTTATAATAAACCCTGATTACAAAGAAAAAAATGAAGAGCCAATCATTATAAACAGCGAAGACCTGGAAGTATCTACAGATGAAATAGCCGGATATGAAGTTGCCAATAAAGGAAGTCTAACAGTAGCATTGGATATAGTAATAACCGAGGAATTGAGGAAAGAGGGCAATGCCCGTGAGTTTGTGAATAAAATTCAAACAATCAGAAAAGAGAACGGATTTGAGCTAACGGATCACATAAATGTGTCAATATTGCAAAATGAGGGCATGCAGCTTTCATTAAATCAATATAAAGACTATATTTGCGCCGAAATTCTGGCAGATTCGCTTGCTTTTTACCCCGTTTTGAACGAGGGCACCGAAATTGAGGTGAATAATGCTATAATAAAGGTAAACGTACTTAAAAAAGCAGAATAGTATGGCAACTAAAAAGAGTTCTTCAGTTAAAGTGACGAAGGTAGCAACAAAACCTGTTGCGAAAAAACCCTCAAAACCCGTTAAACCATTACCTAAGAAAGCTGTAAAAACTGCACCCGTAAAAAAAGCGGCTTTAAAAAAGTCGGCGAAACCCACTGTTAAAAAAGTGGCTGCTAAATCAATATCGAAAAAACCTGTTGCAAAAGCTACAGTAAAAAAAGTTGTAAAACCCGTTTCAAAAGCAGCTAAGCCCCAGGCCAAGCCAGCTCCAAAAACACTTGTTTCAAACAAGAAGCAATCTTCGCCAACTGTAAAAAAAGTAACACCAATAATACCGGTAACGGTAAAAAAGAATTCAGTAAAAGCTGATAAATCAGCGTCAAAAATTATGGCAAAAAAAGAAACAATTAAGAAAACGGCTGTTAATACAGCTTCGGAAAAAGCAGTTTCGGCCAAGCCTGCTGCTGAGGTAAAAGCAAAAGAGACTAAACCTGTGGTGATTCCTAAGACTTCTACAAAAACTGTTCGTAAATATCAACCAGAGTTTACAAAATCAGTATTAGACAAAGGACAAAGAGATTTTGGAGCTCCTTCACAGCGTTACAGCGATGTTGAATTACTTGAATTTAAAGAATTGATTCAGCGTAAGTTGGAAGCAGCTAAAAAGGAATTGTCTTACCTGCATGGGTTAATTACCCGTAAAGATGAAATGGGGGGTGATGAAGGTGATAACCGTTACATGACTATGGAGGACGGAAGTCTTAGCATGGAAAGAGAACAACTGAGCCAAATGGCCAGCCGCCAGATCACATTCATTGATCATCTTGAAAAAGCGGTGATGCGTATCGAAAATAAAACCTACGGTATTTGCCGTGTAACAGGTAAACTGATCGATAAAGCCCGATTACGTGCGGTTCCTCATGCAACACTTAGTATCGAAGCTAAGATGGGATCTTCTAAGTAGCCCAATTAGCTTAGTAAAATAATTCAGGAGAATGTTTGCGCATTCTCCTTTTTCTATTGTATTTAATGAGCGATACCGGAAATTAATTGTTGTAATAATATTAGCTTTCGTGAATCGACTAAATTTGTTTTAATAAATACTATGCAACTCATCCCGGTAAATGATAGCGCTGCTGCCAAACAATTTCTACAGGTGGCCATTGAATTATATAAAAACGATCCCAACTGGATTCGTCCCCTCGATAAAGATATTAATGAAGTATTTGACCCAAAAAAAAACAAAGCCTTTCGCTTTGGTGAAGTAGATCGCTGGATATTAAAAGACGAGGATGGAAAGCTGATTGGAAGAATTGCTGCCTTTGTTAATAAAAAATATAAGAACAAGGGAGATGAGGTTCCAACAGGTGGTATAGGATTTTTTGAATGCATCAACAACCAGGATGCTGCGGATCTGTTGCTAAATAACGCCAAGCACTGGCTGATGCAAAAGGGCATGGAGGCAATGGATGGTCCCATTAATTTCGGCGAAAGAGACAAATGGTGGGGATTGGTAACAAAAGGCTTTGATGAACCATTGTATTGTATGAATTACAATCCGCCTTATTACCAGGAATTATTCGAAAATTATGGATTTAAACTTTTTTTCAACCAGGTATGTTTTGGCTTGCATCCAAAGGCACCGCTCGAAAAGAAGATAATAGATCGCCATGCGGCAATTGACTCAAATCCCGAATTCAGTTCAAAACATATCAAAAAAGATCAACTGGATAAATTTGCACAGGATTTTACCACCATTTATAACAAAGCCTGGGCAGGCCATGGCGGAATGAAACAAATGGCGAAGGAGCAGGTGCTGTTATTATTTAAAAAAATGAAACCGGTAATGGATGAAATCCTTATCTGGTTTGCATATCATAAAGAAGAGCCCATTGCTATGTTTGTAAATATGCCGGATCTTAATCAATGGTTCAGGCATTTGAATGGAAAATTTGACCTGTTTCATAAATTAAAGTTTTTATGGGTAAAGAAATTTATTCCCAATACTCATTTTAACGGCATTGTGTTTGGCGTGGTACCTGAGTGGCAGGGCAAGGGTGTAGATGCCTATATCATTGGCGAATCAGCCAAGCTAGTTCAGCGGCCAAATGTTCATTATACTAAATATGAAATGCAGTGGATTGGTGATTTTAATCCTAAAATGATCAATATAGCAGAAAGCCTGGGAGAAACTTTTCGTAGCAGAAACCTGGTTACCTACCGCTATCTATTTGACAGAACCCGTGAATTTAAACGACATCCAATACTGGCATAGCATTCGGTTTCGAAAGCAGCAAATTTGTGAAATCGCAGTGCTCAAATTGACTGCATTGCAGGTAAAAGAGTAAAGTCTTTCTTAACTTGCAATCAAAAAGTTTTAATAAATCAATTACAGTTCCCTAACAATAGAAAAGAGGAAAATGGACAAATTCATTGTATCAGCACGCAAATACCGGCCACAAATTTTTTCAACAGTGGTTGGGCAGGCACATATTACCACTACGTTAAAAAATGCCATCAAAAACAATCAGTTGGCACATGCATTTTTGTTTTGCGGCCCAAGGGGTGTGGGCAAAACTACCTGCGCCAGAATTTTAGCAAAAACAATTAATTGTGAAAACCAGACCAAAGAAGGAGAAGCATGTAACACATGTAATAGTTGTGTATCATTTGATGCCGGAACTTCTTTAAATATTCATGAGTTAGATGCTGCCAGTAATAACTCGGTAGATGATATACGCAGCCTGGTTGAACAGGTACGCTTTGCTCCGCAGGCAGGTAAATACAAAGTATATATTGTGGATGAGGTACACATGTTGAGTTCTTCGGCATTTAATGCATTTTTAAAAACACTGGAAGAGCCACCACCCTATGCTATTTTCATTTTAGCCACCACAGAAAAACATAAAATTCTTCCCACTATATTAAGCCGTTGCCAGATCTTCGATTTTAAGCGCATTACCAATAACGATACGGTGGAACATTTACAGGAAATCTGCGATAAAGAACACATTACCGCTGAAAAAACTGCCCTTCATGTAATTGCCCAAAAAAGTGAGGGCTGTATGCGTGACTCACTTAGTATATTGGATAAAATAGTAAGTTTTACCAATGGTGCAGTAACCTATAAGAATACCCTCGAACACCTGAACATACTGGATGAAGACTATTATTTTAAAATGCTGGATGCGGTTCAGCAGCAGGATTTAGGTTCAGCTTTATTAATGTTCGATGAAATTAACCGCAAAGGTTTTGAGGGCGACCTTGTATTAAATGGTTTTGCTGAATTCTTAAGAAATCTGTTGGTAAGCCGGGATCCAAAAGTGGCGATGCTGTTGGAAGTTGCCGAAGATTTTAAACAAAAGTATTTGCAGACTGCCCAAAAAATTTCACCTGCATATATTATTAGCGCATTAAACATTTTAAACGAATCCGAGCTTAATTATAAACAGGCCCGTAACAAACGCCTGCATGTAGAGCTTACAATTATTAAGCTCAGCTACCTGCAACAGGCACTTGAACTGGTAAATAACGATGGCGTTGTAAGTAAAAAAAAACTAATTGATGGAGCAAAAGCAGTTGCATTTAAAGCACTTCAACCTGTACTGTCAAAGGCTAAACCTGAAACTGCAAAAGTATCATCTACTGCGATAGCGGTCAACGAGGCAAAATTAATCATTCAGGAGCCGGATATTCAACTACCTGAACCAGTTTTATCACAAAGAGCAATAAACACCCAAAAAGCTAAAGAACCATCACCAACACAGGATGCCGGTGGCGAAGTTCGCCCGGGTTTAGGTTCGCTGAGTAGCATACGCAAACAAATTGCACAACAAAACAAAATAGGCGATCCGGGCCCCAAAGAAATAACGGAAGAAGATTTACACGCCTGTTGGGGATTATTTATAGAAAAACTCAGGTTAAAAAATAACCATTCAGCCGTTACCAATTTTAAGCTGGCCTCTTTAAAAGTAATTGACAACAATACCATTGAAATCATTACCAATGGGGAGATACACAAGGCGTTTATTGAAGTGGAAAGACCCAACCTGGTAACACATTTACAGGAATATTTTAATAACCGCATCCTAGTTTACCAGGTAATAGTTGAAGAAAATAATGGGGAAGATGATGCACCCAAAGAGATTATTTTAAACAGGAAACAACAATACCTGAAAATTATTGAAGAATATCCTTTGGTAAAAGAATTGAGGGACCGGTTAAAATTAGAAATAGAATAAAGGGTTACAACAGCAGGCTATCACTCATATATGCTGTTGATGATATTGATAATTTCTGATTCCATAAAACATATTTAAAAACCTAAAAACCTGAATCAGGATTACTTAGCTGATTTAAACCCTTATTATATTAAACCCCGATAATTATAGGCAGTATAATTGCCTTTTTTGCATTAATTTCGACTTCCATTTAAAACATTAGAAAATATCAATTATGGCAGAAGTGATTCGCATGCCCCGTATGAGTGATACCATGACAGAGGGTATAATTGTAGAGTGGCATAAAAAGGTAGGAGATAAAGTAAAATCCGGCGATTTATTGGCCGAGGTAGAAACGGATAAAGCTACCATGGAACTGGAAAGCTATAATGATGGCACCTTATTATATATTGGCGTTGAAAAAGGCAAACCTGCCCAGGTTGATGGTATTTTAGCCGTAATTGGTAAAGATGGTGAAGATTACAAACCTGCGCTGGACGCCGTTGGTTCAGATACACCTGCCGCTGTTGTCGCTCCCGCAGACGCTGCTCCGGAAACTGCTGCAGCCGCTCCTAAAGAAGCTGCCCCTGCCGCAGCCACAACGGGAAAAATTGCTTTACCTGCCGGTGCCAAAGAAATACGCATGCCGCTGCTAAGCGATACAATGACAGAGGGCAAAATTGTTTCCTGGAATAAAAAGGTGGGTGATTTTGTAAAAAGTGATGATGTACTTGCAGATGTTGAAACGGATAAAGCAACCATGGAAGTGGTAGGATACGAAGAAGGAACTTTATTATACGTTGGAGTTGAAGCAGGGAGTGCTGCAAAAATTAATGAAATTATTGCCATAGTTGGTAAAGAAGGTACTGATGTAAGCGCTTATGTAGCTGCAGAAAAATCTGGTGCCAATGCCAGTGATGCCGCCACCCCTGCTGCATCAACAGAAACAGCAACATCCGAAAAAACAGCGACCGCTACACCAGCAACTACTGCTCCTGCAGCCGTTGAAACTGCTGAGGCTACCAATGGAAGAATTAAGGCCTCGCCACTTGCAAAAAAGCTTGCTGCTGATAAAGGAATTGATCTTAGTAAAGTAAGTGGAAGCGGAGACAATGGCAGAATTACTAAAAAAGATATTGATAGCTATGTACCGGCTGCTGCCCCTGCAAAATCGGCTGAACCAGCCAAACCTGCGGCTAAGGCACCTGCATTTGTTGCCATCGGACAAGAAGGTTATACAGATACACCGCTAACGCAAATGCGTAAAGTAATTGCCCGTCGCCTGGGCGAAAGCAAGTTCAGCGCTCCTCATTTCTACCTTACGATGGAAATAAACATGGATAATGCCATGACCTCACGGGTAGCTATGAACGAAGTTAGCCCGGTTAAAATTTCCTTCAATGATATGGTGATTAAAGCGTGTGCAATGGCATTGCGCATTCATCCGGATGTAAACAGTAGCTGGATGGGTGATTTCATCCGCCACAATCAACATATTCACATTGGATCTGCCCTGGCATTGCCTGAAGGTTTAATCGTACCTGTAATACGCTTTGCTGATCAAAAATCATTATCGCAGATTGCTGCAGATGCAAAAGAATTATATGGCAAGGCAAAAGATAAAAAATTACAACCTGCTGAATTCAGTGGCAATACATTCACCATATCTAACCTTGGTATGATGGATATTGAAGAATTTACTGCAATCATTAATCCGCCGGACAGCGCAATTTTGGCTGTGGGAGCTATTAAAGAAAAAGTAGTGAAAAAAGGTGATGGCTTTGGTGTAAACAATGTTATGAAAGTTACGTTGAGCTGCGATCACAGAAGTGTAGATGGCGCAGTAGGTGCATCATTCCTGCAAACACTTAAAAAGTTCCTGGAAAATCCGGTGACTATGCTCGTTTAATTTTTAAAGAAAAATATTATGAAAGCACTGGTTTTACCGGTGCTTTTTTATTTGTACTTGTTGACAAATAAACAGTGAAAATTCAAAAAAATAAACTTTCAATATTTATTGAAAGTTCGAAATATTCCTTAACTTTATATTCAAAATCAGGCAGCATGAAACTTACAGAAGCCAAACAACAATTTATCAGTAGCTGGGGCGCCTTCGGAACCCATTGGGGCATCAACAGAACCATGGCACAAATTCATGCATTGCTGCTGGTAAGCCCTGATCCTATTACACAGGAAGATGTAATGGAGCAGTTAGATGTGAGTAGAGGTAATGTAAATATGAATGTACGTGAACTGATTAGCTGGGGGTTGGTTGACAGGGTAATTTTGCCCGGTGAAAGAAAAGAATATTTCTCTGCAGAAAAAGACATCTGGAAGGTGGCTACTCAAATTGTAAAGGAAAGAAAAAAGAGAGAACTGGATCCTATGTTAAAATTATTGGGGCAATTAGAAAACATTGAAGGTGATAAAAAAGACAAGGACGTAAAACAATTTATAGAAACGGTTTCCGGCATACGTAAGTTTGGTAACCAGGCAGATCAAATGCTTGATAAAATGATTAAGGCAGACGAAAGTTGGTTTTTGGGCAACCTGCTAAGATTATTCAAATAAATCAATTGTTCTTACAAAACAACAAGCCGCAATGCGGTTTTTATTTACATATTAATTTTCAAATATTTCTGAAAGTTTAAAATATATAATCATGAAAAAGTTTAAGACCATTGACCTTACTATAAATGTTGCTTTGATACTTGGAAGTATTATTTATGCACTAATAAAAAGAGATGACAGTTTTATTGCAGGTTATTTTATTGTGGGCATTTGGCAGATGACCAGCATGTGCGTACATGCATGGAATAAATGGTTTATTGGTAAAAAAGGACAACGATATCTATACCATTGGATAACTTTTATTAGTGTTGCAACAATGCCATTGGGTTCATTCTGGGTTTTGCTTTTTACTGCTCCCTTTATGGCTATTTATTACACCTGGCTTTGCTATCACGAAGTATATGTTCGCATGCAAAGGCCCCTGGCACTTTTAAAGTAAAACCTACCATTATGAAAAAGAATACCAAAATTATTATCTACGATGATACCTGCCCCATGTGTGCTGCTTACACCAATGCTTTTGTAAATACCGGCTTGCTCGAAAAAGACGGCAGGAAACACTTCTCCGAAATAGCTCCCGAATTACTTGCACTTGTGGACACAAAAAGATGTGTAAACGAAATTCCAGTAGTTGATTATCATACAAGCCAGGTTTGGTATGGCATTGAAGCAATACTGGAAATACTCGACCAAAAAATACCGCTGATAAAGAAAATTGGAACCATACCAACTGTAAACTGGTGCCTGCATAAATTATACAATTTTATTTCTTATAACCGACGTGTTATTGTCGCCAGTCAACAACCAGCCACCGGGTTTGATTGTACCCCGGACTTTAATATCCGTTACCACATTTATTTTATGTCCGTTTTCCTTTTGTTTAATACCTGGATGCTTTTTCCATTGCATCAATACCTGTTTGATAATACTCTTTTTAGAACAACTGCAATTCAACAATTGCAGTATGGTCATTTATCAATTGTTGCTATAAATATTTTACTGTCTTTAAAATTGGGCAGGAAAGCAGGCATCGAATTTTTAGGCCAGATCAATATGCTTGCTTTGATTACAGTTTTACTAACGGTTCCGTTAATTTTTATTAATAAATATTTTACAATAACCAATTCAACTTTCAACCATCTTTATCTGACAGGCGTAAGCCTTATAATAGTAAATGAATATTTACGACGTATGAAATATGCAGGAATTTTACAACTAAATCCTGCTGTAGTATTTATCAATGTAGCAAGTATAGCGGGCCTGCTTATATATCTTATTTATTAAAATATTTTTTATGAAAAATAAAAAAATAATCATTGCCGGTGGATCAGGGTTTATAGGGCAGGCCATTTGTAATTATTTTGGAAATGATAATGACATCATCATATTAGGCAGGCAACTACCTAATCAACAATCCAATTCATTTGGTATGAGTGCTGTCAATAATGCAATAGAAAAAAAGATTCGCTTCGTTAAATGGGATGGTGTAAATACCGGAGACTGGGTAAATGAATTAGAAGGTGCAGACCTGGTTATAAACCTTGCCGGTAAAAGCGTAAACTGCAGGTATAATGAAAAAAACAAACAGGAAATCTTTGACAGCAGAGCACGCACCACCAAACTTTTAGCCGAGGCGATAAGAACAGTAAGGCTGCCACCAAAACTTTGGATCAATGCAGCTTCTGCTACAATTTATCCAAACGCAACCGACACACCAAGAGACGAAAGTTTTACAGATTTCAACAATGATTTTTCTGTACAGGTTTGTAAACTTTGGGAAAAAACATTTTATGAAGAACAAACACCCGACACCCGAAAAGTGCTGCTGCGTATGGCTATTACTTTAGGTGCCGGTGGTGTAATGATTCCATATTTTAATTTGTTGAAATTTGGGCTTGGTGGAAAACAGGGAAATGGAAAACAAATGTATAGCTGGATACACATTGCAGACACCTGTAGTATGATTAACTGGATTGCAACACATGAAGTGTTGGAAGGAACGTTTAATTGCTGTAGCCCCAACCCGGTAAGTAACAATGAATTTATGAAAACTTTGCGCAAGGCAACCGGGTATTCATTTGGATTACCTGCTTACAAATGGATGCTTAAAATTGGAGCGGCATTCATTGGCACAGAGACGGAACTGGTATTAAAAAGCAGGTGGGTAGTACCAACTAAAATATTGACTACAGGGTTTCAGTTTACCTATTCAACATTGCAGGATGCCATGAAGGAAATCATAAGCAATACGCCTCAGAAAAAATTCCGCCTTTTTGCCAAAAGCCAGGCCTGTTAATATTTTAACTGTTTGCTTCCATCTACTTAGTGGCAACATGCTTTAACTTTACAATTATGCCTGAGCAGCCTGTAATATTGTTTGATGGTGTTTGCAACTTTTGCAATAGCGCTGTCAATTTTGTAATAAAACGCGATAAAAAATCAGCCATCAGGTTTGGTGCGCTACAAAGTGAAGCAGGGCAGCAATTACTAAGGCAGTACAATATTCCAGCAACAAATTTCGAATCTTTTATATTCCTCGAAGAAGGCAATGTATTTTCCAAATCAACTGCGGCGCTAAAGGTTTGTAAATACCTTGGTGCAGCCTGGCCACTGATGTATGGCTTTATTATTGTACCTGCATTTATTAGAAATTGGGTGTACGATTTTATTGCCAAAAACAGGTACAAATGGTTTGGCAAAATGGACAGTTGCATGATACCCGATGCCGGAATAAAACAACGATTTTTATAATATACCTGAAAACTTAAACTAAATGGATCAGAAGAAAACATTGGTAATTGGTGCATCGGAAAATAAATCAAGATATAGTAATCTTGCTATTAATAAGCTAAGTGCACACCAACATCCTGTTGTAGCCATCGGAAGAAAAAAAGGCAGGGTTGGAACTACCGCCATCGAAACCGAAAAATTACCTTTCGAAAACGTGGATACCGTTACACTCTATCTGAACCCAACCCACCAGCAAGAATACTACGAGTATATATTATCGTTGCATCCAAAGCGCATTATTTTTAACCCCGGCACAGAAAATGACGAACTGGTTGCACTTGCTAAACAGAATAATATTAAATCAATGGAAGCCTGCACATTGGTACTATTAAGCACGGGACAGTACTAACCTAAAAATTTTGTAGAAGCTTTTCTACCTAAAAGAAAAGTTTGCTTTTTTTTAATGGAATTATATAATATTTTATGCCAATTGCCGTTTAATTGATTATACTATTAGATCCTGTTTTTTAGTATCTCAATATCCAAAATCTGAACCATGAAAAACAACCTCACAAGAATCTTGTGCCTGGTACTGCTAACCCTTTCTGCAGCTACCGTAAATGCACAACAAAACAGATCTTCTACAAAGCCTGTTTTATTTTCAAATCTTCCCGCTGTTATTAATTTTACCGAAGCTCAGTTAAGTAGTTTATTTAATTCAGCAAAAGGTCAAAATATTTCTTTACCGGTTGCCAGCCAGGTTTCACTTACGGGACCGGTTACAAGCAACCTGGTTAAATATGCCAATTTACAAACACTGGTAATACAATTGCCGGCCTATAATAATACCTTCTTTTCAATTTCGAAACAAACAGAGAATAATACCATTAATTATGTAGGTAGAATTTTTAATCCTGCATATGCTGATGGGTATGAATTGAAAAAAACAGCCAGTGGCAGCTATCAACTTATTAAATTAAATACTGAAAATATTTTAACGAATTGCAGTCAATAGTAACCGGCTGCAAGCAGATGAATCCAACCCTTATTTAAAACCAACCCGGCTTACTACCGGTATTCTAAAATCCACCTAAATGAAGAAGCAATCAGCACCCTTAATGCTGTTACTGACATTGTTAGTTTCTTTCAATGCGTACTGCCTACCCAATTTAAACAGTTTGCCTACAGCCTCCGCAACCATATATTTAGACTTTGACGGACAAACAGTTAACAGTCCTTATTGGAACGGCGGAACCACGCTAAACTGTGCGCCATCGGGCCTTACAGATGCACAAATTACCGAAGTATTTAACCGTGTTTCTGAAGACTATCGTCCATTTAATATCAATATCACCACCGATCTTACAAAATACACTGCAGCACCGCTGTCTCGGAGAATGCGGGTAATCATTACTCCAACCAGCAATTGGTTTCAAGGTGTGGGAGGTGTTGCATTTACCGGTTCCTTTAAATGGGGTGATGACACACCGGCTTTTGTTTTTTGTGATCGCCTGGGACCCAATAGTGCCAAGATGGTTGCTGAATGTTGTTCACACGAAAGTGGCCATACCGTTGGCTTAGCACATCAATCAAAATATGATGGCACCTGCAATTTAACAGCAACTTACAATGATGGCATAGGCTTGGGTGTAAGTGCGTGGGCGCCTATAATGGGCAATAGCTATTATAGAAATATGACTGGCTGGAACAATGGCCCGACACCTTATGGCTGTGCAAATACACAGGATAATTTATCCATCATTACATCGCAAAACGGGTTTACATTCAGAGTAGATGATTATAGTGATAGCATCAATTCAAATCCGTCAACACTTTTGTTAACCGGAGCAAACGTAGATGGAATTATTACAACCACCACTGACCAGGATGCATTTACTTTTAAACTGTCTGCCAATTCAACATTTCACCTGGATGCAAAACCTTACAGTGTAGATGCCAACTACGAAGGCGCCAACCTTGATATTAAACTATTACTGTACAACAGTTCTAAAGTATTATTAAATACCTACGATCCGGCAACTACGATGAATGCTGTAATTGATACGGTATTAAACACGGGCACCTATTACCTGGTTGTGGATGGTGCCGGCAATAACAATGTAGATGATTACGGAAGTTTAGGCTCTTATTCAATGACCGCATCAATTGGTGGAGTTTTACCAATCAGGAATATAACATTAAGTGGAAAAACAGCAAATAATAAACATGATTTAAACTGGACCATCATTGCTGATGAACCCGTTCAATCCCTTGTAATAGAATCATCTTCAGATGGCATTCATTTCAACAGTATTTATAATAACATTTCAGCATCGGATAAAAGCTTTGTGTATGCACCTTACCAACATGTTGATTTATATTATCGCATCAAGGCTACATCTGTACTAAATCAAAGCATGTATTCAAATACGATTATGTTGAGAGGTACAAGCAAAACAGGGAAGTCATTTAAAGTATCAACTTTTGTACGTACCGAAATAACGGTAAATGCTGAAGACGCATATCAATATCAACTGAGCGATATCAATGGCAATATGCTTGCCAGGGGCACTGGCCAGGCCGGATATAACCATGTTGATGTAAGCAGGTTTCAAAGTGGAATGTATGTACTTCAAATTGTAAATAACAACGAAAAACAAACAGATCGCATTATAAAACAGTAAGGTAGATTCATGTGTAAGTTAAAGGGCCAGCGTAAGGGGCTGGTCCTTTTTTAAAACTTTCTTACCCCTTTTTAAAAGCAAGGTATAGTTGAATTATCGAAGAGTTCATTGTAAAAAATTCCCTTAAAATTAAAAAAGAAAGTAAGGTAGATTCATGTGTAAGTTAAAGGGTCAGTGTAAGGGACTGGCCCTTTTTTAAAATCTTTTAAAGCAACAAATTTTTGATGGCATAATTTTCTAAAATAGTTATCCGCCCCTTTTAAATATGCGGTAAAACAGTAAGGTAGATTCATGTGTAAGTTAAAGGGCCAGCGTAAGGGGCTGGTCCTTTTTTAAATTTTGTAATAACTATATTTTAGTAAAAATTTTATCATCATACTATCCGCCCCATACAATACGCGGTATAACAGTAAGGTAGATTCATGTGTAAGTTAAAGGGTCAACGTAAGGGGTTGGCCCTTTTTTATTACTTCAAACACACACCCATCGCAGATTTAAAAGTTTCGAATATTTAAGAATAATTTATTATTACTTAAGATATTACGCCATTTCCACATTATTTATTTCAGTAACTTTAGAAAACACTTTTTTATATGTTATGGAGAAAATTCAATGGCGATCCCATTCAACTACCCATTAAACAAGCGGTAGAAGAGACAATTATCAGAGAAACAAAAGCTGGAAATCATTTAAAAGTTTGCATTGGAACAGACAGCCAGGTAAAAGGAAAAGAAACAGAGTTTGCCACAGTCATCGTTTTTTTAAGAGAAGGCCACGGAGGTTTTATGTTTATTCACAACGAAAAAACATTGCTGAAGTACAGTATCAAAGAACGTATGCTGGTGGAAGTAGCTAAAAGCATTGAAATCGCTTATGAACTTTGCGATTTGTTTACGCTGTATGATGTGGACATGGAAGTACATGCCGACATTAATACCAATCCCCAATTTAAAAGTAACGAGGCACTGCGGGAAGCAATGGGCTATATCCTCGGAATGGGTTTTGCGTTCAAAGCCAAGCCGGAAGCCTTTGCAAGCAGTAGCTGTGCCAACAAAGTAGTAAACTAATTGTTGGCTTTTTTATTTTAACACCCAGATGGTGTGCTCAACTGCACGATCCTTAAATCCGACTCCCATATCCCCGGCTTTTTACCCAATTTTAATTTTCTACCTGGCCATTTTAATTGAGTCGACCGCCACATTATCTTCCCCATTTTAATAATGCTAAAATGATGAGCTGATAACTTAATGCCTTCATAAAAAAAACAGGATAGCCTGTTAATTGAAAGGTAAAGGATACCTTTGCGTTCAATTTAAATTTAAATAACATGAGCGAAATAGCATTAACAAAAGGACAAATACAGACCAACAAAGGTGTGCTAACATTTGAATTGTATGACGATGATGCACCCATTGCCGTTGCGAATTTTAAAAAGTTAATAGCAGAAGGCTATTATGACGGACTTAAGTTTCACCGCGTTATTCCCAATTTTATGATACAGGGCGGTTGCCCCGATGGTACCGGTGCCGGCGGCCCGGGCTATACCATTCAATGCGAAACCAAGGGAAGTAAGCAAATACATGACCGCGGTGTAATATCGATGGCGCATCGTGGACCCAATACAGGGGGATCTCAATTCTTTATTTGCCATAACCGTGCAAATACAAAACATCTTGATGGTGTTCATACCTGCTTCGGTAAAATTATTGAAGGCCTGGATGTGGTGGATGAAATCAGTGGTGGCGATATTATGGAAAAAGTGACCTTGCTTCCATAATTGACATAAACAGTATTATAATTTTCTGAGCCATCCACTTGTAACGAATTACCGGTGGATGGCTTTTTTATGGATCAGCTTGGGTCTTAGACTTTCATCCTATTTTCAACAATGAAATTTCTCTTTTGCATATTACTGGGTTCACCTTTTTTTGTACTTGGGCAACAACACCTTGCAGACAGTCTGATACAAAAATCTTCTTTGCAGGAAACGGCATCCTTTTTATCTGCCGACAGCTTAAAGGGTAGATTTACAGGAAGTGACGGAGCAACTGAAGCTGCCACGTTTATAGCAAACAAATTTGCATTATTGGGCATGATACCATTAACGGGCAAACAAACATTTTACGATTCCTTCCCTGCAGAAAATTACAAGAATAAAATTGTTGGAGTAAATGTTATCGGCTGTATTCCGTCTTCTGGTGGAAACGACACGATGGTTATTTTTTCTGGTCACTACGATCATATTGGCCAGGCCGATGATCTTTTTACGAATGCAGGCTATACTAAAAAAGATGATATTTATAATGGTGCAAATGACAATGCAACGGGAGTAGCAGCTATGCTTGAACTGGCAAAATTTTATGCAGCGGGTAAACATCATCGATACAACCTGGTTTTTGTTGGCTTTGCAGGGGAAGAGCTGGGAATGGTAGGATCTACTCACCTGGCGGATGGATTAAATACCAAACTTGTAAAGGCAGTTATTAACCTTGAAATGTTAGGCAGGCCCGTTTACAATAACTGCTATATCATTTCACTGGGAAATAATAAAGTAAAGAATTTGCTCAATAACCGTTTAAAAAAACAGGGATTAGCTAAAAAGAATTTCTTTGGTTACGATCCATATTACGATGAAGACCTGGCACATCGCAGCGATCATTATCCTTTTGCTGTTAAAATAAACAATGCTTTTACCATCATGGCCAGTTCCCCAAAAGACAGGTACTACCATACAGTAGAAGATGAATTCGAAACAATTGACTTTGATTTTTTATTAAAAGCTACCAGGCTTATTGCAATTGCAACTGAAGATTTTACAAAGTAGCAAAAGCCGCTGTTATCCAACCTCTTTTGCGGTCTCATTTTTTTCGTCAATCAGGGAAAGTATTTTATCCTTGCCCATTTTTTTATTGGCACTGGTTACAAAATGCTGCGGCAGAAACTGCCATGTTTTTCTTAACCTGTCCAGGAAAAGCCGGACATTTTTTGCAACCACGGCCTGTGTTTCCTTATCTGCTTTTGTAAAAATTAGGGCAAAGGGAATTTCCCAGTTATCCAGTTGATTTAAAAAATCAAGATCCAGTTTTTGAGGCGTGTGACGGGAATCTATCAATACAAAAACCATTTCGAGGTTTTCTCTTTTGCGCAGGTAACCTTCAATCATTTGCTCCCAGCGGCGCCTGCTGCGCAGACTTACTTTTGCAAAACCATAACCCGGCAAATCTACCAGGTACCATTTTGTATTTTGACCTTCCTTTTTATCGTTGATTGCCGATGCTGAGGTTATTTCAAAATGATTAATCATTTGTGTTTTACCAGGATTGGCAGAAGTTTTTGCAAGCTTATCGTTATTGCAAAGCATATTTATAAGGGAAGATTTTCCCACATTACTGCGACCGATAAACGCATATTCTTTTTTATCAGGTGATGGACATTTTTCAAAATCCGGGCTACTGATGATGTATTTAGCCGACTTAATTAACATTCGGCAAAGATAAGGAGATGGTTCAAGGCGCAGGCATCGGGCAAATAAGAAACAATGGGTATTTGTCTTCACTAAAATAGATCATTTACCAAACGTTCATTATGATTACTTCGTACATAATATGTATGTTACAAGTTACCCAAAATGCCCTTTGCCGGTCAGCCTACTTAACCCTTCTTTCCTATCTTTGCACCCGATGACACAATTTGCACATGATAAAGTAGTTCCGTTAGAAGATTCAAATCTTTCTAAGAAAGAGCAGGTGGCAGATATGTTTGATAACATAGCCCACCGCTACGATTTTTTAAACAGGTTTTTAAGTGCCGGCATTGATATTCAATGGCGTAAAAAAGCAATACGTCAATTGAAAGATATTGATCCAAAGGAAATATTAGATGTGGCAACGGGTACTGCGGATGTAGCCCTTATGGCGGCACGCATTTTGCAACCACGCAAGATCGTTGGAATTGATATCAGTGATGGAATGCTGGAACTAGGGCGAAAAAAAATTGAAAAGCAAGGGCTTAACCACTTAATTGAATTGTTAAATGGTGATAGCGAAACAATAAAATTTAATGATAATACGTTCGATGCAGTAACCGTTGCATTTGGTGTACGTAATTTTCAGCATCTTGAAAAAGGATTGAGTGAAATAAAAAGAGTGCTAAAACCGGGTGGCAAATTGGTGGTGTTGGAATTCAGTAAGCCTAAAGCACCCGGCATAAAACAAATATACAATGTGTACATGAATGTGGTGGCGCCCGGTGTGGGCAGATTGTTTTCAAAGAACCGCAACGCATATAAATATCTCGACGAATCAATTAAAAAATTTCCAGAAGGACAAAACTTTACAAACATCTTAGATAACCTGGGATACAAAAACACTTTTCGTAAACCCCTGAGCTTTGGAATATGCAGTATTTATTGCGGTGTAAAGTAATTTACTCCATCTTATTTTTATTGGCCTGCCATTTTACTGGCTTTGCGCAACTACGTTATGGCGGTAATAATTTACCCGACCACGATAGTAAGTTGTACCATTTTGGTATTAACCTTGGAATGAATAAATCGCATTTCAGCTTTACGCACCATCCCCAATTTCTTGCACAGGATAGTGTAATGGGCATTGAAAGTATTAACAGCACCGGTATTAATCTTGCCTGGCTGGTTAATTTAAACTTAAGTAACCATTTTGATCTGAGAACTTACCCGTTAAATTTAACCTTTAGCGAAAAGGCTTTTCAATACGCACTTACATACCCCGATCAACCTGCCGGAGAAACACCGCTTACCATAAAAAAAGTTCAGTCAATTACCCTAAGTCTTCCGGTGCAAATTAAATTCAGCAGCGATCGAATTGATAACTTAAAAGTTTATACGCTGGCTGGTTTTAAGGTAGATTATGATATGGCATCTAATGCTGGTAAAACAAATGCAGACGAGTTAATTAAATTGAATAAGCTGGATTTTGGAGTGGAAGGAGGCATTGGGTTCCATCTTTATTTCCCCTACTTTGTACTTTCGCCGGAGTTAAAAGTAAGCTGGGGACTTTCAAATTTGCACAGTCGCAACCCAACGCTTAAGTTTTCTAACAATATAGATAAGATCAGTTCAAGAATGATTTCATTTTCTTTAACTGTAGAATAAATTCAAACATTGTTTGACTTATTTATTTATCTCGATCAAGATTTTGTGTACAGCATCGGGACGCAATCCGTTCTTCTGAATATTTCCATGGCATCAACAAACGTCAAACAAATATTTGGATTAAGCATTTACTTCGCAAACACATGCTGGCAGTGGCCTCGAATAAAAAGTGCTAGAAATTTTCTACATAAGCCGTTAAGAAATCAAGGCTGTTTGAGCCAGCATAAACTATAAAGTATTTTACTGTGGCGGCGAGTTCCTTGATTTTAGGCTTATGTAGAAGATTTCAGCCTTTTTATTCGCAGCCTTGATTTTTTTGTTTCTTTTTTTTATCAAGAAAAAAAAGAAAATAGAGTCTAAAACAATATAGAAAAAACTTATGAAGTAAATGCCGAATGCAATAAACCTTTTTCGAAATAATTCAAACACTTTTTTAACCATATTCAACAAAAAACTGCGGCCTAAGAAGCCGCAGTTTTTTTATTATTAGTGGTACTAACTTTTCTTAATAATCATATTCTCTTTTAAACATATTCCATCTTATACCTGCGGTAACCAATGAAGTATTGGTTCTCGGAGAAATATTTTCAACTTTATAAGCACGGAACTGGCCGGATAAATCGAGGTATAAATTCTCCCTTACTTCATACGATAATTGAAACAGGCTGTTGAAACAAGTGGCCTTATTACCGCCGCCGATATCGTACCCATAATCGCCCATTCTTGAATTGTTATCTAAGAAAATGTTACCCCCATAATTCCTTCCGTTCAGGCTATCCAGCCCCTGTGTGTAATAGATGAGCTTTGCACTTAAATACCATTTAGGCGCCGGTTGGTATTTTGCAATGCCGATAAACTCCTGGAAATTGGATCCCAAAGGATGGGCCAATGGTTGATTATAATGCGTGTAGTTGGCTATCGTTGAATTATGAGAATACGTAAATGGCCTTACCCTGTTTGTTTCAAATTGTAAATCGAGATTAGGAATTGTAAAGGCATCAATGTATTTAAGGCCCATTTGTATTCCCCATTTATTGGCCCACCAACCAGTGTTGGCCTTAATCTGGCTCAGCTTAAATTCATCTAACAAAAACTGGCCATACACCTGTACCGTATGTGCAACGTTTGCTTTAAAGTCGAACCCTGCCAACGCATTGTCCGGGCTACCAATGGTTCCTTCAATGTGGCGGTAAAAAATAATTGGGTTCATGTATTGAAAGTCGAAATGATTTTTACGCCCAAAGATGATGCCTTCAAATAAACCTACATTTAACCATTTGGTAAGATTAATGCTCAGGTGATGCATAGCTGCATACTTGCGGTCGAGCAAGGTATCGCTGCGTTTGATAAACTGTGGCTCAAGTTCCATAAATAGGTTCTGGTAATTGAACTTCCAGATTTTAGTATTCAATTTCAAGAACAGGTAACTGTTTCCAAAATCGCTTAGGAAAAGGCTTCGGTAACCATTGCCAATAAAGTTTTTATCATACCCAAATTGTACGTCTATATATTTAGCTGCATTAAAAGTAATATAGCCTCTAGCGTCAAAGTAATCAACACCATTACCTTTAAAGGTTTTATAAAAACCAACTCCCGGTACGGCACGAAAACCGGCTACCCGTTGCTGAAAGAATGCAGGCCCTCTTTCCTGGTTATCAGTGATGCTTGTATAAAATCCAATTTTATTGGCGATCATGCCCCGGGCACTCACACCTCTTGTGTTCACATACATCAGGTCATCGGTACCATTGGATTTACCTGCCTGTATATTTAACATTGGATTAATGGCCAGGAAAAAATCTTTGGTATTTACTTCCAACAGGTTTGCCTTGTTTTTATAAAATGATTTTAAAACGGGCTGGCGGCTCATAAAACTTTCTTTAGAACCGGTAACCCATTCCGTATTGTTCATCAACAGCCCATTCATGTTATACTCATCTATTTTGGTAAGATTCGGATACACTTTTAGCCCGGTGTTAACTCCGGAACTTTGATCCCGGCGGACACTGTCAAGGTATTCCACCTCTCTTACAATAAATTTCCGGCTATAAGGCTTCAGCGTAGAATAGTTGATGTCGGTATTGGTTTGCTGTTTTATTTCCAGCCTGTCTATAAATTGGTAGCCTTTGTCTCCCTGTGGTAGAAAAGAAGATTGGGCTGTCGCAAAAAACGGACAAATAAAAACAAATAGTTTGAATAAGGTTTTAATAATTTGCATTGTAATTATTTGATTGTACGAAAGACTTTATATTTCAATTTATGCAAAAGTATCTTATTAAAAACATTCAGGTGGTAAATGAGGGTAAAATTGAAATGGCCGATGTTTTCATTGCCGGTGAACGTATTGCAAAAATTGCACCATCCATTAGCAGGATGGAAAATGTGATTGAGATCAATGGTGAAGGTAAACATCTGTTGCCCGGTGTAATTGACGACCAGGTACACTTTAGGGAACCCGGCCTTACACATAAAGCCAACATCTACACAGAAAGCAAAGCTGCGGTTGCGGGTGGGGTTACCAGCTTTATGGAAATGCCCAATACCATTCCCAATGCGCTCACATTGGAATTGCTGGAAGATAAATACCGCATTGCTGCCAATACCTCATTGGCCAATTACAGTTTTTATATGGGTGTAAGCAATACCAATGCGGATGAGGCATTAAAATCAAATAACTTCAAAGAAGATATTTGCGGCGTAAAAATATTTATGGGCGCCAGTACCGGCAATATGTTGGTGGATAATTATAACACACTGGAAAAAATGTTCAGTGAATCTGAATTGCTGATTGCCACGCATTGCGAAGATGAATCCATCATAAAAGCGAATTACGAAAGACTGAAAAAAGAAAAGGGTAATTTATCACCAGCCGACCATCCGTTGGTTAGAGATGACAATGGTTGTTTTGAATCTTCACTATCTGCCATACAAATAGCTAAAAAATACAATACCCGTTTGCACATTCTACATATCAGCACCGCAAAAGAGCTGGCACTGTTTAGTAATATGCTGCCGTTAAAAGATAAAAGAATTACCACTGAAGTTTGTGTACATCACCTCCATTTTACTGCAGATGATTACGGAACACTTGGCTATAAAATAAAGTGTAACCCTGCCATCAAAGCGGCTCATAACAAAGCAGCCTTGTGGGAGGCATTACTGGATGACCGGTTGGATGTAATTGCAACTGATCATGCGCCACATTTGCTGTCAGAAAAAGAAGGCGATTATGAACATGCACATGCCGGTTTGCCATTGGTGCAACATCCGCTGTTGTTGATGCTGAACTATTATAAACAGGGAAAAATAAGCCTTGAAAAAATAGTGGAAAAGATGAGCCATGCCGTTGCTGAATGTTTTCAAATTAAAGAAAGAGGGTACATCCGTGAAGGTTATTATGCCGACCTGGTGATGGTTGATTTAAATAAATCGACCCTGGTGCAAAAAGAAAATATTCTTTATAAATGCGGCTGGAGCCCGTTAGAAGGTTTTAATTTTCCGGCAGGTATTGAGCAAACATTTATAAATGGAAATCTCGTATATGGAAAAGATGGGTGGGATGAATCTAATAAAGGGCAACGATTGAAATTTATGCCGGGCATCCGTTAGTTTACTGTAAAAAGTTATTTAATAGTTTAGAGCAAAGACTTTGCTGTTGAATATTATTTACAATCATTTTACCATCGCTATAAAAAATAAAAAAGCTAAAAGCTTTACTTAAAAAAGCTGCAGGTGCTGGAATATGGAAATAGACAAAATTACTTTAGCCGATCTTTCAATATTAACATCAGACGATGACTTCTCTGTATTTAATAAACTTAACCTATGCCGCACCGTTGGCGGAAGTGAAAAATTATATGATAATTTCACCAGGCCGTTAAATACCATTGAAGCCATTACCGGCGTACAGGAAACATTAAAACTTATTCTTAAAAACCTTGATCACTGGCCATCGCAGATCAGTAATGGTTCGGTATTGATGATTGAAAAATTTTACCTGAGTACCATTGATGATATCCCCACCAATCCCTCCGTTGTAAGTGCATTTACTTATAAAACTTTTCATAAGCCAGATTATTCTTTAGTTGAATATTCTGTTGGCCATGCATTTGATTTTATAAAAGGAATGCAAAAACTGATTCATCATTTTTTAATCAATGGTAGTCCGGCCCCCTTGCAAAAGATGCTACATGCCGCGGCACAAATCATCAAAAAAGAACAGTTTGATATCATTGCAGCCAATGAAAAGGCATCAGAACTTACCGTGGTGCAAACATTGCATTTGGGTAGGTTTTTAAGGCATCATTATAAAAACAATATGCGTGAATTGCTTGACATCTATTTTCAACTGGATGCCTGGTATGGAATGGCGCAGGCTATTAAAGTTTACAAACTTTGTTTTCCGGAGTTTGTAGAAGGTAATAAGCCTTTGTTACAGGCAAATGGCTTGTATCATTTATTGTTACAAAAACCGATTGGATATGATATTGTTTTAGACCCTTCCTGTAATTTTCTTTTTTTAACCGGGGCCAATATGGCGGGCAAAAGTACTTTTATAAAATCGGTTGGTACAGCAGTTTTCATGGCACATATCGGTATGGCGGTACCGGCCGTAAATATGCGCCTTAGCCTTTTTGATGGATTGCTGAGCAATATCAATGTAGCTGATAATATTTCAAAGGGCGAAAGCTTTTTCTACAATGAAGTACAGCGCATAAAAGCAACCGTTACTAAAGTGTCTGACGGTAGAAAATGGTTAATACTGATTGACGAATTATTCAAAGGAACCAATGTGGAAGATGCTATGAAATGTTCTTCTACAGTTATTGAAGGACTGATAAAAATACACAACTCACTTTTTATATTATCTACACACTTGTACGAAATAGGTGAAGACCTGAAGAAATATCCAAATATTACTTTTAACTACTTTGAAACCATGGTTACCGGCGACCAGCTAAAGTTTAACTACCAGCTTAAAAATGGTATCAGCAATGACCGATTGGGTTACCTGATATTAAAAAACGAAGGCGTGGTAGATATGCTTAAGAAATTATAAGAATTAATTATAACACCTTTCAATCGCCCAAAGTCTTTATTATTCAAGTAAATTTGCAGCCAGCTTTATTTTAAAAAGAAGCCGCTGTAATCAATGAAGAATTTTTTTAGAATATTTCAATACATTCATATACCGGGAAATAAACTGGCGCTTTATCTTTTTTACACCATCATTTCTACTTTATTTTCCCTGCTTTCTATCAATGCGCTGGCACCGTTTATGAATATTATTTTTCAGCCTGAAAGTGATGCGCCGGTAGCAAATACTAAGTCCCTCGGTTTTATGAACACCTATCTTCAGTCGTTGATCAACGAACATGGTAGTCTTTATACAGTTGGGGTTATTTGTATTATTATGGTAGTATCCGTCATGTTTAAGAATTTGTTTGTTTACCTGGCATTGATGGTTTCTACGCCGCTTCGAAGCCAGATACTGGCTGATTTCAGATTACGCATGTATTCAAAGATCCTACGTTTGCCAATCAGTTTTTTTACGGAACAAAAAAAGGGTGACTTAATGAGCAGGATGATTGGTGATATTGCAGAAGTACAAGGCTCCATCTTTTCTGCACTGGAAGGCCTGGCAAAAGATCCTTTGATGATGATCGCCTTTCTCGGTTACATGATATGGACCAGTCCGCAACTTTCTTTATTCCTGCTTATATTTTTGCCGGTAACGGGTATAATCATTGGCAAGATCAGCAAGCGGCTGAAAAAGCAATCTACTTCCTACTCACAGGCAAGCGGCGAAAATATTTCGCATATAGAAGAAACGCTCAGCAGCATGAAAATAATTAAGGCGTTTACTGCAGAAAACAGAATGCTCACTAAATTCAGTGAAGGCAATCAAAAGTTATTTGATATCCTGAACAAAATGACATTGCGCAGGGATCTTGCAAGCCCCGTTACCGAAGTGCTGGGAGTAGCGGTGCTTTCTTGTATCCTTTATATTGGTGGTAGGTTTGTTTTTAGCCCGGGTCATCAACTTGATGGCGGTTCTTTAATGACGTTTATTTTTTCCTTTGCAATGATCATCAATCCTGCTAAAAATTTCTCTACCACCATTTCTAATTTGCAAAAAGGAATGGGAGCAGTAGAAAGAATTGAAGAAGTGTTAAATGCGCCCTTGCAGGTAGAGGATAGTGTGAATGCCATTCCATTACCGGGTTTACAGGATCGCATTGAATTTAAAAATGTAAGTTTTAACTACGAGGATAAACCAATTCTTAAAAACATCAGCTTTGTGGTAGAGAAAGGAAAAACAGTTGCATTGGTTGGTTCCTCCGGCGCTGGCAAATCTACACTGGCCGATCTTATTCCAAGGTTTCACGATGTAAATACCGGTGCAATTTTAATTGATGGCGTAAATATAAAAGACTACACCATTCAATCTTTGCGCAGGCAAATGAGCATCGTTACCCAGGAAGCTATTTTGTTCAATGATACCATTGGCAACAACATTGCTTTAGGCAACATCAATGCAACACCCGAAGAAATTATAGCCGCTGCAAAAATTGCCAATGCAGATCGGTTTATTGTTCAAAAAGAAAATGGCTATGATACCAATATCGGCGACCGTGGAATGAAATTAAGCGGCGGCGAACGTCAGCGTGTAACCATTGCCAGGGCAGTTTTGCAAAATCCGCCCATCTTAATTTTGGATGAGGCAACTTCATCACTTGATACCGAAAGTGAAAGATTGGTACAGGATGCCATCGTTAACCTGATGCATGACAGAACTTCGCTGGTAATTGCCCATCGCCTCAGTACCATTAGAAATGCAGACGAAATCATTGTGCTGCAATATGGCGAAATTATTGAAAGAGGAACGCACGATGTGCTGATGGAAAAAGATGGTTTTTATAAAAAACTGGTGGACATGCAGGAGATAAAATAGGCTAATAAAAAACAATCAGGCCTATTTGAACCAACGGGTAATATAAGACTTTACATATTTTTGTGCCAGCCACGATATCCTGCGACTTAAACTTTTGCGTTGTGAAGAGATCGTTGATGAAAGCAATCCGTTGTGGGATCCTTGTTCAGTAATAGGGGGATCGGCCCAATACATGTCAACTACTTTTCTTTCAATGAGCGTATTGTGCCACCAATCAATTACCTGGGCACATTTGTTGGTTTTCAAATCTTCCAAAATATCTTTTGCACCCTGCAGATCTACCAGGTAAGCGCCGGCACACCTGCCATAATTTGAAGGATATAATAACTGTCCCTTACGCACATCTTTATAAGGTGGAAATTTAAGCATGGTATTTTCAAGAGACACCAAAAATCCGGGAGTTAATGTGGCAGCTTCTTCTGCAATTTTTATAATCTTGGTTGGAAAGTCGCCAATAAAGAAGGGGTCGTTTTCAAATACCAATGCAAACTTATTGTTGCTTTTTACAATGCGCTCATAGCTCAATATGTGGTTGAGCGTACAGGAAAGTATGCCATCTGATAAAATGCTGCGGATATCTTTTGTAAAATATTTATTCAACAAATCATCAGTAAAGCAGGCAGGATCACCATCGGTTACAAATTCAAAACTCAACCCGTTCTCTTTAAATAATTTATTGATCCTGTCCTCATGAAATTCATAGCCTTTTTTTGCATGAACAACATAGATACCCTCAATGCCAAACTCTTTGATCATAACATAAGTAATGTGAAAAAATGAATGCAAAAATAGACTTTATTCGTGCAATCACATTCTGTCAAACCAATAGGGTGTATTTAAAAATACCGCATCATTTTGACCTCACCCCCAACCCCTCCCCAAAAGAGAGGGGAGCTTTAGAGCCTAATATTTCCAGCGGTTTCTATATACTGAACTATTTTTTAGTGCGACAATTTTAAGCGCATCCAACAGTACAGTTACCTATTCACATGCCAAATATTTTCAATAAATAAACAAAAGGCTGGTTAAACCAAAATAGATTCATTATTTTTCAATACACAAATAAAACTCCGCCCATGCTTGTGAAAACTTTCGGTAGTGCTGTTTATGGTGTAGAAGCTATTACCATTGCCGTGGA
>JBKJUP010000061.1:0-10957 GCA_046590675.1 Ferruginibacter sp. | reverse complement strand
GGATTGATTTTAGTTATTCAATATGCTTTTATTTTAAAGTTGAAAACTACAGGAATTGTCTGAGTAAAAAAGTGTGAAAAAAGTAGTAGTGTTGAATGTAGGATGAAATAGAAAAGCCGTGCTGTTAAAAAACCAACGTCAACACTCATACTTCACCTCCCTTTCGAATGCCCGCAGCAAGAAGGTATTATTAGTTGGATATTTTAAAGCAGGTGTTCATTAAAAAATAGTGCTGGATAATTCTGCCTTCGAAGGATAGTGATAGAAGTTTATAAGAAGTGGAGAAAATTCCATGATTATTACCCTTAAAAAATATTTACCAGTTACAGTTTTAGATGATCAATCTGGTCATAATCCGAATAGCTTTCATTTTTAGAGTTGAGCTTAAAAAATTCGAAAATATTGAATAGTTTAATAAAAAACCTGGGTGAAATTCCGTACACGTAATAAAGGCATTCACGCTTTGTCGATTTCCAAATCATCCATTTCTTTATGTCTTTTAATAACGTGGCATAAGCAGATCGTTTGTTCACCAGGTTGGCCACCATCTTAAACCGGGCATAAAAATATCCCCATAAATTCGGCGGAGTAGTGAAGATCTGTAGAGGCTCCGACTCCCAGGGATCGTAGCGGAAGAAGATGTTTTCCGTTAAAGAAAATTTGTAGCAGGCTGGATTTTTTAGGCTTAACATAGCGGATGAAAAACTGAAGGTGCTGTTTGAGTTTACCAACACATCACATCTTCGCAGCAGTTCCCATTCCAATTGTTCATATTTAAAATCAGTAGCAATTTTAGGAATTAATTTCTTTACGGTAAAAACTTCAAATCCGGCTTTTTCAATTTCTTTGTAAGCGTCTTCATTATCGCTGCATACCAATATTGCAGGCTTGCTAAAGGAAGAAATATTTGCCGCAAGCCAGTTAACTATAAATTTAACAGGTATGGGAAACTGGAAAGCCTGCCCCAAAGGGTTTGTCACGAAATCGCCTTTGCGAATATGTATACCAATCACGGTTTCATACTTGTCAAATTTCTTTAAACAGGTATTAATAATCGACACGAAATCTTTACAGGGTAGAAAAAGATTTTTTAATATAAAATCTTTATGCAGCTTGTACAATTTAGGATTTACTATAAACAAGCCTTCCAATTCTACACTTGTTTCACCCTCAAAAGACAGCGGTTCATTCAGTACCTCATACACATTTTTCAACATATAGCAGTTCTGTTGGCGAACTTTTGAAATATATGCCGCCCTCAGAAAATGCCTCGGGATATAGGCTAGTCCACCAGGAAGCAGGTGATAAGTATCCAGTAATACAGTGTTGCACCAGGTTTGAACATTCGGGATTGATGCCATGTCATCATACAGGTTCAGCCGTTTATGTATCCAATCCTTGTTCCTGAATAATTCGATGGCTGCATTATTATTGGCCGCCAGGATGCGTATAAAAAGATATTGAAAAATTATATTTCCCCACCTGCCATGTTGCCCAAAACACGGCATGGTATAAGTAATGTTGTTATTTTCTTCTGTGGGAGTGACCGCTGGTTTATAATCAATTCCTGAATCCCATCCTTGTTTAACCAGCGATGCTAATTTTTTATTATTAGCAGGTTTGCGAAAGTAATCCTCATTATTCCAAAGAATAAATTTCATACAGATTAAAAATTTACTGGAGAGAAACCAGCGTTTGTTAATGTAAGAAAGGTACAGAAAGTTCTTTCATCTTTCATAATGAATTAAGTAATATTATTTTTACCAGGCCTTATAAGTTTTTAATAACATGTTTAAATTTTGCTGGTAGTTGATATGTGTTAAAACGGGCCGATTACCTGATGAAATCTATCCTTGGATTGTGTTCCGTTGGGTTTTTACAGCAACCACAAACAACTATAAAAATGTGCCTGGGAAAACCCGACGAATAATCCTCCCCAATAGGTTGCTTTCAATGCATATAGCGATAGGGACAGCAATAAAGTTAAAGCACTCACTGCGTCGGGGTTTTGCCGGATTTGTTTTATTAATTTGGAGATTGGATATCGAAAAACTGCCGGAACGAAAGTTTATTTATAGCTCCGTAGGGTTAACCTGTTTATAGAAAATCAAAATAAGGAGGATATTGGCTCAATATGAGCCTCCTAAAAAGCGCACGAAGGGCCAAATAAACCAATCAGGGAATCAGGAAATACAAAAGGATAGCTCATTTATATTTGTTGCTTTTATTGATTGATATAGTAGGAGGCTCCGATGGAGCCAGCTTAAACTTGTTGGTGTTGTTATAAACAGGATGCTCCGCTGGAGCAATATGAATGCAATGATTTGTAAAATTATTTGATTGAATGATTACTGATTTACAGGTGCGATTGAAAAGATGATAGATGTTTTCCTCCAGGCCTGAAGCTCACTGACTCTTGATAATTGAATGAATGTATCCTTAAAATTGCAAGAAATGTCAGGACAGGTTTTGCGGGCTTATTTTTTTAATTTGGAGTTTGGTTAGAGAAAACTCCGCAAGAACGATATCTTATTTATAGCTCCGTAGGAGCAACCTGTTTATAGAAAATTAAAATAAGACAAATATTGGCTCAATATGAGCCTTCTAAAAAGCGCACGAAGGGCCAAATAAACCAATCAGGTAATCAGGAAATACAAAAGGATGGCTCATTTATATTTGTTGCTTTTATTGATTTATATATTAGGAGGCTCCCATGGAGCCAGCTTAAACTTGTTAGTATTGTTATAAACAGGATGCTCCTATGGAGCAATACGAATGGAATGATTTAGCAAATTTATTTATTGAATACTTATTTACAGGCGCAAATGAAAACAGTAATAAATAATGTCCCTGCAGGATCGGTGTCTCACTGGCCCTTCGTAAATGAATATATGTATCGTTAAAAATTTAAGCGGTAAGTGTAAATATAGTGAACAAGCTAGTGATGGAAGAGCATTAAATTTCAACAGTTGTAATGCCGTTACCCGTGCTTATTATTTTTATTTTAAAGCTCTTTCTTATATTGCAGTGCATTTATAATTAAATTAAACATGCAACGAAATTCCGTACTGCTTGTATTCCTGTTATCTTTATTGATTGGTCCCACGAAATCGTCAGCGCAAGTAAGTATCAGCGATTCGATGGCCCTGGTGGATTTGTACGACAGCACCAATGGAAATACATGGTACGACGATGCCTTTAGAATCTCATGGAAAAGTTCATTGCCGGTTAAATCCTGGGCGGGTGTATCGGTTAGCAATAACAGGGTTGTAAAGTTGCAGATGTGGGGTAATCATTTAACGGGCATAGTGCCGGCATCTTTTAAAAATCTTGACGGCATTACCGCAATTGATTTTATTGACAATGGTTTCAGGGGAGACTTATTGGATTATATACCCAATTTTAAAGAGCTTACCAGTCTTCATATTGGTGAAGCTTATCTAACGGGCCCGTTTCCTTCCTCCTTAGGTTATTTACCAAAACTTATCTCATTTTATGTTTATGGACTTAGCTTTGATGGCCCAATACCTGCTTCCTTTGGAAATCTCAGTAACCTTGGTTTACTAGATGTCAGTTATTCGGCCCATAGCGGTTACATTCCTGCTGCTGAATTAAGCGATTTAAATTTGGGGCCTCATTCCCTGATATTGACAGCCAACCGTTATACTTTCAAAGAGCTTGAACCATTGGTAGAAATTTTCAGGGCAAAAAATAAGGAGGATGCGCTTGATTATGATCAGCAACAAAATATTGCCACCATCCAGCAAAACGATGATCTTACAGTTGCTGCCGGAGGTGTACTTCAGCACAATACTTACCAATGGTATAAACTGGGTACGGGCCTTGTTGCAACAATCACCGGTGACTCTGTTTACAAAGCAACTGCTCCCGGTACTTATTATGCATCGGTTACTAATTCGGTTGCCACCCAGCTCACACTCAATAATGACCTTTTAAAAACCGCTACGGTAGCACTTAATATATGCCCACAATCATCAGCAATTTCAATAAGTAGCGATGTATCCGGTGCTACGTATCAATGGCAGGAAAGTGGAGATAGTATTAACTTTTACAAATAACAAACAATACAAATTTTAGCGGTACAAACTCAGCTTCATTACAATTGCAGAATTTACCATCGGCATGGTATGGACGTAAATATCGTTGTGCGGCAGGTGGAACAACAAGTACAATATTTACCCTTCACTTTTCAAACTTATGGCTTACTACTGCAAATACGAATTGGGAAGAAACTGCCAACTGGAGTTGCGGAAAACTACCCGATATAAATACTGATGTTGTGATTGACGGCGGTAACGTAGTACTCAACTCGAATGTGACTGTACGAAGTTTACATATTACCAACGGCGTAAGCTTTACGGTGAGTCAGGGTTATTCGCTTACGGTTACTTATTAACCAGTTGTTGCCTTAAAATTGAAGTTATGTGAGGCAACTCTTGTACGCAGTTGTTTTGTAAAAAATGTTTTCGTGCTTGCGAGGAATATTGAGATTGGTGGACAGGTGTATTAAATTAAATGCAACGAAGATTAGCAGGTAATAAAGAGGTTCCCGCAAGGCTGGCGGACGGAAGAGCTAGTTTCAACTTTTTGCTTTTCAATTTGGCTTCAGCTGACTTCACGCTAATCAAAATAAAATGAAACAGAAGATGGACTTTATAAAAGCTAATATTTTATCGCTTTATGGGCTGACTCTGTATTTTGTTTGGTGGTTATATTTGTTATTTGATTTTGGTAAAAAGGAGTATGATAATAATTTTGCCGGAGCAGTAGCCGTTGAAGCAATTGCGGAGCTAACAATCATAATAATATTGATTTATTTGATCGGCTTTTTAATTGCAGCTTTTAGGACTCGGAAATGGAAAAAGTATATGATTTTTATAACTTTAATACTTGTTCCTGTACTTTTTACAATCATATTTTTTGGCTTATTTTAAATCCAGTTATAAACCATAGAAGCTATGAAGACCATTTTTATATTAATAGCGATTATTATTTCTTTAAATAATTTTGCTCAAACCGCTGGAAGTTTCCCAACGACTTACTACTCATCCGGACAGCTAAAGTCAATCGGGAGACTCAATAACAAAGGACTAAAGGATGGTGAATTTATTTATTGCTCTGAGGATGGAAAAATTGACTCAAGCATTACATTTAAAAATGGCCGGCTTGATGGCCTGAAAATTATTTATTATTTTGAAGATGATATTTTTTATTTTAATTATCAAAATAACAAATTGCAAAGTCACAAAATATATGACAGTAAAAATCGCTTAAAATATAAGTCTCCTCTTGACATACAGGCTATTCCAAAAACAAATTTCTATTTTAAAAGCGGACGAAACTTTTATAAAAGCGGTTCGATAGATACTTTAGTGATTAATCAAACAGTTCCTTTCATGAATCAAAATATTTACTTCCCTGGGGCAACCATTCATTCAATAGATCAATACTCTTGGGAAATCAGGCAATGGGATACTCAACCTGGTACATCAAAAGGAAAAATGGTAATTGATATAACGCAATTTAATATAGACGGACTTCCGGAAACAGCCTTAATAAAATCAAAGTCATTACGGCACGAGGTTATTTTAGTACCAATTAAATAAAACTTCCTACAACAAAGCGATAACGTGCATTTATGAAAACGATACCACATATATTGAATTTAGCGCTGGTAATATTGCTTTTTTCGTGCGGACAACAACACGACACCAGGAAGACTTTAGGCGTTGCCGATACTTTGCAGACAAATCTTAACAAAAATGAAAAAGAGCGTTTAGAAAAGAGAAAAGAAATTGCGGCACAAAATAAAATTGACAGTGTAAATCTTGACAAATTTCTAAACGCTGCAATAAAAATTGCCGGGCAAAATAAAAATTTTGATAGATTTAAAAAAGAGTATGTGGAAACAATGCCAGATAGTTCTTATCAAGTTAAAGTCAGTGTGTGTAGTGACTTTTATTTCACAAAAGACAACCCACATTTGATTATCAGAAGAAACACGCCAGGTTCAATTTACATAGACATCTTTTCAAAAAGTGACAACAAATTTATTAAAGTGCTTTCGCACGAACAATGGAACATGACCTATGTTAACGACACTATTCGGGATATAAATGGGGACGGATTAAAGGATTTTGTAGTTAACTGGTATGGAAGCAGCGGATGTTGTTTAAAGGCATTTAGCAACGTGTATTTATTACGACCGGACAAAAAAACATTTTCCAATAATTTTGAATTTATAAATCCAACGTTTTCACCAAAAGACAAAATAATTAGAGGCGTTTGTTATGGTCAGCCCGGTGACACAGAAATGTATAAGTACAAATGGAACGGAGAGACTATTGACACATTGGAGTATATTTCTTTTGAAAAAAATGATAAAGGGGAGAAAACAGGAAAAATTATTGCCGCCAATGACCATCGATTTGGCGGACGTTATAAAGTATTGAAACGTTTAAATTCTATGCCGGACGAGTACAAAAAAATTGAAGGCTATGATTGGTTTTCCGGAACAGGTTACCAATCACGGCTAACTGTCATTGACGAGCTGTGTCCGTTAGGGTAAAGTCATCTCCAACATACATTTTGTTAGGCGGTTAACCAGGCAATGAAAATAAAAGTATGTTTAATTACCTTTTAGTCAAATTGAGCATATTGTTTTCTATAAATCACGTTCAAACATAGCTAACAAATTCATCTTTACTGATTAATTAAAACTGAAATAAAAATGGAGATAATCTACAAAACAGGTAGTATTCCCACAACCGACCAAATAATTGAATTGTATAACAATGCAGGGCTGCCAAGGCCAACCAACGATAGAGATCGGATACAGGCAATGTATAGCAATTCAAATCTTATCATCTCAGCATGGCACGATGATACATTGGTTGGTGTAGTGCGGTGCATTACCGATTGGGTTTGGAGCACCTATCTTGCAGACCTTGCCGTAAATCCCGGTTATAAAACAACCGGCATAGGTAAAAAACTGATTGACCTGGTAAGAGAAAAATGCGGGGAACAATCAATGATTTTATTACTGTCTGTTCCCACCGCTATGGAGTACTATCCAAAAGTGGGCTTTACAAAAGATGACAGAGCATTTTCTATTTCAAGAATAAAGTAATTGATACCGGAAGAGAAAAATTATTTTAGACTTAGCCGTAGCGCCTGATCGTTTTATCGAATGTAGCTATACATGGGGACAATTTCTTAAAAGCCTAAAATTATATTGCGAAACAAGTCAGGGCAAACCTTTCCCAAACCAGCATCGGTAATATAATTTTGGATTACATTATCTTCAACCCAAATTGAAAGCCTATAATTTTTATCTATGAAATACAATTGGACAATCTGCAGTATTACCTGCATTGCTCTTTTAAATGTGAACCGGCTATCTGCACAGGATAGTATGAAGACTTGTAAGGTAGAGGCAAAAGATTTAGTGGGAACTTATACAGGAGAATGTAAAAATGGATTTGCCCATGGCAAAGGTGATGCAAAAGGGCTTTATCATTATGCAGGCGATTTTAAATATGGATTACCCAATGGAAAAGGCATTTACAATTATGGCAGTACCGTTTTTTACAATGGCAGTTTCCAGGAAGGTTTAAAAGAAGGGAAAGGGGAGATGCACTATCAGCGGGATGGAATGCCGGATAGTTTGGTAAAAGGGTATTGGTGTGCAGATGTATTTCGGGGCAAAACTTATAAGACTTACAATGTTACAGAAATGCCTTCTTTTGACAGGGTAGAAATTACGCCGTCAGATGAACCTGGCAATACAATCACCATAGAAATCTCAACAACCAGCGGCTTGCCAAACGACCAATTCTCCGGCTATGGTCATAAGTTAAGTGTGGCTGATGTATTTACAAAAGACGGGAGCAATATTCGGAAATTGGAAACGCCGTTAAATTCCTTTAAATTTTCTGCCACTTATGAACTTAGTCAGTTTCCGGTAAGGTTACAGGTAATGCTTTCCAATAGTCAAAGAATTAATTTGGAACTATTCAAAAAAGCCAAATGGACCATGAAGCTTTTTCTAAATAAATAAAACCAAACTGCCACTTGACGGTCACCAATGATAAAAGTGGTTCCATCACCATTATGTGGGACATTCGCAAATTGTAAACCCATCAGATGATAAAAGCCTCTACGATAAGGTGTATCAAATGGCAACGCAAACGAACGACACCGCATCCATAAATAAATTGAACGATATCGGCAAACCTCCCTACGACCGTGCAAGAACCGTTGGCCAGTTGTGGAGAGTTGTAAAAAAATATGAAAGCCTGAACTCCGTATCTGCACCAGAATCATTGTTTGTAGAATCGCCCGGTTACGACAATGCAAAAGATGATCAAAACAGGAGTGATGGCGATGATTATTCTTTTGTAAACTTTGTCGGTGATAAAAAGTTGGGAGTGGCATCTATCCGCTCTTCCATTAATTTTTTAAAGAATAATTTAAACCTAAACCTACCTGTTTATTTAATACAGGGTGAACAAGATATTTTAACACCAAAGGAACTTACCAGGAAGTATTTCGATCAACTAACAGCACCCGAAAAAATATATATTTTACTACCTAAATCAGCACACGGGTTTAATCAAGCGGTTGTGGATGCGCAATACAAAATTTTTAAAAGCATCAAGGCTTTTTGATGTGAAGTGTTTTGAAAGTTGACACCACTCATGAAAATTTAAGTTGTATCTCTAAAGTAACAATTGTTAGCGTGTTTATAGAACTGTCACCTTTTTTTGCAGTAACGTAATAATATGTGAAGTGTTGCGAAAGGTGACACCTCTTACGAAACCTCTTGCGAAAATTTCAATTCCTTTGGCAAATAATTTGTTACATGCCAATTTGCAGTTATTACCTGGCTTCAAAATAGCTGTCATCATTTGTTGTTAACTTTATTATCGGCTTTTCATTCGATGGCCATCAAAGTTGATCGAAGCAAAAAGGAGCGTATCGTTCATGAATAAAAAAATAGGATTGAAAGAAGCCATTTCCATTGGAATTGGAGGAATGGTTGGAGGTGGAATATTTGCAGTACTTGGGCTGGCAGTTTCATTGGCAAAAGGTGGAACGCCATTGGCTTTTTTATTGGCCGGCATACTGGCCTTAATTACTTCATACAGCTACGTAAAACTTTCTAAAACTTATCCTAACAGGGGCGGCACAGTGAAGTTTATCAACCAGGGTTTCGGTATTACTATTTTCAGTGGTGGAATAAATAATCTTTTGTGGGTAAGTTATATTATAATGCTATCGCTTTATTCTTCTGCCTTTGGTTCATACGCACCCAACTTACTGGCTATTACAAATAACAACAATATCGATTTTCATATTTATGCCAGTGCTATTATTATACTGGCTACAGCAATCAATTATTACAGCATTGCTGTGGTAGGCAAAATAGAATCGTATGCGGTAGTTATTAAATTGATTATCCTTATTGCGTTTATTTGCATCGGTGCTTACGGCCTGATTGGAAACCCCAATTTATCACAGTTAGCAATTGCAAAATGGGAAGGCCCTTTAAAATTGTTTGCAGGTGGCATGGTAATTTTTGTTGCGTATGAAGGCTTCGAATTGATTGCCAATGCTGCGCCGGATGTAATTGATCCTGAAAAAAATATTCCAAGGGCTTATTATTACTCCGTGATTTTTGTGATCCTGCTTTATATCATCATTGCTATTGTAACAATCGGGTCGCTGCCTTTTCAAAAAATAGCCACCGCACAGGATTATGTGTTGGCCGAAGCTGCCAAGCCCATGCTGGGACAAATCGGATTTTCGATAATAACAGTAGCCGCATTAATCTCAACCTTTTCAGCAATCAATGCGTCGCTACTAGGCGGTAGCCGTGTTAGTATGGAAATTGCCGAAGACGATGAACTGCCGCATCATTTCCTTGCACAACTTTGGCACCAACCCATTGGTTTAATGATTACCGCAGTGGCCACTTTAATTTTAGTGAACGTCCTCGATTTAGAAAGTATATCAACCGCAGGCAGTGTTGGTTTTTTGCTGATTTTTGGCATCGTCAACCTGGTAGGATTCAGGTTGTCAAAAGACACCGGAAGCAACAGGCTTATTCCTATGGCAGGGTTCATATTGTGTATGATAGCATTGGTGGTTTTAATTAACGAGCAGTACCAATCAAATATCCTGGGTGTAATTGTATCCGTGGCAGTTATTGGGTTTTGTTTTTTGGTGGAGTGGGTGCATAAGACTAAGAAGGTGACAAAATAGAACTATACTCTCCTGATATTTGGCAACTACGCAAACTGCGGTACGGAATGGGTAAAACATAACAGAAAGTTTTATTGGTAAAAAGATTCCTAAGCTTAGCCCATCTTGCAGCTATGAATCGCTAAATTGAGCAACAGCCTGCGTTTCATTTTTTATAAGTGGCGGTTTGTGTACTACAAATTTGAGTTGCTTAAAGGGTTTTGATTTTTGTTGTTTTAGGGCATTATGTATTTGGCTGAGGTCTTCGGTTGGTTCGGTGCACCGTTTAATTTGTATTATTTTATCGTAACTGTTTTGCGCTGTTGTCAGCACTGATTTTTGTGTGGATGCTTTTCTTTTAATTTCCTTCCAATCATCATTGATGCCCGATTGTTTTAGTTGATAACGTATAGTGTTCACCAGCCAATAGGCCAGTAACCCTAAATGCAGGTGCGCCATGGTGGAGGTGTCATTTTTATGATAAATGGGGCGCAGGTCTAAATCTGTTTTCAATATTCTAAAGGTAGATTCTATCTCCCGTATGGTATTGTAAATCATCCATTCAAGGGCTTCATCTGTATCGGCTAAATTTGTTCTTAAAAAATAAACACCCATTTTTTCATTAGCTTCCCGGGCTTTTACCACATCCTTTTGCCAGTAAATGTTTTTTACTATTTTGGTAGCTGTGTCA
>JBKJUP010000032.1:0-12216 GCA_046590675.1 Ferruginibacter sp. | reverse complement strand
GGTTTAAATTTAATTCTGTAAAAATATTATGGTGGAAAATGATGCCATAAAAAAGTGAATTTGAAAGGAGCACTTCGTTCCTCAGTGTAAACTCTGCCAATGAAGATGCCATGAAATGCCAATGTTGGCGACAAAAAAATCATCTCTAAACAGCCACTAATAATTTTAGATATTAAAACATATCCGATGTGTGCATTCTAATAAAAAAGAAAGACTATGCATTTACCATGAACCATGAGCTATGAACCATGAACTGTAAAACATCAACCATGAGCCCTAAACTATAACCCCGTCTCCAACATAATTCTCCTGTACTGCGTCGGCGTCATTTCCTTGATGTGTTTAAACTGCTTGCTGAAATGCGCCCAGCTATTATAACCACTTTCATAACAAATTTCCAATACAGACTTATCGGTGCTGGTTAATAGTTTGCAGGCATGACTGATCCGGAGATCCTGTATAAAATCGAAGTAAGTTTTTTTGATATTCTTTTTAAAAAAGCGACAAAAAGTAGGAATGCTCATACCTGCTACCTCCGCCACCTGTTGCAAAGTAATAGGTGTTAAATATCGCTTGAAAGAAAATTCGATGATCTTTTCAATGGCCGGGTTAACATGGCTGTTTGAAGAGGTGAAATTTTGAGTAAGGGTATTAAAAGACGTGCTATGGCAGATCTTTTGAAGGCAATGCAATAATATTATGATTCTTTGATAACCGGTAAGGGTTCCTATGTCTGCAATCAACACCGCTAATTCTTTCTTTAATTTTTTTTGCAATTGAATACCATCATTTCTTTTTAATAAATGGTCTAAATTTTTTAGTTCGGGCAGTTGTAAAAATTCATCGCCAAAAATGGTGGGTTTAAAATGAACAACGATTGCTGCACCAATCATTTTGTGGTGTTGTTTTTTAAACCAATGCGGCAGGTTTCCCGCCATAAAATAAATGTCGCCGCTTTTATAACCTCCGATAAAATCACCCATCATTACAGTGCCATGCCCTTCAGTAATCATAATCAGTTCACATTCTTCATGCTTGTGCCAGTTGGTTTCAAATTGCGGTGTAATGTAATTGTGGTAGGCAAAAGACTGCTGTTCCTCCAGGTGAATTTTTTGGATAAGCGTTTTCATCTTAAATAGTAGTTTAACCGTTATCTTATCATTAATTTCCAATAAAAATAGTAATAACTGATAAGATAGCATATTTTATTTTTTATATAGCAGTTGTATAAACTGGTAAATTTGAGAACCTTTACTCTTTAATACGATTGTAATAACAATAATAAAATTGCTGTATGTTTTTATTAGGTATTGATATAGGAACCTCATCAATAAAGGTGTCAGTTGTAGATGCAGAATCTCAACAGTGCATCGCTTCAGTTCAATATCCCGAAACCGAATCGGGTATTACTTCATTACAAACAGGATGGGCAGAACAAGATCCAGGAATGTGGTGGGAACATACCCAGCAAGCTATATTGAAGGCCCACGCTTTAAAATTATATAATCCCGAAAATATTATTGCCATTGGTATTGCATACCAGATGCATGGACTTGTTTGCGTAGATAAAGATCAACAGGTATTGCGTGATAGTATTATCTGGTGCGATAGCCGTGCAGTTGAATTAGGTACTGCAGCTTTCAATTCAATCGGGCATGCAAAATCATTACAGCACCTGCTTAATTCGCCGGGAAATTTTACTGCTGCAAAGCTTGCCTGGGTTAAACAAAATGAACCTGCCATATTCGAAAAAATTGATAAAATTATGCTGCCCGGCGATTTCATTACCATGAAACTTACCGGCCAGGTTACCACCAGTGTATCATCTTTAAGCGAAGGTATTTTCTGGGATTTTAAAGAACAGCAACTTTCAAAAGATGTATTCAATTATTTTGGTTTTGATACAGCAGTAATACCTGTCATAAATGAAGTGTTTGCAAACCATGGCGAAGTTTCCACTGAGGTTGCTGAAAAGTTATCTTTAAAAGCAGGCATACCGGTTACTTATAAAGCCGGCGATCAACCGAATAATGCGCTGTCATTAAATGTACTTGAACCAGGTGAAGTAGCTGCTACTGCCGGTACTTCAGGCGTTATTTATGGTGTAAGCGACGAACTTACTTTTGATCCCCAGTCAAGGATTAACAGCTTTGCCCACGTAAACTTTTCTGAGCAACAAAAACGAATTGGAGTATTGCTTTGTATCAACGGTACGGGTATTTTAAACCGTTGGATAAAAGAGATTACCGGTAGCCGCTATACTTATGCTGAAATGAATACAGCAGCCGCATCAGTGGACCCGGGAAGTAACGGGCTACTCATGTTACCATTTGGTAATGGAGCTGAGCGGATGCTGGAAAATAAGCAGGTGCAGGGCCATATTCATTACATCGACTTTAATAAACATCAGCCTGCACATTTGTTCAGGGCAGCGCAGGAAGGAATTGCTTTTGCATTCAGGTATGGGTTAGATATTATGCGTGAAAATGGCATGAATCCCTCTGTGATCCGTGCAGGTAAAGCCAATATGTTTTTGAGCAATGTATTTACTGAAAGCTTTGTAAATGCAACCAACGTGCCGGTAGAATTACATGATTGCGATGGTAGTGTTGGCGCTGCAAAGGGCGCAGGTATTGGAGTAGGTTATTATAAGTCTGCCAGGGAAGCATTTGTACATACAAAGCCGCTTGCATTGATTCAGCCTACACAAAGCAACAGCTACGACGAACTATATCACCGATGGAAAAAATGCCTGCTTCAAAATTTGCAGGAGGCATAAACGGTTTTTAAAAACAGCATTTACACAACACCCATAATATACAAATCATACATCTTAACAACCTTTTCCAATCAACAGAAACCAGTGTGTACGGAGAGGGACAAAAATTTAAACTATGTCAGTATTAACAGGAAACAAAGAGTATTTCAAGGGTATTCCCGAAATAAAATATGAGGGCCCGCAAAGCGACAACCCATTTGCCTATCGCTGGTACGATGAGAATAAAATGGTGGGTGGCAAAACGATGAAAGAGTATTTAAGATTTGCATGTGCTTACTGGCATTCATTTGTTGGTAATGGCGCAGATCCTTTTGGTGAACCAACCCATATTTTTCCATGGAACGAAAAAGCAGATGCAGTAGAAAGAGCAAAAGATAAAGCCGATGCAGCTTTTGAATTTATTACAAAACTGGGGATGCCTTATTATTGTTTTCACGATGTGGATGCAGTGGACTATACCAATGATATTGCAGAAAACGACCGGCGTTTGCAAGCCATCACCGACTACCTGAAAACGAAGCAGGACGCCAGCGGTGTTAAATTATTATGGGGCACTGCCAACCTGTTTTCGAATCGTCGTTATATGAATGGTGCTTCAACCAATCCTGACTTTCATGTGCTGGCGCACGGTGCCGCACAGGTGAAAAGTGCATTGGATGCTACCATTGCGTTGGGCGGTGAAAACTATGTTTTCTGGGGTGGCCGTGAAGGTTATATGAGTTTGCTTAATACCAATATGAAAAGAGAAAAAGATCATTTGGCACAATTTCTTATAACTGCAAAAGATTATGCCCGTAAGAATGGTTTTAAAGGAACTTTCTTTATTGAGCCAAAGCCGTGTGAACCAAGCAAACATCAATATGATTTTGATAGCGAAACAGTAATCGGTTTTTTACGTGAACATGGTTTGCTGAACGATTTTAAAATAAATATTGAAGTTAATCATGCAACCCTTGCCAGCCATACATTCCAGCACGAATTGCAGGTTGCTGCAGATGCAGGTATGCTGGGAAGCATGGATGCAAACAGGGGCGATTATCAAAATGGTTGGGATACAGATCAGTTTCCTAACAACCTGAACGAACTGGCAGAGTCCATGCTGATTGTGCTGGAAGCTGGTGGATTTGCCGGTGGCGGTATCAACTTCGATGCAAAGATCAGGCGTAACTCAACCGACTCTGCTGATCTGTTTCATGCACACATTGGTGGTATGGATACCATTGCAAGGGCGTTAATTATTGCAGACAATATCCTGCAAAAAAGTGATTATAAAAAAGTGCGTGCAGACAGGTATGCGAGTTATGATAGCGGTAAAGGAAAAGCTTTTGAGGAAGGTAAATTGTCGCTGGAAGATTTGCGTGCTTATGCAATTGAAAATGGCGAGCCTGCTACAATCAGTGGCAAACAGGAGTATATGGAGAATATCATCAACAGGTTTATTTAAAATATAATAAAGGCTGTTATTGAAACATCAACTACAGAGTTGCAAAGCAACAGGTTTGTGCTTACCTTGTTGAGTTTTATAGAATCCGGTTTCCAAAATTTTGATCAGTGAACCAATGATTATCTATGCATTTATTTACGGGTATTTTCAATATCAAAACAATTGTTGATGATGCAATTTTATTATAACTGATCGTATATCATGATTGCCTGGTTTAGCAATAAACCAGGCAATTCATTTAATTATTAGCACAAAATAAAAATGATTTGGGCTGAATGAATTATGTTTGATTTTGAATGACAAGGTGAAGATTATCTAAGTAGTATTGACTTTTCATTAATTATATTGTTGAATTTTATTATTCAAAGCCATTAAACCAATTACTAACAATCATCAAAATTAAACATTGCTTCCATGAATGAATTGAAAACGCAGGACTACATAGTTTTCCTGATTTACTTTTTTATTGTAGCTGGCTACGGCTACATGGTTTACCGAAAAAAGAAAGCCGCAACAGTTTCCGCATCACACGATTATTTTTTAGCAGAAGGTTCACTTACCTGGTGGGCAATTGGTGCATCACTGATAGCCAGTAATATCAGTGCCGAACAATTTATCGGCATGAGTGGCAATGGTTTTACAATGGGGCTTGCTATTTCTACCTACGAGTGGATGGCCGCAGCTACCTTAATGATTGTTGCCATATTTTTTATCCCGGTGTATCTTAAGAATAAGATTTACACCATGCCGCAGTTTTTGAACCAACGCTACAACTCAACCGTAGCAATGATTATGGCGGTGTTCTGGTTGTTGCTATACGTAATTGTAAACCTTACTTCTATCTTATACCTTGGTGCATTGGCCATCAGTAGTATTTCAGGAATTAATTTGTATGTGTGTATGTATGGCCTTGCAATCTTTGCCATCATCATTACCCTTGGTGGTATGAAGGTAATTGGCTACACGGATGTAATACAGGTATTTTTTTTAATCCTGGGTGGATTGGTAACAACTTACCTGGCACTTACAATGGTTGCCGAACACTACAATACCAGCGGTGTTATCAATGGTTTTAAAATGATGATGGAAAAAAGCAATGACCATTTCCACATGATATTTGATAAAAGCAATACGCACTATCCGAGCTTGCCTGGGCTTACGGTGTTGATTGGTGGTATGTGGATTGTAAATCTTAATTACTGGGGATGTAATCAATACATTACCCAACGTGCCCTGGGCGCCGATCTTAAAACGGCCAGAGGCGGTTTATTGTTTGCAGCCTTTCTTAAATTGTTGATGCCTGTAATTGTTGTATTACCCGGTATTGCTGCGTATGTCTTATACAAAGAAGGTTACTTTCAAAATGAAATGATGGTAGGTGGTGAACTTAATCCCGATAAGGCATACCCGGTTTTATTAAACCTGCTGCCTACCGGTTTAAAAGGACTGGCATTTGCGGCACTTACAGCAGCAATTGTTGCATCACTGGCGGGTAAAGCAAATAGTATCTCCACCATTTTTACCCTGGATATTTACAAGAAAAAATTAAATGTAAATGCATCAGAACAGCAGTTGGTTAAAACCGGTAAGATCGCCATTTTGGTGGCGATGCTGGCAGCTTGCTTGTTATCACCATTTATGGGCATTGATAAAAAAGGTGGCTTCGAATTTATCCAGGAATACACAGGTTTTGTAAGCCCGGGTATTTTTGCCATGTTTATACTTGGTTTCTTCTGGAAAAAAACAACTTCCGATGCGGCGCTTTTTGCAACAGTTGGTGGTTTTGCATTCTCTATATTTTTTAAGTTTATTCCGCATTGGGTATACCTGAGTTTCCTTGAACCAACAGGGTTTGCTACCGCAGTAACCCAACCGGATAGTAGTATTTTGTACGAAATTCCTTTTTTGGACAGGATGGGTTTTGTATTTATAATTTGTATTGTGGGTATGTACCTCATTAGTATGTTTCAAAACAGGAAAGGAATTATTCCACATGGATTGGTGGTTGATAAATCTATGTTTAAAATGAGCAATGGATTTGCCGTAGGTGCTTTACTTGTACTGGGCCTCCTGGTTGCATTGTATAGTTTCTTCTGGTAACAGAGTGATATTATTTAATACCGGCATTGTAAAATGGAAAGGTTGGGCATAAACTCAGCCTGTAAACTCCAGCTTACAAAGCCGGTTTTTTTATTGCCCAAAAATTCCCGGTATTGGTATGTTGTTGATGGTGATGTTATGGCGAACTGTGCGTAAAAATAAAAAATCAATTGATTGTTTCCATTGGCACATGCTACTGCGACTAATAATTTGAGCGAATGCGGATGATCGCTTTCAATTTGTTTATTAAAAGCAACTATCATGAAAACTTCACACACAATATTTTGCTCATTGGTTTTGGTAGTATTTAGCATTATGACCTGGCAGGCACAAAGCGCTCTCTATGCAGCGATGGCATATATCACCCTGGTAATTCTTCTAAAAGGGCTCGGTAAAAAATTGTTACAGGAATCGAACATTTAATTGAGATGGATAAATCACGAGTAAACTTATTTGATGGAAATGGTTAAAACGAATAATAACAACTAAGAATAAAGGGGGATTTTATATACAAGGGAAAAGTAAAAAGGTAGTCTATTGTAGACTACCTTTTTCGTTGGGTTACTAGGATTCGAACCTAGACGGACAGAATCAAAATCTGTAGTGCTACCATTACACTATAACCCAATCATTTTACCCAATCATTTGTTTGGGACTGCAAATTTAGGGGATGAAGTTACAATTCCCAAAATCATTTTAAAAAATAAAACCTTTCACGAACAATGATGCTGATAATAATAGCTTTATGCCCGGTTATAATGTATAATTACTTTGGTTATATTATAATAATACTTATACTGCGAGGTCTTCTGCTTCTTTTAAACCCTTTATCATTGCTACCGTATCGGCAACGTTATCACATAATATGGTAACCAACGAGCCTGGTTTTGCATTTTCGTATGCATGCATAACGGCATCATGTTCGTTATCAAAAATAGTTATTGGAATCTCTTTAGTTCGGGTTTCGTTAATGCCGCTCAACAAAAGACTTACAATTTCTTCGGCAGTTCTTCCCCTCAAATGTTTATCCTGGCGAATGATAATCTCGTCGAAGTATTGTGCTGTTATTCTTCCAATATCTTTAATGTCTTCATCCCTTCTGTCACCCGTTCCGCCAATGACACCCATTTTTGGTTCGCCTTCCATTTTACTCACAAAATCGCAAAGTAATTGAACGCCTGCCTGGTTGTGTGCAAAATCTACCAATATTTCAAATTGTTTAAATTTAAACAGGTTCAGCCTGCCCGGCGTTTGGGTAGGTGAGGGAACAAATTTTTCCAATGCATCCTTAATATCATCTACTTTAATGTTGCGGTATAAGTAGGTGGCCAGTATTGCAGGCAAGGTATTCATGATGTTATGTATTGCCCTGCCTCCATAAGTAATTGGAATATCGGCTACTTTTTGCACCCTTATCTTCCAGGTACCTTTCATAATACTTACATACCCGTTTTCATAGACAGTTGCAAGCCCACCATTTTTACAATGTTTTTTTATTCTTGGATTATTTTCATCCATGCTAAACAAACCAATGTTGCAAGACAGGCCATCTTTCATATTATATACAAGGTCATCATCCGCATTTAAAATAGCATAGCCATGTTTAAAAACTGTTTCCGCAACTACTGCTTTTACTTTAGCCATTTGTTCAATGCTATCAATGCCACCCAAGCCAATGTGATCGGTACTTACATTGGTAATAATAGCGACGTCGCAGTTTTGAAAAGCCAGTCCGCTTTTTAAAATACCACCACGTGCACATTCCAGTACTGCAAAGTCAACCGTTGGATCTCTTAACACAAAATTTGAACTAACGGGGCCGGTGCAATCGCCTTTCATCATTAGCTGGTTTTGAATATACACACCATCGCTGGTGGTATAACCCACTTTATAACCGGCGCTTTTTGCAATATGAGCCGTTAAGCGACAGGTAGTGGTTTTGCCATTGGTTCCTGTAATGGCAATGATTGGAATACGACCTGTAGTACCCAACGGAAACAGCATATCAATAACAGGTTCAGCTACATTGCGAGCCAGTCCGGTTGCAGGTTCCAGGTGCATACGGAATCCAGGTGCCGCATTTACTTCCAGCACAGCGCCGCCATTTTCGCTGATTGGTAACCGAAGGTCTGGCGCCATAATATCGATGCCACAAATATCCAGTCCAATGATTTTTGAAATCCGTTCGCACATAAATATATTAGCAGGATGTACTTCTTCCGTAACATCGGCCGATGTGCCCCCGGTTGATAAATTGGCAGTAGGTTTTAATAAAACCAACTCACCTTTTGGTGGTACAGTGTCCAATGTATAACCAAGTTCGTCCAGCATCTGTTTACTAAAGTCATCCAGCTTAATGCTCGTTAAAACTTTCTCATGTCCAAATCCACGTCTTGGATCTTTATTGGTTTCATCCACCAGCCATTGAATGTTATGCTCTCCATCGCCGGTTACGGCAGCGGGTGTACGCAGTGCAGCACAAATAAATTTATTGTCAATCACCAATACCCTGAAATCGAACCCGGTTATAAATCTTTCGCAGATGATACTACGGCCATAAACCTGTGCATCCTTCAGCGCTTTTACCGCGTGGTCCCAGGTAGTGATGTTTGTTGTAGCGCCTTTGCCATGGTTGCCATCAATTGGCTTGAGTACGAGTGGATACCCGATGCTTTCAATTGCATCTTTCAAACCTTCTTCTGATCTTATGATAACACCTTTTGGAACCGGTATTTCAGCAGCGTCCAGTAAATTTTTTGTTTCTTCTTTATCGCAGGCAATGTCAACTGCAATATTAGAAGTTGTAGAAGCAATGGTGGCCCTGATCCTTTTTTGATGAACGCCATAGCCCAATTGTACAAGGCTGTATTTGTTTAACCTGATAAACGGAATGTTTCGTTTGGCAGCCTCATCTACAATACAGCCAGTGCTTGGCCCAAGGCGGGTGTCTTCTCTTATTTCCCTCATCCGCATAATATCTTTCTCCAGGTCGTACGGCGTATCATCTGCAATAGCCTGTACCACATTGGTGGCTGCTCTTGCTGCATATACGCCGGCATCTTCTTCCACGTAACTAAATACAACATAATATTCACCCTCTTTGCCGGTTCCCCTGGTACGCCCAAATCCGGTATCCATACCTGCAAGTGTCTGCATTTCAAGCGCCACATGTTCAATCACATGCCCCATCCAGGTGCCTTCTGTAACTCTTTCAAAAAAGCCGCCCGGTGTTCCAACACTACAGCGATGCTCATACATACCCGGAAACATTTTTTCCAACCGGTCTTTAAATCCCGGGATGATATTGCTCGGCTTTTGCTCCATTTCTTCCAGGTCAAGTTTCATCTGAATCAGTTTGATCCGGTTTACACTCCAGTAGTTAGGGCCTTTTAGCACTTTTATTTCGGTTATTTTCATTTGCTGTATGATTGATTATTTGAATGATTAGATCTTACCGGGGTATGTAAATTTTTGTTGGTTGATGAGATGCTGACAATGTAACATAAATTTTTCATTGGATCGGAAATCTGGTTATTTTTCCTCCCCATGCACCAGTGTAATTGAAAAAGTAAAAATTATTCAAATGCATATACAGGAAGTTATACTTTACGCAGCATAAAAATGTACAATGCTTTTTTATGTACCCGGCAACAGAATAAGCATGAAGCATCGTTGCGTCGCACTTTGTGTCAAGAAGCAGTAAATTAAAAACATCATGTATGCTCTTTCAAAGATGATGGAAGACGGGAGTGCTAAACCGTCCGGCTCGTCAGGGGCGCTTTACAGGTAGCGCTCCTAAAGCACCTCACGCTGCTTCTGTTGTAAAATAGCGGTGGTGAACGGCTGAGGAAAAAACTTCGAAAAGAAGTCAGTTAAGTAACAATGGAGATGAACGAAAGTTAACCGATCGAAGACGTATCGAAAATGCTTAAATCGTGAGGCAAAACTCCCTTGATAGTGCGTAGGGGAGGACCAGTGCAGCGGACACCTGATTGCTGGCTGCATGCCCACCGTTATAGAGACGGCATGAACATGTTACAGGCTTTGAAAGAGAACTTGAGAGAACCTGTTGGAATATCTTAAGAGTAGGAAGCATCAGGAGCATTCCGAAGTACAATTTGGATATAAGTCATCGTAGAAGCAAATACCACTTATGCCAGCAGGTAGTCGGACGGATTCATAGTAGCGAAGAAGTTTCTGTAATGGGAATGGAGCGAAGGGATCTGGTTATTTAAGTGAAACACAAATTAAACAACTTCTTTAAAACGGAGAATGATTTAGATGAACATACACGTAGTCAAAACAGTACCAATAGAATTTAAACAGGTAGTAGATGCTTACCAGAAAGTGAGGCATGGCGGTAAAGCAGCGGGCATAGATGGAGAAAGCTGGAATGACTTTGATAAGAAGTTACAGAATAACCTATATGTTATCTGGAACCGGCTTGCATCTGGCAGCTACTTTCCATCATCAGTCAGGGAAACAGAAATAGCAAAGAAAGACGGAAGTATGAGAAAGCTGGGCATACCAACTTTACGAGACCGGATAGCACAGGAGGTAGTAAAGAAGTATATGGAACAGCGTATAGAACCAATATTTCATAACAGCTCTTACGGGTACCGTCCACTAAGAAGTGCAAAACAGGCAATAGAGGAAGTAAGGAAGAATTGTAAAACAACAGACTGGGTAATCGACTTAGACATCAGCCGGTTCTTTGATGAAATAGATCATGAGCTGATGTTAAAAGCGGTAGAACATGTAATAGCAGACAAGTGGGTAAGTATGTACGTAAAGAGATGGCTTGAAATGAAGATAGTCAATAAGAATGGAGTGGAATACGACAGGGGCGGCAAAGGCACCCCACAGGGAGGCGTAATCAGCCCGCTGCTGGCGAACCTGTATTTACACTTTAGTTTGGACAAGTGGCTTGAGCAGAACTATGGGCCTGTGAAATTTGTAAGATACGCAGATGATATGGTAGTACACTGTCAAAGCAAACAGGAGGCAGAAGCCTTACTCGAAGCAATCAAACAAAGGTTGGCGACGGTAAAGCTTAGAGTAAATGAGCAGAAGACGCAGATAGTGTACTGCAAGGATTACAGGAGAAAAGCAGATCACAGCCAGGTTCAGTTTGGGTTTCTGGGTTTCAGTTTTCAGCCAAGGAAAAGTAGCGGAGTGTCTGATAAGCGTACAAGTTATCTTGCTTTTACGGCAGAGATAAGCAGGGCAAATCAGCAGAAGATAACCGAAGTAATAAAGACAGCAGTAAATTGGCGAAATACCCAACAAGACATAGTGGAAATATCAGCGAAGCTAAACAGCCGGGTAACAGGATGGATAAATTATTTTGGTCTATATGGTAAAAGAGCATTAAGAAAAACGATGTTACGATTAGAACAAAGACTGGTGAAGTGGATAAAGAACAAACACAAGATCACTTCACTCAATGAGGCGGTTAGAAAACTGTCATTGATAAAGAAGGACAAACCGTGGTTGTTTAACCATTGGCAAAAAGGGTACTGTTAGATTATTAAAGAATAACACGAGCCGTATGAAGGGAGACCTTCACGTACGGTTCTGTGAGAGGCTTGCGGGTGGGACTCCCGCTTGCCTACTCGGCCTTGTACTGTTGGATCAATATTCAGCAATGCACAATTTTATCAGGCGCACAGTATAATAAAAAAAGCTGTGCAAAAAAAGCGGGACTAATCAAAATGCTTAGACTCAATTCCGTTAAATTTGTAACTACCCAATATTTAAAACAGTAAAAGAAAGGGAATAATTAAATGGGAATTGCGTTTTTACTGGATACCTAAATTATTATGCATGTTAAATCCTAAGGGAAAACTCATAGCTATTGGCGGTGCGGAAGACAAAGGCATCGAACCTGAAA